>JAYVTB010000071.1:0-44692 GCA_043774805.1 Cyclobacteriaceae bacterium | reverse complement strand
AATGAAACTAAAGTAAAGAACAATCTGGCCCTAACTTTTGGAGCCGCAATTGGGTTAGGTGGTAAACGTAAAGTACATAGAAGCAGTATCCGATAAAATACTATTCACTTATCCATTTCAATTTTAAAAACCATCAAATGAAACACAATAAAGTGCATGATATACTATTGATATTTATGTTAATGACATGCTTTACAATAATGACTTCAAATAAAGCCCATGCACAAGCAAACCATAGCAGAACAGCATTAGGCTACAGGTTTGAAGCATCTTTGGGAGTCCATTCTTTCAAGCTGTCAAGTAATCTCTACTCCCTCAATCAATCCAGTATGGATCAGTATGGTGGAAGTATAGGTCTGAATTTTGGTAATTCCTTATGGCAAGCAAAAATAAAGCCTCTTGGATATTATAATTCAACCGCTGATTCGGAAACAACCGTAAAGCTCATAGAATCCGGTGCACACATCAATTTTTATCCGTTAAGTGTCCTGTTAAGTAAACCTTCACGCCTGCCAAATTTTTATCTAACGGGTGGCTTAGTGCGTGCGAAAATAAAAATTAATGGGTCATATTTGCCCGAAGAGCAAGCCGCTGCATGCAACCCAAGCGATAATAATTTTACTGGAAATATTTTAAGTTGGAACCTGGTGGGTGGAGTTGGTATGGAATACAAGCTACCTTTTGATCAAGCATCGATTAGCGTATTTACTGAAATTAAAAAGGGCCTTACGGTAAGCACGTCCACCGACAAGGATTTGTTTAAAAACACCGCTCCAAATAATTCCACAATGGTGAATATTGGGTTCGCTATAGGTATAAATAAGTAATTCAGTGAGCAAATTAAAAATTCTCTTATCACGATATTTCTTCTCCTCATGAAATGAGGAAATCATTGCCCCGCACTAAAATAGTTTAACATCTGGTTTCCTCTTCAGTAGCGCAATGTCGCTCAGCTGAAAACCAACCCTTACCATGAATGGCCTTGGATAAATAGGATCCCCTGGAGTATGCATAAAATTATAAAGCGCCACCACCGTCATATCAACATTTTTATGGATGGATAACCTTCTCCCTATTCCTAGCAACGCTGCCGGTTTCCATATTCTCTTGCTTATCCCCTCCTGCATCATTACACCCGGTGAATTTTGCGCATATTCGCCATAAGCAAAAAAAGATTTAATCACATCATAACTAATAAACGCCTTGTAGCCAAAGGCGTCAGGCGACAAGGTAGGCACGGAATCACGGATGGTCTTTCGATAGGTCCCTCCTATTCCCAAACTTAAAAGACTGTTGAACCGGTAACCTACTTGTGGAGAAAAATCAATCGAAACAGGATTTATATTTAGCAGCTGAAAATTAGCGGCTACTACCAGGCGTTCCTTAAATGTTCGCCCGCTTAGCGAAGTTCGTTTTATTGCGGTGCTTAGGTCATTGGAGTTAGTTACTGTTGAATATTTCTTCATAAGAAGATTCATCTTCTTTTGCACGCCCTGCATAACCCCAGGATTGTCATGAATGTACTTCATGGCCAACTCCTCAGCCTTCTGTTTCGCCATCTCCTTCCGGGCAGTGGAATCATTGAGATCTTTCAACTGGCTTTTGTACTGATTTTGCATGGCGCTGAATTGGGCCATTTCCTTTTGGTATCCCTTCACGCCAGATAATGACATGAGTTCTTTCTGTGCCACACCTTCAAAACGCGAGACAGCTATTTGCTTCAATGAATCGGATGATAGGTCAGCATATCCCTGGTATTTCTGATATTCACCCAGATATTGGCTCGCTTCTCCATTTAATTCCTTTGCCTTCGTTAAGGCTTCATTGTTATTAATTCTTTTACCGACCAGGTCCTTTCCCTTTAACTTCAATCTTTTAAATGGGTTAAGGTTAGCTGGAGAAAATGCATCACCAGCCTTATTGATATCAGGTATCTTACTTGCAATGGCAAATTGTTGAAAATCAAAACTCATTATAAGATGAGCTGAATCTTTAGCCGCCTCAATTAAGAACAGACGGGTAATGTCATAATGTACTTTAAGTCCATTATTTGTAAATTTCATCTCCAGCTGCAAGGGCATGCGATACACGTCTTCATCAAGCATGAAATCTGCTTGTAAGCGCTTGCCTGTTACTTGAGTAGTGCTAAGTATTCTATCTTTAATTGACAATAGTTTTTTTCTTCGATCACTCACCCATGCACTGCTACTGTCCAATTTCGACTGCCAGTATCGATCTACTTCCTTCACATGCCGGATACTGTCTTTATGAAAGTATTTCAAATAGAGTTGACGCTTTTTTACCGGATTATCTTCAGTGAGAACCTTACTCAAATGCTCATCCGACAATTTTAATTCAGGCTGGCCATACGCAAATACGGACAGTAAGAGAAAGGAAAAACAGAATAGATAAACCGGTTTCAATTTGGTAAGTTATTGTGCTGCTCTAGTTGGTCTTATAATTATACCGGTACTGCTTTTCAATTCCTTTTTCACTGTTGACCTGCAAAAGGCGCCCCAGCGTATCATAATAATACTTTAATAGGTTTCCGTTTTCATCAATCACCGATGTTATGCCAATGCACGGATCATAAGTATAACTTTTCATTCGGGCATCAACAGGGTAAATCCGAACATTATCTATGGCAGATCCCTCATTTAATAGCATTGTTGTAACAGAATACGGCTTTGAAATATACTTCCAAACATTTCCAACATCTAAATACCAATATTCAATCATATAAACCCTAATATTTGGTAAAGTGAAACTTACCGTATAATCACCGCTATAATACTTTTTCCCAGTATGTGCTATTGTCACATCGGTTGTTGCCAGACCGCTTTCCTCAAAATTTTCAAAATAAAATTCCTTTAACACAGTTGAGGTGGTTTGGGGATACTCAAGCTGCCCGCAGGCACCTAAACTAGAAACCCCGTTATCAGGGGTCGTTAAAGTAATCGTTAACGTCTTTGCACCTGGGGATACATTGGCAAACGTGACAATCGTTAAACCACACCCACCTTTAGCAAGTGTAATGGATCCAATGCTCATCCCTGTGTAACTTGCCACGGTGGTATAAATTGGTGAAGTTTGTACGCTCAATTTCAATGTTACAGTACCCGTGTAGCCTACGGTAAAGTTATATGTGGCCGAAACACCCGGAACGCCACCAAAATTTGTCGACATGGTACCCAATTGATTGGTAACTGTCCTATAATTGGACGCATTCTTAACTTCAGCTGTAGGCAATGAACTATTATATCCCCATTGATAGGCATTCTTCAAGTCATTCACTTTTGCCTGTTCCAGTAAATTCCCATAGTCATCATAGGAATTAAAATTCACTCGTTCCTCAAAAGGTGCTGTTGTGACAGTTTGGAAATTAATTTTATTGGGTAAAGTAAGGGCACTATAAAAATCTTTGAAATCCGTAGTTGTCTTGCTCGTCTGCGTTCCTCCCATCTTAGTGGTTTGCTCCAACGGTATGCCAATCATAAATTTACTAATTAAGCTTTGCCGGGCAGTTTCAGCCGTACCAGTCAAGACTACGTCCTGCGGATATTTGATATTAACTTCCTTTATAATTCCATCAGAACCCAACTCTGTAGAACGTGTGAGTTGATAATGCCCTTGTGCAATGCCGTATTCGCTTGTCTTTGTTGTTTCTACGAATGGTGTTAAAGCGTTCTGGTCGTATACACGATTCTTTTCTGTTTGCAGATAGAAGAATTCGCTAGCCGTTTTATATCCTGCTACATAGTAGCTTCCGTTGCCTGTTAAATTATCCGGCCCGTGGTAATCTTTGCTTACAGAAACCCCGAACGTTTCCACCAGATTATTTCCAAAGGAGTAGGTATTTTCTGACTCTGCTACTTTTACAAAACCAGTTGGAGTATACTTATATTGAGACTTTTTCAACAGCAATCCTCTTTTCCAGTCATAACTTGTTGCCGGGGCAAACGGTCTAATATTTCTCATTTGATCCGGATAATCCAACGCAGTGGTGAAGGTATATTCTGTTTTTCCGGCTTCCCCATTTTCTCCAATAAATTCGGTGATATTGGCATACCCAACTACACTGCCAGAAGTGGCAGCCATCGGAACCAGCGTAGCACTTTTGCATTGCAAGTAGTAACATCTCTTCTCTGAATTACTTGGTACGTCCCACCTAGCTAAGACTAGAGCGTCAGCATTCAACATGGCAATATTTACTGGCACACCACTGGACTTATTTTCTGCAAGAAGTGTGTACGCATATGTTTTTATTTCGCTTGTTCCATTGCCGGAGAAGTTGGATATCCGTTTTATTCTCAGACCACCCACTATTTTATCTTCATTTTGTGTGGCAGAGATGGTGGTGGGGTATTCCAACCAGTTTAGATCGAGGTAGTAAATTTTGGGTTCACTGGAAATTAAGGCTTCTGGTCCAGGGTAGGTCGTTCCGCCAATTCGGTAATCGCCTGCTGATAGATCCAATGTTGAGGTACCTTCATCAAAATATTTGCGCGTATAGACAGTTGCATTTCTCCCTTCGATGTAGGTCAGGAAACACGTTTTCGGAGCGCAATTCTCCAGCTGTTGTCTATTGGTAACTGTAATGCGTACCATGGTGGTACTAGGATTGGGATTGACTACTGAGAAATCTGCCGTTTTCGTATCTCCAGTTAACAAGGTAAGACTTTTAGCTTTTGCCACCGGCTCCAGATTCGTGAAGGCCAAACCATTGTCGCTCGTATACAGTCTATTTGCTTCGTAATCAAAGTAAGTATATCCTCCCGTTGGGTAGGTGATCTTCTTTAAGATACCCGCCTGCATAAAATATTCATCTGAATAGCGATCCGCACCAAAGATTGTTTGAGTAAGACCTCCCGTATAAGTAATCAGACCGCCCCTGGGCAACACTGAATTAATGGCACCATTGTAAAATCCCCACATGTCTTGCGAATTAATCGAGGTATAATTCGGATCGCGTCCGGGTAAAAGGACGGTTGAATAATCGAAGGAGTGTTGGGGGGCGCTGACCAATCCATCTGCCGACATTTCCTGTACACTCAACAGTTTTAGTCTTTTACAATAAGCTGTACCAGTTGAACAGTTGCTTGATGAACTAAACTCACCATAAGTAAGTTTGATTTTTTTCAACAACGTATTTTGCGCGTCCTTGATGTCGATGCTTTCGAGTGAATAACTACCAGGCAAGTCTGTACGCTCCGTAGCCGACTTATTGAATATAATGCTTCCCATGCTTCCTTGCATCTTTGCCAATTGCCGACCTTCAAATGTATTGTGCATGATATATTTATCGAGAGGCGGAAGATTACAATTGCCACCGTCTGTAGTAATCCTATTGATCGTTTCACTGGCCTTGGATTGAAATGAATAATTTTCTGGTGTGTATTCCAAATCGATACGATCATTGTTTGGGCTTACTATTTCGATCAAATACCAGCCGGAGGAAGCCACCGTATTTGCCTCATTCACGGTTTTTTCGAGGGCACTTCGCGACTGATCGAGAGTTGTGCCAAAAATATATTTCACACCATCAGGCGTAGTGATCACCCACCGTATGACGCCATAAGAACCTGACACTTGTTCAATCTTCAATGTTTGTATGGGCGACACTACAAAATTGCCAGTTGCGTTCATGAAGAATTTACCAGAAAATTTCCCGAAATTGAAGTAAAAAATATCGGGTTCAGCATCTGTCATCTGAGCCATAATAATCTCGTACATATTTTTATCTTCTGCTAAACCGTTTCCGCTGAAAAGCTGAAATCCTGACGCTCCACTATAGGCTGCGTATTTTATGCCCAGTGCATTCATGGTAACCCGCGTATTAAAATACCCACTAGTCAGATCATCGGGGGTTCCTCTCACGCTTCTGGTGATTACACCACCAGCATTCAAGCTCCACCCCAAACCTACCCAAGATGCCATTTCTTCTACTTTGATACCACCTGCGTGATAACTTAGCGATACCGGCAGTTCGAGCTCTCTTGATTTTAAATTTGTCAGAGGAATGGAAATATTGGGGATTCCAGTGTAGTATCCAACGGGCACTTCACCGTACTTCCCTAATGACGAAGCATTAGGGCTTGGCGGTATGAAAGATTTGAGGCCGGGTGAGGTTTGTGCCTTTACTAATTGTAGTGAAAACAAGAAAAAGCATAATACCAGGGTGTAGAATTTATTCTTCATATGTGTGAGTTCAATTCAATTTTGCAACTTGCAGTTCATGTTGTGAACCTATCTGTTCGTCATAGAAAAACGTTGATAAAAAACACTCTTTCCTATTGAGTACCTATAAAAAAATCCTTTGCAGTAACCCATTTATCATTTTTATACACAAGTTGACCTATTGCGATAGCCCCGGTAAGGTCAAATGTTAAGAAAATGTCCGCACTTTTGCCATCCTCAGAGATGACCAACTTCTTAAAAACGTAACACGGTCTTTCGGAACTGTTGAATCCATCTAAATCTTTAAGCATCTTAATAGAATACCCCTGCTGTTGTATATTCATCTTAGCATCTTCATACACATCACTCCCCCCAATGAAGAGGTACAAAGTATCAAACTCTTTTCGAACCAAATTCATTTTCGAGAATCTAATCAAGTCTGCGTTATTCAATATCGTTTCAATAAGTTGTTCCTTCGCAGCCGAAACAATAACTGTATCAGAAGATAACGTATCTGATACTTGCTTCTCTCTTGAGGGCAAACTAACGCATGCACAAATAAAATATAATATTATTGATAGATGTGTTAAAATAATAGTAACAGGTCCGATTCTCATCCTAGTTTTCATTTCTGTTTTCCGGGTCCGGATTCTCACTGCCCTCTTTAATAAATTGATTTCCTTCCCAAGTATATGTTCCACTTTCTATAGATGAAAAATTGCTAATGAAGCTATTCACCGCTTGTACCTTGTTTCTACGTTCTTCTTGTTTTTTCTTTTGCCTATTTAGCCATTGATCTAAAATTGTTTTGTAATTACCTGTTGAATATCGAACCACCTCACCATATGCCTTACGCTCAAAATTATTTCCTTCCTCACCCTCAGCTGTTAATTCATTCTCAACATAACCATTATGAACGTATTCATGAAGTATTGTAACTGCCGTAAGGAATAGGAGATAGTCTCTATCCATTCCCTTAGCCGATTGCAACTCCTCAACCAGGTCAACATTAATACCCATATAGGTAGCTCCTTTGACACCACCTGACACACCGAGTATTTCTAAATACTCACCACCCATTTTTTGAATATTAACAACTGGCCCTTTCCCCCAAGTAAATGCTTTTTTCAATTGGTCATCAGAAAAGCCACCAAATTCCTTCAATGCACCTACTATCCTTTTATTTTCAAGAATACCTTGAATTTCATTTTGAAGATAATTGGCTAAGCTGCTGTATTTTTGCAAAAATTCACTTGGTAGAATAAACTGTCCATTTATATCAACATTCCTGATTGGGTTATTAACAACATAGCCGTATGGGCTATAAGTCATGTAATTGATAGCTCTCTTATCCAGAGAAGTGAATCTTCCAATAACTGGATCGTAAGCTCTATCGATATAATCCATCCACCCTAAATTATGTTCATCCTGCAACTCTTTCCCATTATAAAGATAATCATTGTCGAGTGAACTTTGCTTCTGGTAACTCTGTGCTGCCATGGCAAGGCCAAAAGGATAATAGTCGGTAGTCTGCACTACCTGTAAAGCAGAAGTGCTGCGGGTATGGATAATCTTAAAGTCATCAAAGAACACACTCGTAGCATTGCTCACCTTGCTCTCATCGGCTACGTAGGTATATAAATATCCACCCGTAGGGATGGTAACATCCAAGTACAACTGCTGGTGGGCAGTTGATGCAGCAGTACTGATCTGTACATAGCCAAACTGCTGATACACATAACTGCTGTTAAACAAAATATAAAACAAATACGCCTTTGGCACCGAACTCGTCTTGGTGATCGTAGCTGCCTGCACGGGCACACTATTGGTTAGCGCAGTAAATGCCGCCTCTCCGGATACCGTCTGGAAGGTAGTAGTAACGGCACTGGCAAGGTTAGTGATGAGTGTATTATTAGTACCCGGGCTTGCGGTATAGCGGGCAAATACTTCCATTTGCACGCGATCGCCCGCACTCACCTGCAGCATCTTGGCTGGTCCAATGGCCTTACCAGCTATATACCCGTTGGTTTCGGCACTGCTTACTGGTGCTGTTATGTCTATACTGGATGCCGTGTGGTTATTGGCAGAAACACGGGTGGTGGTGATGTTATAAAACTGCGCCTGCTCTTTGGTGGCTCGCTGGGTCTCCATGGTGGCCAGGTATTCATCCACTTGCTTCTGGTAGCCATAGACCACCCGCGTATTGCCAAGGTGGTCTTTATGAAAGTATTCATAATTCCAGTTGGTGCCACTTTTCACCGTGCGGCCTTCGGAGGTCATCATAAATTTTAAATCGGTTGGCAGCACAGGATTAGCCACAGCCTGTACGCTTTCATATTGTATACCACCTACATATTCTGTACGGGAGATCTGAGCACCGCTGTTATCGTACGCTACCTTGCGGAGCTTTGTACCGGCAGCATCATAGGTGTAAACAATCCTTTTGGGACCCGTCCCCATGCGCACTTCGCGCGGTAAATTCAGATGGTTATACAACACACCTTTAGGGTCTGGAGCACTCGGGCCTACGATGCCTTTGTTCTGATCCACTTCCATGCTGCCGTTGGCATCGTAAGTATATTCACCGGTAGTCAACGTAGAGGTCTCGTTAAAACCATATGTTTTTATAGTTCCGGCAGCTGCATTATCCGCTACCGCATCTAATTGGTTGCCTTTGTAATAATACTTCAGATCATCTACCAATGTATTGGTGGAGCTATTGTACAACGATTTGCGTTTTAACGTGCCGATATTTCCGTTCTTATCATACGTAAGATTCTCATCGAACAAGCTTACGTTGGCATTCCACAACGTGCCGTTTTTAGTGGCGTATGTAGCATCGGTAAGCCGGTTAAGCGGATCGTATTTAAAACCATAAATCTTTTCTGTTGTAGCGTCTACCAAATTATTCGTTTTCCATTGAATGGCGGAGATGTTTCCGTTATACTGGTCTTTTGTATTTACACCATTGATACTCACTATCTCATTGTATTTTAACTCCATGCCAAACAAATCATTGGCATCATCATTTACCATGCCGTCATTGCTTAGTGCACTGTTGTTGATGTTCGTTAGCCATCCGCGGATGTTATAACGATAGTCGTTGGATTGCAGGAAGGTGGTTCCGTTATCAGTAGAATGAATATTTTTCTCATACAGTTGCCCCAATTCATTGTATTTATGTGAGGCGATTAAAGTACGTGTGCCTGCGTCCATGGTTTGCCATACTTGATTCACCCGACCCATGTGGTCATAGGTGGTTTCCGTCAGGCTGGTGAGTGCTGTACCATGGTTAAGTTGTGATTTGGTAACCCATGGCGTAAGACCGTAATATTCATTCGTAATTTTATTTTTGTTGGTAAGATGATCATCGGCTACTACTTGTAGCACACGGTATCGATCATCATAGTAGGTGGCACTCACCAACCATTGTAATGGCGAGCTTTCGAGCACTCGGATTTTAGTGCCGGTTACTAAATTTTTAACACGATTGTGTGCCGCGCCCGTAAAGCCTGCCGGTATGGAAGCATCGTACGCTGTGCCTAAAGCCAGGTTGGTTTTAAAGGAGTAGTCATCGTAATACGTGATCGTATAAATGTCATTGATGGTGGCCGTTGTTGGGTAGGTCAGGTTAAGCGAATACCCAACCCCATTACCGCTGGCTGTATTTTCATTGCGGGGTATAATGGCATTGACAGCCGTTACCATGGCATCGCGTGTGTTTGGGCTGCTGATTTCACCCGTAATGATGGGGCGGTTGAGCACATCGTATTTGGTAAAACTCCATTTCGTAGCGGCTCGCTGGTTGCCGTCCTGACTTAACACGAGGCGGTCCCATTGATCATAAACCATCTCTACTTGTTTGGCTCCCGGTACTCGCTTGTAAATCATTCGACCCCGATCATCGTAACGGTATTCGAAACTAAGGGAATCGAGCATTCCTTTTTTTGCATCATTGGTGGCCAGTCCGTCATAAAAAGTGTTACGGAAAATGAATTTAGGCTGGAGCACAAAACGGAGTCGTTCAAATTCATCATAGATATAATAGATCAGCGTCCAGTTGGCATCTGTTTGTATGGCTGCGGTTGCTGCTTCCTGTACTTTCTTAAGGATAACCTTACCGAGTTTGTCTTTATACTCACGTACCTGCCTGTTTTCTTCATCTTTGGTCACATTCACATATAGAGCGCTGGAAGGATAGCTGGCTGAACTGCTCAGGATGTACTCGGTTTTTGTGTTTATGGTAACAGGAGTTATCGTCCATTTTTTTACAGTTTCCGTGTTGGCAATGGTGCCATCTACATTCACCAGGTATTCGAGTTTGATGGCTTTGCCGCTGGCCGGTGTTACAATATCTGGTTGCCAGACTGTGCCCGGTGCGCCTTTTTGTAATATCCGGTTAAGGGGTGATTTTTCAAAATCGGTAAATGACCATGGCGCTGCATCCGTCTTGATTTTATTATTATACGGTGGCGTAGTAGCGTAAAATGTTGCCTGACTTGCGAGGTCACTACTCTTATATCGTCCATTATTCTCTGACACATAAGGAAGATATTCATAAGCCTGACGCCCATATTGATCATACTTTATGGGCGAAACAATGTCGCCTTTAAGTGGTGAAGCCTGCGTGGCCACATTCTGCATAGGTCTTCCAAGGCCATCAAAGTAGGCAATCGTCTGCGTTACATTGTCAGCTGTCAAGGTAGGCACCTGCGATGAACTCGTCACGCCAGGAAGGAGTACATTATTTGATACGATGTAATTCATATTCACTCCGTAAAGCTGATCATTCAAGGTGTAGGTTACCGGAAGGCTGGTGGCACCGGTCTTGGTTACGGTTACCGAATAAGTATCGGGCAAGGTGGTGCCATAGGTTTGGGCTGACCCAACTACAGCATTGGAAGAATTTTTCCACGAGTAACTATCGTAACCAGCGCCAGCATCCATGGTCACAGTAATCCCCTTGGTCACATAATTCTGGGGTGCCGTAATTATCGGTTGCGCATTTACATAAACATTGATCGCTGTCTTCGGTCCTTCACATCCTGCTGAACTATTAGCACTTACATACATATAGCTTGTGGCACTGGCACTTAATGAAACAGTTGTAAACGTCAATCCTGTATTTTGATATACATTGGATGCGTTATACCACTTATAACTTCCGCCCGAAGGTGTACCACTGCCAGCTAATGTAAATGTTCCGGCACCAAAGCGTGAGTTGCCACTATATGCCGGTGCAGTTGGGATGGAATTGATAGTGACAGTTGCACCACCACTCATGGTTTTAACACATCCCGTTGAAGTTAATGTTGCATCAACTGTGTAGGTGCCTGCCGTGGTTTGGTTCGTCCACGTTAACGTGCCTCCTGTACCGGTGATAGCGGAACCACTATTCGTGCTGTTTACCTTTAGCTGATACGTTGTTGTAGCTTGGGAACCACTCAGTACGATGCTTACTCCAGACCCTCCTGAACAATAACCACCACCTCCTGAGACGGTATAATCTGAAGGTGCCGATTTAAGGGATACAGAAACACTACCTGTCATCGTTGAACTTCCGCAAGAATTCGTTGCCACGATGGAATACGTTCCTACTGGTGTATTATTTGTCCAGGTAAGTATCCCACCGGTTCCGGTAAGTATGTTATTCTTCGTAACCCCATTAACAAGGATATCATACGAAGTACCAGTTTGCGATCCACTCAGCGTAACATTAACTCCATTTGCGCCTGGACAGTAACTACCACCCCCACCCACAGTAAAAAGCGTGGGTAAAGCGCAAGCCGTTACATTAAGAGTAGATATTATTGTTGATCTGCTTTTAAAACTTAACGTGCCTGATCCAGGTGCAGTCCAGTTCACTGTTACGGAATATATGGTTCCCGAGGATGAAGAAGATACAATTGAACCATTCGTTATAATCCAGCTGTCCACTTGATATACCACTCCATTGTCATATGAATAATTCGTATTTACCCCATAGGGTGTCGTGGTGGGTCCAGTCCATTGTGCCAGGGCCGATATGGAAAGTGTCATAAGGAATAAAACGATCCGGAGGCTTTTGACTAATTGACTCATAAAAATCTGTAGTCCGTAAATTTCTGATTTCATGCAAGGGTCATTTTATACTCACCTGACTCACCGTAAATCGATATTTAATATGGGCTGGATTACCTGGTGATACATCAAGTGTTATATAAGTACCCTCTGGTGTCTTCTCAAAAATCATTGTCCCCGAATCTCCTTCCATCGTTATTTGATAAGTGACTTTCCCATCCACAACTACATCAACCCACGTTCCAGTAATGCTTACCACTCCAAGGTCAGTGCTATAATTGCCTTTTTGATTCCACTCAATTCCAGTTGTCCCATCCGTCACAAAAGTACACTGGTAATCCATTGAGGAATTCGCGTTAAAATCTTCTAGCTTGGTGACTTGCCAGACTAAAGGGGTCGAGGCAATGTTCTGACCACTGACAACTTGCGAGAATATCAGAAATAGTAACATGGGGTAAATTAATTTCATAGAAAGGCTAATCTTAAAATGCTATAGATGGAACTTGACCCAGTCATGGTGGTGCCTTAATCAAATAAGTCCTAATACTATCAAGGCAATACGCACCATATTTTTATCGTTTGGTATTAAATGGCTTAACTTTTGTTAAGTCATACGTTAAAAGTATGACTAATGCTTTTTCCGCAAAGTTGAAATACTAGGCAAAACTTGCATCGCAATTTATACCGTATTTACACGGCACATAGGCCTAAAGTCGCATGAAAATGAGATCAGGTATTTAAAAAAATAAAATAGTGGTTAAAACAATACCTCTAATAACGTTCTCTAGTTAATAAATTTTTACCTTTGACCCATTTCTACACTCCGATCGTAATCACGATTGCCAATTTGTGATCAGGTCAAACATTGGCCAACCATAACCTGTGCCTATACCAGGTTTGTCAATCTGGTTCTTTGATCAAAATCACATAGGACTTTCTCCTATGCTACGCTTCCAATTGTCATTCCTGATTAATAAATTAGAACTACGCAAAAGAAAATCTAAAAAAGATTCTCATCATCCTCACACCTCGTAATGGACTTACCGGCTTACCAGGTTCAGTTGAGGCATTTCTGGTTTCAACAGGGCTAATAATAAATTTAATAACTCCTATTTATCGTATGGCAACATCCAATTCAAATCAATTCCAGGTACCAGGCACCAACAACAATGCCTTGTTTACCTTAAAAGCACATCGTGGCGAAGGCATGCTCTTGCTCGCCATGGACTGGAAAAAAGGTAAGCCACCGGTGGATTTTGTCGGCTTTACAATTGAGTATAAAGAGCCCGGTGGCAATAAATTTTATGCGCTGGTAAACAGGCTCTCGTTTAAGGATTCAACCGGCAAAGTGAGTAAAGTAAGCACTTCATCATTACAAGCTCCATTCCAAAAATTCAGATGGGTCCATTTTCCAAGAAACGCAGAAATGCAGGGAAAATTTAGCTACAAGGTAAAACCAGTCTTTATGAACAACATCGAAGAGCTAAGCTATGGTGAGTCACAACTCGTGGAAATTGAATTAAGCAGGGAGACATACAAAGGTAAACTCAACGTCACATTTACCAGAGGTTTTGTGTCCTCTCAGGCATTCGTAGATAAATACCAGGCCGATGGTGGCATACCGGCTTTACTTCCCGCCAAAGCAAAATTTGGGTTAGAGTACATACCAACCCACCCCAAAGCCAAAGAAGCTTTACCATGGATGGGCTTTGAGGCTACAAATGCAATTCTGGAATTGCTTGACGAAGCGATTACGGATAAAAAAGCTGAAGTCAAAGTAGTTACATACGACTTGAATCAACCTGAAGTGGTGAATAGACTTGAAAAACTGGGCAGTAGGCTAAGCATTATTATTGACAATAGTGGTGACCACAAAGAACAAGATGCGGCCGAAACTACCGCTGAAACCAGGCTGGCAATTTCAACAAAAGGCAAAGTAAAGAGACAACATATGAGCCAGCTGCAGCATAATAAGACCATAGTAGTAAATGGTCCCAAAGTAAAGGCAGTCGTCTGCGGCTCAACAAATTTTACATGGCGTGGCTTTTATGTCCAGGCAAACAACGCAGTAATTATTAGAGGCGCCAAGGCTATAAAACCCTTTGCAGATGCATTTGATAACTATTGGAGTTTTGATTCAGCTAAAGAATTCAGTAAAACTTCATCAGCCGTCTGGACTGACTTGGGATTTACTGACTTAGACGCAAGTGTTTCCTTTTCTCCTCATAATAAAGGCAACGCTTTACTCGATGAAATAGCTAACGACATTTCAAGTAATACAAAATCAAATTTGTTCTACTCGCTCGCCTTCCTATTTCAAACCACAGGCTCCATCAGAGACGCAATTACTGATCTGACAAAAGGCAACAAGATATTTGTCTACGGAATCTCTGATAAAAAAGTTGGTGGGCTTGACTTGCAAAAACCCGATGGTAATGTTTCACCCGTATTTCCTTCGGAAATAACCAAGAACTTTCCTGAACCATTTAAATCCGAACCAACCGGTGGAACAGGAACAAGAATGCATCATAAGTTTGTCGTAATTGATTTTGACAAACCCACAGCGCGCGTATACCTGGGCTCATACAATTTTTCCCCAACAGCCGATCTTAAAAACGGGGAGAACCTGCTACTAATTAAGGATCGAAAAATCGCTGTCTCATATATGATCGAGGCGTTGAGAATTTTCGATCATTATCATTTTAGAGTGGCTCAAAAAGAATCAAAAAAGAAACATGAAATTCTTAGCCTTACAAAACCACCCAAGACAAACAATGAAAAGGCCTGGTGGGAAGAATACTATGATGACAAAAGAAAAGTAAGAGACAGGGAAATGTTTGCTTGATAATACGCTGATTTAGTTAATTGACCCAGGGTCCATCAGTAACTATATATCCGCTGGGACAAACTAAAATGATTTCGAGGGATGCTTTTATTCTTCTGAAAATTGGTGGCTCCAATCATTGAACAATAATAAGATATATACAAAACGTCTTATAGCCATATATTGGTAACAACGTCAAGGAGTTAATAATTGAACTTTGGATAAATTCTATGAATCACGAAACCAGAAAGGCACTCTATCAAACAATTAGTGAAAAGAGACAAAGACCGCTCATTTCATATGTGACAAGCTTTAGAAACAACGCTGCTGCGTCAATTGCATCGGATGTTATTCCAGAGTTTATCAAACAAGTTCAAGCAATTGAATCAGGTCAAAATGAAATTGACTTATTAATTATAAGTTATGGCGGTGATCCCACGGTTGCTTATCGGATAATTAGCATCCTGAGAGAACGATTTAAGAAAATTGGTGTATTACTTCCTTATACTGCCTATAGTGCCGCAACATTGATTTCTCTTGGAGCAGACGAATCGTTATGCATCCATTTTCAAACCTTGGACCTGTTGATCCCCAGTTGACACAGAAAACAAAATCAAGAGCAAATTCAATTTGGCTCAGAAGATCTTAGAAACTATATTGACTTTGTCCGCAATGACGTGGGACTTTCTGATCAAGAACAAATGCAACGATCGTTTGAGATCATTTGCAAAGAAGTTGGGGCTGTACCAATAGGAGTCGCGAAAAGAAGTGCCCAGTTAGCACTATCAATGGGAGAAAAATTGTTATCAATGCACATGTCGGACAACAATAAAGCAAAGACTATAGCAGAAACTTTGAATAAGTCATTTTACCACCATGGCTATCCTCTTGGTAGAACCGAGGCAAAGAAAATGGGACTTCCGATAACTAATCCAATAACAGAGATAGAAGATTTACTTTGGAAGGTTTACGAGAGTTTTGAAACTGAAATGAAATTTAATGAGCCATTCGACCCATTAAAACTAGTCTTGAATAGCGGGGTTGCGGAAAATTTATTAGCTCCGACTCAGCAGGTGCAAATTCCAAGTAATCTACCTCCAAATGTCCTTCAGCAAGTGTATCAACAAATCCTAGCTCAAGTTCAAGTGGCGCAAATACCCCCAATCGACTATGACCTATTTCAGGCCTGCGTTGAGACCAAAAGCTGTAGAAGTGATTTCCGAACGACCGGTAAAATTTTCTCAAATAAGCTGGCAGACAACAATATAGCCATTAATATCATTCCAACATTTTCGGGTTGGAAATTCATTTCCGATCAGTTACCTTCGCAACCTACTAATAATTAAGGGTATGGAAAGCCAAATATATAGCACTAACAGCAATGATGCTATTTTAAAAGACTTTGGCCCTTTTAAAATCCGCGTAGCAGATCAATCGATTAAGGGTCAAAAGACCTTTGAGTACAAACAGGTCACTCAACAAATTATAGTAGGTCAACAAATAAAAGTTGACACCAAAACACAAGAGACAAACTATCAGAAAATTGACCTTTATAAATAGTTTAATCAAGAACTAAGATAAATAAAATGCTACTTTACAGAGTAGCATTTTTTTTGCTTCTACAATCGTTGTATGCTTAGAAACCTCCTCCATGCAATTGCCCTCGCTTCTTTACGACCCAGTCGCATCCGTGAGGTTTAGTTTCGTGTGCCTGTGGCACACGTGCATAAGCAAAAAGCTCTATATCATTACCGGGTTTTAGTTCAAGGTAAGTGGATTATCTTTAACACAACGTTCACAAAATAATAATTGAGTTCTTACATAAAGCGGAGTATTAAAGGTACGAGAGCCAACAGTGAACTGTGACATTGCGGATATTGCTATCGGGAGCACATGGCATAGCCAATCAGGCCCACCGATACACCAAAGTTATAGTAATACCCAATTTCCCATGGCCCTAAATGGAGTTCGTTTTGACAACATTCATTTCTCTTATTCATACCTCAACCATTTTATAGGATTGGTCATTGCTACTTTAACAGTCTGAGACAATATTATTAAGAGACTCAATCCGCCAATGGAAGAGATACTAATTCCTATTAGAAGGGGCGTAATTTGAATCCTGTAGGGGAAGCCCTCCAAAAAAACTTCGCCAGATATATAGCTTACTGGAACTCCGATGATGATTGCAACACCAATGAGAATCAGATATGATTTACTAAGCAGCAGCAATACATCTGTTATAGTTGCACCCATTACTTTGCGTATGCCAACTTCCTTCGCCTTGACCTGCGCGGAGTACATGGCCATGCCCAAGATTCCTAAACATGCAAGACAGATGATAAGAAATGTAGCATATCCCATCATAACCACAACATCCTGCATTCCTGTTTCCTGATAGGCATCATCAATTTCCTGCTCCATCATCGCAAATTCCATAGGATGAGTAGGGTCAAATTTTTTCCATAGGGTCTTTATCGATTCTATCGTTGATTCCTTTTGTTGCAAGTGAATTTGCGCACTTAGATAGTTTATGTCGCGCATGTTAAACCGAAGGGCTAACGGGTCAATCTTATTGTTAAGCGGGCGAAAGTGAAAGTCTTTCACAACTCCAATTATTCGCAACATCACGGTGTCCTGAGCATAAAGTGCCTCGCCTACGGCATCGATGGGATTTTTAAATCCCAATTCTGTAATAGCAGTTTCATTAAGTATTACATCCTTTTCACGACCGACCTGTTCAAGCGGATCAAAATTTCGTCCAGCCAAGAAAGTGAGCGATAAATTTTCAAGATAGTTATCATCTACTCTAAAATCATAGGCTGATAACGGCTTATCATTTTTATCGAGTTTATAACTACCCGAACCTCCATCCCAAGTGCCCAGTCTATTGGATACACCACCCACACGCACTACTCCAGGAAGCGATCTGATTTCATTTGCCACTTTTTCAAACTCCACTCCATTTAAATCTATATTAATATTGGATTTTTGCTCAATCCCATAGTCAGCGTTGAGCATGAAGTCCATCTGACTTTGAATGATCATTACAACCATTACAAATATGATTGAGAGGGTGAACTGTATTACCATCAGGATTTTTCTGAAGGTAAGCCGTGAGGATACTTTCAGGTTTTGAACATCTTTTAAAACCCTTGATGCCTGAAACGCTGATAAGTAGGTGGCCGGTAGAATGCCAGCTAAAATTCCTACTAGTATTGCAAACAGAACAAAAGCTATAAGTAGAGAGAAATCTTCATTTAGACTATTAGATATACCTTGATTGAGTGACAATTGGAGAAATCCAGTCTTTAAAAATTGCAAAAGCAGGTATGAGAATAGTAACGAAATAAGTGAA
The DNA here is from genome assembly GCA_043774805.1 of Cyclobacteriaceae bacterium. Lineage (GTDB taxonomy): Bacteria > Bacteroidota > Bacteroidia > Cytophagales > Cyclobacteriaceae > ELB16-189. Next base: position 26,273 of record JAYVTB010000071.1, on the reverse strand, counting down.
AACACTACGGCCTCGCCTATGAATTGAAAAAATACCTGATGCCTTTTGGCACCAACAACTTTTCGAACGCCTATCTCTTTGGCTCGCGAAAGTGATTTAGCAATGGTAAGGTTCGTGAAATTAAAGACTGACATCAACAAAACAATTCCTGCTAGGACACTTAGAAAGACCAATAAATAAGCAGGCATTCCTTTACCCATTCCACCTGATAGTTCGCGGCCTGGTGTAATTTCTGATAAGGGCTGTAAATAGAAATCATAGGCAATGTCTTTTCCGTCTGATTTAAGACCGACACAAAATTTTTTGCTTATCTCCACAAGAACTTGTTCTATTGACCTATCATTTTGGCCCTCCTTTAATTTAACATAGACATAGTTATTGTCGTAAACGCTCCAATTGTCAAGGGAGGTGCTTACAATATTTTTCTTTTCAAGTATTGAAAGCGTTGATATTGAGCAAATCGCCTCAAATTCAAAATGCGTTTTACCTATCAAGTCTTGTAAAACTCCTGTAATAATAAACTCACCATAACCTTTAATGGAAATGGTTTGCCCAAGGGGGTCAGTAGTTCCAAAAATCTTTTCAGCGGTTTGTTTGGTGAGCACTAAGCCGTTACTGCCTGTTAATGCAGTGGAAGGATTACCCTTCTCAAAAGGGAAATTGAAAACTTGCAGAAACGATGGATCTACAAATAGCCCTTTCAACGGTACGTTCACATTCAAGTAGGTAGCATCCTGGTAAAATTGCCGATTGACCCTCACAACATTTTCACTGAATGAGTAGCTCTCCTTCAAAACTTGCCCAAGAGGCAACGGAGCCGAAGCAAGATCTATGGTTCCCCATTCAGAATGGAGTAAGCGAGTGTTTATTCTATAAACTTGATCGCTGTCTTTATGAAAATTATCGAATGAGTATTGTTCCTTTATGATGGTAATAATGAGCATGCAGAGTGACATGCTTACCGAAAGGCCAATGAGATTGATAAGCGAGAAAACCTTGTTACGAAAGAAATTTCTCAACGATGTAATCAAAATGTTTTTCAGCATGCTTAATTTAGTCTGGTAAAGAAGTTAGCTCTTATGCCAACAATCATGCCCGCCTCATTTTTTTTGATTTTAGAGTATTCTTGAACAAGGCTGTGTCCACAAGTGTGTCTCCACTGTTCGATTACGGGCGTTTCAATACCCGTTTTTACATCGTTCGAAAATTGACTGCTATAAGTTATTAAGAATATCCTTGTATCCTCTGCCAATTGGAATAAGTACCCCATTGACTTCCACTGATTCAGATGAATAGGAATTAATCTTACTAATAGAAATAATGAAGGAGCGATGAATGCGCTTAAAATGCATTGGGGGCAGAAGTGATTCTATTTCATGTGTTCTTAGCTTTGAAAGATATTCTTTTTTATTGGTTATAATTTTAACGTAGTCGCGTTGACTTTCGATGTACATAATCTCATCGAATTGTATTTTGACTTTCTTTTTCTGAACGTTTAGAAAAACGAAATCTTTTGATTCCCCTGGAATAGACTTTTCCGAGACTGCTGCTTTAACTTTATTCACTGCTGCAAGAAATCGTTCAAACTCAAATGGCTTCAATAAATAATCTGTTACATTGAGATCAAAACCCTCAACGGCATACTGATGATAGGCCGTTGTGACGATAACCGAGGGCGGGCGTATCAAACTTTTTAAAAAAGGCATTCCTTTCAGTTTGGGCAAATGAATATCAAGAAACATCAGGTCAACACCATTTGTACGAAGGTACGTGGTAGCGTCAATGGCATCTTTAAATGCTCCCCTCAACTCCAGAAAAGGCACTTGCGAAACATAGTCTGTAAGTACTTTAGTGGCCAATGGCTCATCCTCAACAATGATGCAAGTTAGTTTATACATGACTGTTCAGATTAATCGTTAACGAGGCTTCAAACAGCCCGCTGTCCTTCTTAACGGATAGATTGTAATCGCGGTACAGCAACACCAATTGACGTCTCAAGTTGGAGAGCCCAATATTTTCCTTAATGACCGGGTCATAGTGAAACTCATCAATAGAATTTTTCACGACCAGCAAAAGCTGCTTTTCATCGACAGAAAGGATGATGTCTATATAGGGATGATTCCTGGTTTCAGACACACCATGCTTGAATGCGTTTTCAATCAGGGGCATTAATAGCAATGGAGGAAGCGATTGCTTCAAATCTTTGATGTCGTACTTGAAATTGATAACAAGAGAATTATCATGTCTTAATTTTTCTAATTCAATGTAATGGGCAATAATCTTTAATTCGTCTTCCACAGGAATATATGCTCCACTGGTTTCATACAACATAAACCTCAAAATCTTGGAAAGTCGCAAAATGGATTCGGGAGCTAGGTCTGATTTGTCTCTTGCCAGCGAATAGATATTATTCAATGTATTGAAGAGGAAATGTGGATTGGTTTGTGATTTGAGATTGGTTAATTCGGCTTCCTGTTTTTCAATGCGAAGTTGTTGTGCGGTTTGTTTCAATTTGTGATAGTCGTAGGTGTATAATATTATTCCAAAGTAGAAGGCGGAAACAACGCTGTACGGAAAATGATAACCAACTTCACGCAACATCGATGAATCCATTTTGAGAGGAGTGTAAATAGTTAACCGAATCCCCAGATACCTCCAAGCATATAATCCAAAAGAATATGAAAGAAGATGCGCACTTAAAAGTAAAGGTATTATTAGAAGCCCAGTCCACGTTGGTTTGATAAATGGCAAGGTGTATTCAAATAACAAGAAATGATTGACTACTAGATAGATAACGAGCCAGGTGGTATTAATTGTTCTTTTCAGAAGATCTTCAGAATTGGTAAAGAGATTTCCAGTAAACCACAATAACAGGAACGTCACGCTCAACATGAGGTAGATCCTAATCCGTTCATTGTAAAGTTTCTTAATTTTCATACCAATCAAATTTAGGTTGAAAGCTGCAATTACGCTTCCATTAAAGCATAAAAGTCTTACCCCCTTAAAAGTAAGTTTTTAATTTTTTATGATTGGCCAATCCCCGTAGTTGGTCTACGCTAATCCACTGTCTGTCGTTTAAGCTTCTCTATAACCTCAAAAATTAATACGCTTGCGCCAAAGATTCCGTATACAAACCTGAAGTAAGCTTATGAACGAAATGGATGATTCACTTAAAAGAACCGCAAGGATTGCAGGTGTGTGGTATCTCTTGTTGGCAATATCAGGAAGTTATATTCTGTTTGTCAGAATGCAAACATTTGTAGGTGGTGATGCAATTGCAACTGTTCGTAATATAGTTGAGGGTGAGTTTTTATATCGTACTGGAATTGTCAGCTCCTTGGCAAGTTCGACCATATTCGTGTTCCTTGTATTTGCACTCTACAGGTTATTTGTAAAAGTAAATGAACCACACGCCAGACTAATGGTTGGTTTGGTAATAGTACAAGTACCTATCAGTTTTGCTATTGAGACATTCAACATTACAGCGTTAATGATTGCGAAAGGTGAAGCATGGAGAACACTTGCTGTTGAAGAAAGACAAGATTCAGCTATGCTCTTTCTTAAAATGCATGGATATGGCGTTTCTATACTAAAAGTTTTTTGGGGATTATGGCTCGTGCCATTTGGTCAATTGGTTTATCAGTCACGCTTTATTCCGAAAATACTAGGAATACTATTGATCATTGGAGGAATCGGTTACGTATTGGATACGTTAACATTTCTTCTATTACCAGAGTATCGGGGAGCTGTTGCGCGATTTGCCATTCTTCACTCTCTTGGCGAAGTATTGATAATATTATGGCTATTAATTAAGGGAGTGGTGGTGAGACAGCCAGCTATAGAACAAGTCGAAGTGAAATAACAAGTGTTGATTTGTAAAAGTTAAATAATAATCCAGTGATAGAAACAAATTCATCTCTTAATCGTAGCGCAAGAATTGCAGGTGCGGCATGGTTAATGGCAATGGCTACTTCAATCTTGGGGTATATCCCTGCCCAATATGTTGTGGGTGGTGATATTGTCCAAACAGCAACCAACATCATTGACAACGAACGATTATTTTGAATAGGAGTTGCAAGCAATTTAGTAACGTATATTATTGATATAGTTCTCATCTGGGCATTGCACATGCTACTCAAACCGATTAATGAAAAACTTGCCCTGTTAGCAGTTTTTTTACGATTGATGGAAACCGCTTGCCTGGCGATGGGAGTAACCGATGAGCTGGTTACCATTAGGTTGTTGTCAAATCCAACATATTCAACCATGATGGAACCAAAACAACTCTATACGTTCGCAAGAATATCTATGGTTTCTTATGCATCCAGTTTTAGTATAGGATTTACGTTTCTTGGTTTGGGTTCAACGATTTTCAGTTATCTTTTATTGAAATCAGGTTATATCCCCAGGCTCTTAGCAGTCTTAGGTATTTTCTCTTCGTTAATTGTTGCATTAGGCACCATCTTTATTATTGTTTTTCCAGAAATCAGAAAACTATTTCCTTACGGGTATGGGCCAATGGGTATTTTCGAAGTTTCAGCGGGATTATGGTTCTTAATTAAGGGCGTTAAATTTCCTATCAAAGCTGTGAGAGTGGCCATTGATGATTAGAATTCTTAAAGGGAAAATAATTATCACCATTGTGACGTGAGTAATTGTCATTCTATCAATTTGAGCCTTTCGGTAGCGGTCTTATGCATCATGGACTCCCCCTACATAGTATTAAACATGTCTCCTCAATCGAAAGCAAAATAGAAGCGGGAGAACGAAAGATAAAGACAATGCCACCTTAACAACCGGACATAAGGGACCAGCATCGTCTTCCGAAGAAAGGGCTCAGAAATACCAAAAAAGCTTCTTTTTCATCAAAATAAATAAAAACTGCAATTAAGTATAAAATATGTAACCATATTTACTGCAATTACGATTAATACAATACAAAACCCGCTTTTAATGAAGAAGACCAAATTAGGTGAGTTTGAAGAACTGGTGCTACTGACCGTGGCCGCATTGCAACAAGATGCTTATGGTGTAGAAATAAAACGCGAGCTGGAAGACCGATTGAAACACAAATTAAGTGTTGGGTCAATCCAATCGGCACTAAAGCGCATGGAAGAAAAGGGATTCCTCACCTCTCAATTCGGAGAGGCAACTCAAAAGCGAGGCGGTAAACGTAAGCGCATCTATGCCACCACATCTCATGCGCGTAAAGTGTTGGAGGAGATGAAAGAGATACGGGCCAGTCTGTGGAACTCCATTCCAAATCTTGCTTATGAGCTGAAAGTAATATGAGCACAGTTCAATCCACGCCACCCCAATGGCCTCTCAGGCTCCTGCGATTTTTCGTGAAGGAAAAATACCTGGAAGAAATTGAGGGAGATATGGAAGAAATATTCTATGAAAACGTGGAGCGCTATTCGCCTGGCAAAGCGCGATGGATTTACACCTTCGATATGATCAAACTCTTCCGGCCTATGTTGATCAGGAACCTTGAATTCCTTACACACTTAAATCAATTCGGCATGTTCAAAAATTATTTTAAGGTATCTCTCCGTGGGTTGATGAAAAACCCATTGAACTCCTTTATCAACGTGTTTGGCCTTTCGGCAGCCATCGGTATTTGTGTTTTCGCTTATGCCTTTGCGCGATGGACGTATAGTACCGATCAATTCCATGAACATAAGAACGAGGTCTACCTTACCACTTTCTTTGCCGACAGAGACGGTTCCCAACAACAATTTGGTATTACCCCACGTCCGTTGGGTGAAATGCTCAAAGAAGATTTCGCACAAATCAAAAAGGTGTGTCGCGTAGAAGATCGAAATGTGGTGATGAAGTATGGAGACAACGTATTTCACGAACGCGTGCGATTTACAGATCCTGAATTTTTAGAGATGCTCACGTTTCCCTTAAAGTGGGGAGTGGCTAATTCTCTTAGCGATGTGAACAGCATAATTCTAAGTGAAGATGCGTCCATCAAGTATTTTGGAGAAGAAAACCCCATCGGTGAAACCATTATCATGATATTTGGCAAAGACCAGAGTAAAGCATTTAAGATCGCGGGTGTAGCGAAGGAGTTTCCAAAATCGCGCACCATCTCTTTCGATTTCCTCATTAATTTTCAGAACATCAAAACAGTTGATCCTAATTATGATTTCCACGACTGGAAAGCGTCTGTTAACGCCACCCTAATTCAGGTGGATGACCCAGCCAGCCTCTCAGCCATAAACAAAGGGATGGAGCAATACAAAAAACTACACAATCAGGCTGCAGACGAAGACTGGGCAATATCATCTTTTGCGTTTGTGCCATTAGCAACGCTTCACGAAAGATCGGGTGAAATTCGAGACGACATTTCGAGGAGTTCGGGAGATAATTACAAAACCATCATCTACCTTGTTGTAATCAGTGCATTCATGTTGCTGCTCGCGTGCTTCAACTACATCAATATAGCGATCACTACTGCTGCAAAACGTTTAAAAGAAATTGGTGTAAGAAAATCAATCGGGGCAACACGAAGAATTGTGATCATTCAGTTCCTGATCGAAAACATCGTCCTCACTTTTTTTGCTTTGATTGTTGGGGTGTTCTTAGGAATGACCGTATTTATTCCCGGCTTTGAAAGCATGTGGAACTTTAATATGGACTTCCATCTCACCGATCTTACCCTATGGATCTATCTGCCCATCATTTTGCTCGTCACTAGCATCGCATCAGGAATTTATCCTTCATTCTATATCTCTAGATTTCAGGTAGTGGGCATTTTGCAGGGCTCCGTCAAATTCGGAAAGAATAATCCGCTGACGAAAATATTCCTTTCCTTCCAATTAATCATGGCGTGCATGTTCATTTCCACATCGGTTATGTTTACCCAGAATGCAGACTATTTGGCTCATCGCAGTTGGGGCTACAACCAGACCGAAACAATGTATGTCGCTGTTCCAGATCAGGCATCGTACGAAAAACTTAGTTCACTGATGTCCCGCGATCCGGATGTTGTATTCATTTCCGGGTCACAGCACCACCTGGGAAAAAATAATGCAACCACTGTTTTACATTTTGGGGCTCGTCACTATGAGGTAGATCAATTCTCAGTTGACCCTACCTATTTTCAGACAATGGGAATTCCGCTTAAAGAAGGTCGGATATTCAAAGACCATGAAGGCAGCGATAAGCAAGCGGTAATTATAAATCCATTACTAGCCCAAAACATGGGATGGGAAAGACCCGTTGGAGAGTTGTTCAAAATCGATAGCACACAGTACGAGGTAATTGGTGTGCTTAAAGAGTTTCACAGCTATAGTTTTGCTAAGCCTGTACGCCCAACTATTTTCAACGTGGCGGATAGAAAAGATTACCGTTATCTCACGATGCAGGTGCGGGATGGAGCCGAAGCAAAAACTTACAAAACGTTACAAGCAAAATGGTCAGAGCTTTTCCCGGAGATTCCCTTCAATGGTGGATACCAGGAAGATGTATGGGGTGGTTTTTTTGAAGCCAATAAGATTTACGCGATCGTTTGGCGAACATTTGCATTCATTGCAGTGGCATTAGCGAGTTTGGGATTGTATGGGCTCATCACGTTGAATGTAGCAGGAAGAAAGAGAGAATTCAGTATCCGCAAAGTTCTGGGCGGAGGAACGAAAGATATCGCACGTAACATCTCCAACCAATATATGATTTTGTTTGGTGTGGCGTTGGCCCTTGGCTCTCCGCTTGGCTATTTCGTGACGAAAATCCTTTTAGGAATATTTCCGTATCACATGTCTATGAATTTTACTGGTGTGGTCATCGCGGTGGTATGTCTCATCGCGGTCTTAACGATAACGGTTTTTACTCAAGTTCGAAAAGTGTCAAAAGAAAATCCAGTGCTGGGGCTCAAAGTGGAATGATCTGTTGATTATATCTCTGATAGTTCCTTTGAACTAGAATCACTAAAAAAACTAAATGATGAATTTAAATAAAATCAGCATTGAAAACTCACCACAAACTTTTGCCAGAATTGGAGGCATATTGTATCTCCTCATTATCGCACTCGGCCTCTTTTATGAATTGATGGTGAAGGACAAAATAATGGTTGCGGGAGACTCTTCAGCAACGATGGCTAACCTCAAGTCGATGGAATTCTTATGGCGGCTTGGTATTGTAGCTGAATTGATGTCGTCAATGATAGGGTTTTGTCTTGTTTTTATTATGTATAAACTCACAAAGCCAGTTAACAAGGATATTGCGATGCTTGCGGCCTTTTTTAACCTGGCAGCTTGCACCATACAAACTGTCTATATACTCAAGCGTGTAGAAGTCTTGTTTCCAATAGGAACGGCAGATTATCTAAGCGCTTTTACTCCCGAACAGCTCGGTGCGCTAATAAGTCTAACGATGAAAAGCCATGCGTTTGGATTTGGTATTGCCTTGTTAATGTTTGGTCCGTATTTTCTCTTTACTGGTTATTTAATATCACATTCAAGGTACCTTCCAAAGTTCATCGGCATCCTCTACATCATATCAGGCTTGGCCTATCTCGTGAACGGGTTTGTATTAATACTGGCACCTCAACTCTCCGGAATCATGTTCATGATTATTGTGCTCCCGGTATTTATAGGTGAAATGTCATTGGCACTCATGTTGACTATTAAAGGGGTGAATGAGATTGAATGGCAGAAATACTCTACTGCGCAATAACAATTAATACTATGGAAGATTACATGGAACGCAAAACGGCCCCATAAGGTAAAAGAAAAAGCAACAACTAAAGCTTCAAGTTAATCAGTCGAGATACTGTATAACAAAGCATCAAACACCTTACAAATGGAAACCGAAACAAGTTCACTCAAAAAGACTGCAAGACTTGCCGGCTTATTATATCTGCTGCTGGGGGTGACCTCCGCTATTGAAATGAGCATCCCCTCCGAGTTCATTGTACATGGCGATGCCGCGGCCACATTTGACAGAATTGCATCATCTCAAATGCTTTACCGACTCTATGCTGTTAGTGGCCTAGTATCGCAGATCCTTTTTGTCTTCCTGGTGCTGACTCTATATCAATTGCTCAAAGGAGTGAACAAGAGACAAGCTTTATTGATGGTGGCACTGGTTCTCGTACAAGTGCCAATGGCATTTGCTAATACGCTCTGCGGGCTGGCTCCGCTCGTATTGAATAATGGGGCTGAATACTGGTCAGCATTCGACAAACATCAGCTTGATGCTATGACTATGGGATTTCTAAGTCTACAGAACTACGGAACAAGCGCCATTATGGCTCTGTGGGGCCTCTGGCTTCTGCCGTTCGGGGTTCTGGTTTATCGTTCGATATTCATCCCCAGAATCTTTGGGGTCTTTCTGATTATCGGCTGCTTTGGTTGGCTGCTCATTAGTGTCACATCTCTGATCTTTCCAGCTTACGCTCACTTTGCTAATCAATTCAAGATACTGGCTATCGGAGAAGTGTTGATCATTCTCTGGCTCTTGATTAAGGGTGTAAAACCTCTTAAATAATTTAAGTAGCTGATATGGAAAAGGAAATTACATCACTCAAAAAGACTGCAAGACTTGCCGGCCTTCTATTTCTTCTCTGGATACTTACAGGTTTCTATGACATGTTTTTTGTGTCGCCTAAAATATTTGTTACGGGTGAACCTGTTGCTTCTGCTCAAAATATTTTAACTCATGAGCTGCTATTTCGCACAAGCATATTTTCCGGATTAATCACCAGCACTATTTGGATTCTACTGGTATTGGTTTTTTATCAACTGTTTAAATCGGTAAATGAACGCTATGCCAAACTCCTGGTTGCATTTGTGGTCGTACAAGTTCCTATTGCTTTTATTAAAGGTGCATTCAGTGTTGCAACCCTTATGATTTTGAAGGGTAAAGTGTTAATGTCATTTGAATTGATTCAACGTCAAGAACTAGCAATATTTTTTCTCAAAATCAATGATTATAGTGTATTGGCTTTAGAATTATTTTGGGGCCTTTGGCTATTTCCGTTGGCAATACTTATTTATCAATCTGTATTTATTCCGCGCTTTTTGGGGATATGGTTAATTATCAATGGAATTGTGTATGTTCTGCTGAGTTTTTTCAGCATTGTACTTCCTGAATACAAGGACATCGTTTTTAATGTTGGAATACCTGCCATGTTTGGTGAATTGGCGTTGATGTTTTGGCTCTTGATAAAAGGAGTTCGGGGTAGTAGTAGTGCCTCATCAGTATAGTTTGAGTAAGATATATAAAGAAAATTATGAAAGTTGGTACAAATGCAGCAGTCTTCATATTGTTCTTCGGAATGGCATTGTTGGAGACCATCCAGGAAAGAAATTGGATCAAAGTTGCATTGTGGCTTGCAATAGGAGTTGTGTTTTTGCTTGGAGACAATATTAAGCTTAAAGCTAATAAAACTAGTATGATAAATCTCCTAGAGCAAAAGGGTTCAAACCACATCCGGTAACATTTCATGGCTATTTGTTTTCCCATGAAAGTCATCATCGTGACCAAATTGTTTTGACATTAAAGCAATCTGGACACCAACTTGATGAAAGATTCAATATGGCTTGTAGAATAGGGCGTAAGATAGAAGAAAATCTATTAAACTGAGTTATGATTCGAGTTATGAATGTTATGAAAATCAAACTTACTCTACTAGCGTCAGTAGTTTTATCAATACTACTAATAAAGTCACACGCTCAAAAAAGTGATTATCACAATACATTATTGGTAATCAATAAGTATGACTGGACAATCAAGTTAGACTTCGCAAAGTCTAGGTTAGAGGCAACGTGTCGTGTAGAGGTAGAGAACAAGTCAAGTACTAAAGTGAAGAGTTTGCCATTTTTATTGTACCGATTGTTAAAGGTAAATAATGTTAGTTCAAATGGTCTTCCCATATCATTTGAACAGAATATTTTGAGCTTTGAAGATCAAGAAAGACTGCAATCGAATTTTCTTACGGTTGAATTGAATAAGCCCTTACTGCCTGGCCAATCGATTACCCTGGAAATTATATACGAAGGAACATTACACGGCTACACGGAGGTCGGGTGGAATTACGTTAGAGATAGAATTGATCCGGACTTCACCGTCCTCCGGCCTGATTGCATGGCTTATCCGGAACTGGGCTATCCATCAAATAAAATCAATAAGCAATTTCCTAAACCAAATTTTGACTATCGCGTCAAGGTAACAATTCCAGATTCTTTGGTAGCGGTTAATGGAGGTACTCTCGTTGCCACTAATTCTGCCAATGACCAAACCACATATGAATTTCAGAACCTTAGAAAAGCATGGCGAATGGATATCCTTATTTCAAAATATGCAAGCCTCGCGAGCCATGGATTAAGCGTTTGTTATTTCGAAAAGGACTCACTTGGGGCTAAGAAAGTACTGCAAGTCTTGCAAAAAGTCACCAGTCTGTATACAAATTGGTGGGGACCCAGCGGCAACTTTTCCGGATTCTCAATAATAGAAATACCGGATGGGCATGGCTCCCAAGCAGATGTGACTTCAATACTACAAACAGCATCAGCTTTTAACGATTCCACCGAAATCCATCAGGTATATCATGAAATATCTCATCTATGGAATGTTGATCTCAAAGCTCCATCTCCTCGATGGGAAGAGGGATTAGCAACGTTTATTGAATATTTAACAATTGAAAAACTAGAACATCGCGAATACCTTGATTATGTGACAAATTGGTTCTTACAAGTCGTCAAAAGAGAAGTTGCAGCAGATCAGCGATTGAGTACTATACCCATGATAGATTTTGGGAAGCAGGGGATGACTGATTATTCCTACTCCTTAGGCATGATTGCATTCAGAATTCTTTACGAAATTCTTGGGGAAGAGGTATTTAATCAAGCATTAAAGACATTTTATCAGCAATACTCCAATAAAGAGGCAACAACTGAAGATTTTGCTCGCATTACTAAACTCACTTCAGGCAGAGATATGTCAGCATTTTTTAATGATTGGTTTTTTACCACCACATACATTAAACTTTTAGAGAGGCACTCAACTTTTGACGAGCTGGTCATGATGTACAAATGATTCTAAGTAGACATATTAATTCATTATTATAATCACATTTTATGAGACTTTCATTCCACTTACTAATCTGTTCATTATTAATTTCATTTATAACACAAGGTCAAAGTAGTCTTCAAAAGGGAATATCTTTCTACCAAGTCAAGAAGCTGGATGATGCTACTAAATCATTTAAGACAATTGATAGGTCTTCTGGTGATTACGGGGCTGCTCAATATTATCTGGGTAGGATCTCATACGAGAAAAAGGACTATGATGATGCGGTTGACTATTTTAAGGTAGCAACTGAAAAGAGTCCGGCCAATGGGGAATATTTTAATTGGCTAGGAGATGCCTATTCTGGTGTCGGAAGTGAGTCAAGTATGTTCACACAGATGTCCGTTGGCCCCAAGGCATTGAGGGCATGGGAGAAGGCAGCCCAACTAGATTCCCATATCATTAACGCGCGAGTATCGTTAGTGGATTCATACCTCATGGCGCCAGAATTTATGGGAGGCGGTGAAGGCAAAGCTAAGGCAGTAGCAAAAGAGGTTTTGCCTTTACTTGAGGAATCACTAAAAAACTCACCCGATAACTACTTGCATCATTATTGGTATGGAAAAATTTCAGCTCTCACTGGAATTAATTTGAATCGTGGCGAAGAGCTGTTGTTGAAATATCTGAAGCATACGCCATCAAAAGATGAACCTTCTCTGGCCGGAGCAAATATGAGGCTGGGTCAAATTAAAGAAAAGCAGGGGAATAAAGTTGAGGCCAGGAAATACTTTGAAGCAGCGCTGCAACAGGACAGTAACTTAAAAGGGGCAAAAGAAGGATTAGAGCGATTAGAGAAGTAATCAGCAAGAGAAAATAAAATAGTATGGAGGAGAATATTATTTCACAAAAAAGAATGGCCAGATTGGCGGGTTCGTTGTTCGTCTTTGTGTGTGTCCCTCTGGCAACCTGGAGCCAGAGCTATGTCTCATCAAAGATTTTTGTGCCGGAGGATCCCGCTGCAACTGCCGCCAATCTGCTTTCGAATGAATTCCTTTTTCGTACCGGGATTGTCAGTCACCTCGCCAGTGTTATAACTTTTGCCTTTATAATGCTGCTGCTCTATCGACTATTCAGTCCGGTGGATAGACATCTCTCGCGGCTTATGATGGCCCCAGTGCTGGCACAGATCGCGGTCTTCGTTGTTCTGGAAGTCCTCAACATCACTGCCCTTATGATCGTCAAAAGCGAGACAAGTTTTACCTTTGATGTTGCTCAAAAGCAGGAGCTTTCGTTTTTACTATTGCGCATGCATCGGTTTGGAATTGGCACCACTCAGATTTTCTGGGGATCGTGTTTCATTCCTTTTGGGATGTTGGTTTACCGATCCGGTTTCATGCCGCGAATTTTTGGGACCTTGCTGGTCATTAGTGGAATTGGCTATGTTATAGATTGCTGCACCTTTATTCTGCTTCAGCGACCTGACTATTTGATGATACGGCCATTCGTAAGATTCACTTTTCTGGGTTTTATGCTGACCATGATTTGGTTCTTAATCATGGGTGTAAGGAGCCAAAAGGAAACAGCACGTTGAACAAACAGACAATTCACTAGTTGCTTGTGTATTTATTTAGAGATAAATCTCATGTTAGAAATTAAGAAAGCCACTCCTAATGATTGGGGTAAAATTCAGTTGATAGCCCACGAAACATGGTGGCAGTCTTATGGAGAAATGCTACCCAAAGAGCAGGTAGAATATATGTTAGATTTGATTTACTCTGAAAGCGCATTAAGTGAGCAGATGACCATAAAAAAACATGAATTCATTTTAGTATTTGAGGACGATATCCCATTAGGTTTTGCATCATATGAAATGGATTACCATTCATTATCTACTCTTATGATTCATAAAATATATTTATTGCCCCGAACACAGGGAAAAGGTATTGGAACCAGATTAATAGACCACATCGCAGCCATCGCGATCAGAAATAATAATAACAAGCTTCGACTAAAGGTCTATCACGAGAACGATAAGGCAATTGGATTCTACCTGAAATATGGATTTAAAAATACAGGACCAGAAACAACAGACATTGGAAACGGCTACATTATTTTGGATAACGTAATGACAAAAGATCTAGCCCATTAGCCGAGAAGAACTGATTAACAAAATAAAAACACGACAACAATGAAAAAAGCAACAGGGATTGGTGGTATCTTTTTCAAATGCCAAGACCCCAACAAAATAAAAGAGTGGCATAAAATTCATCTTGGTTTAAATACAGACCAGTATGGGGCAACTTTTGAATGGAGTCCGACCCAACTAAAAAAGGTTCTACGCAATGGAGCCCGACTTCTGAGAAAGCGATAGGAAATTTCCATCAACCTAAAATCACTACTCGGCAATCCGTACTATTTTGATTACCCTAACGTAAGAATTATGTTAGCTTCCTCGTTCAAAACTTGAACTTGACGTTATCTCTCCTTAAATCCCTGGAGTCCAATCTCTGAAATGGCCAACAATAGATCGTACAAACTGCCATAATTACTACAATTAAAAATGGCATAGGAGTTACTACTAAACTACAAGAGTTTACTCCTTACAACTGGTAAATTTGCATGCAATAAAAGGACATGCTAAGGCACGAAATTTCTCATAGCCGATGCTGTGACCAATTGGATTGGCTTCGTGGACAAAGACTGGAAAACATGAAAAAGAGATACACTTACAGTAATAAATTTTATTTTATTTTAATTAAATAAACATGAAAAGAAAAATATTGATTCTCATACTGGTGCTTGGATATTCCCTCCTATATGGTCAGAATAAGAAAGACGGATTTTTAGTGGATTCGCAATTCAAAGATTTCATACCAATTCCACCAATCGAATATGAAGCAGAAGTAATTGTAATTGATAGTCTTGGGGAATATGACACAATCAGCGTAAAGCGATTGTCATTTTACAAGAATCGAATTATACAATTCCTGCCAAATGAAGCAGTTTACGTTACTATAACTAAAATTGATAGCGAAGGAGCAATCAGCTATGGACCAGCAAGTGTCTCAGTGTCAAAAGGTCAATATACAGTAACTTTAGACTACGCAAAGTTTACTACTCTAAAAGTATACGATGGTGCAAGCGGAAGCTGTGATGGTTTTGCAAAAGTCGGTGTTGGGCTAAGAGTAACAGCAAATATTAAAACAAATAAATCAAATCTTGACATTGGCAGCTTATTTGGACTAGGCTTAGCCGCTAAAAGAGATAAACTTGTAGGGACTCTGAGCGTTGATGTTATTGGACTAGAGTCTCAAGAAATAACAACAATAATACCGTTACCTAGTGAAATTAGCCCATCTTCCATTCAGACTGTTTTACAGTCCATCGCCACTATAAAATCTAAAATTTATGATGCACATACCAGGTTATATCCACAAATTGTTTCAGTCAAAAATACAAGTGGATGCACCGCTAGCTCAATCATTAAACAAATAGATGAAAAGGAAATAAGGTACCAGACGTTTCTTCAACAACAGCAACAAAACAAACAGCAGCAACAACAACAGCAACAACGCCAAAACTAAAACTTAGGCCAAGAACCTGAATTAAGATAGAATGCTACTTGCAACAATTAAAACATGCTCCTGAAATCATAGTAGTTACTCCTATCAAATCCGTCATCCCACAATCCATTAGCATATATTTAATACGCTTAAAAAAGCAATAGCTTGTTAATACAGCGGCTATTAGCCAGGTGAATGGCTCCTTTCATCTGGATCAGGAAGGAGGGGTTGGTTATACCCCTCTTTCTAAAATCTCAGTTAAAAATAAATATCGGTTGAACAACTGCAGTTAATTGCCAATTACTTAAATTTAATTTCAGGAGCCCACCCGGTTGTTTTTTAAAACAGCCGGGTGGGCTTATTATTTTCTGCCGTATCAACAAAAAATCTTCCCAAAAGTAGACTTAAAAAAATCAGTGCCTATGAATGTTGAACTGACCTGGAATGGAAGAAATACATTAGCAACTTATGATCTCAAAGGTAAGAATCCAAAGTCCATTCTTAAAGAACTCAAAGCTAGAGGCGAATGGGGAAAGTTTGATGGTTATATCAATGGAAGTTTTTCTTATGATCCTAAAGCAAAAATATATCAGGTCAGTCTCTCTCCTGAATCTAAAATAACAATGCCTAATTGGCCTGCATATAAAGACCAGCCATCAAAGATCCAGCAAAACTGGGATGAGATTTATAGAGACTTAAAAAGACATGAAGACGGACACGTTGAAATTTTTGAAAAAGGTGTGGATAAACTAAAGCAAAAATTAGAAGGAATGAACAAAACGAATAAATCAGATTTTAAAAAAATAATTAAAGACGTGGGAAAAACAATTCAAAAAGAACATAATAATTATGATGAACGAACAAATCACGGAAAGAATGACTCAACTCCTTTAATTATCGAGTGACTTAAAATGATTCAATTCTCAAAAAATATATGATAAACTAAAACCCCAAATGTATGCCAACCCCAGGTCAGGAACTTTCAAGTATCGATTTCGAATCAATGATTGGCGGACCACTCGTTGCCGTCATCAATGCACAGGCACAAGCAGCTATGTCTACGGTAAACTTCATTAAGGAAGTTGGATTTAAAAAGGTGGCGGAAGAAGGTGCTGGAGGAGATACATCAACATCTGAACCTATTTATGTGTCATTTAAGTATCCAAAGGAGATCAGCCCCTATCAACCAAGAATCCCGGCTGTCGCTGCCGATCCCAATGCTAATCCCCCGGTTATTGCAAGACCAGAAGTACCGGAAGCAGCAGCAATATACCAGACTCAGGAATTAAAAGTACCCATCCTGACAATGCTTCCAATTCCGTTCATAAGAATTGACTTGGCCACGGTTGACTTCAACGCAAAAATTAATTCGGTTGAGTTTAGAAAAACGGATACCAATTTAAAAGTCTCTGCCGATCTGGAAGCGAAAGCAGGATGGCTATTCGGTTCAGCAAAATTGAAAGTCTCCACCTCATTTCAAAAAACTACGCAACAGGGAAATACGGTGGATCGAACCTACTCGATGGCAATCCATGTGAAGGCGGTTCAGGATGAAATGCCGGCAGGAATGGAAAAAATTCTGGGAATATTGGAAGGCGCGATATCTTCCAAACCAGTCAATGCACTGGCACCGATAGTAAATTAAAACGGCAAACAAACTAAAACACTACATGCCAAACTTAGGAGACTTTCTTGGTCATCTGGTATCTGAAATAACCATCGCACGAATGCAGGCGGATGTGGAGGCTGTTCGGATAGCAGAACTCTATGCATCACATCCCCTGCTTTCAAATCTGCCAGTACCCCATTTCAGATTGCCTAATATAGACATAGACGTTCCGGTGGTTATTAAATCAATGGAAGAACCTGATCCTGAAAAACCAGGAAGAGGAATTCCTACAATCAAAGAAATGCATGAAAAGTTTAAGGAAGTAATCACAAAATTCTTGAAAGACGAATCACTCGACCTTAAACCCGATGCAAGAAAAAAGCTGGACGACTCCATTGAAAAAGAAGTGACAAGGCTCTCCCAGGTAAAAGACACAGCCTCAAACATTAGCCGCGTTGCCGATAGCTTTGCCAGAATTAGTACTTCGTTTTTGTCCCCAGGTGTTCCCCCCATTCGGCCAAGAAAAGAAAACATACATAACTCCATCAGGAATCTTCTAAGGTTTGAATTTCTTAAACTTTCTAAAGCTCCGCCCCGCTTGGAAGTCCTCGTCAGAACCACCGAAATAAAAGAGGCAGGCCCTAACGATATTATAACCAGGCTACACCTTAAAATAAGCGAAGATGGATTTGAATGGTCATCAAGTGAAACACCTGAAGGCGAAAGAATAGACAAATTGATTCCAGAATAAAAAGATGTTGCGCTTTATTAATCTTGAGGAAATTCAAAATGAATTATTGGCTGCTCCGGAATTGGTTAACCTCGCTCAAAATAAGGACAGCACGTTCATTACCCAAATCAAAAGTTGGCTGGTAAAAATGGAGTCAATTCTTAAGAGTAATAAAATCCCTGAAGCATCCAGAATTAGTGCCCTGAGGGGCGCCATTATCTCCGCAGAGTTGGGCGTTATGCCAGTCGAAATCAATAGTCAAAAAAACACATCAGGTTCAAAATTAAAGTATATCACAGCGTTGTACATACTGAAGCAGGTTACTGATACGGTCTTTTCACTAATTCAAAAAGATGTAGATCGGGTGGCCGAATCTGAAAAGATAATGAATCAGATCCTTTCAGTAGCAAAGGCAAAAGGATTGATAAAGGATATTCCGGTTGATAGATCAACGGAAATTCTGAAAGCGTGGTGGATACAATTATCAAAAGACCATGATATAGCGCCTGGTGTGATTTCAATCGAAGGACTGGTGGGTCCCTACGACTCATGGATCCTGTTCGACCGGGCTCTTACAAGGTTTCTAGAGAATTAACCAAAATCGAGATCAAAAAATAGGCAATGAAAACTCCGTTGCAGCCGATTGAAATAATGTCCATCTACAAGAGTCGACAGAATGACCCTGTACTCCTCCCAATACGAATGGCTAAGTGCACACCAGATACTGGCAAAAGTATACTCGCAATAGATAACGAGCTGAGAAAATTGAACGGAAGGCTCATCCTGTCCGACCTATTTAGAAGTTATGATATGCAACTTCAATCTCATAATGACTACATCGCAGGAAGAAAGACTGCATTTAGCCCGCCACCCGGAGGCAGCATGCATGAAGGCGGGCGTGGAATGGATTTGGATCTGAAAAGCATTAACATCTCATTGAAAGACTTCTGGAATATCGCGGCAAACTTTGGTTTCTATCCGGTAATTGACGCTCCTGTATCAACAATGGATGAAGCGTGGCACTTCGATTGCCGGGGAAGCCATCAATTAATTTACGAGTACTACAAAAAAGGACTCGGCACAAACTTCAAACCTTATAAAGCAATGGCCATAAGTGCTATCCTCGCCATTGATGTGCGTGTTCATAATTTCAGCGCTAATCAAAAACAAGCTCAGCTGCAAGCTGGGTTGATAAGGCTAGGTAAGATAATAGGAAACATCGATGGCATTATAGGTAGAAAAACTCAACGGGCAATAGAAGAATTGGACTTGCCCTTCACACCATTTGAAGTTGACTCAATCTTGCTCGAAATTGAAAACCTCTTGCAGCAAAGATTCCCGACCGAATATCAAATAATCTGACATCTATTTAAAATGTATTTCTTTTTAGTGCAGGACTTAAAAAAATAAAATGATGAAAAAAGAATTCACAATTAGGCAATGCTTGAACAAGGTCAGCATAGCCTTGGTTTTGTTTGCAGAGTGCAACATCGCTTTCGCCCAACAAACACCTTTAATACATCACCCTGCTTATGTAGCAAAATCACCCGCCATCAAACCCACGGTATATCAAAACGTAATCAAGTCAAATCAGCAAATTCAGCTATTAACACCTGATGGCAATTTGGATACTGTCTCCGTTGACAAGGTCAAGCTTCAAAAAAATTCAAAAGTGATTCTTAAGTACAGCGATAAAGTATCTAAACCCTCCCTGGCAACAACTAATATATTGAATTCAAGGTTCAACGAAGTTTTTGCTGACGCAAAATTTAAAATGATTCCTGAGCTCCATGTCGAATCAGAAGAAAGCGGTATCCAAAAAGCATACAACATCCTGTTCAGCTCATTGCAACCCATGAAATATAATTTCGACAGAAAAGAATTCCTCGCAACAATAAGTTTCTTGTTGGTCGAAGAACCCATGGGCTCAGAAGGAACAGCATTCAATCTCCTGAAACCTGTCACATTGGAAATTACTTCAAATACGATTCATACGATTACCCCAGGCAAAAACCTGGCTATCTCTCATGTGTCAATGCCATCCTCTGAAGTCAATATTGCTTGTAGCGATGTACTCGACTCAGTAAATTTTAAAATCATAACAGCGCTTAATCCTTCGGGTTATGAAACGTACCTCACGGTCGATCCTGCTCTTGAACTTACTCCGGGCCAGCGTTCAATTCAAGGGTATGGCGTACAGGAAGTGCCCATTACAATCCGGTTCATCGGTACAAATGCCGGTGATTCAGTAAGGGTAAGTTTCAGTGTCGACAAGGGAACAGTAACCCCAAATCCCCTTACCATGAAATACAATCAGGCTGCAATAATAAAGTTGAGGTCAGAAGGTCAAGGCGCAGTAAAAATCACAGCCAAATCCGCTCATACAACTTCCAATGAGGTGGCGCTGTCATACTCATTCCCATGGCTGTTTTTAGGTTCCTCTGTGTTAGGCGGCCTAATAGGGGGTTCCATAAAATTTTATTTCATGGGCACAAGAAGAAAATATGGTAAACCTATTCTTGGCAGCATTCTCATCGGTATTGTTGGCGCCATCTCCTACTACGCCTTGGGCATTAACCTCCTCGAATTCCATGCCTCCGCTGCGTTTAATGAATTCGCTGTGTTAGGCTTCTCTGCATTGTGTGCATTCTTTGGAATAAAAAAAGGTGAATCAGTATAGCGCGCTGAAGACTGAAAGAATAACAAAAGAAGAATCTTCCGCTAATCCAACCCCACTCAAAATGAAAAACAAAAATAAATTGAAAAACGTGGAGAAATCCACCGGCAAAACAAGTTACGCGACTCCCATTTCCTGATACCCAGAAATGGCAGTGTGGATTGTGAAGAGTAAATTTCCAACAGTTGCTCAACCAAATTATGAATTTGACGCTGGAAACCCCTGAAGTTGATATCCGACTTTCTTTGTTGTGAATGGGGCTGACTGCTCCATTTTTTATTCAATCGATTCAAAATCAATTCAAGCGTGTCGACCGCCTCCCTCCTCTGGCGAATCAACCTGGCTCTGTTCAGCTTGAGTAATTCTATCGTTACCTCACCCATTTTACTCTTGGCCAACAAGAGCCCGTCACGTGTATATTCACAATGAAGGCTTGGTTCATCAGTGCAAGGATCAATCAATAGTTTTTTTTCTCTCTGTAATTCCTTCCAGGGAGCCTTCAATCTTGCTCGTACACCTTCAATCGGGAACCACGAGGACTTGTATTTGCTGCATACTTCACAGCTGAGGTAGAGGTTCTTCCAATCATAGGTAATCCACCAGTAGTGATCCGCGAAAAATGATTTGTCCAGATCTTTAGCTTCGTGAGTCGGCCTGAAGTGATCAATAAGACCAGACTCTGTCTTTCCAATGAGAGATTCACAGTAAGCTCATTTTCCATTAAACTGAATTTTCAGCTCCTCAATGATTTGCATCCTGTCTTTATGGACAGGTTCAAAAATCAATTTTTCCTGCTTCCGGTATTTATCGGTGCGTTCATGAAATATCTCTCTTGATCGCCTGACATTTTTGATGCTGGGTGATTCAAATACAGACGGCACATTCTTTATCCTGTTGATCTTTATCATAAATCAATTTGGTAGTAGCCGATAGGGGTCACTCTTGAAGGCATTCCAGTCATCCCCAAATTTCTTTTTCAGGTCCTTGATCTCTTCTTTGGATGGCTCGTCTAAGCGTGCATAATATTTTTCATCAGCCTCTAACGTTGCCAGATGCTCCAGCAAATTCCCGCACATGGTAAATTGTCCGCAGGCAATGATCTTTTTTAACAGTTCCTTTTTTTTATCATCCTCATCAAACCAAAGAGTCGTACCCATCTTCCTGGCCGCTTCAGCGATGGGCAATAAAGTTTCAATATCCTGTAAAGTCAATTTGTCTTCCTCGCGAAGTGCAGACGCTGATATTTTCGTCCTTCTCTTTATGTTGTTAATTTCACTTAACTCGTATATAAAACTCGCCACGCGCTTGTTGTCCCATACAGGTTGATCATAAAATTTATCATATATAAGCCTGCGAATATGTTTCAGATTAATATCCGATACCATCGTCACTACTGAACTGATCCTGTTTTTGATCATTTGTTCAAGGACATTAAGTCTCGTCTTCTTCAAATACCTGACCAGCAGATTAATTATCCTGTCAGAAAAGTTTTCCCCCACATTTAAAGTCTCCCGGATCAACGTGTAAGGATTGGTGACCTTCCTGATCTTGAATTTTATCCACTGGAAAATTAAACCAAACAACACAGAAGGTGACAAAACTAAATATCCGGCCGTAGCAAACCACCCTCCAGAGTAAATTAATATCACTGACAACATGATCAATAATAACACAATCACATCAGTTCGGGTAAACCCACTCAACCGGTTTTCGATGGAGTAAAAGCTAAGAGACCTGAACCCTTTTGCTGGTTGCTGTTCAATCGGCTTGTAATTGTCCATGAAATAACTGGCAACATCACAAACAATGATGAGGTCGAAGACTTTTTCCTGGTTCTTCATCTTCCTTTCATCGGCCAGCATGGCGCTGTAAAGACCCTGGTTATCCGTAATCCCCCCATCCATTAACGGTATGATAACTTCTCCCTTCACTGGCCTACCGTCATAATCTTCTACATATAGTGATTCCTTAAGGTCATCCGCAGACAAGCCCTCGTAAGTGAAATCAGTGGGAAAGAGAATCGGTTCAAAGCCTGATGGAAAACAGGATGATGCCGCAAGAATATCTCCTAACTTAATCTTGTGAACGGTTTTAAGCTTATCATAATCAAACCTTACATAGTTGTTCCCGATATAACCGTCATTCTGAAACCGGAACCAAAGCCCTTTATAAAACTCTGTTGCATTAACACAAACTTCGGTCGGATTAAGCTTGGGTGACTTCCAAAACGTACTAAATGTTTCTCTATCAAAAAAATTCCGATCATACACCTTTGAGAATGCATTGATTAGATTTCTGTGCTTTAAACTTTCACCACTCCACTCTTTGTCTTCACTTAATATTTTTAAGGCGTCTTCTAATAACTTCTCACCATTCATGAGTTCATAGAGCTTCTTGAAAAACTCGTCAAAGCTTTTTCCGTTCTTTCGGTAATAAGTATAAAGGATACTGGTGATTGATCCCCCGGAGGCCGATGAAAGAAAGCAAACACGGTCAAGAAGAGTCTGCCTTTCATCTCCGCTCGTTAATTTAACCGAATGAAGATAAGAGAGAGAGCCAAGCGAAAAAGCCGCAGCACGAAAGCCCCCTCCCGATAGAGCAAGTGCAATATTTCTGAAAAGCGATTGATGTGGAGTATCCATAGGTTTAATAAAATTAAATGTAAACCAACGCGCATTCGAGCAGTTGGATGGGCTCCTACATCAATTTATATAATCATTTCGATTTTACAAAATCAAACTTATCATCAATCATCTCATACGGAATGACTCCAGGCAAACAAAATCCATTTTCCATAGGAGTTTCTACTATGCTATCAACGTTTAGACCTTTCAACTTATAAATTCGCAAGTAAGTATAATTCAATGCCCCTAAGAAAAGGATGAATTTATGACAAAGGACTATATCACAAAATATTTTCACGAGCTCTCCCATGAAGTGAGCGGTTTTGAGGGCTGGTTGCACGAAAGTGCACCCGCTGAGGTTTTTGAAAGGTTAGCCAGAATAGAAAGAGAACCCTTAACCAAGGTGCAATTGAACCAACTCCTATTGTTATCGTTGGAAGCTGGCATTTCGGATGATTTTTTTGAATACTATTGGCTATCAAATCCAGCTCATTCCTATCTGGTTGATAAAGTTGAAGACTTTAAGCAAGACTTTGTGGGCATCTCTTCGATTATCTCATTAGAACATCTTCGTTGGGGACTCCGTAGAATTTATACTGATGGCCTGCTTTACTTTGGAAGTGTCAAGCACGGATTTAAGGAGTTAAAGGATAAATCCAAAACGCAACTCACACAGTTTTTTAAATCAAAAAGCATTCCCACAGAAATTATAAAAAAACGAGGTAGACCTCTTGAATTTATTGATATTACAAAAGATGACAGATACTTAATTTCTGAAATGGCTTGTAAAACTTACGGAGATAAACCTAAGACAAAGACTGAATTAATGGACTTCCTTAAAGAAAGTTACACTGAAGCAGTTTAAAAAACGTATATCATTTAAGGAGTTACTCTCGATTGAGAAAGACGAAAAGGGGAATTCAAAAAAGGATGTAAATTATGTCAATACTAAGAGTCGAGAGAAATACAAAACCAATTTATCTTTATTTGAATTCTCAACAGATGAAATCCTCGAAACACATATTGAAAGCGAAACTGAACTTCTAGAAAAATATGGAGTGGTTGCTGAAAAGTTTTTAAGCGCGAGAGCAAATGCACTAAAAAACACTTCACTCTATTTGTCTTTGGTAAACGACCTGGACGTCTACGTAGCAACTAGCATGAGGACGAGGAAAGATTTTCGTGAAATGGCTGACTCTTGTGATTCAATTTTTAAAGACAGTATGCTAAAGGATCTACATCTACGCTACTTTGATCCAACAATTAGTGCTGCCGAAGGCCACGAGGATAAAGGACTTATTGAATGTCTGATGGTAAAGTGTGCGAAAGTTCTTGTTTATTGTGCCGGAGAAAAAGAAAGTTATGGAAAGGACGCAGAAGCAGCTATGGCCTTGAGTTTAGGAAAACCAGTTATTTTCTTTTGTAATCCACAAACAAGAGCGGAGTTTTATAAATCTGTTCACCCATTAAGCCGATTAATTGATTTCAATACAGGTGTAGCAGTCGGCACAATTGTGACAGAGAAAGTTGAAGAGGTCTCAGAATTACTATTACGAATTTTCGAGAACAGAATGGAATATAGTATTGAACAATCGAAGCCCGGCTATTATAAGTTAAAGGAAAAATTAACAGGTTCTGTAATACGGGTCCCATACTCATCCGAACCTTTCGTATGAGTTGAACAATAACGCATTATTCTTGATTGCTTGTGATATTTTGCTTTGAAAGTAAGGAATATAAGTAGGCCATACTTAAAACAGGGAAGGGCTTTTTGCGAAAGATAGTGCACTTTGTCTCACCCTTACGCTGCGTGCATTGGGTTGTATGCGCTGTATCACATAATCAAGGGTTAGGTAATAGCAGAGGCAGATCCGTATTTTTTCCACAAAATTTGAAAAGGCAGTCTTGCCTTTTGCTTTTATCCTGCGCAGGAGTTCCAATAACAAGTAGGTGATAAGGGCAACAAATATTTGGGACTTAACAGCATTGGGGCTTGTACCCACAAAAGTCTTTACGTTTAGGTTTTGCTTAAGCAGTTTAAAGAATGTTTCGATATCCCATCGCCTTTTGTAGAGCGCACCTATGGTGGAGGCTTTCCAGTTCAGGTTGTTGGTAATGATTTCCAAGGTGGCATTGCGATCTTCATGATAAACGACAACCCTGCGCAGTGTGTCGGTTTCCAATTTTACTTCTTTTGCTTTGGTTCCTGTCAGATGGATGAGTTCGTCTTTTAAAATATGGTGATCTTCGGAGTCGGGCAGTTCTAACTCCTCAATGGTTTCATACACGGTATTATCTTTTATGCGGGTCACAAATATATTCTCCGCTTTGATACGGGATTTGATCACGCTAAAATCCCAATAGCCTTTATCCTCCAGAATAATTGTGCCTTTGGAAAACACCACTTCTTCAAACCCTTTGCTGTCATGTACAGAAGCTTCGCTTATACAGACTAAGTTGGGCAGCATCATAGCTTCATCCCATTGGGTGTGTATTTTGATGCCTCCTTTAGCTGTTCGGAACTTTGCCCAGTCGAACAAGCTCAGGCACAGGCTAATTGTGCTGCTGTCACGAATGAGGATGGTTTTTTCCTTTACTTCTTCTATTACCCTCTGATTGGCGTACTTGCTTAAACTACATCCATAATATTTTAACAATCCGTTGTACAGATGCTCAAACACTTGCCAGTCTCGATTCTTGTTTCCATCGCTCATCGTTGATTTTGCAGGGCTTTGCTGCAATCCAAGGTCTTTAATAAACGTTTCCGATACCCCCATGCCAACAGATATGTCCTCCAGGGTGCTGCACTTGCACAGCTGTCCGAACAAAAGGGCCACTAATTGATCGTAGGTCTTGTACTTATGGCAATACTTATCAGTTTGATATTTATTGACCGATAACCTAAGTAAGTGGGGTGGGATTAAATCAATTACCTGCCGGATTACCGGCTTATTGTTATTTTTGTTTCTGCGGAAGAGGCTCATTCTTTTAAGATTTCAGATACCTCAAAGGTTTGAACTTTTTCCGCTACTTTATAATCGCGACTTTCGGA
>JAYVTB010000070.1:0-90565 GCA_043774805.1 Cyclobacteriaceae bacterium | reverse complement strand
AGCGTGCATCTAAATAAGGACCTTTTTTAATTGACCTTCCCATAATTATTTCTTCCTTCTAGCAATGATTAAACCATCAGAATACTTCTTTGGATGACGTGTCTTCTTGCCTTTCGACAATAAACCGTTTCTTGAGCGAGGGTGACCTCCTGAAGCTCTACCTTCTCCGCCCCCCATAGGGTGATCGACAGGGTTCATCGCAACTGGTCTTGTGCGAGGACGAATGCCTCTCCAACGGCTACGTCCTGCCTTTCCAACACTTTCATTCATGTGTTCTGCGTTTGACACTGTTCCCACAGTGGCAAGGCAATTCACTAACACATTGCGCAGTTCACCTGAAGGCATTTTCAGCGTTGCATAAACTGCCTCGCGAGCCACCAACTGTACAAAAGCGCCTGCACTACGGGCAATTGATGCTCCGCGACCTGGCTTTATCTCTACATTGTGAACAATCGTACCGATTGGAATTTTAGAAAGAGGCAACGCATTGCCAACTTCAGGAGCGATGTCCGTTCCGGAAATTAATGTTTGACCTACCTTAATTCCTTGAGGTGCGATGATATATGATTTAACTCCATCCGCATAGTACAACTTCGCGATGCGGGCTGTTCTGGACGGATCGTACTCAATGGATTTTACCACTGCAGGAATACCAAAACGATCACGCTTGAAATCGATAATGCGGGTCTTTTGCTTATGACCACCACCGATGTAGCGCATGGTCATTCTCCCTGAATTATTACGACCACCCGTTTTCTTGAGGGTAATTACCAGCGACTTCTCCGGCTTACTTTCCGTGATGTCTTCAAAACCAGGAGACAACCTGTGACGGGTGCCTGCGGTAATGGGTCTAAGTTTCTTCAACGCCATTGCTTATATATTATACGTTGCTATAAAAATCAATTACTTCACCTTCAGCCAACGTAACGATGGCCTTCTTGTAACTTGGCTTGCGGCCCGATAAAACACCCGCTTTTGTAAAACGTGACTTGAATTTTCCAAGTACATTAATGGTGTTTACAGTCTTCACATTCACACCGTACATTTTTTCTACGGCATTCTTTATTTCTATCTTATTGGCCTCACCACTTACAATGAAACCATATTTACCCTTTTCATTTAAGGAAGAAACTTTTTCAGTAACCAGGGGACTTTGTAATATGCTCATGGATTACTCTTTATTTAAAAGGTTATCAATCTTACTCAATGAACTTTCCACCAGAATCAATTGCTCGGCATTCATCACATCATATGTGTTGATTTGATCTGCAGTAACAATCTTAGCGTTTTGAACATTTCTGCCAGAAAGAACGATACTGCTGCTTGCCTCAGGAAGAACAAGAAGCGTTTTCTTGCCATCGAATGACAATGACTTAAGCATCGCTAAATATTGCTTGGTCTTAGGTGCTGCAAAGTTGAAGTCCTCAATTACGGCAATCATGTTATCCTTTGCTTTATAAGCAAGGGCTGATTTGCGGGCAAGATCCTTCACTTTCTTATTGAGCTTAAAAGAATAATCTCTTGGCTGAGGACCGAATACACGACCACCACCTTTGAATTGGGGGTTCTTGATGTTACCCGCACGGGCACCACCAGTACCTTTTTGCTTCTTCAATTTCTTGGAAGAACCACTAATCTCATTACGCTGCTTTGACTTGTGAGTACCCTGGCGTTGGTTTGCCAAAAAGCTCTTCACATCTAACCAAATTGCGTGATCGTTAGGTTCTATACCGAAAACCTCGTTGGGGAGGTTTACTTTACGGCCAGTATTTTCACCGCTATATTTTACAACTGCTATGTCCATCACTTCTGCAGGATTATGGTTGAATTCTTAGCACCCGGAACAGATCCGCTAACCAGGATCAGATTCTTTTCGGCCAGGATCTTAACAACCTTTAAGTTGGTAGTCTTGACGCGATCTGAACCCATACGGCCAGGGAGGCGCTTTCCTTTAATTACACGAGACGCAAAGGAGGCGTTACCCATCGAACCAGGAGCACGCAAACGGTTATGCTGACCGTGAGTTTGTCCACCCACACCGGCAAATCCGTAGCGCTTTACAACGCCCTGAAATCCTTTTCCTTTTGATGTGCCTATTGCATCCACGAAGTCGCCCTCAACAAATACATCTTGTACATTAATCTGCTTTCCCAACTCAACGATTCCATCGAACTCCTTACGGAAATCTCTGAATTCAACGGTTGATTTTTTGGGAGTCGTGTTGGCTTTTTTGAAATGACCAACCAGCGGCATGGTGGTGTTCTTCTCTTTCTTCTCTCCGAAAGAAAGTTGAACAGCCCTGTACCCATCAGTCTCAGCGTTCTTCACCTGAGTAACTACACATGGGCCAGCCTCAATGACAGTAACAGCTATATTCTGGCCATCTGGGCCAAATACGCTCGTCATTCCTATTTTACGTCCTAATATTCCAGGCATGGTTGAAACCTATTTTGCTTGTTTTTTAACCGTTTTGCGGGTTTTGTACCGCAAAAAGGACTGCAAAGATAGGAACTAAAGCTTAGGTAACAAGAGGTGGTTTCAAAAAAATACAGGAATTTGAATACCTCCTGCATAAATGAATTAATAGTGGAATTAACCGACTGGCTAACAGTTAATTACTCAAAGTGCGGTAAACCATTTTATTTAACTGATATCTCCCAATTTTTCTCAAAGATTAAAAAGGGCTTACTTTCAGGCCAATTGAGAAGCCGCCTGATGAACAGAGAAAAATATTGGAAAGAAGGCCTGATTTTAAGCTTGATTCTCATCACTCTTTTTGTAACAGATGTACTGGTTGGAAGTGTCCAGATTCCACTTACAGAAGTTCTTCTATCGCTTAGGGGCGAATCAACAAAATATGGCGAGATACTCCTTCAATTCAGGTTGCCAAAGGCCATAACTTGTGTGCTTGCTGGAGGAGCGCTGGCCACAGGAGGGTTACTTATGCAGACTCTTTTCAGAAATCCGCTGGCTGGACCTGATGTATTAGGCCTTAGTTCAGGGGCAAGCCTTATGGTAGCCATTCTCATTTTCATTAGCCAGGCAAATTCTGGAATTGGTCTGATATTCTTTAATAACCCCTGGAGCATTGCCCTTGGTGCCAGTGTTGGTGGAGGTCTTATATTTTTACTAATAATTGCTATTGCCCGCTATGTAAGAGACAATACTTCCTTATTGATTATTGGCTTAATGGTAAGTGCACTTACCTCCTCGTTGGTTAGCGTTCTTCAGTACATTGGCAAGGCAGAAGACCTTCAGACCTTCATGATTTGGACGCTCGGAAATGTGGGAAGCACAAACTGGAGTGAGCTGATCGTGCTTAGCCTTGTCGTAATACTCGGTGTTGTCCTTGCGTATTTCTCCAGTAAATCACTAAACACCTGGCTTTTGGGCGAGAATTATGCTCAGGGGCTCGGAATGAATGTGGCTCGCTCAAGATTTCTGATCGTAGTGAGCACTGGATTATTGACCGGAGCAGTAACAGCTTTTTGTGGTCCTATCGCTTTTGTCGGATTAGCAGTACCCCATTTGGTCAGATTGATTATTACCACGACAAATCATAAAATCTTAATTCCTTCTGTAATTTGTGGTGGCGCCAGTTTATTGCTGTTATGCGATTTACTTTCCCAACTTCCAGGGAGTACACAAATTCTTCCTTTAAATGCCATCACCTCATTAATTGGCGCTCCGGTAGTAATCTGGATGATCATCAAATCAAAACGAATTCGTGTCTGAGTCTAATTTCATAGCGCAAACCAAAAGTCTGTCTGTAGGCTATCATCAGGATGGAAGGATACTTTGCCTTTTCGATGATCTGAATATATCCCTGGCAACAGGAGAACTGGTTTGTTTCATGGGGCCAAATGGAATTGGAAAGACTTCCTTGATACGAACACTTGCCGGATTGCAAAAACCATTAGGAGGAGAAATCAGGATTCCAAAGGAAAAAGCTGTGGCATTGGTGCTTACTGACAAAATCACAGCTACCCACATGAGCGTTTATGATCTGATTTCATATGGCCGTTACCCTTATTTGAATTGGAATATCTCGTTGACCGAAAAAGATCATGCATTAATTAATGAAGCAATCTCCACCGTGCACATAGGATCGATAATCCATAAAAGACTATATGAGCTAAGTGACGGTCAGCTTCAAATGGCCATGATTGCGAAAGCATTGGCACAGGATACTCCGGTTTTATTTTTGGATGAACCGACCGCCCACCTGGACTTGAACAATCGCGTGGAAATCATGAACACGTTGCGAGAGCTTTCGCGCAATGCCGGCAAGGCAATACTGGTAGCCACCCATGAGCTCGATCTGGCATTACAAACTGCTGATAGAATCTGGTTAGCTACTCATGACAAAAAAATAAAAGAGGGTATTCCCGAAGACCTGGTTCTGGATGGCTCTTTCGATCAGGTATTTCAATTCAAAGGTTTCGATTTAAAAACAGGGAAGGTGTATCATACGCCTTTTCGCAACCTTTCAGTAAATATTAAAGGAGAAGGATACGAATATCTCTGGACTAAAAATGCACTTGAGCGTAGTGGTTTTGAAGCTTCAGAAAGTTCGGCCATAACCGTTGAGGTCACGACAGCAGCCAGTTCAACTTCGTGGTTATTAACTTTAAAAGGAATGACCCTATCCAGTAATTCTTTATCGGAATTATTGAGCAATCTAATCACATTGAAAAACTAGTATTCCAGTTGTTCGTCTTCTTCAATATGAAGGCAACAACCCTCTTCACGATTTAATTAAATTCGTTCCACACCTAACCCCGGCTTATCCGAGCAATACATAATGCCGTCTTTCAAAATGAAGCCTCCCTTCACTTCATCGCGACCTAAATCAAGACTTCCATCCAGATCGATATATTTTGTATTGGCACAAGCAAATGCCGCATGAAGGGCAGCAGTAATGCTGACAATACCTTCATCGTTACAGCCCCAGAATAAATCAATCCCCGCATACTGGGCGATGTCGGCAATTTTTAACGCCTGGCTTACTCCACCGCACTTCATCAATTTTATATTGAAAATTCCCGTGGCTACAGGAGGCATTACCAACTCCAGCGCATTTTTTGGTGTGAGCAAAGATTCATCTGCGGCAATCACCTTTCGGATTTCCTCAGGGAGTTGCCTCATCTCATCCACTGATTTTGCCGGGAGTGGTTGCTCGATTAATTCAATACTCAGGTGCTTTGTTTTCTGATAAAACTCAAGGGTTTCATTTATGTTATATCCCTGGTTAGCATCAATGCGGATAACAAATTTATTCCCAAATTTTTCCCGCAGCTTTACCATTCGCTCAATATCCTCACTCAGATCTTTGCCCAACTTTACTTTGAGCACTTTGAATCCTCGTTCGCCATATTCCTGTGCCTCCTTCAAGGTTTCGTCCACGTTCTTAATTCCAATAGTATTTGAAGTAGGAAGAGAATGGATTTTTTGTCCAAGGTATTTTACCAGCGGAACTCCGAGTTGTTTTGTGAAGGCATCATACAAAGCAATATCAAGAGCAGCCCGTGCAGCCGGATTGGCTGGCAGATTTTGCCAGATCTCATACGTTAGCTGATTGATCTCCCGAATGTCGCGTCCAACCAAAAATTGAATATTACTCTCCCCCAGCGCCTGCATGCACTGGTCAAAATTCTCACCGGTTACATATTCGCTAGGGTTACCCGACCCGATTCCGGTTACACCATTTTCTAAAGTGATTTCAACAAAAGCATTTAATACTTCATCAACTGTTTTAAAAGCAATAGTATATGGTTTTGTGTTCTCCAGGTCAGCTTGCCAAACCTTTATATCCTTAATTCTCATTTTTTTGTTTCTATTAAACTTGTGCTATTGATTTATCAATCATGTCCTTAAAAATAGCTACGAGGCGATCCACCCCATCTTCCAATGGAAGCACAACCGGAATGCCAAGCTCTTTTTCTTTTTCGGCAGCATAATCACGGGCTTCCTTTTCCGTCATCTTGGCGGTGTTTAAAGTAATTGCCACAGTTGGAGCACCGTATATCTGAACCAGTGCAATCTCGTCTTTCAATTCGGGAATGTAAGCCGGATAATACTCCATGTCTTTATATTGCTTACGTGGAGGATGATGCTGAATTACTACCGCATTGGCGTCACCCGAAACTATCCACTCTGCACCGGCTGGTCCGCTGGGGTTTCTCAATGCTGACTGACCTTCAATAAAAATAATATCAGGCTTAGCTTCCTCCCAGCATTGCACAATGGCGTGCTCCATTTCACCAGAGATAAAATCATTAAGCGTACTGTCAAACACAAAACCATACCTGGCACCTTGCATCCACCCCGTCTGGCCAGTATAAATCATTTCAGCCCGATAGCCCGCTCGCTTCATTGCCTCGGTAAGAAACCGCGTGGTGGTTCGCTTGCCCAACGCACAGTCGGTACCCAGCACAGCAATTTTAGGACAATGAACATTTTTTACTTTCCCTGACCAGAAGTGAAGCTCCTTGAATTTTTTAGGCTTCCGCACGTCAATGATCTCCAAACCACGTGACCGGGCAAAATCGGCCAATTCAGGAATTTCAGAAATATATTCATGCAATCCATTTACGAGACCATAACCATGAATGAGTGCATCCTTCAAAATCGTGCGCAATGTATCTGGAATCACTCCGCCTTTCGTGGCAACACCAATGATGCAATATTTTGCCTGGTCTTGGGCGGTTTTCGAAAACTCTTCGATGGAACCATACACGGGGATATCTCTCTTTTTTCCATCCAGCACTTCACCTGCATCTTTTCCAGGATGTTTGTGATCGATGACTCCAATAATATTAAACCGATCGGAACCGCGAATGAGTCCGTGGGCTGTTTTGCCGCTGTTTGAGTCCAGGTAACCGGCAGTGATTACAATTGCGTTGCTCTTTTGCATAGATTAAATGAGAAAGGCGAAAATTTCGGGTATTAATTATTAATTACAAAAGACTTTATATCACGCGCCTGATAAAACGTGCTTCAGAAGTAATAAAATCAGAGAATGACAATCGGCATCGCCCAAGAAGACTGAGTCAAAATAATGTAATTTTGCCATGAACTAAATGAAATTGAATCCCATTTAAACATCAAAATATGAAACTCATTCTCGCTAGCGCGATTGCTTTTTGTTTCAGCCATTTGTCTTTAAGTCAATCCCTTATTGGCACCTGGCAGCTCATTGATGAGAAAACTTGCTTTCAAAGCGAAATGAAAGAAAGCAGTACGGAACTTGAACTTAAAGATGGGATGGGCGCCTCTCGCCAGGCGGTTGCCAAAATTATAACCTTTGGGAAAAAAGAAACTTACGAAGAGGGAATCTATTCTCAGGGCAAAAAGAAGGGAAGCAACAAGAATAAATCCAACTATCGGGTAACTGGACAAGAACTTCAGCTTTTGGATAAAAAATCAGGCATAGCAACGCAGCGATTTATTATTGATGAACTGTCTGCCTCAACCCTTCGTTTTCACAACTCATTGAAAGATTGTGAAGTCAAAACTTTTACGCGATTAGAATAATATGGCAGAAACTATTCTTGCCAAACGGGACATACGTAAACTCAAACTGGATGAGCTAAAAGAGTTCTTCAAGCTCCAGGGTGATAAGCCATTTCGCGCCCAGCAAGTATATGAGTGGCTATGGATGAAGTCTGCCAAAAGTTTTGAGCAAATGACCAACATCTCTCTCGAAACCC
Source organism: Cyclobacteriaceae bacterium (assembly GCA_043774805.1). Classification (GTDB taxonomy): domain Bacteria; phylum Bacteroidota; class Bacteroidia; order Cytophagales; family Cyclobacteriaceae; genus ELB16-189. The sequence goes on along the minus strand of JAYVTB010000070.1, from coordinate 82,853 downwards.
GTGAAATGCTGGGGCAACACTTTGTCATCAATCACATTAAAGTGGATAGGATGCAGCGAAGTGAAGATGGCACGATTAAAAATGCCGTGACGCTGCACGATGGTTTGATCGTTGAATCTGTACTTATCCCAACCGAAAAAAGAATTACGGCCTGTGTGTCATCGCAAGTGGGTTGCAGCCTGGCGTGTACATTTTGCTCCACAGCGCGATTAAAACGACAACGAAATCTTAGTGTGGATGAAATCTATGACCAGGTAGTAGCAATAAAGGAGCAAGCTGAATTATTCTATGGAAGACCTCTGACCAACATTGTATTCATGGGCATGGGTGAACCTCTCCTTAATTATGCTAACGTAATTGGAGCCATTGAAAAAATTACTGCCCAAAAAGGACTTAATATGGCATCGAGGCGCATCACGGTTTCTACCGTAGGTGTGGCCAAGATGATTAAGAAAATGGCTGATGACGAAGTGAAGTTTAATCTGGCTGTTTCTCTTCATGCCGCAATCAATGCAACACGTTCTTCCATAATGCCCATCAACGATACCAATCCACTGGAGGAATTGGCCGATGCCCTTCGCTATTGGTATCAGAAAACCAAAAGCAAAGTCACTTACGAATATGTAGTTTGGAAAGGTATCAACGACAATGAAGAACACGCCCGAGCACTACTAAAATTTGCCAAGGTAGTTCCATCCAAAGTTAACCTCATCGAATATAATCCGATTGATGACGGAGGATTTCAACAAGCATCGGACGAAACATTAACTATGTACATGGATCTGTTGGAAAAAAATGGCATTACTACACGGATAAGAAAAAGCAGAGGAAAAGATATCGATGCAGCTTGCGGGCAATTAGCTAACAAATCGTAATTATATATTTCACCATCATGGAAGAACATTTTCAGGGTTCGGAAAAAGTAAGAGATTTTGTAATCGGCATGAGTGATGGCCTGACCGTGCCCTTTGCGTTGGCGGCAGGGCTTAGCGGAGCTGTTGATCAGACTTCTATTGTAATCACGGCTGGCCTCGCGGAAATCGCAGCTGGCTCCATTGCCATGGGACTCGGTGGCTATCTGGCAGGACGAACTGAAATTGAGCATTACGATTCAGAAGAGCGGAGAGAATACGATGAGGTGAAACATAAACATGAGATTGAAATACATGAAACCAAAGAAATCTTTGCCGAGTATGGATTAAGCGAGGAACTACAAGAAAAAATTGCCCGTGAAATGGCAAAAAATCCAAAGAAGTGGGTCGACTTTATGATGCGATTTGAGTTGGGCCTCGAGCGACCTGATAAAAACAGGGCCCACCAGAGCGCCTTTATTATTGCAATCTCTTATATCACTGGAGGCATGATTCCGCTCAGTGCCTATTTTTTTACCGAAACCGCGCGGAGTGGATTAATGTACTCCACCATTATAACCGTGATCTGTTTGGTTATTTTCGGTCTTGTGAAAAGTAAACTGACGGGCCAACCTTTATTAAAAGGCGCATTGCGAGTAACGCTGATTGGCATCGTGGCGGCAGCCGCGGCATTTGGCATTGCTAAACTGATCACTTAGAAAGGGCTCTAACCTTACTTCTTACTCGCATTGAAAAGTTTTTCTTTCTCTTCCTTGGTGAGGCTTTCGTAACCGCGATCGGATATTTTATCGAGAATGGCATCGATTTCATCCTGCGATGCTTTATTCGGCTGGCTGTTGGCTTTAGCGGATCTGGCTTTAGGTTCGGCACTGCGATAGGTTACTTTTACTTTGGAACGAGGACTGAAAAGTCCTTTAATCCAATCCAGGGTTATGGTAATCCAACCTCCCCAGTTCACCCCTACTTGCAATTGCTTTATATATATATAGCCAATCAATGCACCGCCCAGGTGAGCCACATTGCCTCCTGCATTTCCGCCTACCGACCCAAGAAATGAAATCACGATATATATAAGTGCTATATACTTTATGCGAACCGGCCCAAGGAACAAAAGAAAAAAAGTATAATCAGGCAAAAGGGTTGCAGTTGCTACCAATACAGCATACACCGCTGCAGAAGCCCCTACCATTCCATGAAGAGGAACGCGCTCCATGTAAAACGGAATGGTATTATATACCAGCAAATATGAAACAGCTCCTGTAATTGCACCCAAAACGTACACAGCAATCAGCTTATCACTTCCCAGGTATTCAATAAAAATTTTAGCGAACCAGTAAAAGGCAAGCATGTTGAATAGAATGTGAAATATACCCGTCAGATCATGGACAAAAGCATAGGTGATGATCGTCCAGGGCTTAGCTAAAAAAGAAAAGAAAGGAGCAGGTATCGCTAGCTGAGCATGGATACTTTCAAAAAAAGGGGAAAACCCTGCAGCTGTCGAAAAAACAAACAACACAGCCAAAACCAAATAAACCACCACATTGATAAAAATCAACTGTACGTGAGCATTATTGGGGCGTTGAAACGCGTTTTTAAATTCTTCTAACACAGTCTTATTCTATCTATCCTTCAAATTAACCAAATTCTGAAATAAAAGTTACCAGTCTCAGTCTTTGCCCTGGCTTCGCCATATCGATATAATAATAAAGGCAACCAGGGCACCGCCAAAGTGTGCAATGTGAGCTACAGTTCCGCTACGGTCCAGGGCATAGGTGATGAATCCCATCACAAATACCATATATTTTGCTTTGATGGGAATTGGTGGAAAAAGCAGCATGATTTCCAGGTTGGGAAATACCATACCAAATGCCATCAATATTCCATACAATGCACCGGATGCTCCCAACATGATGCCGCCATCCGCTGTTCCAAGTAAAAGGTTAACAACCGCATAGATTATACCAGCACCAATACCCGTGGCCAGATAAAAGATTAGAAACTTTTTATCACCCCAATAGCTTTCCAGCACTGGGGCAAAAGATGCCAGGGCAAGCATATTAAAAAAGATGTGGCCCATCCCTCCATGAGCAAACATGTACGTAAAAAACTGATACGGTTTGAAATTAGGGGAATGAACACTCCAAAGAGATAAGTATTCAGTCACGTATAGGTTGCTTAGTAAATTCTGGGCCAGAAAAACAACTACATTGATGATGATCAGATTCCTGACCAGGGGTGTAAGTCGAAACATGAGATAATTTTAACGGGTAAAGTAACTTTCTATCTTAGACGTTTCAAAAGTAAAAAATGTTGGACGGCCGTCCGGAGAAAAATTTGGCTTCGAACACGCAAATAGTCCTTCTACGATGGATTGGATTTCCTCCATCATCAATTTCTGACCTGATTTAACTGATGTACGCTTCGCCAAAGCCATTGACAGGTTGTCGCGAAGGGGTAATTCCAATTCCGATTGATTTTTCTTAAACTGTTCGATCAAGCCTTCAAATATCTCTTTTTCATTGGCTCCGCAGCCGACCGGCACTCCTGAAACAAGCAACGCATTTTTTCCAAATACATCGAAGCGAAAGCCCAGGACAACCAATTCATTTTCTATTTCCATGACAAGGGCAAAATCTGAAGGACTTAATGAGATTGTTTGTGGAAATAAACTTTGCTGACTGTTACCTACCCCTCCCTTTAATCGGATCAAATATTTTTCGAACAGTACTCGCTCATGTGCGGCTTGCTGATCAATGATCATCAATCCAGATTTCGCAGCCCGCACGATATATTTATTCTGAAACTGAAATACCGCTCCGGTTTCCCACTTTTCTTCAACTCCGTCTTGGTTATTAATAGCGCTTTCAAATCGAATGGTATTCGTTATGGGTTCTGATTTTTGGAATAACTTGGAATCTGCCGGAGCTTCATCAAATAACTTCTCCCAATTCTGAAGATTGGAGCGATTTAACGAAGAAGTAAACTGCTCATTAAAATATTGTTCGTTTGAAATATTCTGGCTGAGCTTGTTTACGATATTAATGTCCGCCTGAAAATCGATTGCCGGTGCCAGGTTGTGTGTCCCTAGTGCAAGTTTCACAGCAGCCTTCACCACGGCATACACGGCACGTTCATCATCAAATTTAATTTCCGTTTTGGTGGGATGAACATTCACATCAACATGTTTGGGATCAATGTCAATAAACAAAACATAAAACGGGAAACTGTTTTCTGATAACAATCCTTCAAAAGCCGATGTCACCGCATGATTCAGATAATTATTCTTAACATATCGCTGGTTAACAAAAATAAACTGTTCGCCACGGGTTTTGCGGGCCGACTCAGGTCTTCCTACGTAGCCAGAAACCTTTAGCAGCGCGGTCTCTTCCTGGCAGGTAGCAAGCTGGCCTTGAAATGATTTTCCAAAGAGTGTCACAATTCGTTGACTCAGTTTAGATGGCGCTAAATCATAAATCAAATCATCACTATGATAAATCGCGAAAGCTACCTGAGGATAGGCAAGCGCCAGGCGTTGAAACTCTTCAATGATGTGCCTCATCTCCACCGGATTTGCTTTCAGAAAATTTCTGCGTGCAGGAATGTTGAAAAACAAATTCTTTATGCTGATGCTGGTGCCTTTTTCACAGGCAACGGGCGACTGGCTTTTTATTTCAGAACCCTCAACCAAAATCTGCGTGCCTAATTCCTGTCCATCCTGGCGTGTTTTTAACTCAAACTGTGAAACCGCGGCAATGGACGCGAGTGCTTCGCCACGAAAGCCCATCGTGCGTAAGCGAAAAAGGTCATCCGCTGTTCTGATTTTGGAAGTAGCATGGCGCTCCAGGCTCATTCGCGCATCCGTATCACTCATACCCAGGCCATTGTCAATAACCTGTATCAATGACTTACCAGCGTCTTTTACAATTAGTTTAATGGATGTTGCTCCGGCATCGAGCGAATTTTCCATTAGCTCTTTTACCGCAGAAGCCGGGCGCTGCACAACCTCACCGGCCGCAATCTGGTTGGCAATGGAATCCGGAAGAAGATGAATAATATCAGGCATGAAAAAATTTACGATCCCGGTTTATTTGCTCTTGAATTTCAGATAAAAATAAAAAGGTACAAACAAGACTAATGAATAAAGTACCGGTCTTCCAAATTCCAAAAAAGCAATAATAAATATGGTCAGAAATAGAAGTATACCTAATCGAAGCATTGTGGCACTGGGTCCACCGCTTACTGGATTGCTTCTTTTTCTTGCTTGCTGAAAAGCTCCTGCGATGCGCCTGCGATGACCTGTTAAATCTTCCTGCTTTACTTCACCCTTTTCACGCGAAATTTCCAATTTGATACGATTCTCGCGCTCCTCCAACTCCCCTTTCGAGGGATCATAAAATCGAGGTACGTAATTAAACCGTTGATGCTTTGGTGCTTTCGTAAATACCGATAAAAACTTCATGACGTTTATTTTATTATAAATGACCGTAGTTTTGCATAATTAGTGGCTCCCGTTCAACCTGTTGGCGTTGTAGGAGAAAATTAAGAGTGGTAAAATTACAAAAATCGAACGGCCTGATGAGTAAAAAAGTTTTCATCACATTGTTTCTTTCTGTTATTTTTTTGTCTGGCATTAGTCAAGATCTTAAAACCCGGTGGGCAGACAGTGTTTTTCAAACCATGAATACTTCTGAAAAAATCGGGCAGCTCTTCATGATTTCCGCTTCCTCCTATTCTTCATCCGAAGATATGGAAGAACTCAACGATCTGATCCGAAAGTATAAGCCCGGCAGTATTCTGATAACGCGAGGAGGCCCATTCAGTCACATTTCTATGGTTAATAAACTGCAGGCCTCCGCCAAGATTCCTCTATTGGTTGGCATCCATGCCGAATGGGGACTTGGGCAGTCATTAGATAGTGTGATGAATTTTCAGAAAGCCTTGCAATTGGCGGCCCTCCAAAACGACACGTTAATATATAGAATGGGTAAAGAGATTGCACATGAAATGAGACTACTTGGGATACATATCAATTTCGCACCCAATGCAGATATTGATATTGCCAAGCAGTCTTATCCCCAATCGCTGCGCTATTTTAGTGACTCCAAAGATCGGGTCGCTAAAAAGGCTGTTGCTTACATGAAGGGATTACAGGATGGAGGCGCGCTGGTGTGTGCCATTCATCCAGCCAGTCTTGAAAAGATCAATGAACTCGACTCATCCTTTTTTGTGTCTATTCCACCGCTGGATACAGTTGGTCTCCATCCTTATCGCAAGTTGGTCAACGCGGGACTGAACGGCCTTCTTACTTCACACTTACACCTGTATCCGCACAGCGATCCAATCGCTACCTCACCTTCTCAGCTTTTTATCAGCGAAATTCTGAAAAAAAATCTGGGGTTTACCGGACTTAGTTTTACGGATATCAATCACCTTCAAAAAACAACTGGCCAACAGCGGGCGGGTGCCCTTGAAAAATTAGCGCTTGAAATGGGTAATGATATTCTCATTAACCCTGATAATATTTCAGCCTCCATAAAAACAATTTCAAAAGGGGTAAGAAAAAATAAACTTTTAAAAGCACGACTTGATGAGGCCGTTATAAAAATTCTAGCCGCCAAGTACGATGCCGGTCTGGCCAATAAAAAAAAAATATCCACTGATAATCTTCTATCGCGACTGAATTCTCCACAGGCAAAGCTATTGAAGCATCAGATTTCGGAAGCCTCTGTTACCTTATTAAAGAATGAAAACAAGGTAGTGCCCATTGAATTGATCGAGAACAAGAAATTTATTTCGATCAGCATTGGCCGCGAAGAAAAAAATGAATTTACGCACTTCTTATCCAAGTATGCTTCATTCGATCATGTTTCTATCAGGCTTCTGCAAGACACCGCTTCCATAAAATCAAAATTGGCTGCTGCTGATGTCATCGTGATTGGAGTTTTTCCCTACTCGTCCTCTATTATTAAAGAAGTGGCTCCATTCATTCTATCCCTTGCCAAACAGAAGCAAGTAATTGTAAGTCATTTTGGAAATCCGAATGAGCTAAAATACCTGGAAGGTGTACCCGCTCTTCTCACTGGCTATACAGATCAAAACGAAGTACCTAAAATGACTGCGCAGATTATCTTTGGTGCCATGGTGGCAAAGGGAAATTTGCCATTAACAATTTCAAATTATAATGAAGGCCACGGTATTGCTAGTGAAACAACCGGAAGACTATCATACAATTTGCCTGAAGCAGCTGGCATTGATAGCAGGACTTTACAAAAAATTGAAGCAATTGCTCGTGAAGCTATTGAAATTGGCGCCACACCCGGAAGCCATGTCCTGGTGGCCAAAGATGGCAAAGTGGTGTTTGAACAATCCAACGGCTATCTCACTTACGAAAACAAAATTCCTGTCAGCGATCAGACGCTCTATGACCTGGCGTCTGTGACGAAGGTATCAGCAACCCTACAAACGGTAATGTTCATGTATGAAAAAGGTCTCATCGATGTGAATAAAAAAGCCTCGGTTTACCTTCCCGAACTGAAAAATTCTAATAAGAAAGATTTTATCATCAAGGATATTCTAACCCATCAGGCAGGTCTTTGGCCGTTTCTTCCATTCTGGTCGCAAACAATGAAAGATGGAACTCCACTTCCTCAATATTATAGTTCAGCCAGCAATGACGAATACCCATTTTCAGTTGCTGAAAACCTCTTTGCCCATAGATCTATGAAAGACAGCTTGTGGAGCTGGATTATTAAAGCCAAGATTCGTGAAAAACCTCCACGCACCACTTACAACTATACCTATAGTGATATGGGTTTTTATATTCTTCAGCATTTAGCAGAGAAAATCCTCAACCAGCCAATAGAAGATTTTCTTGAACAAAATCTTTATGAGCCGTTAGGCGCCTATACATTGGGCTATTTACCTCTTCGTAAATTTCCTGATTATTTGATCGCACCAACGGAAAACGATATTTTATTCAGAAAAAAACTATTGACTGGCTACGTGCACGATCAGGGGGCAGCCATGCATGGAGGTGTAGCGGGTCATGCCGGATTGTTTGGTACCGCCAATGACCTGGCTAAACTTGGACAGATGCTTTTGCAAAAAGGTAGCTATGGAGGTCATCGATATTATAAAATAGAAACGGTAGAGTATTTTACCACGAAACAATATGAACCCAGCAGACGAGGACTTGGTTGGGATAAGCCTACACCTAGTGATTGGAATGGCCCAACAACCCTGTTTGCCTCGAACACAACTTTTGGCCATACGGGCTTCACCGGTACGTGCATCTGGGTTGACCCCGAATTTAATCTCGTATTTATCTATTTATCTAATAGAGTTCATCCGGATATGACAAACAATAGACTATTAAATGCGAATATTCGTCCACGTATTCAGGAAGTCATTTATAAGGCCATTTTTGATTACCGGCAATACTGACAATTTTAGTCTTGAATTAGGTAAAATCGAAACTAATCGATTAGAAAACAGGTTAATAATGTCTTTAGGAAGAACCAAGTAGTAAACAAACTTGATATTGATGAAAATAGGAATAGTCTGTTATCCCACTTTTGGTGGTAGTGGCGTGGTGGCCACAGAATTAGGTAAAGCACTCGCCAAAGAAGGTCATCAAGTTCATTTTATCACCTACAGCCAACCGAGCAGGCTTGACTTTCTTAACGAGAACCTTTTCTATCACGAAGTAGAGTTTCGCTCCTACCCACTTTTTGAATATCCCCCTTACGAGTTGGCGTTGGCCAGCAAGATGGTGAGCGTAGTGAAAAATGAAAAATTGGATTTACTTCATGTCCACTATGCCATTCCTCATGCTTCTGCCGCTTACATGGCAAAACAAATTTTAAAAACCCATGGCATTTATATTCCTGTGGTTACAACACTGCACGGCACAGATATAACTCTTGTTGGTAAGGATGCATCGTATGAGCCGGTAGTTACCTTCAGTATCAATGAATCGGATGGTGTAACCTCGGTATCTGAGGATTTAAAAAGAGAAACGTATAATTCATTTAAAATAACGAGGGATATTGAAGTGATCCCGAACTTCATTGATCTTGAGAAATTTAAAAAACAAAAGAAAGATCATTTTAAAAAAGCGATTTGCCCCCATGGCGAGGCGTTGATTGTTCATACCTCCAATTTTAGAAAAGTGAAACGGGTAAACGATGTAATCAGCATATTTAATAACATTCACAAAGAAATCCCTTCAAAGCTATTATTGATTGGTGACGGTCCTGAGCGCTCCATGGCTGAAACGATGGCGCGTGAATTCGCCATTAGTGATGCTGTTCGTTTTTTAGGCAAACTGGAGGCGGTGGAAGAAGTTTTGTCAGTAGCTGATCTCTTCTTAATGCCCTCCGAAAAAGAAAGCTTCGGTTTGGCGGCATTGGAAGCGATGGCATGTGAAGTGCCAGTCATTTCTTCAAACACTGGCGGCTTGCCCGAATTACAACTACAGGGCGTTACCGGTTTTATGAGTAATGTTGGAGACATTGAAGATATGACCCGAAATGCACTTTTCGTTTTGGACAAAAATAACTTACCAAAATTCAAGGAAAGCGCACTGGCAAGGGCAAAAGAATTTGATATCACCAACATATTACCTTTGTATGAACGTTATTACGAAAAAGTATTAGAGAAGGCAGCTGTATACCGAACAGTTAGTTCGCTGACTCAATAAGTAATCGAAGCCTGAGTAGTTTGTAAAATTTTAGGTCTAATCTTTTTGTTATGCTAACCACTGTTAAACCACAAAACAAAGGGACCAAACAACTTTTTGAAAATCCGATTCTAGAAAAGCTAAGCCGCACTCACATTTCCATTCCGCTGATCATCTTCTTCTCTTACGCGGGGGCATTACTTTGCTGGAACACCCAACAAACCAGCCTGAGTTTGAGCACAACAATCATCCTTTTTTTTGCTGGTCTGATATCTTTTACGTGGGTGGAATATATGGTTCATCGGTACGTATTCCATATGAATACATTTACCGAGATCAGGGCAAAAATGCAATACACTATGCACGGTGTTCATCATGAATTTCCAAAAGATAAAGACAGGCTGGCGATGCCACCGTTGTTAAGTGTCACAATCGGTACTGTTCTGCTATTGATCTTTAAAGTAATCATGGGTGATTTCGTTTTCGCCTTCCTGCCGGGGTTCATGGTGGGTTACGCATCGTACCTTTCTGTCCATTATATGGTGCATGCCTATCCCCCGCCTAAAAACTTTCTTAAAACGCTTTGGGTCAACCACAGCATACATCATTACAAAGAAGGAGAGATTGTTTTTGGAGTGTCGTCCCCGCTGTGGGACTATATCTACGGAACCATGAAATTAAAGGAAGGTGAAGAAAATAAAAATTCGCATGGCGGATTTGGGATGGCTTAAATGGGCTACACCTATATTTCTAAGGCTACTCGCCCGATCTCATTATATTATTGGTGAAATAGAAAATATCTGGAAACAGAAAGTGGATTTATTTGGTTAGACTTAAGAAAACAAAACAAAGACCTATGCCTGGGCACCGCTTTTCAAAATTCACACCACCTGACGATGAAGGGAAAAGCGATTTTGAACGTCTGCTGAAAATCTTCATGCAACTCGTTTTATTGACTTCGGGCAATGTGCGCGAGGCCTTGCAATGGCTCACCGAAGTTGACAAACAATATAACCTTACCAACCCGAACTACGGCATAGGTGACTTCATCGAAGACCTGAAACGAAATGGCTACATCACTGACGAGGGCCCTGATGGCGAGTTTAAATTAAAAGCTAAAAGCGAGCAGAGTTTGAGGCAGTCGGCCCTGGAAGAGATTTTTGGTAAGTTGAAGAAATCAAAAACCGGTGAACATAAAACACACCACAGCGGTCGCGGGGATGAAGCTACCACAGACAGGCGTGAATATGAATTTGGTGATACCCTGGAACAAATTTCAATTACAGATTCGCTGCGCAATGCTCAAATCAATCACGGGCTGGAAGATTTCTTCATGACCGAAAATGATCTGGAAATCATTGAGAGCGAATTCAAAACTCAAACTTCTACTGTTTTGATGATTGATATCTCTCACTCCATGATTTTGTATGGTGAAGATCGCATCACTCCGGCCAAAAAAGTAGCCATGGCATTGGCCGAACTCATCACCAAAAAATATCCCAAAGACACCCTGGATATCCTTGTTTTTGGAGACGATGCCTGGCAAATTGAAATTAAGGATCTTCCTTACCTTCAGGTAGGACCTTACCATACCAATACCGTAGCAGGCCTTGAACTCGCCATGGATATTCTAAGAAGGAGGAAAAATTCCAACAAGCAGATATTCATGATTACCGATGGCAAACCCACCTGCATCAAACAAGGAATCAACTATTATAAAAACAGTTTCGGTCTCGATCAGAAAATTTTATCCAAGACCTTGTCATTGGCTTCGCAGCTTCGAAAGATAAAGATTCCGGTAACTACATTTATGATCGCTACGGACCCTTACCTGAAAGCGTTTGTAAGAGAGTTCACCAAAGCCAATAATGGAAATGCCTACTATAGCAGTTTGAAAGGACTAGGTGACCTGGTCTTTGAAGACTTCAAAAGAAATCGTACAAAAAATCTTTAACCGACTAATCGACACAACAATTTTTCATGGACTATAAAAAAATTCACACGCTCGCACAACTGAAAAACTCAGGTTATCACTACCGAACAATTAAGCAAGAACTGCGGGACAATCTCATTACAAAATTAAAAAATGGTGAAAAGGTATTTGAGGGCATCTGGGGATATGAAGAAACCGTTATTCCTGATCTGGAGCGTGCAATACTGGCAGGCCATGATATAAACTTGTTAGGCTTACGCGGACAGGCAAAAACTCGTCTGGCTCGGTTGATGGTTCATTTACTCGATGAATACGTTCCCATCATTGAAGGCTCTGAATTGAATGATCATCCACTCCTTCCCATCTCTCGTTATGGAAAAGATAAGCTCAAAGAGTTTGGTGATGAAACACCTGTCTACTGGTTGCATCGTGATGAGCGATATACTGAAAAACTTGCAACACCTGATGTGTCCATTGCCGATTTGATTGGCGATGTTGATCCGATCAAAGCCGCATCACTTAGACTTCCTTATTCGGATGAACGTGTGATTCACTTCGGATTGATTCCGCGGTCTCATCGATGCATCTTTGTCATTAACGAGTTACCCGACTTGCAGGCGCGTATTCAGGTGGCGCTGTTCAATATTTTGCAGGAAGGCGACATTCAGATTCGGGGTTTTAAAATCAGGTTGCCGTTGGATCTTCAGTTTGTATTCACGGCCAACCCCGAAGACTACACGAATCGCGGAAGCATCGTTACACCACTAAAAGATCGCATCGGTAGCCAGATCATTACACATTATCCAAAAACGATTGAGATCGGAAAAAAAATTACGCACCAGGAAGCTCATATTCGCGATGAGCAGAAAAAACTGGTGGCCGTTAATGAAATAGCCAAAGACCTTATTGAACAAATTGCCTTCGAAGCCCGCAAGAGTGAATATGTTGATGCCAAAAGTGGTGTTTCTGCCCGACTAACCATTTCAGCATTCGAAACTCTGGTGGCTTCTGCCGAAAGAAGGACGCTGACCAATCACGATAAAAATACAACGGTAAGGATTTCAGATTTTATTGGTGTTGTTCCTGCCGTTACAGGCAAAGTAGAATTAGTGTATGAAGGACAGCAGGAAGGCCCAGGTATTGTGGCGCAAAACTTAGTAGGCAAAGCGATTCGAACACAGTTTGTAAACTACTTCCCCGATCCTGATAAATTCAGAAAGCAGAAAGAAAAAAGTCCGTATAGAAAAATTACGGAGTGGTTTGGCGATGGCAATACCATCGATCTTCTGGAGAACATGACTAATCAAGAATATGAAAAGGTGATAAAGTCAGTACCTGGCCTCTCTGACCTTGTGAATGAATACCAGAAAAACATTGAAGCCAACTTGAAGTTTTTCATGATGGAATTTGCGCTCCATGGTTTGGCCGAATACAGCCTCATCAGCAAACACACGCTTACTTCAGGATTGCAGTTCAAAGATTTGCTCAGCAGCATGTTTAACTTACCGGGTACTGAAGAAGATGAGCCGGACGATGATGAAGATTTCAGAGGTCGCAAACGTTAACCTACACGCTGTTCGTGAGTTAAAAAGACTGGTCGCTGAGGGTGAAGGGTTGCAACTTGAATTCAAGCGAAAAGCAGCCTATCCTGAAAAAATCGTTCGTGAACTTATTGCGTTCGCCAATACGGATGGAGGTACTTTATTAATTGGTGTAGATGATGACGGCACGATTCCGGGTGTAAAGTATCCTGATGAAGAAGGCCATGTGGTCGGTGAAGCATTAAAAAAATATTGTAAGCCTTCACTTCTCTATCAAGAATCCATTATTGCTATTTCGGAAAATAAATACGTGGTCCGATTTGATATTCCCCCTAGCTCAAAACGCCCGCATTTCCTGGTGCTCGATAATAGTACGCGACAAAGTTTTGTCAGGGCGAAAGATATGAGTATCAAAGCCAGCCCTGAAATGGAAGAGATTGTGCGTAGATCAAAAAACAGACGCGATATTCGTTTTACTTTCGGTGATGCAGAAAAAAAAATAATGGAATATTTGAATGAACATCGTTCCATCAGTTTACCTGAATATCAAAAATTATCTGGCCTTAATCGTTTTAAAGCAAGACGCAAGTTGATTTTATTGGTGCTGGCCAGTGTATTGAAAATTACCGCCACCGAAAAAGGTGATTTGTATTCAAGACTATAGTGCCAGACACCTGTCTGCGTTGAGCGGTCTGACCCTGCCATAAACAGTACTAAAAAGATTATCTGAAATACGCTGTATTTTTCATCTGCTTTCATTACTTTTCGTCATAGAATTGATGACGCGAAGACTCGTTTATACTTGCAAGGTTACTTTTCACCATTGTAAGAAACGTGTCTTCGCATTTTTTTTAGCTTAACCTACCACTATGGCCAAAAAAGACAAAGACAAAAAGATTTTCGTTCTGGACACCTCCGTCATTATTTACGAACACAATAGCATTTTGAACTTCGATGAACATGATGTTGGTATCCCAATCACCGTGTTGGAAGAACTTGATAATTTCAAAAAGGGCAACGACACCAAGAATTTTGAAGCGCGTGAATTCATTAGATTGATCGACAAGCTGGCCAAAGACCAGATGCTGCATCACTGGAACCCCATCAATGGAAAAGGAAAAGGGAACTTTAAAGTGGTTATGGACTCCAGTGGCACCAGCCAGGTGGATGCCAATAAAATATTTAATGAAGACAAAGCGGATCACCGTATTCTGAATTCTGCGTTGGTTTTGCAGAAAGAAGAGAAAGGAAGAAAGGTAATTCTGGTATCCAAAGATGTAAACCTTCGCCTGAAGGCAAAGGCGCTCGGTTTGCAGGCAGAAGATTATACTACAGGCAAAATTCAAAATATCAGTTCGCTACACACTGGCCGAACAGTGATTGAAGATGTTGATCCTGGGATCATCAACCTGATGTATGAAAAAGGCTATTGCCCACCTGAAGATGTGTTGGGAAAAAATAGGCCCATGAAAAATCACTACTTCATTTTAAAGAGCGGAAAAAAATCAGTGCTTGCTTTTTATAATTCTGCCAACGGAATGGTGGAGCAGGTGGAAAAAAGAAATATTTACGGAATAAAACCTCGTAATGCAGAACAAGCATTTGCCATTCACGCTATGTTGAAACCCGAGATACGATTGGTTTCAATGCAGGGTGTGGCAGGAACAGGAAAAACATTGATTGCCCTGGCGGCAGCACTGGAACAAAAAAGAGAATTCAAACAAATCTATTTAGCAAGACCGATTGTTCCGCTGAGCAACAAAGATATCGGTTACCTTCCCGGAGATATCAAGTCAAAACTGAATCCGTACATGGAGCCCCTTTGGGATAACCTGAAATTTATTCAGAATCAATACAGTGAATCCGACAAAGAATATTCTAAAATCACTGAAATGGTAACCAATGAAAAGCTGGTCATCACGCCATTGGCCTACATACGCGGAAGGAGTTTATCAAACATCTGCTTCATTGTGGACGAAGCACAAAATCTTACCCCACATGAAGTGAAGACGATTATCACTCGGGCCGGAGAAAATACCAAGATTATTTTCACCGGAGATATTTACCAGATCGATACACCTTACCTGGATGCACAAAGTAACGGGCTATCCTACCTGATTGATCGATTGAAAGATCATGAACTGTATGCGCACATCACACTGGAGAAAGGAGAAAGGTCAGAACTAGCCAACCTGGCAAATGATCTATTATAAATGAGGCCAAAATGAAGGGCGGGCCCCTCAGCCCGCCCTAACCCCAAAAACCAAACCCCACAACACTTCCCGGTGAACCCGGGACCTCACAACCTTTAGGCTTACTCTACAACTTCAGCCTCTGATATATTTATAAATTCAAATTCCACTTCGTCTTTCATATCAACAAATATCACCGAGTCCTTGTTCACCTTTCCGCTTAAAATTTGTTTGGAAAGCTCATTTAATATCTCGCGTTGAATTACCCGCTTCAATGGTCTTGCCCCAAACTGAGGATCAAAGCCCATTTTAGCCAATCGCTCAAGCGCTTTGTCTGAGATATCAAGTTTAATGCCGCTTTCTTCTAAACGCTTTTTCACACTATTAAATTGTATCGAAACAATTTTTCTTAAATCAGCCCGGCTCAGCGGACGGAACATGATAATTTCATCAATCCGGTTAATAAATTCAGGTCTCACTGACTTCTTTAATAACCCCAACACTTCCTCCTTTGTGTTTTCGATCACATCGAAGTAATTGTCATCGGTAATTTTTTCAAAATTCTCTTGAATGATATGCGAACCAATATTAGTGGTCATGATGATAATAGTGTTCTTGAAATTCGCTACTCGACCTTTATTATCCGTTAACCTGCCCTCGTCAAGTACCTGAAGGAGAATATTAAACACATCGGGGTGAGCCTTTTCAATTTCATCCAGCAACACGACTGAATAAGGTTTCCTTCTCACCGCCTCAGTTAATTGTCCGCCTTCATCGTATCCTATGTAGCCAGGAGGCGCGCCAATTAAACGGCTCACACTATGACGCTCCTGGTATTCGCTCATATCAATGCGAACCATGGAGTTTTCATCGTTGAATAAATAATCTGCCAATGCTTTTGACAATTCTGTTTTTCCAACACCAGTGGTGCCCATAAATATGAAAGACCCAATGGGGCGCTTAGGATCTTGCAAACCAGCACGGCTTCTGCGCACGGCATCACTTAATGCCTGTATCGCTTCTTCCTGTCCTGCTACACGTTTTCCTAATTCATCTTCCAGCGAAAGCAATTTTTCACGCTCGCTCTGTAACATCTTGGAAACGGGAATGCCGGTCCACTTGGCGACAATCTCGGCAATGTCTTCGCTATCGACCTCCTCTTTTAATAAAGAATGCTCGCCTTGCATTTGTTTCATTTGAGACTGAAGGTCTTTCAGTTTCTTTTCTGAATCGGTAATCTTACCATAGCGTATCTCCGCTACTTTTCCATAATCTCCGGCCTTCTCGGCTTGCTCTGCTTCAAATTTTAATTTCTCGATGTTCTCCTTTTCCTTCCTCAGGCCTTGCACAATGTTCTTTTCGCTTTCCCATTTTGCTTTTAATGAGTTGCGATCTTCAGAAATCTCAGCAATCTGTTTACTTAATACAGCTTCCTTGTCTTTATCTTTTTCTCTTCGTATCGCCTCCCGTTCGATTTCCAGTTGCATGAGTTTACGATTGAGTTCATCCAACTCCTCAGGAAGAGAATCCATCTCAAGTCTTAACTTAGAAGCAGCTTCGTCCATTAAGTCAATGGCTTTATCAGGAAGAAAGCGATCCGATATATAGCGACTGGACAACTCTACTGAGGCAATCACCGCATCGTCCTTGATGCGTACGCCATGATGCAATTCATATTTATCCTTTATTCCTCGCAAGATAGAAATGGAATCTTCCACAGAAGGTTCATTCACCATCACCGACTGGAATCTGCGTTCCAGCGCCTTATCCTTTTCAATATATTTCTGATACTCCTTTAGTGTAGTGGCACCGATCGCATGAAGTTCACCACGTGCCAAAGCAGGTTTCAATAAGTTAGCAGCATCCATTGCACCTTCACCACCGCCAGCGCCAATGAGTGTATGAATCTCGTCAATGAACAAAATGATTTCACCATTCGAATCAGTTACTTCTTTGATCACCGCCTTCAGTCTCTCTTCAAACTCTCCTTTATATTTCGCCCCAGCTACCAATAATCCCATATCCAGGGATACCAAAATCTTTGATTTCAGATTCTCAGGTACATCACCGTCCACAATCCGTTGCGCCATGCCTTCAACGATAGCGGTCTTGCCTACTCCGGGTTCTCCTAAAAGGATAGGATTGTTTTTCGTTCTGCGAGATAGTATCTGAAGTACCCGTCTGATTTCTTCATCGCGACCGATCACTGGATCAATCTTTCCTTGTTTGGCTAACTCATTCAGATTTTTTGAATAGCGCTCCAAAGATTTGTATTTGGCTTCCGCATTTTGATCCGTAACCTTCGAACCACCCCTTAACTCTTTGATTGCTTTGATTAAAGCACTTCGCTCAAAGCCAGCATCCTTCATAATAGACGCCACCTTATCTTTAGTGTGCAGCAATGAAAGCAAAAGGTGCTCGATGGCGATATATTCATCTTTAAATTCGCGCAACTCTTTTTCCGCATTTTGCAACACGGTGTTACTGGCTGAAGATAAATAAGCCTGTTGTCCGGAAACGTGTGGATAAGCATTTATAATCTCCTCCAACTTGGTGTTGAGAATGGTCTCATTCACATTCAATTTCTTAAACAGGTAACCGGAAACATTTTCATCTGTTTCCAATATTGCTTTCAGCAAGTGACCCGGCTCAATAGCTTGTTGCTGTTTGCTACTGGCGATCTCCGCAGATTTCTGTAATGCCTCCTGCGACTTTATGGTGTATTTTTCAAAAGTCATATCCTTAATTCTGTTTTGTAATTCCCTAAGCTCAAATAAGAATCCATCTGTTCAGAATTGTGTTTTTCAGAAATTTTGTCATTAAATTGATCGTAATTAAAATCTATCCAGTCAGTTTGACTTAACTCATGCCAAAACGATCATCAAAATCAGCAACCCCTTCGCCCAATTCCTTATTAGTAGAAGTAGCGTGGGAGGTGTGCAATCAAGTAGGAGGCATCTATACCGTTATTCGATCAAAGGCTCCAGCAATAATGGAAAACTGGTCTGGACGGTATTGCATGATCGGACCTTATGTGAATAAAAATATTCAAGCCGAACTAGAACCATTGGATGATGTTGCTGATATTTTTGGATTAGCTGCCGCCAATCTTAAAAAGAAAGGATATGACGTAATTTATGCTGAGTGGCTGATCACGGGCAAGCCACGGGTCGTTCTGCTAAATCCAAACGCCATTGAAGAGAAGGCCTTGGCTGTGATTAAATATCTGCTTTGGAAAAATCACAGTATCCGGACTAATGATGCGAGTGCGCTCATCAACCAGGTAATTGGCTTTGCTTACCTGACAAAACTATATATTGATGAGCTGGTAAAATTAGCCGGTCATGATAAAACATTAATTGCTCATTTTCATGAGTGGATGGCTGGCCTTCCTATTCTTGATATCAAACGCGATACCATGCCGGTGAAAACAATATTTACTACACATGCCACACAATTGGGAAGGCATCTTGCTATCAACTCACCCCTATTTTACGCTCACCTGCCTTTTTTCAGGTGGGAGGATGAAGCCAAAAAATTTGGTGTTGAGACCGAAGCAGCCATTGAATATGGTTGTGCACAAAGTTGTGATGTAATGACCACCGTAAGTGATGTCACCGCACGCGAGTGCAAACATCTATTGAGAAGAAATCCTGACGTTATCTTACCTAATGGATTAAATATACAGCGCTTTGAAGCGTTACATGAATTTCAGAATCTGCATTCACTGCATAAAGAACAAATTCATGAGTTCGTAATGGGGCATTTCTTTAATTCCTATTCTTTCGACCTGAATAACACTTTATATTTTTTTACTTCCGGTCGCTATGAATATAAGAATAAAGGATTCGATCTCACACTCGAAGCATTGGTGCATTTGAATCATCAGCTCAAACAAGAGAAATCGGAACTTACTGTCGTCATGTTCTTTGTTACCAAACGTGATTTCTACAGCATCAAACCCGAAGTACTGCAGTCACGGGCGGTGATGGAAGAGATACGCCAAACCTGCGAAGCTATTCAACGACAGGTGGGCAAACGATTATTTTTTGAAAGCACGATTCGTAAAGATCATCGCCTTCCGGAATTAAATGAATTTGTGGACGAGTATTGGAAACTACGTTATCGAAGAACCATACAATCATGGAAGAGTAATCGATTGCCGCTGCCGGTAACACACAAACTGGTGAACGAAGAGCAAGACGAAATTCTTCAATTTTTAACCAGAAGAGATTTACTGAACAGAGAAGAAGACAAAGTGAAGATTGTGTATCACCCTGATTTTATTAATTCAACTAGTCCGCTGTTTGGAATGGACTACGGACAGTTTGTTCGTGGTTGTCATCTTGGAATTTTCCCCAGCTACTACGAACCATGGGGTTATACGCCACTCGAGTGCATGGCCAGTGGTGTGCCTGCCGTTACCAGCGATCTCAGCGGGTTTGGTGATTATCTCATGCGCAATATGCCTGATCATGAAAAAGGCGGAATGTTTGTTGTAGAAAGAGGCAAACGGACTTTCGACTGGGGAGCCAAACAACTTGCCGCTTTTTTATATAAGTTTTTACAGCAAGACCGGAGAAGCCGCATCATGCAGCGCAACAATGTAGAAAACTATTCTTCAGCTTTTGATTGGGAGAACCTGATCAAGCATTATGAGGAAGCTTATCGTATTGCCTTAAATTGATTCACTGATTTATGCGATCGATCCAGGTACTAAGCTGCTCAGCAAGGAGAGGAATGGCTTTCTTCTTGGGCATTTTAAAAGCATGATCAGCTCCTTCAAATTTAACCAGTGTAGCTGAAGGCAATGCATTCGTTACTCCTTCAAGCAAATTCCATTCAGCTAACGCATCTTTGCTTCCTTGTAAAAATAACATCGGCAATTTTATTTTTTGAAGATGTTCAGCACGATCTACGGAAGGACTTCCAGCAGGATGAAGTGGGAAACCAACGAAAATAATTCCTTTGACCACGGGATTATGCTGAGAAGACAAAAATTGTGAGCTCATTCTTCCACCAAATGATTTACCACCTATAAATAAAGGCAGTGATGGAAAAAGTTCACGAGCTTTATCAATGACTGCTGCTACTGCTTTGTGTGCTACCGCAGGGAAATCCGGTCGCTTCTTCTTTTGCTCCATGTAAAGAAAGTTATAGCGAAGAGTAACAATCTGATACTCCGCGAGTGCTGATGCAAGGTCTTTCATAAATGGATGATTCATTCCTGCCCCTGCACCATGCGCAAAAACATAAACAGCTTTAGGGAATTCGGGAACATAAGCTTCAGCAGATACGGTGTCCGCATCACTTACTTTAATTGAATAAGAAGAGCTTTCGAATATCATGGTTTCTGTTCTTTAGTCCCGCTAATATAACCGAGATTGATTTTACGATCGCAACCAATACGATTTCATTGCACCCGATGAAAGTTATCAAATTGAACCAACTACATCAACCCATGGTTTCTATTTACTTGTTATCTTGCATGGAAATTTAAAAATTATACTAATGAAAGTAGCAGAAATCCAGACCAAAAAAGGAGTGATGAAAATCCAGTTCTTCGAAGAAGATGCTCCAAACGCGGTAAAGAACTTTATTGACTTAGCTGAAAAGGGTTTTTATGACGGCCTTATTTTCCATCGTGTTATACCTAACTTCATGATTCAAGGTGGTTGCCCTAATGGTATAGGCAATGGTGGTCCTGGTTATAAAATAAAGTGTGAACTCACAGGAAAAAATCAATATCACGATCGTGGTGTATTATCCATGGCTCACGCTGGCCGAGACACTGGGGGATCACAATTTTTCATTTGTCATAGTCGCCAGAATACCGCCCACCTCGACCGCAATCATACGGTGTTTGGAAAAGTGTATGAAGGACTAGATGTGATCGATGCTATTCGCGCAGGTGATGTAATGGACAAGGTGGTCATTAAAGAAGTCGAAGCGGTCTAAATGTGCTGAGGGCCGTGAAAAAGAAACTGACACTTTTCAATTCAGACATGTTCACGGCCCACATGTCTGCTCTTTATAAATTCATACGACTTCTTCTGTCCC
This sequence comes from Cyclobacteriaceae bacterium, assembly GCA_043774805.1. GTDB lineage: Bacteria > Bacteroidota > Bacteroidia > Cytophagales > Cyclobacteriaceae > ELB16-189. Next base: position 61,575 of record JAYVTB010000070.1, on the reverse strand, counting down.
CGACTCTCTTATTCATTGTTCTGTTCACAGGGTGTCTGGAGAGACTTGATTACCAAATTCCGAAGACTGCCTCTCAGAGTATTTCTGTATCGGGGTATATTTCCAATCAACCTCCCCCCTATGAGGTGCGAATCTACAACCTGTTTGATATCGAGTCAAAGGAAACTACCAAGACCCCCGTCAGTGCAAAAAGAGTCGAATTGTTTGATCATAACGGATCATCTGAATCTTTTACGGAAATGAATCCTGGAATTTATCAAACCAGTGCACAGGGTATTCATGGCGTGGTGGGTGGTGTCTATAAAATTCAGGTTGAACTGACTGACGGCCGATTATATGAATCCATACCTGATACCATACTTGCACCCGGTAAAATGGACAGCCTTTACATTCGCTACACGAAAAAATATACTGCTTTGTATGTTGAAAAATACTACATGGACGTGCTCTTCGATGCTTCTTATGACACCCATGGCGGAAATAAATTCATGTGGCGTCTCACCACTACTTTCAAAGGAACTACACAGCCTGAAGAAAATCACGGTCAATGTTTTTGGTTTCCTGATATCGGTCAATGCAATTGGGTTCCGCCATGCAGTGGTTATCGCAATATTGGCAGCAACGCAAATCCAATTTTTGAAAAACAATATCCCTGCACATGCTGCGACTGTTGGTATAACATTTACAACGACAACATTATGCTCAGCGAGCAGTTTGTGGAATATAGTAAGCTTTCGTCCGTGTTGTTAAAAAGCATACCCGTTAGTCCCTGGATGTTTCAATATAAGACGCGTGTAGATGTAAGTCAGCTGAGTTTGACCACACGTGCCTTTCGTTTCTGGCGCGCCATCACTAAACAAAGAGAAGCTATTGGCAGTTTGTTTCAGCCGGTTGCCGGTATAATACCAATCGGTTTTATTCAGTTAGAAGGAAATGAAATACCAGTACAGGGAATTTTCTATGCTACGGGAGTAAGCAGCAAAACGCAAATTATCAAGAAAGACGATCTGCCTGTTATCGTATATATCACGTTACCCACCGATAGTTTATATTTTGCAGATGATTGTCGCTATCTTTTTTCCAACTCCTCAAACCTGAAGCCACCATTTTGGCGAGATTAACCATTACTACTTATCGCATCGGCAAAAGGGTTGTTGATTCCGGACTTCTTTGCTCTGGAAACAACAATGTCTTATTCGTTTTTCAATATTTCAGCGGGATTACTTCTGGCCACTTTCAAAGTCTGCGAACCAATCATCAGCAAAGCAATAATCAGTACACCCAGAAAACCAGCCAGCAAATCGAATGGCATAATATGGATGTGATTTTTCATTTCAATAAAAGCAACTCTATCAAAGAATAAATAAGTTGCCGGCAAGGCTATTGCTCCCGAAATGAACAATAAAGCGAAAAATCCTTTGCTCAGTAAATAAACAAGCTTGCCCTCACTGGCACCTAATACTTTTCGGATGCTGATTTCTTTTAAGCGGGTTTCTGTAGTAAAAATTACCATGCCTAATAACCCAAAGCAGGCAATGCAAATAGCAAGAAACGCGAGGAAGCTGATCATCTTAATCATGGCTGCTATTTCGCCATAGGATTGGGCAATCTTGTCGGAATATAATTGCGCCTCCAATGGATGAACGTCATCTATTTTTTTCCAGGCGTTATCAATTTTAGAAAGCGTAGATATCCAATCTGATGTTACTATTTTTAAATTCAAATAATTGGCTTCCTTCATGTGATAACGGAACATTACTTCCCCATCATCATCAGTATCGGCCTTACCATAATGAAAATCCTTAAGAACGCCAACAATTTTCATTTTTTTATGATCGATCTCTAAAATTTCATCAAGTGCTTTGAGCGGATCACCCTCTGCTATTTTAAATCGTTTCAATAATTCTTCGTTTACAATCACCTCCGACTCATCAACGCTATCTGGTAGAGGTGTGAAATTTCTTCCTGCCAATAATTTGATGTTGTGCAGCGGAATATACTTTTCGTTGATCCCATTAAAATGAACTGTACTGGAGTCCATGGGGTCCTTGTATTTAACCCGAGTGCCCCAATAATTTCCTGTACTGGTAACCATCAACGATTGAGAGACGCCCTGTACTTCGGGGATAGCATTAAGTTCATTCGTCAAAATAGATGCCTTTTCTCTATTACCGTTTAAGTTGATATTAAGTATATTCTCTGTGCTATATCCCAGGTCAAATGCAAGTAAATATTTGTATTGCTTAAGTCCTATAATAGTCGTGGCGATAAACATTAATGAAATGGTGTATTGCAATACAATCAAAGACTTGCGTAAATTCAAATGACGGAAAAGCCGAATAGACGAATTGTTCTTGAGTACATGGATCGCATTAATTTTAGAAAATAACAAGGCTGGCAGAAATCCAGCTAACATGCCTACCCCAATTGCAAGCGCCAGAAAGGTTAGTATAACTTTTAATGAAAGATTTAGCTCCAGCATTTCCTGCATCTTCGGCTGAAGCGTAAGGAAGTAAGGCTTTAATATCAGGAACAAAATAAAGGCCAACCCTAGAGCGATCAATGAAATAATCACTGCCTCTATCACAAACTGGCTGAGTACGTGTCCCTTCAATGCACCAATCACCTTTCTTATTCCCACTTCACGCATCCGCCTGGTAGCTCTTGCAATGGAAAGGTTCGTATAGTTAAAACAAGCCGATAGAATCACGATCATAGTCAAGACAACAATCACCCATACTTCGCTGGTGCTCATTACGGGCCCGATAGAGTTACTTAAATCATCACCTAAGGCGATATCATATAACGGCTGTAGTGCTAATTTGATTTTTGTGTTTTTAATGGTCTTATCATTTTCTTTAGCCAATGCAGTAAGATTGTTTTGGATATTAATCAGATCGGCCCTAGCAGGCAACAGTAGATAGGTATAGTCTTGCCAGATATTGTCCCACTTCATTTCGCTGTCCCAACTGTCCTTCTCAATAATCGGCCTCGTACTTAAAGAACCCAGCATTTCAAACCTCAGGTGCGAGAATTTGGGCGGATCTTGAATTATTCCTGTAACCGTAAACTCCTTTTCTTTAAAAAGTGTAACAACCTTGCCTAGTGCCGAAACATCACCAAACAATTTCTTTGCGGAAGTTTGGGTTAGCACAATTGAAAAGGGTTCACTCAATGCCACATCTGGATTGCCTTCTAACAAATGAAAACTGAAAACTTTAAACAAACCTTCATCAGCCCAATGGCCTTTCAATGGTATTGTTTTGTCGCCAGCCTTTACATCGCTATCCATACCTCTTCTCAGCAAGGCTATTTCGTCAAAGCCTGATATGGTTTCCTTGATTTCTTTGCCGACACGCGGTGATGTGGAGGCTAAGTGGTCATCCACAACATCCAGATACTGATACTCACTAATAACGCGGTAAATGCGCGATCCTTTTTCATGAAAGCGATCGTAAGAAAACATATCCGACAGCAAACCAATTAAGAGCAACCCCACCGACATGCTTATAGCCAGTCCTACTATATTGATAGTCGAAAAAAACTTGTTTCTAATAATACTTCTACCAGAAGTTTTAATGTAGCTGCCAATCATGATCCATTGAATTAAAAGATTTATAAATTCTGGTTTTCGTATAGTATACACTCTAAAGAATTTGAATACATCAATGACGTAAATCCATCTTGCCCGTCTCCTACCTTTATTTTTTACGTTCCGATCAAAATATTCATTCAGGTCGCCCTGCAAATCCTCCAACAACTCAGGCTTGCAATACCAACTGAGCAGGCGCTCGGCCCATTTGGGTGGCGAACTGTTTGTATTTTCTTTCATCAAATGCGCTTTAATGAAAGCTCAGGCATAATGTTCCAGTACTGATCCCGCAATTCCTTTGCGTTAAGCAGTGCCGCCTTGCCAGCATTCGTAACCGCATAATATCTTTTCCGTTTTCCTCCTCGCGCATTTGTTGCTTCGCCCAACTTACTTTTAGCCAGGCCTTTTTCTTCGAGCCGATTAAGCACTGAATGAACGACCCCTAATTTTACAGCGCGGCCCGTTCTGTTTCCAAGATCATCACAGATAGCTACACTATATGCGTCATTTACCAAAGTGGCAATGGTTAATAAAACCAGCTCTTCGAACTCCCCAAGATTAGTTCCTTTCATAACATTATTAATTACGTAAATGTATGTAAAATAGTTTTAGAATATCAAATTCCCTCTCCAGTATCCCTTGGTAAGTTGAAAAATCGAGTTAGCCACTTAAAGAAAAGTTATATGAGAAACCCGTTTTATTTCCGTCATTCATCAAAAATTAACACTACTTATTATTATGACTACTTCACGCAGAGATTTTCTTAAAAAGAGTGCCCTGGCGGTAGCTGGAGGGTCACTCCTGTCTTCTTCCTTATTTGCAAAGGCCCCTACAAAGAAATTGTTGGGCCTTCAACTTTATTGTGTTCGGGACGACATGAAAAAAGATCCGTTGAGTACACTCAAGCAGTTGGCTAAATTCGGCTACAAAAATGTGGAACATGCCGATTATGTGGACAGAAAGTTTTACGGATGGACTCCACAAGAATTCAAGAAGGTATTAAAAGACCTTGACATGACGATGCCAAGCGGACATACCGTTCTAAATATGGCTAAACATTGGGACGCTTCTAAAAAAGACTTCACCGATGCCTGGAAGTACACGGTGGAAGATGCCGCCTATATGGGACAGCAATTTGTCATCAGTCCATCCATGGATTCAAAAGTGCGTCAGTCGAAAGACGCGCTCATGCAAATATTAGAGGTCTTCAACAAGAGTGGTGAGCTGTGTAAAAAGTCGGGGATGAAATTCGGTTATCATAATCACGATTTCGAATTCAGCGAAAAGCATGGAGATGAAACACTCTATGATATTATCATGAAGAATACAGACCCAAACCTGGTGATGCAGCAGCTTGACACCGGCAACTTATATAATGGTGGAGCCAAAGCCATCGACATTGTAAAAAAATTCCCCGGTCGCTTTGAATCACTTCATGTGAAAGATGAAATCTTAAGTACGGAGGGAGGTAAAGAAAAATATGAGAGCACCATTTTAGGTGCAGGCATCGTAGGCATCAAAGAAGTCATTGACATCTGTCGGGATTCAGGAGGCTCCAGACATTTTATTATTGAGCAGGAAGCTTACCAGGGAAAATCTCCATTGCAATGCATGAAGGAAGATTATGATATCATGAAGAAGTGGGGATATTAGGTCAATTGACAGTGGACAATTGACAATGAACAATTAGCAATGGATAAATAATGGAAAGCCCGAAGTAATGTATGCTTCGGGTTTTTTATTTGAGCTATTTTTTCCTCAAAAATCTTCCTGAAAAAACCAGAAGAGGAACTGCATATACTGCAATCATGGCATACGCCATCATCGTGTATCCTTTCGCAACGAGATCAATAATCCCAACTTGTGAAAGAATCAGCGAGGCGATAAGTGCCGCAAAAGAAATGTATGCCTTGGTGATTTTCTGCAGTGGTTTACCTTTTTGATTGGCTTCTGTTTCTATGCGGCTAATGAATGCGTGGATCATCCCTGTTGCAGTTTCAATCAACGTCCAGCCGACAACAATTCCGAATACGACTATTAAAATCGGATTAAACTCTTCCAGCATTTTCAACCAGGGCACGGTCGATTCCAACACACTCCTATCCGGATAATAAGCCATGATAGCGAAGTAGGTGAGAAACCACGGAATAGTCATCATCAATCCTGAAACAACGGCAGCGATGAAACTTTCCTTTCTTGAATGAATATCTCTGAATGTAAAAAATGAAGCAGGGTATACAGCCAGGTTATAACCCACATATAAAATACCCGTCCATAGTAATATACCCGTGCTCGGTGCTTGAGGCAGATAACTCGTATTCCAATCGCTGAAGGTTTGCATAATGGCATCTCCCTTAGTGCCAAAAACGGCAAATGTAAAAATGAAGTAAGCAATGAAGAGTGCAATCGATCCGATGGTCTCCAACTTTGCAATCGTCTCTTCTCCTTTGTAATTAAGAAACCCCACGACAACGGTAATCAACACCACGCCTATCCAATTATTAAGATTCATGGTTTGATGCAATATCTCACCCGCTGCGGATGCCATTACCGCAATGATGAGAATCGCCAACAACAGGTACACGATTTCATAGGCTATCCAGCCCGGGCCAATTAATTTCTTTAGTAGTGATTTATAATCATACACCTTCCAATAGCGACACGCCTCCATCGACAAAAAAGCGATAAGGGAAAATCCGAAAAATATAGCCAGGCCGCTGATCCAACCTCCAGCACCAAACTTGCCACCATACTCTACGATCTCTCTGCCGGTAGCATAACCACCACCAATCAGTACAGATTGAAGAATGACGCCAGGCAGAACTAATCTTTTTATTGCAGACGAAGCAATCGTGGAATGACTCAATAGCGGAGTTTTAAATTAAGCGTTCAATATACAGGAATTATTTGATCGCTTCGGCAGTCGCCATCTCCCAGCCGATGATGCTTTTCTTGCGTGTTGCATTCCAGCGATATTCACCTAACACACCATCTTTACGAATGACGCGGTGACACGGAATCAAATAGGCAATATGATTGGAGCCCACAGCAGAACCTACCGCTTGCATTGCCTTCGGATTTTGTATCTGTGTAGCAATGCCCTGATAGGTGGTCACCTGGCCCAAAGGAAGTTTTAACAACGCCTCCCAAACTTTAATTTGAAAATTAGTACCCTTCACCAGCACATGTATCTTCCTTTGCGCCTTTGCGTCTTTGCGTGCAAATATGTCGTTGACAAATGCTTCCGTAAGAACCTGATCCTGATGAAAAACAGAATTATGCCAATGCTCTTTCATTCTCTCCAATTCATAACGCGCATCTTCGTCCGTATTGATAAACGATAGCCAGCATACTCCACGCTCGGTTACTCCAATCAACGCGTTTCCAAAAGGCGTTTCATGAATTCCATATTCAATGCGAATGCCCGAGCCACTCTGCTTATACTCTTGTGGGGTCACTGCTTCTAGCGTAGTAAATAAATCATACACTCTCGATTGACTGGAAAGTCCTGCCGCCTCCGCCACTTCTACCAGGTTTTTAGATTCCTGAAGTTTTGTCTTCAGAAAGTCAACGGTAAGAAATTGTAAAAATCGTTTCGGGCTAATGCCCGCCCAATCGGTAAACAAGCGCTGAAAGTGAAAGGGTGAAAGATGCACCACTTCCGCTACTTCATCCAGTTCAGGTTGGCGCTGAAAGTTTTTCTCCAGGTACTGAATAGCCTGCTCGATGCGCTGATAATTGATGTCCTGATCCATGATGGTTCTCATAAAGCTATTATTTTTTGTTGACACAAATCTGACCTTTGTTGATTTCTTACTCAACCTGTTTCTTGCTGAGTTGGTTTTACCCACAAAGAGCCACCAAGATACAATGCTGCACAATCTGATCGTGGTCCATCGTGTCTTAGTGCCATAGTGGTTCACTATTTTTTTATCACTCGAGTCTATTTGTTTTGCCACAAAGACTCGGAGACACTAAGCTGCACAAATTGATCGTGGTTCATTGTGCCTTGGTGCCTTAGTGGCCAATCACTTTTCATCATCAGTAAGTTTTTGATCCCTTGTGCCTTCGTGCCTCGGTGGTTCATTACTTCTTATCAACTTGAGTCTATTTGTTTTGCCACAAAGACTCGGAGACACTAAGCTGCACAAATTGATCGTAGTCCATCGTGCCTTGGTGCCTTAGTGGCCAATTTGCTCCTTAACTTAATGACATTGCTCCAGGAGGCTTGAGAGTGAACTGTTTTACTGACTCTTACACCTTCACTCTTTGATATGGGGGATTTTTGATTATTTTTATTATTCCAATAAATCCCCCACCTATGAAATCAGTTTTAAATCTCTTCTTTTTAGTGGTTGCGCTATCCGCTGCCGCCCAAACCAATTATGATACCGTTCAAATCCGCCCGATTAAGGTTGCCGAGCAGATTTATATGCTCAAAGGTTCCGGTGGTAACATTGGGTTACTGATCGGAAAAGAAGGATCGTTGTTAGTCGATAATCAATTTGCTCCGCTCTCCAACAAAATTAACGGAGCCGTTAAAACTATTGACCCGGGAGAAATCCGGTTTATGATCAATACTCATCTGCATGGCGATCACTCTGGTGGAAACGAGAATTTCAAAAGAATGGGTTCTACCCTGGTGGCGCATGACCAGGTACGTGAGCGCATGATGAAAGAAAGCGCAGGAAGAAACAATACCAAGAATCCTCCGCGCGATAAAGATGCATGGCCGCTCATTACCTTTTCCGATAAGCTGAATTTTCATATCAATGATGAGGATGTTATGCTCCATCATTTTGATATTGGCCACACCGATGGTGACGTGATTGTTCAATTCAAAAAAGCAAATGTCCTTCACACCGGTGATGCTTTCGTTCGCTATGGTTATCCCTACATCGACTTAACCAACGGAGGTGGTGTGAATGGATTCATCAACACGTTGGATAAGATCATGTCGATTTGTGATGATAACACGAAAATCATTCCCGGTCATGGTGAAGTAGCTAGCAAAGCCGATGTAAAAAAATTACGCGATCAGTTAGCCGACATCCGCGATCAGGTAGTAGCCGCTTTGAAGAAAGGCAAAAAGGTGGAAGATATTGCTGCCCTTGGCATCACAGATAAATATGATGCGGAATTAGCAAAAGGTTTTGTGAAAGGCAAAGATTTTGTAGTGATGATGGCTGAGAATTTGAAGGGCAAGTAGACTACATCTATTGAAAATATCACCAGTGCAGATATATAAATGTTACCAGCCAAGGGTCGGGCAAAGTAGTGACAACCATTGGGACAACTTAGATTTAACCTCCAACACAATCAAAATGACTTCAACCGAAAAACAAAAAGGACGTGAAAAGAGCAAGGTGATTCATTTGAATTGTTACAAACTTTTCATGTGTAACCTCGAACTAAAATACATTTTTGAGCAAGCTGACCAAGAAGAAATTAAAACCTACAATTCCAACGACTTTTTAATATTCTACATTGAAAACCTAAATATCAATTTCTGTATTCTCTCAAGTATACTTATCTCGGACAAGGAGGAGTTTTCAATTACCAAATTCTTAAATGACTTCATTGAAGACGGAGAAGAGAAAAAAGAAATTTGGAACATTATTTACAACTATGAATTCCAAAAAGCTTGGCAACGAATAAAAACTCTTAGGGACAAATGTTATGCTCACAATGACAAGGGAGAATCAAAATTCAGAAAAGAAATTCAGTTGACTCAAAAGGAGAGAAACATTATCACGGACGGACTCGTAGAGGCACTGGGGCTGATTTATGGAGAGATTAAGGGTGGATATTTGGCGACTTTTGAGTTACTTCACTCTCCCGGAATAAAAGGACAATTAAAAATGATACGAGAATGGCGCAGCTATTATATAAAGGACGCCAATGAGAGCATGAATGCATACAAGAACAAAGAAATAAAAGTGTGACAATTGGAACGAATGACAATGCATGACTACGAATGAAGAAAGGAGAAGACCCTACGGCTGGCAACAAAAATGTTTTTAAATGGTGCGGTGAAGTGCAAGCTATAAGTTTTTATCTTCGTTCAACGTTTGATCCGATGGAACAACTTTTTTTTCAAAGCTCTAGACTGTATAAATACAAGGTTCGCAGTCATGGATTTGCAAAGACTAAGTTCTAGAATTTAGGGCAATCATGAGTTTATATTATATTCATACATAAAAAAGATAGAAACTATGTCAAAATCAATTATCGGACTTATGATATTCGCGCTGATGTTTAATCAATCTTGTAGCCCAAGACCAGAGGAGAAAGCAATTGGCGACTTCGTTCAAATAAGGGGAGATATAAAAACAGATTTATCCTTTGACCTTGTAGATCTAAAACTTAATTCAGAGTTAAAAGGAAAGGATTCATTAAATATTTTACTTCAAGAAAGTAAGGCATCTGATATTGACTTGTACATAAATGACATGAAATCAAAAATCCAACAATGGACTGCCGATGGTGATCATTTAAGACCTCATTTTGAAAATCTAATTAAAGAGTATAAGGCAACAATTGACAGAATCAGGAGGTATCAGAAAGACCCAGACGGAATAGTACTAAGAGAATATACTGTGACTTATTCAATTAACAATCCGTTATTGAACGGAGCAAAACAGGAAATAGTGAAAAGAATGTACCTTTCATCGGACGGTACAAAGGTTTACGGAGTCTTAGAAAATTAACATCTCAAACTCTCGTCTTTGCAGATGTTTTCACCGGCAAAAATTACTTACTCACGATCAAAAAAATTGAGACTCCTTCCTTTGCCTGTGCATTAATCATTCATTTTACTATTCGTAACAGAATAAAAAAATTGGTGGCCACAGATTAAAGAAAAAATTAGTGGCCATCTGTTTCACTTGTTTATCCCGTATTTCAATCTGTAAATCTACGCCACTGCAGAAACACCAGTGTTGATGAAAAGCAGCCAGACCTAATAAAAAAAGTGAGAATAATATTGTAAATTTAAAACATGAAAACTCTAGTGATAAATATACCCGATACAGTGGACTTTGACGACAAAGATGCCCTAATGACAATCGCATCCAGACTCTATGAAAGGGGAAAACTTTCGCTGGGCCAGGCTGCCGAACTAGTTGGGCTCTCAAAAAGAGCTTTCATGGAAATCCTTGGAACATACGGAGTATCTGTTTTTAATTACCCTTCATCAGACCTCGACAGAGACGTAGAAAATGCAAAGAGTTATAATAGCTGACACCACTCCCGCCTTTGCAGGTGTTTTCACCGGCAAACTACCTACCTTATTTATAACTAAAGAAAATGAAACCATTACGAATTTTGCAATGGTCTTGAAAACGGCTTAACCCGGATTATGCAATAGCCGCGACCTTCAGGTCGGGGGAAATAAACAAAAAAAATAGTTGGCTTTAGCCAAAATTATCTTTGGGCTAAAGCCCTTCTGGATTGTTTTCATTTGTCCCCCGACATAAATGTCGGGGCTATTTTTCTAATGCATAATCCGGGTTTAAGCAATATTCAATCGATAATAATCTTATACGTCTTTGAACCAATGCGCAACATGTAAAGCCCTGTTGATCCTCTCCATTCAACAACAGTATCGTCACCAGACAACTGACCCATTTCAATGATTCTTCCTGTTTGATCGTAGATTATGAACTTCTCATGACTTCCATTGGAGTGAATCGTGAACCTACCCTGGCTAGGTGTAGGGAAAACCTCAACGATCGGTTGCGTAACTGGATGTTCAATACTGGTTACTGCTGAACACTGCCCTACCACATTGTTGTCAAGCCAGGTAATTCGTGTTTGAATCCAGTTTTTAAGCTTCAAAATTTCACCTTGATAGGTGGAAGGAATGGCATCCACTTCAGGTGCTCCATTGTTTTGACCCAACACAGGAAAAGCCTGGAAGTGCCGCTGCTGTGGAAGGTCAAGTGCCAATGCGACCGAATCGATGTAATTAAATAATGTGGATACGTCCAATACGGTTGCCCGAAGTTCTTCCCAGCGGCAGTGAATCTTATTAGAAAATATTGCACTCTGAAGCAATCGCTTATACCATCCGAAAGATAAAACATCCGCAGGACAGTCAACAATTTTATAACTCCAACCCGATCCATCTGTATTTGAAAACTGATTACAATCGTAAATATTTTTCCAGGCCCAGTCAAAATCCCATACTGGCCCGGCTTTCAGCTTCCCTCCTTTGTCCCATCGATCCTTATGCCAGTACGAACTCTTCTTAAAACCATCTACGTTGCGTACAAGCTCATTCAATATAAAATAATCAATGAAAGAATCTTCGCTGATGTATTTCGGAAAGCCGGTTGAAGGGTTTCCAAAACTTGAACTATATAAAGCTGTCTCCAAACTATCGATGAATGCCTTTATGTAGTTGTTTTGCTGAGGCGTGATTTTTGAAACTGAAGGGTATTCATATAAAATATAGGGCCGATCCGTGTGACCTACCGGACTAAAGTGAGATTGCCATCCATTCGATCCATCATAGATATCGTTCTTGATGATATATCCTCCGGAAACCTGCGCACCTTGATTATCCTGATCCGTAAGTTTTGAAATAGCCACTCGCTCTTTGTCCACTTTTATTTTTTCTCCCAACAAGTAGATGCCATTGTACACTCCATTTAATACAACTTCACAATGACGGAGCCGAACACCATAGTGACCCATCTCTGAAAAGATCTTCTGAGCAAGTGTGTTTCTGACAAACGACTTATCATTCCAATTGGTGATCAAAACCCAATCGTGTTCGCGGGGCATGTCCAGAATAACAATGTTCGAATCAAGAGAAGCGTTGAGGGTTGTGAAGTTGTAAGATTTTTGAGGATAACTTTGTGATGAGGCTCCACGCACTCCGATTTCAACAGGGCCCATCCAAATATTTGGCGAATCAGTTAGGTTTGTTATCACTCCATCACCATTAAAGGTAATCTCCATAGTGGCCACTATTTTTCCATCATTGGGGATAGATTGTCCTTCTGTGTTTATTTCAACAATGGGAAGGGATGAAGAGGTGAGGGATTGAGACAAACCCGAAATGCAATAAAACCATAATAAAAAAGCAATAGCCAATCTGTACATTTCTTTTACATTAAACTTATTAAAAGAGATTAGCAAGTTTACATTTTTCATTTTGAATTTTACCTATGTCCTCTGTCAAATCTCGCTTGTGGCGATGTTTTCACTGGCAAACTTTCACGTCTTATGTGTTGGTCCTAAACAGATCTTCATCTGTTAATTCTATTTGAAAATTATAGCCACTGATTCACAGATTTAGTTTTGTTGTCTTTGTTGTTTCCACCGGCAAACTATTTTCCCTCCGCTTCCCTGTAATAATAACATCGCCTTTGCCAGTGCTTTCACCGGCAAACTACTTACCATATTTATATCCAAAGAAAATGAAACCGTTATCCATTGTAACGCTTTTGAAAACATGAAAAGCTATCGACAAATTTTGTACTTTTGACCTATGCTTCGGGTAAAGGACTATATCAATATCGACAAAGAAATACTATCTGGAAATCCTGTTTTTAAGGGGACAAGGGTTCCCATTCAAACTCTTTTCGATCATTTGGAGAAAGGCATCCCGCTAGACGAATTTTTAGACGACTTTCCGACCGTTAAAAAAGAGCAGGCCATCGCAGTAATCGGGATTGCAGGCAAAATTTTGACTTCAAAAAACATCGAGCAAATCTATGAGACTGCTGCTTGATGAGAATCTCCCCAAAAGACTTAAGCAGGATTTAAACGAACATGAAATTTATACAGCGGCCGACAAAGGCTGGACTGGAATTTCAAATGGCAAGTTGTTAGGACTAATGACTGAGAATAACTTTGACGCTTTGCTAACGTTTGACAAAAATCTACAGTATCAACAGAATTTTATTAAATACACAATCGCTGTAATTGTATTAAACGCTCCAGACAATAGTTACGCAACATTAAAAACCCTCGTTGACAAAATAAAGACAACACTGACTACAGAATTAAAAGTGGGACCGACTGAGGTTAAGTTGTAGAAGGCTTGCCGCAAACATCTCTCGCCTTGCTGGTATTTTCACCCACAAATTATTTCCCATCCGATTCCATCGCCTTTGCAGGTGTTTTCACAGGCAAACTTTCACCTTTCATTTGTCTCTCACACAATACAAGAACGGTAAAACAAAACAGCTTCGTTTGTTTTATCTTCGTCAGGAAATTTTATTCTAACAGGCATTACCGACCAATACCTTCCTCGCCTTTGCAGGTGTTTTCACCGGCAAACTTTCACCTGTCATTTGTCTCCCACACAATACAAGAGCGGTAAAACAAAGCAGCTTCGTTTGTTTTATCTTCGTCAGGAAATTTCATTCTAACAGGCATTACCGACCTATACCTTTATGAAAACTTTACGTTCCTACGAGCTATTAAAAACTTTCGGATTAATCGTTAGCCTGGCGCTGTTGCTTTCCGCCTGCAACCAACCGCAAAAACCAAAAGAATTTTTTCTCCTTGAAAGTGATGGCGTGAAACTGAAAGTAGAAACTGTGACCGATAGCATCGCCATTCCATTTGGCATGGACTTTCTCCCTGATGGCAGCTTGCTGGTAACCGACAGGGCCGTGGGCAAGATGCTGCTCGTGAATACAGAAACTGGTGAGAAAACACCGTTACAAAATGTGCCTGCGGTAGTAGGCCAGGGCGATTGTGGTTTGCTGGATGTGTTAGTTCATCCGGAGTATGAAAAAAACGGCTGGATTTATTACGCCTACACCGAGGGCGATACCACCTCCAATACCATGGTGGTAGATCGAGCGAAATTAGATGGCATCAAGTTGGTGCAGCAGGAGCGTTTGTTTACAGCACTCCCCTACTATAAAAGACCCTTGCATCATGGTACACGCCTCGTGCTTGATAAAGGCTATCTGTATATCGGCATGGGTGAAAAAACTGATCTAAAAGATTCCGCTCAAACACTCAGTAACCATCTGGGCAAAGTGCTGCGCATCTATGAAGACGGTCGTGTGCCGGATGATAATCCATTTGCCAAAACACCCAATGCAAAACCTGAAGTATGGAGTTATGGTCATCGCAACCCTAACGGACTTACGCGCAATCCTTACACCGGTGAAATCTGGGAACATGAACATGGCCCCAAGGGAGGTGATGAAATCAATATCATCATGCCAGGATTAAATTATGGATGGCCGGTAATCACCTATGGCGTAAACTATGATGATACACCGGTGGGCGAAGGCATCAGCGAGAAAGAGGGCATGGAACAACCTTTTTACTTTTATAAACCTTCCATCGCACCCAGCGGCATGCAATTTTATACAAGTGATGTCATTCCTTCCTGGAAAGGAAATCTGTTTATTGGCGCGATGGTATTAAAACATCTCAACCGTCTGGTGATTGAAAACAACAAGGTGATCAAAGAAGAAAGGCTGCTCACCGACAAAGGCTGGCGCGTGCGCAATGTGAAGCAAGGCCCGGATGGGTTTTTATACATTGGAATAGATGGCGGAAAAATTCTTCGCGTCAGGCCGGAGTAAATTCTAATAGTTAAACGACAGAGACGAATAGTTTAAAACTAATCCCAACCCGATGACAAAAATAAACTGGGAGTCTATCTCCGCAGAACAAGTGAATCCGAAAATGAAAAGAAAACTCATTTACGGTGAAAAAGTAATGATCGCTAAAATGGAATTTGAAGATGGATTTATCGTGCCGTGGCATTCGCATGAGAATGAACAGATCACAGAAGTGATGGAAGGCGTGCTTCGGTTCTGGTTCGATCATGATGAAGAAAACTATATTGATCTGTTCCCAGGTGATTCCATCATCATAACCGGTAATCGATCACACAAGGCGTTGATGATTGGAAAGGTTATGGAAATTGATACGTTTTCACCACCACGGCAAGATTGGATTGACAAATCAGATAACTATTTGAGAAAATAAAATGGACTTAGGAATACAAAACAAAGTGGCATTGATACTCGCTTCCAGCAAAGGATTAGGAAAAGCCGTTGCCATGGAATTAGCGAAAGAAGGAGCGCGCGTAATCATTTGTGGCACTGATGCACAGGGGTTGGCTGCCACTGAAGCAGAAATTCAGGCCATCGCTCCAGGAAAAGTTGTTTCTTTTGTTTGTGATCTCACCGATGAAAAACAACGCAAGCAGTTGATTGAACAAAGTGTAACTGCATTTGGAAATATTGAAATCCTCGTGACCAATACCGGTGGCCCTGCTGCAGGTGGTTTCGAGCAATTCAATTTAGATGAATGGAGACAGCTATACAATTTACTATTCCTTAGTGCTGTGGACATCATTAAGCAAGTATTGCCGGGCATGAAGGAAAAAAAACACGGGCGTATTCTCACCATCACTTCGATTACCGTAAAACAACCTGTAGATAACCTGATCTCTTCGAATGCCGTGCGCACGAGTTTGCTGGGATTAGTAAAAAGCCTGTCGAATGAGTTGGCCGCATATGGCATTACGGTTAATAACTTATTACCCGGCTATACGCAAACAAACCGACTAAAACATCTTATGGAGAAAAATCCAGACGTCAACCAGGTGAAAGAAACAATACCGATGAAACGATTTGGTACACCGGAAGAATTTGCTGCTGCCGCTGCATTTTTAGTTAGTGAACGAGCCAGTTATATCACCGGTCAGTCGCTGGCTGTTGATGGTGGCTGGATAAAAGGAAATTGAATCCTTTAACTATAGCCTTCTTAAACTATTCGCCACTGATTCACTGATTTTTTTGAATTTTAATCTGTGAATCTGTGGCTATCAATTTCTGGGTGTTGATTTCGTCCAGTGCAACCATCGTCCTAATTAATTATATTTACCTGGTCCGTTCGTCCTTAACCATTACCTGCACCTTTGTCATGCAACTAAAGACCTTTACCTATCTCTTCCTTGTTTTCCTTCTCTCCGCCTCCTGTTCTCCCTACTATACTGAAGAAGATTTTCAATCGGTAAAAAAGTATGATGTACACGTGCATATTCGCACCACGAGTGATGCCGTTTCCGACCAGGCTTATGAAGATAATTTTAAGTTAATCAACGTGAGCGTTGCCTATACCGACTCCTCGCTTCGTGCGCAGGAAGAATTCGTTCAACATCAGATCACCAAACACCCGAAGCAAGTACGATACGTCACCGCGTTCTCAACGAAATACTGGGACTCAGAAGATTGGGCGGATCAAACCATCGAAGAACTGAAAAAATCTTTCGCTAAAGGAGCCCTCGGGGTGAAGATATGGAAAAACATAGGCATGGTAGAAAAGGACTCTGCCGGAAATTTGATCATGATTGATAACCCAAGATTTGATCCGGTGATTCAGTATATCATTGATCAAAATAAAACAGTGATGGGGCACCTAGGGGAGCCGAGAAATTGCTGGCTGCCACTGGAGCAGATGACGGTGAACAGTGATCGTGAATATTTCAGAAACCATCCGGAGTATCATATGTATCTGCATCCCGAATATCCCTCTTACGAAGATCAGATCAATGCACGTGATTGGTTTCTCGCCCGTCATCCCGACATGCGATTTGTTGGGGCTCATCTTGGCAGCCTGGAATATGATGTAGATTCATTGGCGAAACGACTGGACCGCTTTCCCAACATGGCGGTGGATATGGCCGAGCGTGTTTGTCACCTGCAAGTTCAATCTAAAACGAATGTCGAAAAGGTGCGCAATTTTATAATCAAGTACCAGGACCGACTGATTTATGGATCGGATCTTACCATGCGATCAACCACCACTCCTGAAGAGGCGAAAGCAAGATTTCATAAACACTGGGCCGATGACTGGAAGTATTTTACCACTGATCTTCCCATGACAGTAAACCAGGTGAATGGCGAATTCACCGGGATTCAACTTCCTAAAGAAGTGATAGATAAAATTTATTATTCAAATGCTGTAAAGTGGTATAATATTAAAGAGTAGTCTCTCCTGTAAAAAGGAATACCACAGAGAACACAAAGGCACTCAGAAAAATATATCGGATTAACCTATTTCATTTTTCCAGGTAAGATACTTTTCACGTAAGCAATGTCCGCAAGGTCTAAAGCCAGATTGTATAGCTTCAGCTTCGTCCTGAAAGAAAACGCGATTCTCTTTCTTCATTCTTTTCCCTAAAGAGCATTGAAGCGTTCCGTAAATCTTCAATCGCAGATTGCCAGCTAATAAGATTTTACGCTGCCGGATTAAATTCCTCACTTGATCTTGTGCGTTGGAAGGATGACTGATCATAAATCATACATTTGATTATTAGCCACTGATTCACAGATTAAAATCAGTGAATCTGTGGCTTTTAAACCTAATTACGCTGCATCATGAAAGATTATACCCAACGCATAACGCTCACCGGATTTCACTTCACTGATTCCGTGTTTCATGTTTGCCTGGTAATATCCCCGTGTTCCCTTAATGGGTCGCGCGTGTGTAGTGAATACAATTCCATCGCCCTGGTTCGGTTGAATCACCATCGCTTTAGATTGAGCGCGTGGAATTTGTTCCGTCATGACAAACTCCCCACCTGTGAAATCGACACCCGTTTGATTTAATACAATCACCACCTGAAAGGGAAAATATATTTCTCCATAAAGATCCTGATGCAATGTATTAAATCCGCCAGCTTCATACCGCAAAATAAGAGGGGTTGGCCGCGTTTGATTTTTTTGTTCGCACATGGCAAGAAAATCAGCATGAAGAGCAGGGTATGTTAGTCCGATGTTCAAATGACCGGTCCATTCATTGGCAACGCGAGAAAGTGGTCTATACAATTCGCTTCGCAGTTTCTGAATTACTTCCGGTAACGGATATTGAAAGTACTTGTACTCTCCCTTTCCAAAGCGATATCGTTGCATATCAATAACCTTGCGATAGCGATCAGGATGATGATACATCTCTCTTATTTCTTTACACTCTACTGGCATGAACAATGAAGGTAATATGGCATAACCTTGCTTATTCAGGGATTCTATCATTTCACTCATTTGACATGATCTTTTCTATCGCAAATTTTCATCAGAAAGCAGATTACAACAACCTGATTCTTGCGGAAAAATTTCCTTTGGAATAGAGGATTAAACATGTAAATTTCTTTTTCAAAAATTCATAAAAAATGAATCTTAATATCGATGCTGTAAAGCAGAATACGTATGATGCCATTGTGGTAGGCACGGGAATCAGTGGTGGCTGGGCTGCCAAAGAATTAACCGAAAAAGGATTAAAGACATTGGTTCTCGAACGTGGTCGCACAATAAGACACGTGGTTGATTATCCGACCATGACGAAAGATCCGTGGCAACTCGAACACGCCAACAAGCTGTCAGACGAAGAATTAAAATTTTATCCCGTTCAGTCACGGACGAAGTGGGTAAATCCCGCCAACAAACATTGGTGGGTAAAAGACAATGAGCATCCTTACACGGAAGTAAAGCCATTCGACTGGATTCGCGGCTATCACGAAGGTGGACGTTCCATTATGTGGGGCAAACAAACTTATCGCTTGGCGGATTTAGATTTTGAGGCCAATGCAAAAGATGGTGTTGGCGTAGACTGGCCGATACGTTACAAAGATATTTCTCCGTGGTATGATTACGTGGAAAGTTACATCGGTGTTAGTGGCCGTTCCGAAGGTCTATCGCATTTGCCCGATGGAAAGTTTCTCCCGCCCATGGATTTGAATTGCGTGGAAGAAGTTTTTCGCGATAAGGTTGCTGAAAAGTTTAATGGGCGAAAAGTGACCATCGGTCGGGTGGCGCATCTTACTGCTGCATTACCCCACGATCCCAACCGTGGCATTTGTCAATCGAGAAACCTGTGTGATCGTGGTTGCCCATATGGAGCCTATTTTAGCAGCAACTCTTCTACACTACCCGCTGCGGCAAAAACCGGCAACATGACTTTGCGGCCTCACTCCATCGTGCACTCTATTATATATGATGACACAAAAGGGAAAGCCATAGGTGTAAAAGTGTTGGATGGAGAAACCAAAGAAGAAATAGAGTTCTACGCTAAGATCATTTTTTTGAATGCGTCTACATTAGGCAGCACATTTATTTTACTCAACTCAGTCTCCAGCAGATTTCCAAATGGATTGGGTAACGGCAGTGGACAATTAGGTCACAACCTGATGGATCATCAATATCGCACCGGTGCCGATGGACTCTTCGAAGGTTTTGAAGATAAGTATTATAGCGGTCGAAGACCGAATGGCATTTATATTCCCCGCTTCCGCAACATCGGAAATGAAAAACGTTCTGATTACATAAGAGGTTTTGGTTATCAGGGATCAGCCAGTCGTTCGGATTGGTCGCGTGGTGTGAGAGAGATGGCGTATGGCGCTGAACTGAAAGAAGAATTGCAAACACCAGGACCGTGGAGAATGGGTATCACCGGCTTCGGAGAATGTCTCCCGTACTACGAAAATCAGGTGACCTTGAATAAAGACAAGAAGGACATCTTTGGATTGCCGACACTGAATATCGATGCCGACTGGAAAGAAAATGAAAAGGTGATGCGCAAAGACATGAAAGAATCGGCCGCTGAAATGCTTGAGGCGGCTGGATTTAAAAATGTTGCTATGTTTGATAATCCGGATAATATGGGATTGGGTATTCATGAAATGGGAACGGCACGTATGGGCAAGGATCCAAAGACTTCAGTATTAAATAAATGGAACCAGGTTCATGAAGCATCCAATGTATTTGTAACAGACGGTGCTGCTATGACTTCCTCGGCTTGTCAGAATCCATCACTCACCTATATGGCATTAACTGCTCGCGCAGCTGAGTTTGCTGTGAATGAACTAAAGAAAGGAAATTTATAAAATCTGAAATCTTGAATTATGAATCGTAGAGAAGCAATACAAAGAGCCAGTCTTGTTTTGGGTTATGCGATAACGGGTCCAGCATTGGCTGCGGTGTTGAATGGATGTAAAGCAAATCCTGAATTAACTTACCAGCCAACTTTCTTTAGCGAAGATCAGGCCCGCGCCATCGAAACTTTGGCAGAAATCATATTGCCAAAAACGGATACACCGGGCGCAAAAGATGCCGGTGTTCCTGGATTCATTGACGCATTAGTGAAAGAAGTGTATTCAAAAGAAAGTCAGGATACCTTTTTGAAAGGTCTTTCTGATTTCAGGGAGGATGCGAGCAAAACATATGGCAATGATTTTAACGATTGCTCAATGGAAGAGCAAGGCGCACATTTCAAAAAGCATCATGATAAGGCGCTGGCAGAATCTGCTGGAGGAGGTTCCACCGGATGGTGGAATGCAGGTAGTGACGCAGACCAACCCTTTATTTTGAAAATGAAGGAGCTCACCATTTTAGGATTCTTCACCAGCGAACCGGGGGCTACGCAAGTATTGCAATACAACCAGGTACCCGGACCATTCAAAGGATGTGTTCCTTTGGCAGAAGTTGGCAAAGCGTGGGCTACGTGATTAAATCATGTCCCTTCATCGCATAGCTACGCCCGTTGAATTTAGCTTTGAGTTAGCTTGCTCTTTTTTAGAACGCTCTCCCCGTGAACTGCTTCATCGTGTTGATAATGGAAAAGCATCTAAAGCGTTACTGGTAGCGGGAGAAAAAATCCTGTTCACCATTCAACAAGGTAAATCCGATTTGCTTATTAATTTTCTAAATCGCCAGCCCTCTGAATCAGAAAGAGAATACGTAACCCGGTATATACGCGAATGGCTTGACCTTGACACCGACCTGAAGCCGTTTTACAAATTGGTTCAAACCGATAAACTGCTTGGGCCAATCACCAAAAAATATTACGGCTACCGGATTGTGGGCCAGCCGGATTTATTTGAATCGTTGGTGTGGGCGGTATTAGGGCAACAAATCAATTTGAACTTTGCCTACACGTTGAAGCAACGTTTTGTTGAGCAGTTCGGTGAAACCATCCAACATGAAGGTCAAACTTATTTTTTGTTTCCCTCCTATCATACCGTATCACAACTTACTCCTGAATCCTTGCTGGCGTTGCAGTTCTCCAAACAAAAAGCAAACTACACGATTGGAATTGCCCAGGCTTTTGCTGCCGGTGAAATCACCAAAGAATCCCTTCAGCATCTTTCATTGAATGAAGGCAAAGAAAAACTGATGAAGATAAAAGGCATCGGCAACTGGACGGCTAATTATGCTTTGATGAAAACATTCCGATATGCGGATGCTTTTCCGCTCGAAGATGTAGGTATTCACAACGCCATAAAGAATCTGAAAGGCATGAAAGAAAAACCCACACTCGATCAGGTAAAACGGATATTCAAAAAATATAAAGGCTGGGAAGCGTATGCTACACTCTATCTATGGAAGAGTTTGTGATAAAAAGTATCACTATTTCCATGCTGAATTCATTCAGTGAATCTGTGGCTTAAGATTCAAAAACGCTTCTTATTCTAATCGCTTAAATTTAATAGCCACTGATTCACAGATTTAATCTGCTCTGCTCAGTAGTGAGAAAGATTCTCCGCTGCTACTTCTTACCTCTCCTTTTTCCTGGTTTAAGAATTTCTTCTTTACCCAGTAAACGATCAATGTCTTCATCACCTTCCAGGTTATTCATCTGGATGAGAATCCATGGATACCTGCGGTTAATGTAATTCGATGTTGGCTTGACCGTATACTTTTTCGGATTAGGCAAACAGGCAGCAATCATCGCAGCCTCTGTGCGGGTGAGTTTGCTGGCAGGTTTCTTAAAGTAAGCTTGCGAGGCTGCTTCCACACCAAAAATTCCCTTTCCCATCTCGGCAACATTTAAATACATTTCCAGTATTCTTTCCTTGCTCCACACCAGTTCGATCATGAACGTGAAATATACTTCCAAGCCCTTGCGCACCCACGTGCGACCTTGCCATAAGAACACGTTCTTCGCTACCTGCTGACTGATGGTAGATGCTCCGCGTACACGCTTTGTTTTCCTTTTATTATTCTCCAGCGCTTTCTTAATGCTTTTAATATCAAACCCATTATGATCTGGAAACAACTGATCTTCTGATGCCATCACTGCCAGGCGCATATTGGGCGACATCTCTTCAAAGTCGATATAGTCACGTTTCAGGCCAAAGCCACTGACCAGGTTGGAGAGTTGAGTAATCGTGATGGGTGGATTGATCCAACGAAGCAGAACGATGTAGATGAACTGAACAGCAACCAGAATAAGCACAACCCTTTTAAATTTCAGCCAGGCTGTGGATAAGAAGTTTTTTTTGGCCATCAATGAGTATACTTGTGCGGCAAATTAACCAAGATGGCACGCATTGAAATGCAACTTTCAGAAAAATTTATCTTTCAAGCCGGAATAGTTGCTCCAGCGAGGTTATTAGAACAGTTAAAGTCTCCGTGATTTCTCTGTGACCTCTGTGGTGAAAAATGCATTAACCACAAAGAACACGGAGATCACACAGAGAAAATCATTTAACCTGTTTTCCAGCCAGATAGGCCTTCATCGGATTCCAATAATATAGCTTCCACCCATCTTTCAGCGCATCTGCCTTATGTTCTGGTATAGCAGTCTGAGTAAAAGAAAGTTTCGTGCCCGTAGGCACCTTTGAAAAGATAAATGTGCAGATGGAGAAATGATCATCGGGCCAACCATCTTCTTTAAAGTGCCAGCCTTGAACAATCTTCTTTCCCACTTTCAACTCAATATTAAAGCCCGTACAATAACCATCATACACCTCAAACTTACCATCTACTTCATCATCGCTCATGGAAACTTTGCTTCCTGTGAATGAGCTGTGCTTTCTTTCATCCATGATCAGGTTATACACTTCCGTGGGTTTTGCTTTTGGGAAGGTGACGGTCTGCCTGATGATTTTGGTCTTCATGCTACTTCACCGTTTTAAGGAACTGCAAGCTTTGAGGAATCTGATGCACGGCATGCATGGACTCATCTTCAATAAAGAAATGCTTCACTCCATATTTTCGAGCGACTCTCATAATATCAGCAATGCCAACATCACCAGAACCTAATACCACGTTGGTTTCGTCATCAGCAGTACCAAACTGATTTCCTTCCGTGCCCGGTCTGCGATCTTTCAGGTGCATAAGTGGAAAGCGATTGGGATACTTCTTTAACAAGGCAACGGGATCTTGTCCGGGGTGCTTCACCCAAAACACATCCATTTCAAAATTGGCATACTTAGGATCCATTTTTTTCGCCATCAGATCAAACAGCGTTCCTCCTTCGTGAGGCCGGAATTCATATCCGTGAGCATGATAGCAAAAAGTAATACCAGCTTCTGCCAATACTTTACCTGCTTTATTGAAAACGTCTATCGCATTTTCTGTATCTGCCAATGTGAAATCTGTCCCCTTGTGGGGAATCCAGGCACACATTACATACTTGGCTCCAAACTCTTTCGCACTAGCCACCACCGCAGCTGGATCCTTTGCCAACGCATTAAAATCGGCACCAATGCTGATCATCTGCAACTTATTCTTTTTGAGCAGCGCTTTGTAATCATCCATCGTCATATTGTAGGATCCTCCTCCTTCAATTTCTTTGATACCCCAGCTGCTAATGAGCGCCAATGAGCCAGGCACGTCTTTAGGAATTTCTCTTCGAAGACTATATAACTGCAAACCAATTTCTTGCGCGGATACAAGGGTGCTGGTTATTACTCCCAGTAACAAAACCAGACGGCATTTAAAAAAAAAGCTTTTCATAAAGTGAATTTATGAAAAGCCTTTGACTTAGATAATAGTTTTATTCGAATCAGGGCATTTTGGACAGGACCGGCATGCTGGTGACAATTGTGATTAAATCGCCATCATTGATTTCCTTCTTCTCATCGGCTACTGCCAGGAAACTTTCGTACACGGTATTCAAATCTTCTCCAGCCACGTTGTATCCCAATAGCTCCAACCGATGCTTCAGTGCTGCTCTTCCGCTCCTTGCCGTTAGCACAATCGATGAAGAAGGAACACCAACATCAGAAGGGTTGATGATCTCATAGTTTTCAGCATGCTTCAAAAATCCATCCTGGTGAATTCCGGAAGAGTGAGCAAATGCATTCTTACCTACAATTGCTTTGTTTGCCTGCACCGGCATGCGCATCATACTTGAAACCAGCTGGCTCAACGCATAAATCTTGTTCGACTTAATATTGGTATAAAGATCAAGGTCTTTGTGCACTTGCAGAATCATCGCCACTTCTTCCAATGATGTGTTACCCGCACGCTCGCCAATTCCATTGATCGTAACTTCTGCCTGGCGGGCACCATTACTCAAACCAGCAATCGTGTTGGCGGTAGCAAGACCTAAATCGTTATGACAATGCACAGAAAGAATTGCCTTATCAATATTCTTCACATTCTCCATCAGGTACTGAATGCGTTTGCCATATAAATTAGGCAAACAATAACCAGTTGTATCTGGTATATTCACCACATCAGCACCTGCAGCGATCACGGCTTCCACCAGCTGAGCAAGAAAAACCAGATCCGCACGACCGGCATCTTCCGCATAGAATTCTACTTCATAGCCTTTTGCCTTAGCATATTTCGTTGCCCAAACGCCTTGCTCCAGAATCTGCTCACGTGTACTACGAAATTTATGCTTGATGTGCATATCGCTGGAACCTATACCCGTATGAATTCTTCCGCGCTTCGCATGGTGCAGTGCTTCAGCCGCAACATCGATGTCTTCTTTCTTTGAACGCGTTAATGCGCATACAACAGGCTCGTTAACTGCTTTGGAAATTTCAACAACGGAAAGAAAATCACCAGGACTTGAAATCGGGAAGCCGGCTTCGATAACATCTACTCCGAGCAGTTCCAGTTCACGAGCGATAACTATTTTTTCCTCGGTTTTTAACTGACAGCCTGGCACCTGCTCGCCATCGCGAAGTGTGGTGTCGAAGATTTGAATTTTCTGTGCCATATTCTTTGTAGGTAGTTGTTCGTTTTTAATTGTTGTTAAACTGACGCGTGACTGGCCACTTTTTCAAGTTGATTCACCACGTGTGTTCCCATTTGCTGGGTATTAAGAATTTTATCTTTTGGCGTTTTTGAATCTGCTATATCTGCTGTGCGATAACCATTCTTCAATACTGCTTCCACCGCCTTGATCACGGTTTCTGATTCCTGCTTCATGCCAAAAGAAATATCCAATAACAATGCAGCCGATAAAATCGAAGCCAAAGGATTAGCGATTCCTTTTCCAGTAATGTCGTGAGCACTTCCGTGGATTGGTTCATACAAACCAACTTTATCACCTACGGATGCTGAGGCCAGCATCCCCATTGAGCCCGCAATTTGTGATGCCTCGTCTGTAAGAATATCTCCGAAAAGATTTCCGGTCACTACTACATCAAAGCTTCTTGGGTTTTGAATCAACTTCATCGCGGCAGAATCAACAAACTGATGCTCAAGTTGCACGTCAGGATATTGCTTGCCGACTTC
The DNA here is from genome assembly GCA_043774805.1 of Cyclobacteriaceae bacterium. GTDB lineage: Bacteria > Bacteroidota > Bacteroidia > Cytophagales > Cyclobacteriaceae > ELB16-189. The sequence goes on along the minus strand of JAYVTB010000070.1, from coordinate 35,517 downwards.
TTGCATCACTTCGCGCCACAAGCGTGAGCTTTCCAATACATTGGCTTTATCGACAGAAGTAACTTTTTTATTTCTTGTTCGTGCTGCCTGGAATGCTTTGTGTGCGATGCGCTCCACTTCATAGCGTTGATAAATCATCAGATCATACGCAGTGTTGCCATCATCCTTTCTGCCCTTTTCACCAAAGTAGACATCACCGGTAAGTTCACGGAAGAAAAGAATATCAGATCCCTTTAAGATTTCCGGTTTAATACTGGAAGCTTCCAATAACTCATCAAATAATTTTATTGGGCGAAGGTTGGCATACAATCCTAACTCCTTGCGCATCTTTAACAAACCTTGCTCCGGTCTTACCTTCAAGGTTGGATCATTATCATACTTTGGATGACCTACGGCACCAAATAAAATGGCATCCGCATTTTTCATTTTGGTTAGCGACTCGTCAGGCAGTGGATTACCCGTTGCCTCAATGGCATCATGGCCGATGGTCGCATAATCGTATTCAAACTGATGGCCAAATACCTCAGCAATTTTATCCAACACCCTCTTTCCTTCGGTAGTAACTTCTTTACCGATGCCATCTCCAGGCAGTATTACTATTTTCTTATTCATTTAATATCTTTCTTAGGCTACAAGCTTCAAGCTTCAAGCCACAAGCAATTGCCTGAAGCCTGTGGCTTGTATCCAGAAGCTATTTATGTGCTACATCAAATTCTCTAATCTCTTTATTCAAGCTCAACAGATAATCGATATCATCATAGCCATTGATCAAACACTCTTTTTTATAAGCATTGATCTCAAACTTCTGGCTTTGATTTCCATAGCTGATTACTTGATTTTGTAAATCGACAATTACTTCCGTGGACGGATTTTTCAGAACGACATCCAACAGGTTCTTTAAAAATTCATCTGAAACCACAACAGGTAACACGGCATTATTCAATGCGTTGCCTTTGAATATATCGGCAAAGAAGCTGGACACTACCACACGGAAACCAAAATCATAAATTGACCAGGCGGCATGTTCGCGACTGCTCCCACAACCGAAATTTTTCCCAGCCACCAGTATTTTGCCTGAGTAAGCCCCATTGTTCAATACAAAATCTTTAATCGGCTGATTGTTGCCATCATATCGCCAATCGCGAAATAAATTATCGCCAAAGCCTTCGCGGGTCGTTGCCTTTAAAAAGCGTGCGGGTATGATCTGATCGGTATCAATGTTTTCAACGGCCATTGGTACCGCTGTTGATGTTAGTATGGTGAATCTGTCTTTACTCATGATCGTTGTTCGGTCTTCGTTGTTCGGTCTTTGTTTTTTTGTTGCTTGACATTCGATTAACGAATAACCAACAACGAACAACCTTATATAAACTCTCTTACATCCGTTACTTTTCCTGTGATCGCAGCCACAGCCGCACTCAATGGGCTAGCCAAAAATGTTCTTGACTTTGGACCTTGTCTTCCCTCAAAATTTCTGTTGCTCGTGCTGATGCAATATTTTCCGGGAGGCACTTTGTCCTCGTTCATGCCCAAACATGCTGAGCAACCCGGGCTACGCAATTCAAATCCTGCTGCTTCAAAGATGGTATTCAAGCCCTCTTTGATAGCCTGTTGCTCCACTTGCTTTGATCCTGGTATTACCCACACTTCTACATTATCCGCTTTCTTTTTTCCCTTTACAATGGAAGCCACTAAACGCAAATCTTCAATGCGCGCATTGGTACAACTTCCGATGAATACATAATCAACAGCCTTTCCAAGTAAGGATGAGCCAGGCTCAAGGCCCATGTAGTCGAGTGATTTTTTAAACGATGTCTGTTCATTAATTTCTTTCAACTCTGCCAACGTAGGAATGCGATCGGTTACTTTCATTCCCATGCCCGGATTGGTGCCATAGGTAATCATGGGTGCAATATCCGCGGCATCGAACGTTAAAACTTCATCAAAGACAGCACCTTCATCCGTAGGCAATTGCTTCCACTGTGCCACTGCTTTATCAAACGCCTCACCTTGAGGAGCAAACTTTCTTCCTTTGATATAATTGAATGTTGTTTCATCAGGGGCAATCAATCCACCTCGTGCGCCCATCTCGATACTCATGTTGCAGATGGTCATGCGCGCCTCCATCGAAAGATCGCGAATGGCATCACCGGCATACTCAACAAAAAAGCCAGTGGCACCACTGGCAGAAATTTTCGAAATGACGTAAAGAATAATATCCTTGCTGACCACACCCTTACCCAACTTACCATTGATTTCAATCTTCATGGTCTTGGGCTTGTATTGCAAAATACACTGCGTTGCCATTACTTGTTCTACCTCAGAAGTACCGATACCAAAGGCAATGCTTCCGAAAGCTCCATGTGTTGAGGTATGACTATCGCCACACACCATCGTCATGCCAGGCAGCGTTAATCCCAACTCCGGACCGATGATATGAACAATACCTTGAAACGGATGTCCTAAATCATACAGCTCAACACCAAACTCTGCGCAGTTTTTCCGAAGTGTTTCCACTTGGTGTCTTGACAATGCTTCTTTGATGGGAAGGTGCTGATCTTTTGTTGGTACGTTGTGATCTGCGGTAGCTGTCGTGCGACTGGTATTAAAAACTTTAATACCTCTTTGTCTTAATCCCTCAAACGCTTGCGGGCTTGTAACTTCATGGATATAATGGCGGTCAATAAACAAAGCATCGGGATATCCAGCTGCGTGTTTTACTACGTGACTGTCCCAGATCTTTTCAAAAATTGTTTTAGGTTTCGTATCGCTCACAACAATCGTTAGTTTGTTCAAAACACTTTAAAATGAAACCGTCCCGCTTATGGCGGGACGGCTGCAAAGGTTTAGGTTAGGTTATTGGGCTATCAAAAATTTTGATAGTGAATAACACACGAAGATCGAAAATGTAAATGGATTCCTCAAATCAAATGGACAGAAAATGTAATACCTACTTACAAGCGTTTGTACTAATTGGGGTGTTTTTCCACCTCAAAAATACTGACCGCACAACCTCCACTTTTTACCAATAGAATTTTAAGTTTGGCTCGTCCCAATCTAGTGACACATCCTCAGTTATTGGAATAAGAAAAATGGTATGACTACTTAACAACCGGCAATACAATATGAGAGGGAAACTTATCTGACCTGAAAATGCTTTGAGTTGACTTTTGAAAGTCGCTTTCATTTGCTTCAAAAATATTTGGTACATACTTCTGAGGATTTCTGTCGATGATGGGAAACCAGGTGCTTTGTACTTGCACCATAACCTTATGGCCTTTTTTAAAAACATGGTTCACAGCATGTAGGTCAATACTGTATTTATTCACCTCGCCTGACTTCACGGGTTCTGGTTTTTCAAAGCTATTGCGGTATCTTCCTCTCAGGACATCATTCGCAATCATAAACTGATAGCCTCCCATTTTCGGGTCATCCGGTAAGTGCTCAGGATAAACATCAATCAACTTCACAATCCAATCGCTATCTGTGCCTGAAGTAGAAGCAAATAAATTTGCGATGAGGTTACCGGTAACGGTTACATCTTCTGTCAATTCATCGGTCACCCAACTTAACACATCCGGACGATTGTGAACGAACCGCTGATCTTCTGTAAGCCAGATATTCCAGCGCGAGCCCGGACCGTAAGTCGCTTCAATGGGTCTGTTCCGATAAGGAACCGGATGGGATGGGTCTGAAACATATTGATCGAATGCTCCTGGCTCCATAGGCACATTGAATGAAAGTTTTCCACTCGATTGAAAGTAAAGATTTTTTAAACTCGTCTTGTTGACAGGTGGCCAGGAATCATACGATTGCCACGTATTCGATCCGGTTTGAAAAGTAATTGCCTCTGCAAATTTTCCATTGCTCATTGCAGACACAGCAATCGGTGGCGATTCAGGAGATGGAGGAATGGTTTTTCCCTTCAGATGAAAAGCAAACCAGGGTGCCTGAATTTCTTTTCTGAATTGCTCAGAAGTGGGCATTCCAAAATTGATGTTGCCAAGGTGGTCGCCCATTGATCGTCCCCAGCCTCCGTGATTCCATGGACCGATCACGATAAAATTTTGATTGCGCGTATCTTTTTTCTCCAATACTTCATAGGCCTTGAGCGGACCATAAAAATCCTCTTGATCCCAGTAACCCGCTACGTGAAGATTGGGAACCGTTGGTGCCTCTAGCCGATAAGGCAAAGATTGCTTTATCCAGAATTCATCATAGTTTGGATGGCTTGCGAAATCATTCCAGGTTGGAATGTTACCATGAAAATATTTTTCATTCACGTTAGATAGCGGCCCAAGTTTCAGGTACCACTCATAGGTATCGTATTGATCAAATGGAAAATGGGCATCTTCTTTTGTTGCCTCTTCCATGTAGGCATATTCAAACCCATAACTTAACCGAAAGGCACCATTGTGGTGAAAGTCGTCTCCGATCCACATATCGGAAGGAGAGGCTTGCTCTGAAACTGCTTTCAATGCCGGATGAGGATCTATGGTGCCCATCATCGTGGTCCAGCCGCTGTATGAAATTCCATACATACCTACTTTACCACTGTTGTTTGTATTCTTCAAAAGCCATTCGATTGCATCATAGGTATCCGTACTTTCATCAATTGACTTAGGATTTTTTTTGTCGCGCGTAAACCGCTGCATCTCAAAAGCTCCTTCCGACTTGTAGCGGCCGCGAATGTCCTGGAAGACAAAGACGTATCCTTCTTTTGCCATGTCGGCAATATAATCTCGCCTATTAGGAGATGGCGTATCACTGACACCATAAGGTGTTCGGGTAAATAATATTGGAACCGGAGAGCTGGTCTTTTTCGGATAGTAAATTACCGTGTTCAATTTTATTCCATCTCGCATAGGTATCATAACAACCCGTTTTACATATGCAATGGTATCAATGTGTTGGGATCGTACGCTGACACAGCCTAACAATAAGATACTAAGAACAAACAGCCATTTGGTTCTCATGGGTATGAAATTCATAAGGTGAATTTATGCAATTAGAAACAGGACTTCCAATTAATGCCGTGCGCCAAATGCCTTTTCAAAAACAAACTCACCACCAAGCCAGGGGCAACTTGATATCATTTACAGAGTCCACCACCATATCAGATTTGTAAGCGTAGCGTATCAGGTGTTCCTTTTTGGTGATTCCGCTCAATACAAGAATGGTTTTATATCCCATCTGTACGCCCCCACGAATATCCGTGTCCATGGTGTCGCCAATGACAGTAGTCTCTGCCGTTTCCAACCCTAGTGCTTTTCGAGCAGATCGCATCATTACCGGGCCAGGTTTGCCAACTACAAATGCTTTGATGCCGGTAGCTTCTTCAATCATGGCGGTTGTTGAGGCTATTCCTAAATTATCCCAGCCTTTTTTCTTGGGTGAAGGGTCGCGATTAGTCGTTACTAACTTTGCTCCAGCCAGGATCATATCGACTGCTTTCTGCACCATCTCAAGCGTGAAGTTTCTTCCTTCACCCAACACCACAAAATCCGGATCTGAATTCACCAGTGAAATTCCATTCTCATGTAAGCTCGAAAGTAAGCCACCCTCACCCAATACATAGGCAGTGCCATTTGGCATCTGACTTGCCAAAAATTTTCCGGTAGCCATAGCACTCGTGTAGATATGGTTCTCTGTCGCCTTAATGCCCAGCTTTGCCAACTTGCGCACCGCATCCAAACGGGTGCGCTGGCTATTGTTAGTCATAAACATGAAGGGAATATTTTCTTTTAGCAGTCGGGCGACAAATATATCTGCACCCGGTATCATCGTGTCGCCACCATATACCACACCATCCATATCAATCAATAATCCATGTGCCATAAATTGAAATTTATTCACACAAGATAACGATTGATTATTAATTATTCAGTGATAAACCGAATAACTGATATCAAAGGGTGGGCAAAATGTTAATTGGAAAATATTTATACCAGGTACTCAAACAGGTTCTCGTGCTGGTTAATGAGTGTATAGTTGAGTTTAAATTCATTCATCCGTTCAATGAGCGTGGAGAAATCCTCCTGTGATTTCACCTCAATTCCAATTAAGGCAGGACCACTTTCCTTGTTATGCTTCTGAATAAATTCAAAGCGGACAATATCATCGGTAGGGCCGAGAATATGATTCACAAACTCCTTCAATGCTCCCGGGCGCTGTGCAAAGCGCACAATGAAGTAGTGCTTTAGTCCTTCGAATAACAAGGAGCGCTCCTTAATCTCCTGCATGCGGTCGATGTCGTTGTTACCACCACTTACGATGCAAACTACTTTCTTTCCTTTAATCTGAAGGGCATATTGATCCAATGCGGCAATCGCCAACGCTCCTGCGGGTTCGGCAACAATGGCATCTTCATTATACAATTGAAGAATGGTTGAACTGACCTTTCCCTCCGGCACGAGCAGCATATCGGCAATTACATCTTTGCAAATTTCGAACGTAAGGTCGCCTACTTTTTTTACTGATGCCCCGTCAACAAACCTTTCAATTTTATCCAACACCACTGGCTTGCCTGCTTTTAGTGCCTCTTTCATCGAAGGAGCACCAGCTGGCTCTACCCCAATAATTTTTGTTTGAGGCGAGTAGGTACGAAAATAAGTTCCCATCCCGGCACACAATCCACCACCACCAATCGGAACAAAAACATAATCGATGTTTGATTGCTCCTCCATAATTTCTTTTGCTACCGTGCCCTGCCCTTCCATCACTTTCACATGATCAAATGGAGGAATGAAAACCATGTTGCTAGTAGTAGTATATTCTAATGCGTGGGTCTGGCATTCATCGAACGTATCACCGATTAATACGATCTCAATATTGTTGCCGCCAAACATTTTCACCTGGTTGATCTTTTGCTTAGATGTAATTGCGGGCATGTAAATTACTCCTTTGATATGAAGTTGTTTACAAGAAAAGGCCACTCCTTGTGCATGATTGCCTGCGCTGGCGCACACCACCCCACGATTGCGTTGTTCCTCGTTTAGACTACTTATCAAATTATAAGCTCCACGAATTTTATAAGAACGAACCACCTGAAGATCTTCACGCTTCAAATAAATCTCCGCTCCAAACTTTTCAGACAATTTACGACTGAACTGCAAAGGAGTTTTCAACACCACCGACTTCAGTACTTCGTGTGCGGCATTGATGTCAAGATTAAATGTTTTCGTATCTGCTTTCATCGTATTCTTCTAATTATCTTTTTTATTTTTTAACAGCCACAACGATTCCTGTTGACCAAATTTGTTTTGTGAGTGATAAATCTTCTCTCATCTCCAAAAGATGAATAAGATTGATTGCTTTTTCCTAGTGACCTTTAGGCCAGTTCGGTTGGGGCAGCATATCATCAATGATATAGAAGCCTCCTTTGCTTAACATGGAAAGAACCTCTTCTGAAAGGAGGTATTTTCCATGCCAGGTATCCGCAAAAATAAAGTCATACTTTTGGCTTCTGTTTTTTTCAACCCACTCTCCACCGTCTGTACAGATAAGGGTCAATCGGCTATCGGCACCTAGAAATGATTGAGCGATTTCAAGAAACCGGGAATCATGGTCAATGGAGGTTATTGTAGACTCTTCGTCCATACCGTCCAATATCCATGAAGTGGATAAACCAGTGCCCGTACCAAGTTCAAGAAATTTAGACTTTGGCTTTGATCCGGCCAATGTTCTGAGTAAAGAACAAGTCAATACATCAGATGCCATTGTAAAGCCCGACTGCTTTGTCGCCTCATCAATGGTGTTATACGCCTTTGGAAATTTCTGATGGATCACTTCTGTCATTCTCAAAAAACTATAGTAGCGAAGACTTTTAAAAAATAGTATGCCGACATTACTATCGGCATACTACGAGGTAAAGATATAAGTGGATAATTAATTGATCATGCTTGCTTCTACGCTTGCCTTTTCAGGTCTTAACTTACGCACGGCAGCACCGGCTTGCCATAATTCGCTTTCGCGAACTTCTTTCAACTCTTCTGCAAGTTTCTCACGGTAGTCAGGTTTGCTGCACGTGTCGATCGTGCGTTTTGCTTCAGCACCCGATGCCACGCTCTCATACAATTCTTTAAATACAGGAACAGTAGCAGCCTTGAATTTCTTTTTCCAGTCCAATGCACCACGTTGAGCGGTAGTTGAACAGTTGGCATACATCCAATCCATTCCGTTCTCAGCCACCAATGGCATCAATGACTGAGTCAGCTCTTCAACAGTTTCGTTGAATGCTTCAGATGGAGTGTGTCCTTTTGAACGCAACACTTCATATTGTGCTTCAAAAATTCCGGCAATAGCTCCCATCAGTGTGCCGCGCTCACCAGTTAAATCTGAGAAAACTTCTTTCTTGAAATCGGTCTGGAATAAATATCCTGATCCAACACCGATACCCAATGCAATCGCTTTTTGCGTTGCCTTGCCGGTAGCGTCCTGAAACACAGCATAACTTGAGTTGATTCCTTTTCCCTGAAGGAATAATCTACGCACAGAAGTACCTGAACCTTTAGGAGCGGCAAGGACTACATCGATATCGGCAGGAGGAATGATTCCGGTCTGCTCTTTGAATGTGATGCCAAATCCGTGAGAGAAATACAGGGTCTTCCCGGCAGTAAGGAATGGCTTAATGATTGGCCACAAAGAAATCTGTCCTGCATCTGAAAGCAGAAACTCAATTACAGTTCCACGCTTGGCAGCTTCCTCGATTTCAAACAACGTTTCGCCAGGAACCCATCCGTGTTCAACGGCTTTATCCCAGGTTTTTGATCCTTTGCGTTGTCCAACGATTACTTTGAATCCGTTGTCGCGGAGGTTAAGTGCTTGTGCCGGACCTTGAACACCATATCCGATAATTGCAATCGTTTCATTCTTTAATACCTCGACTGCTTTTTCCATTGGGAATTCTTCTCGTGTTACCACTTCTTCCCACACACCTCCGAAATTGATCTTTGCCATATTACTTGGTTGTTAGTTTGTTAGTTAAATCGTTGTTGGTTTATAAAATCTCTTTTAATCTACGTCTACAATTTTTTCGCTGAGCTCGAAATATTCGCTATTGCCTTGATAGACTTTTACGCTATCTACTTCAATCAGCTTTTCCATTTGTGCTACTACCTTTTCCATAAGGTCAGGGGTAGTAAACAATAACATGATGACACCACCTCTGCGAAAGTCATTTTCATTTTCGTGCGCCATCATTTTCTTAACGCGCACTCTTCTGCGGTTAAGAATATTAATGATCCTGTTCAGCACAGAAAAATTATTATCCGCAGTAAGCTCTAATGTGAAGTCTTGTTTCATACGTTAAGTCTTTAGTATTTAGTCCTCATTCTTGAGTAAGAACCATTACTTTTTTGGTATCTCTAATAAAACCTCCGCCACACCTGCACCGGCAGGTACCATAGGGAACACGTTGTCTTCCTTGCCCACCACTACTTCCAGGAAGTATGGAGTCTTGGCTTCCAGCATCTCGCGCATGGCTTCATCAAGATTTTCACGTTGCTCCACTTTTCTTGCCGGGATAGAATAGGCCTGTGCCAACTTCACAAAATCAGGGTTTTCCATTTCTGTAAATGAATAGCGTTTGCCATGGAAGAGTTGCTGCCACTGACGCACCATTCCCAAAAAATTATTATTCAATACAATGATCTTAACTGGAATTTTGTACTGCATGATGGTGCCCAACTCCTGAACGGTCATCTGAAAACCACCATCCCCTATTACGGCCACCACTTGTTGTTCGGGGATAGCAAGTTTTGCCCCCATCGCTGCCGGCAATGCAAAACCCATCGTTCCGGCTCCGCCAGAGGTAACATTGGTGCGCGGATTTTTAAACTGATAATAGCGGGAGGCAATCATCTGATGCTGACCAACGTCAGTAACCATAATGGCCTCACCATTGGTTTGCTTTGTAAGATGCATGATTACTTCAGCCATCTTTATCTCTCCAGAAGAATTCATCTCCGGATGAATCACTGTATCATACTCTTCTTTATTCAGCGCATGAAAACTATCCATCCAATCTTTATGATCTTTCGGCTGAACCATTTTTGATAATGCACTCAACGCTTCTTTTGCATCGGCATGAACAGCTACATCAGCTTTGATTATTTTGTTGATCTCTGCACGGTCGATCTCTATGTGAATTACCTTTGCTTGCTTCGCATACTTGCTCACATTGCCGGTGACACGATCATCGAAACGCATGCCTACTGCGATGAGCACATCGCACTGATTGGTATTTACATTCGGTCCATAATTACCATGCATGCCAAGGTAACCTACATAATTGGGATGATCTGTTGGAAACGCTCCAAGACCTAACAATGTACTCGCCACAGGTATTCCGGATTTCTCAGCAAAAGCCTTCAACTCACTTGTTGCGTTGGAAAGCAAGACTCCCTGGCCAGCCAAAATATAGGGCCGCTTTGCATTGTTGATCAATGCTGCAGCGGCTTCCACCTGGCTGATCTGAAGCTGAGGTTTAGGTTTATACGTGCGAATGCTTTCACACTTTTTGTAATCCTCAAACTCAAACATTTCATTCTGCGCATTCTTGGTGATATCGATCAAGACAGGGCCTGGTCTTCCTGTAGTAGCAATGTGAAATGCTTTCGCCACAGCTCCTGCAATATCCTTTGCTTCCGTCACCTGTATATTCCACTTGGTAACAGGAATGGTCGTGTTCACCACATCAATTTCCTGAAACGCATCGGTGCCCAACAAGTGTGCAAACACCTGGCCGGTGATACAGACAAGTGGAGTTGAATCAATCAACGCATCTGCCAATCCCGTAACCAGATTGGTGGCACCAGGACCTGACGTTGCAAACACCACACCGGGCTTGCCGGATACTCGTGCAAAACCCTGAGCAGCATGAATCGCTCCTTGCTCATGACGTACTAATATATGAGTGAGTTGATCAGCATATCCATACAATGCGTCATACACAGGCATGATGGCTCCACCCGGGTAACCGAAAATAGTTTTTACACTTTCAGCCACGAGACATTTGAGTAATGCCTCTGATCCGGAAATCTTTTGTTTTTCAGCCAATACTGTTTTTTCTTCAGTCTTCGTCAGTAACGCATCCATCGGCAGCAGTTTTTACTTGTTTAGCATATTTATACAAGACACCGCTGGTGACACGCAGCTGCGGTGCTTTATGATGCGATCTTCTGATCGCTATTGTTTTTTCATCAACCAACAAATTGATCTGATGTTTCTTCACGTCAATTTCAATCCAGTCGCCATCTTCTACCAATGCGAGCAACCCGCCATCAAAGGCTTCGGGGGTGATGTGGCCGATCACAAATCCGTGTGATCCTCCGCTGAAACGGCCGTCCGTAATTAAGGCTACATTCTTTCCGAGACCAGAGCCCATAATCAAACTGGTAGGCTTCAGCATCTCTGGCATTCCGGGTGCGCCTTTTGGGCCCACATAGCGAATTACCACGACATCACCTTCTTTAATTCTTCCGGATTGTATTCCATCCACCAATTCGAACTCACCATTGAATACGCGGGCCGTTCCTTTAAACTTCTCCCCCTCTTTGCCCGTGATTTTTGCTACCGATCCTTTCTCGGCCAGGTTGCCATAAAGAATTTGTAAGTGACCTGTCTTCTTGATTGGTCGTTCAATTGGAACGATGATATTTTGTGCTTCGAAATCAAGATCTATTGCATTCGCTACATTCTCTGCAATGGTCTTGCCAGTAACCGTAATGCAATCGCCATGCAAAAATCCCTTCTGAAGTAAATACTTCATCACTGATGGAACCCCTCCAACTTTGTGAAGCGCTTCCATAAGATATTTTCCACTTGGCTTTAAATCGGCAATCAACGGAGTCTTATCAGAGATGCGTTGAAAATCTTCCTGGTTAAGTTTTAGGCCAACACTCTTCGCCATAGCAATCAAATGAAGCACCGCATTGGTTGATCCACCGAGAGCCATCACAATCGTAATTGCATTTTCAAATGCTTTATTCGTCATGATATCACGTGGCTTCAAATCTTTCTCTAACAGTAAGCGAATCGCTTTTCCTGCTTCGATACACTCGGCCGATTTTTCAGGACTAAGCGCAGGATTGGAAGATGAATACGGCAACGACATGCCTAACGCTTCAATGGCCGAAGCCATCGTGTTAGCGGTGTACATTCCTCCGCATGCGCCTGCGCCAGGGCAAGAGTTTTGTATGATGCCTTTATAATCCTCTTCCGAAAGTTTGCCTTGAATTTTTTCACCCAATGCTTCGAAAGAAGAAATGATATTCAACTCACGTCCTTTGTAATGACCCCCTGCAATGGTTCCTCCATAGAGCATAATTGCAGGACGATTTAGTCTGCCCATGGCGATTAAAGAGCCAGGCATGTTTTTATCACAACCTACCACTGCGATTAACCCATCGTAATATTGTGCACCACATACGGTCTCAATAGAATCGGCAATCACTTCACGGCTTACCAATGAATATCGCATTCCTTCTGTACCGTTGCTGATGCCATCACTTACACCGATACTATGAAAAACTAATCCTACCAAATCCTTCGACCATACGGCTGTCTTCACTTCTGCAGCCAACGCATTTAAATGCATGTTGCAGGTGTTACCGTCATATCCGGTACTCACAATTCCAACCTGCGCTTTCTTAAGATCTTGTTCCGTCAGTCCAATTCCATAAAGCATCGCCTGTGAAGCGGGCAGAGTTGGATCCTGAGTGATGGTTTTGCTGTATTTATTTAGTTCCATTTTTATAACTTTCGCTACAAGCTACTGGCCACAAGCTTCAAGCAATTTCTTGTAGCCAGAAGCTTGCAGCCTGAAGCCTTACACAATGACATACGAATAACTCTTATCCAACACAATACATTGATACGCTTCCTGAACGATGGCGCCCATCGATTCTTTCCAGGGTTTGTTAAACTTCTGACCTTCGATGGATTCAATGGCTGTTATCTCTGTAGCCGTGCCACAGAAGAAGGCGCTATCAGATTCGAATAATTCTTCAGGGCGAAAATACTTTTCTTTCACTGGCATCTCCAACTCGCGACAAATTTCAAATACTGTTTGACGGGTAATGCCGGGCAAAATATTTCCGAGTGGTGGTGTGTACAACACGCCATCTTTCTCAAAAAAGAAATTGGCTCCGGGTCCTTCCGCCACGAAGCCATTCATATCAAGCATCAATGCTTCATCAAAGCCACGTTGTTTTGCTTCGTTGGTAGCCATGATGGAGTTTACATAATGGCCACACGCTTTGGCTTCCATCTTTATTGATTTCGGATTGGGTCGTTGAAAAGAAGATACGCAAAGGCGTAGCTTCTGCTCATCGAAATATTGTGCCCACTCCCAGGCCGTGATCATCAGTGATACACCTTTTGGTGCGGAGAGAGTCATATTCGGTGCGCAATACACCAACGGACGAATGTATGCGTCTTTAAGATTATTTTTTTCCAACACGAGATAGGCGATCTGTGTAAGCTCTTCTGCTAAATGATTGAACGGGATACCGAGCAGTGAACAACTTTTGATGAGGCGCTCAAAGTGCTCATTTGATTTGAAGATTTTTACTCCATTGATGGTCTGGTAGGCGCGGATTCCTTCGAATGCTCCATAGCCATAATGTAGCGTCTGACCAAATAAATCTGTCGTGGCGTCTTTTGCTTTTACAAATTTACCATCCAGGTAGAGAACGGTGTTTTCGTTGTAATACATAAAAATTTAAAACAATCGTTAGTTTGCGGTTCACACTATAAAACAAAACCGCCCCAATCTCTCGGGGCGGTTAAAATATCGTTCATACAATATCGTCACAGCCCCGGCTTTCGGAGTAGAATGACGCTAATAAGCACAGATACACTGCTGATCGATGTGATCAGGTTAGTGAAGCGGCCGAATAAATTATTCATTTGCATATTTTCTCGTGCTGTGACTACAAGATTCAAAAATTTTGTGATGACATTCAAAGAAAACGCAGAAAAAAGTTTCAAGATGTCTTTAACGAATGTTAGTAAATCACTAAGCAGAAGCAAGGTATTCTACAATACCATCCCGAATCGCTGTAAAAGTTTTGATCAATGTCTCTTCATTTTCTTCAAGGAGAGTTACCCTGAATCCTTGCAACTCTGAACAGAAGGAAGAGATGGGAACTACGCAAACTCCCTTCGCTCCCAACAAGTAATACACGAATCGTTTATCGTGAGGAATATCCTGACTTACCCAGCCCTCTACCAACTTTCTGATTTGCTCATTGGCGATATCAATTTTCTGTCCTGATTTAAGAGTATCATCACGAAAAATGATCGTGTTATAAAAAGCTCCAAAGGTCTCGTTAAAAGTAAGCTGTGGAACCGTGTGCAAAATATCTGCGATAATTTTACTCCTCCTACCGATATTGCGATTCGTTTCTTCCCGATACATTTTAAATCGGGGATCACCTAAAATTTTTGGAATCGCTAACTGAGGCAACTTGGTGGAACACACTTCAATCATCTTGGCATTATCAAGTGCATGACAGAACCGGTTGAAGTCTTCATCCTTGCCGCGATTGTAATATTCCATCCATCCGCAGCGAGATCCAGGCCATGGAAGTTCTTTGGAAATTCCTCTCATGGCAATGCCCGGCACATCTTTAATTACTTCCGCCAAGGCATAGGCACGCGCCCCGTTGTAGGTGATGTTAATATAAATCTCATCACAAATAAGAAACAGCTTAAACTCTTTCGCAATCTCAACGATGCGCTTCAATGTTTCATACGGATATACCATGCCCGTAGGATTATCCGGATTGATGATGAGGATACCTACTATGTTTGGATTGTATTTTACCTTATTGTATAAATCATCAATGTCCGGATACCACCTGTTGTTGGGATCAAGTTTGTAGGTAAGTGGCTCGTGACTGGCATGAGCGGCTTCGGCACTGGAGTGTGTAGAGTAAGCAGGTGACGGACCTATCACGCGCGATGTTGGCGTGATATATTGATACACCTTGGCAATGGCATCGCCCAGTCCGTTGAAGAAACAAATGTCATCAGGTGTGATCTGTGCTCCGCCTAATTGATTGGTTTGAGCTGCAAGAAATTTTCTGGTATCCAGAATACCTTTGCTGGGGCAATAGCTATAGGAATCATTTTGCAAAGCCAGGTCGGCAATGATTTGTTTGATCCAATCCGGAAGTTTATGATTCTTTTGAATGGGATCACCAATATTTTCCCAATAGATTTCCTTGCCAAGATTTTTAATCTGTTCGGCTTTCTTTACGATCTCCCGTATTTCATAGCTGAGTTCGCTGGCTCCTTCACTGAGTAGTTGCTGACGCATAGTTTATTCGATAGTAATAGTCGATGGTCCATCGTGGAATATTTCAAATTCAAAACTCCCATGGTCTGTGTCTCCACAGACCATTTGATCAATTCAATTGTTTCAATCTATCAAGATCCGCGTTTCGGTCTGTGAGGACACAGACCGAGGCTTAATAGATATCTCAAATTAAAATCTGAGGCAAAGGTGAATAGGTGTGATGACAAAATCAAACAGAATGACTTTGTGGTTGCGGATTTACTGTCTTTACTTCTGCGAAAGCCTAATCGGCACGCTTGCTAACCATCGGTAGTTTATTCACCATGGTCTGTGTCCCCTCAGACCATCCGTTTAATTCAAATGATACATTCGATTTTTATAATTCACGTTTCGGTCTGTGCGGACACAGACCGAGGGACAAGGTGCGGACAAAATCAAACAGAATTACTTTGTGGCTGAGGATTTACTGTCTTTACTTCTGCGAAAGCCTGATCCGCACGCTTGCTAACCATCGGTAGTTTGTCCATCCAATGTACATCAATGGCATATACGCCAAAGTCTTCCGTCACCTTTCCTTTCACTTCATAAAATCCGCGGCCGCGAAATGGGAACTTTGCTGCTGAACCAGGAAAGTGCACGGTATCAAACGCCTCGCCTTGCACATCAAAGAAAGTACCGAAACACATGTGGTCGTGATTCTTCACGGTGAAGGCATCCTTGGTGGTAACGAGGTAGCCCACGATATGTACTTGCTTTCCTTTTCTATTGCTGAGATCAAGAGCCACGGTGTCGCCATAGTTGCGGGTGGCCAGCAAATCAAACGGATTGCATAACGGAAAGCCTAACAATTCTATTTCATCGAAGGCATCTTCCAATGCATTACGCTTTAATTCCGGAAGCGGATATTCTTTCGGTTCGGTGTCAAAAAGATCAACCGTAGTAGTGGGCTTCGATTTAGCCTTATTAAAGTAGAGCATCGACTCCCATAAAAGTTGCTGCTTGGTTTTTCCCGTAAAACGAAATGATCCCAATCGAATGAGAATGCGCAACTGCTCAAGTCCAATGCCCGGAGTACGCCTTAAAAAATTATCAAGGCTCTGATAAGGACCTTTCTTCTTTCTCTCCTCGGCAATATGCTGACCAATTTTTGTTTCCAGGCTTTTCAGGTGAATGAATCCGATGTAAATCTGATTTTCATAAATCGTGGTGAGGTACTCACTGTTGTTGATGCAGGGTGGCTGGATCTGTGCGCCATTCATGCGTGCTTCATGAAAATAAAATTCGGTGCGATAAAATCCACCAAAGTTATTGATCACTCCCACCATAAACTCCAAGGGGTAATGCGCTTTCAAAAATAAGCTCTGATAACTCTCTACAGCGTAACTGGCCGAGTGGCCTTTGGCAAACGAGTAGCCGGCAAAGCTTTCTATCTCAAACCAAACACGATCGGTTATTTTCGGATCATAATTCCGCTCTTTGCAGCCTTCAAAGAAGCGATCTTTCACGCGCTGAAATTCTTCGCGTGACCGATACTTGCCTGACATGCCTCTGCGTAACACATCGGCTTCCGTAAGGGTAAGTCCGGCAAACTGATTGGCTACCTTAATCCCGTCTTCCTGGTATACCATCACACCATATGTGTCGTATAGAATTTCATCCATCTTTGGATGAATCGATTCATAGTGGATACCCTGACGGTGCATGTGGTAGCGTTCGATATACGCTTTCATCATACCGGAACTGGCCACACCCGGGCGGATGATGGAACTGGCCGCCACCAGGGTGAGATAATCATCACAACATAACTTACCGAGCAGCATGCGCATGGCGGGCGACTCCACATAAAAACAACCCATTGCTTTGCTGTGGCGCATGAGGTTCTTTATCTTTTCATCCTCTTTGAATTTTTTGAATTGATATACATCAAGGTCAATTCCTTTATTTCGTCTAACGTGCTTTACGGTTTCTTTGATATGACCCAGGCCACGTTGACTGAGTATATCAAATTTATAAATGCCAAAATCTTCTGCCGCATGCATCTCAAACTGCGACACGGGTAAACTCTTCGGTGGAAACTCAGTAGCCGTGTACGAGTAAATAGATTTCTCAGTAATTAACACGCCCCCCGCATGGATGGAAATATTGGATGGCAATTCCTTCTCCACGATGTAGTTGGTGTAGGCGATCACTTTACTGACGATGTGGTCGCGCTCCATCTTTTGTGCACGATTCTCCACCAGCACATCAATCTCCTCTTTTGGAAGGCCAAACACTTTACCCAACTCGCGAACCAGTGATTTGCTGGTAAACGTCACGTGCGTTCCCAACAAACACACATGCTCATAACCATACTTGTCAAAGATGTAATCATAAATGGCATCCCGGTTATCCCACGAAAAATCGATATCAAAATCAGGAGGTGAGACACGTTCTTCATTTAAGAAGCGCTCGAAATACAAATTGAGTTCGATGGGGTCTACATTGGTGATACCCAGACAATACGCCACGGTACTGTTAGCACCGCTGCCACGCCCTACAAAATCGTAGCCTTTGTTTTTCGCAAAACGAACCAGATCGAAAGCAATCAAATAGTATGCTGTAAAGCCTTTTGTCTTTATGATGCTCAATTCTTTTTCGATGCGTTCGCTCCATATGGACCGGTCTTCGCCATAGCGTTCTTTATAACCTTTCTCCGTGAACGTGCGAAGTTGTTTTAAATCTTCTTTGGCACTGTGTGTAAATACTTTTTTATTCTTGTCTTCAGCAAGTTTACACTCGATGCTGCATTGTTCCAGTAATGACTGCGTATTGAAAACAAGTTCTGGAAATTGATCAAACTGTTTCTCCAATTCAAGAACGGGAAGCATAAACTCATCCTTATTCGCCTGAAAGCACGCTTGTAATTTACTGAGCAAAGTATTAAGTGCGATGCACCGCAGCAGCCGATGTGCATTATGATCGCGATAAACAAGTTTTTTCTTGTTGTCCCTTACCGGAGGTAATAGCGTAACCGGATGCAATGCCACAAACTTGTAGATATAGTCATCACGCAATGGATGATTCACATAACGAATCAACTCATGCTTTCGCACACCGATGTATTCGTTCTCGCGCAGCATATCAGGTTCTATTTTTCCAAACGGATAAATCACAAAAGCTTCTTTCATCTCAGGTGCCCGCGAAGGAAACGGCTTGTTCTCGCGATTGTGGTACGATAAAAAACGATTGATGGCTTCGAATCCAACACTGTTCCTGGCAATGATGATGTATTCAGGAATAGAAGAAATTACGGTTTCCACTTTCGATGAATCAGGAGCGGACAAGTCGGTCGGTTTATTTTCGTTCTCACTCCCACTTTTATCATTTCGAAACTCCACCCCTACGGCAATACTTAATTCGTAGGCAGGCTTGCCGTATTTTGTTAATCCGTTTTCAGTTGGTTTATTCTCATCGCATAAGCGCAACATCTCCAGGTACGATGATACATTATTGATTTCAGTGAGTGCCAGCTTATGAATCTCACAGCGCTTTGCTTCTGCAAAAAGGGTTTTGATGGGCAGTGTGCCGTATTTGAAACTAAAGCCGGTGTGACAGTTGAGGTACATGACTTAAATCGGATTTTCAAATAAATATGGTGTTATTTTAAGCTTGACTACAAAGGCCGCCCAGGTTAAGCAACAATGCTTTTTTCATACTCTAAAAAAGCCATCGTCATTCGTATTTCCCCATAACTATAACCATCGCCCAATAACTCTTTAATGGGCGACAATGCCTTGCCATCTGTTTGGGCAATCGCTTTTTGAATGGTTGCTATCTTTGATGTGTCCATCACTTCCTCTATAGAAACTGCACCCTGCTGAACATAAAAGGCAAGATGACCTTCAATGGTAGACGTGCTCAAGTTACGCAGCTCGGCAATTCGCCCTATACTATCTCCCAGCTTGAATAGTTCAAGACTTTTTTGCTTTGTGTCTGTTTCCTGTTCGCGTCTTTCCCTTCGCACACGCTTAGGAATTTTAAGGTGGATACGAGACTTTAAATTATGAACACGGCAATGATCCGCTACTACCTCCCAAAACGGTTTACCATATTTCTCAATCTTCACGGAACCAAACCCGGATACCTTCAAAAATTCCTCTTTGTTATGTGGCAGATAAGTAGCCAACTCCATTAACGTTGCATCAGATAACACGATGTAAGCCGGAACATTTTCTTCGTTGGCAATTTTTCTTCGTACTTCCTTCAGTTGAATAAAAAGGTCCTTCTCATAATTTACCTCGGCAGAAGAAATCGTTTCTACTTTTTCTTTTGTTTTGGTAATCAAGACTTTCTCCGCTCCCTTCAGCACGGGTGCACTTTTTGGCGTGAGGTGCAACACCGGATACATGCCCCCTGACTTGACCAGATATTCCTGTGCAAGTAAATCCCGAATGATATCTCCCCAGGCTTCTTTGCTTACATCAGCACCAATACCAAAAGTCTTCAGCTGTTTGTGCTCGTCTTGCATTTTTGCTGAATTTGATCCACGCAAAAAGTCAATCACATAACCGGCACCAAAACGTTCCTGCAATCGGGCTACAGCCGACAATACCTTTTGTGCCTGTAGCGTGCCATCCATTTGTTCAACACGCGTGAGGCAAACATCACAACTGCCACAATAGTTGGTGGCTTCTTCATCGAAATAATTCAGTAAATATTTTCTGCGACAGGTAATGAGGTCGCCATACTCGGCCATCTGGCTTAATTTCTTTAAATAGATTTCTGTTTGCTCGGGATTATTTTCTACCTCCACAAACTTCTTCATCTTCGTTACATCGGCATAGGAGTAAAACAACAGTGCTTCGCTATCCAATCCATCACGTCCAGCGCGACCGGTTTCCTGATAATAACTCTCTATGTTTTTAGGTAAATCCATGTGCACTACATAGCGCACGTTTGATTTATCGATGCCCATGCCGAAGGCCACGGTGGCGACCATAATTTTCACTTCATCGCGCAGGAACAATTCCTGGTGTTTCGCACGCACGTCTTTATCTAACCCTGCATGATACGGCAAGGCCTGGAATCCCTCCGCGTTGAGATCTTCGGCTAGTCGCTCGGTGGAGGCACGAGATAAGCAATACACAATGCCTGAATCGTCTTTATGTTGTTCTAAAAAATCAAAAAGTTTATCGGTACTGTTGCGTTTGTTCTCCACCGTATAGCGAATATTGGCGCGATTGAAACTGGAAACAAACACAGCCGGATTACTCAGCTCCAGCTTTTCAAGAATGTCTTTTCGCGTAAGCTTATCAGCCGTGGCGGTCAGGGCGATCACCGGCACATTAGAAAACGAACGCTTCAAATGCGCGAGCGTTAAATACTCCGGACGAAAGTCATGGCCCCAGTGTGAAATGCAGTGCGCTTCGTCAATGGCAATCAGGCTGACATTGAAGGATGAAAGTTGCCGCATGAAGTTACTTTCCGGTGCGAGGTAAAGTAATTTCAATTCTTTCGTTTTTACCTTATTGATGATTTCATTCTGTTGCTGATAACCCTGAGTAGAATTTAAAAATGCGGCTGCAATTCCATTCACGCGCAAGGCATCTACCTGATCTTTCATCAACGCGATGAGCGGAGAAATGACCACCGTGAGTCCATCAAACATCAAGGCGGGAATCTGATAACATAAAGACTTGCCGCCACCGGTGGGCATGAGTGCAAACGCATCACGTTTCTGCAATACTGATTGGATGATTGCCTCCTGCTCTAACCGGAAGGAATTGTAGCCGAATTTTTCTTTGAGGATTTGAAGGGGATTCATGACTAATTATTTAAATGAACCCATTTCAATCCATTTGATTGGATTATTTTGAATATACCTTTGTATGGCTTGTAATTCGCGATTGGTACGCACAACGTGATCATGATACCGCGACTGCCACAAAAAAGAAATGTTATTTACGGTGGCATATTTTTTCACGGCCGCCTTATATCCTCGGATTACCGATGCCAGGTTTTGCGATTGCGGTCCAAATTGATTGGGTTGTGGAATACGATATTGATAATCTGGTTTATTAAAATATAAAAGGCCATGTGTATGATTGGGCATGATTATAAATTCACCCAATACAACAAATGGAAAATGATTGGGGATTTCCATCCAATATTGGTAGGCAATTTCACCAATGGTTGTGGCCCGTAGGGACGCAAAATTTTGCGTCCCTACGGGTTGGGCAATTTCACCAAAATAATGTTCACGATTATTGGTGCAAATGGTAACAAAATACCAATCATCCGAACCATAATCATGGTTTTTTAATCGGGTGGTTTCTGAACGGTATCTATTTTTATATTTTTCCATGGTTAATGGGCTAATTCAGTCGATGCAAAATTTTGTACCTCACAGGCCATTTGATTTTTATTCAAAGGCAATTCCAGATACTTATTCCAGCGATTGTGTTTTCTTTTCAACACCGTAACATTGGTGCATCGGAAATGATTATTGATTGAAATTTCCCGCAAGCAATTCCATGCCTTATCAAAATCTTCAGAAGCAAGGTTTCTGGCAATGATGATATGAGGTGTTATGCTTTTACCTCCTAACGCTTTTGTCAAATCTGCAACCGGAGTTTTATATTCGATCTGAAGATAGATCGTCTTATTGGCGCCATGCTTAAAGACGCCTAACCCATTTATGTAGATGTCCAACGGCAGCAATGCCACTCGCAGCCAGTCGACATCGTCTAAGATACTATCCGTATGATACTCGCTATATTGGAAGAGCGAGATATGAGCCGGGGAAAATTCACTTTGAAATTCATGACCGATGGCAGTACGCACGTGTTTTTTCAAATCAGAAACAAAAACCTGAACCGATGATGAAGGAGTGATGGTGAAGAAGTGCCGACTGACAACAAAGTTTTTCATAGTATTATTTTTATTTCGGTCTGTGAGGGCACAGACCGAGGATAGACCGCGATTAATTGATTAGACTTTTTGTGATTTTTCCTTTGAACATGTTCATCTCCATGCGCACGCGTTTGCTTACATCGATGGTGGTAGCGCGCACCAGTTTATCTACGCCATGTTTGTGTTTGATAAAATCCATCGCTTCATACAGATTGATGTCTTCTTCGGTATCATCAAACAAACTGATTTGTTGATTGCCATGGACGATACTGCTGAGGCGAACGCCCACCAGGCGAATCAACATTCTGCGGTTATACAGTTTATCAAATAATTCCTGCACCACGCGCAAGAAGATATGATCAGAAGAAGTGTAAGGAATATGAATTTGTTTTGTCTCCGTATCAAAGTTGGAGTAACGGATTTTTACAGTGATGCACGAGGCGAGTTTCTTCTGGTCGCGCAGTTGAAACGCTACTTTCTCTACCATCGCAATCAGTATTGATTTCAGTCGCTTCACATTGATGGTGTCCTGATCAAAAGTAGATTCTGTGGAGATTGATTTTTGTTCGCTGTAAGGAACCACGGGTGAATCATCGATGCCGTGGGCTTTGTTCCACAAGCCGATGCCATTTTTACCAAAGGCGCTGATCAGAAATTGTTGCGGCATATCACGCAGTGTGGCCACGGTGCGCACGCCCATGTCATATAGAAAAGAAGCAGTTTGTTTTCCCACCATCGGAATTTTTTCGATGGCGAGCGGTGCGAGAAAATCTCTTTCTTCTCCAGCCGGAATTTGTTTTTGTGCATGAGGTTTGAACTCACCCGTAGCCACTTTCGACACCAGCTTGTTCACCGATAGCGCCATCGAGATGGGCAGCCTGCTCTCCTTCATGATTTTATTCTGCAACTCAACCGCCCATTTGAAGGTGCCAAAGAAACGATCCATACCCGAAGCATCGATATAAAATTCATCAATGGAGGATTTTTCAAAAGCCGGAGCTTTGTCGGCAATGATTTCAGTGACCAGGTGCGAGTATTGGCTATATGCCTCCATATCGCCCGAGATCACTTTCGCATCGGGGCAAAGTTGCATGGCCAGGTACATGGGCATGGCCGAGTGCACCCCGAATTTGCGGGTTTCATAACTACAGGCCGCCACCACCCCGCGCCTGCTGCTGCCGCCTATTATTAAAGGTATGCCATTAAGCTTTCTGTTTTTTGCGCGCTCGACCGCCACAAAAAAGGCATCCAAATCCATGTGTATAATGCTCCTGTTCACAAGAGCAATTTTACTAAATAATTTAGTATTTAATACTCACAATCATATTTTTATTTTACTAATGTCCACTTTTTGATCATTTTAAAAACTTAGTGAATATTGTGAAAGCTAAAATAATTGGCTTTTTGGTCTGATGGTAGACAGCCCAGGGTCTTTTTGCCTAAACAAATTTCATTTTTCTTGTACCGGGATCGCGGGTCTCGTGCCTCGCCCGCGGTGACATTTCATAGAAAAAGATAAAGGTTAGGGCTCACTGAAAGACCAATTCTCAAATAGAGGCCCGAAGGATAAATCAAACCCCAAAATTATTTTTTCAAATCCAGCCGTGCCACATTCTCCACATGAATAGTTTGCGGAAACATATCTACAGGCTGCACGGCTGTGATGTCGTATTTCTCAGAAAGAATTTTTAAGTCGCGGGCCTGGGTGGCCGCATTGCAACTCACATAAACGATGCGCTTTGGCTCGGCCTTCAACAACATCTTCGTGACGTCTTCGTGCATGCCTGCGCGTGGCGGATCTGTTATTATAGTGTCCGGGCGACCATGTTGCGAAAGAAAGCTGTCGTTGAGCAGGTCTTTCATATCACCGGCATAAAAATCAGTGTTGGTGATGTTGTTGATTTTTGAATTGACTTTCGCATCGGCAATGGCGGCATCCACATATTCAAGACCTACTACTTTTTTTGCCTGTCCGGCCACAAAGTTGGCGATGGTGCCCGTGCCGGTGTAAAGGTCATAGACCAATTCATTGCCTCTTAAATCAGCCATCTGCCATGCTACTTTATAAAGTTCAAATGCCTGTTGCGAGTTGGTTTGATAAAATGATTTTGGCCCTACACGAAACTGAAGTGTGCCTGAGCCATCGGGCTTATTCATTTGTTCGGTGATATAAGGATTTCCTTTCCAACACACTACCTCCAGATCGGCAAATGTATCATTGCGCTTGCCGTTGATGATGTAGTTGGCCGAGGTGATTTGCGGAAATGTGTCGGTGAGTGTTTTTAAGGTGAGCTCAATCCATTTCATTTCATCATAGGTCACTTGCAGGATAATCATCACTTCACCGGTTGTGGCCGTGCGAATAGTGAGCGTGCGCAGAAAACCAATTTGCTTGCGCAGATCAAAAAACGGAATCTGATTTTCAAGTGCTACTTTTCTTGCCAGCAAGCGAATACCATTCGATGGTTCGGGTTGCAGATAGCAGGTATTCACATCGAACACGCGATCATACATGCGTGGGATATGATAACCCAAGCCTGGCTCGTCCGGATAGCGACCATCTTCCGTTTCTATGGCCTGACTCTTTTTCAATTCCAGTTCATCTTTTGTTAACCAACGATTGGCTGAAAATGTGTAATCCAGTTTGTTGCGATAGTAGTTTATGCTTTTCGAAGGAAGGATAGGAGTAATTGCCGGCAGGGTTAATCCTCCTATTCGTTCCAGGTTATCAATGACCTGCTGTTGCTTATACTTTAATTGTGTTTCATAATTGATATGCTGCCACGAGCAACCTCCGCACAAGCCAAAATGTTCGCAAAAAGGCTCCGCCCGATGGGGCGATAATTTCTGAATAGCCGTTACTCTGCCTTCAAGATAATTGCTTTTGATTTTTGTGAGCTCCACTTCCACGGTATCACCTGGGGCACCGCCCTGCAAAAAAATAACCAGTCCATTCACTTTGGCGATGCATTTACCCTCCGCAGCCATCGTTTCTATCACAATATCATTCAGTTTATCGCCTTTCTTCATGGAGTTGGGGTTACCTAATTAAAGGCAGCGAAATTACAGAAAATATGAGGGTTTCGGCAGTGAATCAAAATGGCTATCTTTCGTAACTGTAGAAGTATGAAAAAGACATTTCTTACGCTGTTGCTGTTGATTTGCTACCCCCTGTTCGCCTCACATATTGTAGGCGGAGAATTTGAGTTGGTTCATATTTCCGGAAATACGTACCGGTTAAATCTCATCATCTATTTTGATAAGATTAATGGTGCCCCTGGTGCGAAAGACCCCAGCGTTTCTGTTACCATTTACAGTAAGAAGGATAAAACTCTTATGGCAACGGTGTTTCTGCCACTCAGCACCGAATCAAATGTGCCCTATACTCAGCCGGAATGTTCAAACGGAGAGATTATTACCAACAAGCTAACGTACACCTCCACCATCACACTTTCGCCCGATCGATTCAACGATCCCGAAGGGTATTTTGTAGTATGGGAGCGTTGCTGCCGAAATTACACCATCAACAACATTTATAGCCAGATACCAGGAGCAGGGAACATTGCCGCTGGGCAGACTTTTTACCTCGAATTTCCAGCGGTCGTAAAAAATGGAGCGCCTTTTATCAATTCATCCCCTCGGTTATTTCCTCCTCTTAATGATTATGCCTGTCCGTATCGCCCTTACTATGTTGACTTTGCCGGACTTGATGATGATGGTGATTCATTGGTTTATTCATTAGTTACCCCGCTCAATACTACTTCCCAAGAGGCGCTACCTATCCCCTCACCGGGCCCTTATCCGGAAGTACTTTGGAGGCCTGGTTACACCTTGTCCAATATCATTAATGGTAAGCCTGACCTAAAAATCAGTAAAGACGGATTGCTTACCGCCACACCACGCACGCAAGGCCTCTTTGTATTCGCTGTAGAGATTGATCAATACCGCGATGGTGAAAAGATCGGTGAAAGCAGACGCGATTTTCAAATGCTGGTATTAGATGCCTGCCCGAAAGCCGATCCCCCACAGATTGTTGGAAAAAAATTAGCCGATGCTTCGTTCATCTACGACAATACTATGAGTGTAAGTTTTACCAACACCGTTTCAAATGAAGATCGTTGTATCCAGGTAAGGGTGTCGGACCTCGATGCCAGCAAAATTGAAGACAATTTTACAGAGAAGGTGTCCATCCGCGCTGTGGCTCTCAACTTTAAAAAGAATATCAAGGAAGTTCTACCCGCAATAACTTCTGCCATTCTTACCAATGGAAGTACCCAGGACTTCACGATCTGCTTTCCTCAATGTCCTTTTATTGAAGGAGGACCTTATCAAATCGGCATAATCGCCTTTGATGACGCTTGTAGTTTGCCGTTAACCGATACACTTAAAATAGAAGTGAATGTTCAGCCGCCTGTCAACACCCCACCCTACTTTGTAAAACCAATCGATCCGATTACTTCCATAACACTTACTGAAGGCGGAGTTTATGAATCCGACTTTGAAATTCGGGATGATAACGATGAAATTATCGTTTCGATCACCAATGATGGATTTGCATTGGCCGATGCCGGATTTACGGTACAAATTGAAGAGCCCCGCGTGAATGGAATAGTGAAAGGCAAAATTCATTGGGATGCGTTTTGCGACATTTATAATTTTACAAACCGCACCTATTTTGAACTTAACCTGTTGGCCAACGACAATGATCTCTGCGACAATGGTAAGCCAGTGACAGCCTCTTTCAAATTCAATGTGCTCCTGCCTGGCAATGCCGATCCCATTATTGATACCGATCTTACCACTAATCCGCAAGAGCGAAGCGTGTTGAATATTGAAAGAAGAATCAACGAATCGCTTTCATTCACCGTGACTGGGCGGGATCTTATTGATAATGATTTTCTGGTGTTGGATTTGAATCAGCGCGAGCAATTCAACGCTCTAGGCATTTCTTTTCCTCAGGTGACTGGCAACGGACAAGTATCTTCCCTGTTTAAATGGGATATAGCTTGCTCATCGGTTGACTTAAAAAAGAAAGACAATTTTCTGTTTCAATTTATCGTGGTCGACAACTCCAACAAGTGCCGTATCTATAGGGCCGACACCGTAGACGTGCACGTGAAAATTTTGCCGCCATTGAATACTGCACCACAACTCGTCATTCAACATGGTGCTGCGATTGTAAACGATAAAACAGCCACGTTCATATTAGGTCAG
This sequence comes from Cyclobacteriaceae bacterium, assembly GCA_043774805.1. Lineage (GTDB taxonomy): Bacteria > Bacteroidota > Bacteroidia > Cytophagales > Cyclobacteriaceae > ELB16-189. The sequence goes on along the minus strand of JAYVTB010000070.1, from coordinate 8,108 downwards.
TCCATTCAATTTGACTTAACGGGCACCGATGCAGATGTGTTTCCCGATAAGGATTTATTGAAACTCACGCTGATTGAAGCGAAAGGAAATGTTCCGCCCGAAGGGTATGTGTTTACGCCCAGAGAAGGCAAAGGAAAAGTAGAGACTGTTTTTTCGTGGGCTCCTGATTGTTCGTTGTTCAGGAGCGATGTTTTTGAAAATAGCTACACGTTCAAATTCAGGGTGAGTGATGACCGCTGCTTTAATGCCAAAGCAGACACGGTTTCGTTAACGGTCGTTTTAAAAGATGTAGAAAGTGATGATTCAGAATTTCTTCCTCCCAATGTGTTTACTCCAAATGGAGACGGCTGCAACGACTACTTTGCCCTGGAGGGGATAGAGATTTGTCCTTTCAACCCTGACCCGCAAACAAACCCTGATGAAGTAGTATCATTTCCTCCCGACAATTGTTTTCGAAGATTTGAATCGGTTCGAATCTATAACCGATGGGGAAATCCTGTGTTTGAAAGCACCGAGCGTAAGTTCAGATGGTATGCCCCCGATACTGCCGCTGGAGTATACTATTACTTCATTAAATTTAACGATAAAGAATATAAAGGATCCGTTTCTGTGCGTTATTAAAGCGTGATGGAAGTCACTCGACTTTCTTTTACATATACCGGTTTATCAAACCATTGTACTTCGAGCCACACATCTTTTCTATTCAACATCTTCAACTTGTGTCCTTCATTTATCACGGCAATCACATTAGCTCCTGCCGATGGCCCGCTCATCAGGTAGGTGGTGCCACTGGTGATGATGACTTCAGAATTTTTGACTGGAAAATTTACATTCACAGCAAGCAGCACCAGGAAAATCATGAGCATGACCACCGCCCCATTTGGTTTTTTGTTTTTTCTTTTTTGTGCATAAATCCATGCCATGGAAAATATTGCAACTGCAGCTATTAGCAATGAAATTAAAAAACTGTACTTATTCAGTTGATAATAAAACTGATCTGATTCAGGATGTTCATAGCCTTCCAATCTGTTTTTGGAAGCCAGTTCCTGCATTTTTAGCAACGCCTGGTGATCGCCCGTTGCCTGGTAATATAAGTTGAGGTAATAGAGGCTCTTGCTTACTTTTCCTAGTCCTTCATGTATGTAGGCCATTTTCAATAACATGGCTGGTGAATACTGCTTGGCCGCCAACACTTCTTCATAAATCTGCAACGATTGAGTGTACTGTTTTACTTTAAATAAGGAATCTGCGAAGGCAAACTGCCTGGTGAATATCTGTGCCTTGATATCATGTCCAAAAAAGGTAATAGCAAATAGTAGAAGAATTTTTAAAATGCCCGTTTGTATATTTTTCATATCCTGTTACCTTTGCGACCTCAATTACGGAAAAGCCCGTAATTTAGACAAGATTTAATGATTCCGTAGCTCAGTTGGTAGAGCAATACACTTTTAATGTATGGGTCCTGGGTTCGAATCCCAGCGGGATCACTAAAGAGGGATCATTCCCAATCAAAGGCGCTCAGAATCTATTTTTGAGCGCCTTTTTTATTTAGCTCCATCCAAAAAGAAACAAACAACTTCAACTCTTAGGTTACCTATTCGGTTACCAACGCTTTTCCAATACTTTGGTAACCGAATCACCATCTCTCTGGGCAGGTGTCTTAATTAGAACTATTTGTCAATCGAAAAATCAATGAGTTCAAGATCATTAAACTCTGATCTTATGAATTTCAATCAAAGCTTGTCGATTCTTTTCTGGCTCAATAAATCCAAAGCCAATAAATTGGGCCTTGTGCCAATCTGGATTAGAATTACTATTAACGGTAAACGCGCTGAATGTTCTACCAAAAGGCAAATCTTACCGGAACATTGGAATTCAGAAAAAGGGGAAGCAACAAACAAATGTGCTGAGGCAATTGCATTGAATGATTATCTACTATTCGTGCGCTCAGATATCTTAAAACACTATAACGTTCTGTTATCCACGAATACTCATATCACCTCTGATGATGTCAAACGAAGCTACCAGGGTATTAAGGAGGTCAAGAAAACCCTTCTTGAAATATTCAATCAGTATAACCAACACCTGCTCGAAAGAAAAGAGATCAGTGATATTTCCGAGGGAAGATACAACAGGTTCATTATTAATTATGGTAAGTGCGAAAGTTTCCTCAGGCATAAGTTTAAAAAGTTAGATATACTTCTTGAGCAAGTTAATCTGAGTTTTATTGTTGAGTTCGAACATTACCTCCGCACCAACGACAAGCTAGGGCACAACACTGCCATGAAATATTCCAAAGATCTCAAGCAGGTAATCAAATATGCCGTCATGCTACAGTATATTCCATCCAATCCCTTCGAACACTTCAGGTGTACCTATAAGAAAGTTAAGCGCGAATTTTTAGATCAGGATGAGCTTGAGGTTCTTTACAATAAACACTTTGTTATAACCAGGCTTGCAGAAGTAAGAGATTGTTACCTATTCAGTTGCTACACAGGCTACGCCTATTCCGATGCCGATGAGCTCTCTCCTGACGATGTTGCTAAAGGCATAGACGGAAATCAATGGATCATCCGAAACCGAAAAAAAACAGATACAATTGAAAACGTCCCTCTCCTGCCAATTCCCTCTGAGATCATTGAACGATACAAAAATCATCCCTACTGTGCCTCAAAAAACAAACTGCTACCCATGAACAGCAATCAACGCTATAATGCCTATCTGAGGGAAATAGCTGATTTGTGTAATATCAAAAAGAGACTGACAACGCATACCGCACGCCACACATTTGCCACTACCGTCCTTCTTTTGAATGACGTCCCGATGGAAACGGCCATGGAGCTCCTTGGTCATACGGACATACGAACCACACAGATTTATGGGAAAATCGTTCAGAAGAAACTAAGCAACGATATGCAGAAACTTAAAGACAAGCTTTCAGTATCGCGTGACGAAAAACCAGTCATTGACGTGAAGAGATAAATTTCTTAGGCCGGTTCGATTTTCCAACCTGAGGCTTAAACAGCATTTAGTAAGTCGCAGTTTGCTATCCGATACGCGGGTACACCGCCATATAGCAAGTGGCAACTTGTTCAATTTTAAAAGCAATTTTGAAACCTTCTGAATTCTCCTCAAATCTTACAATAGTCCAGAATTAGTCCATTACAACTCTTAATCGTACGCACTCTCATCAGCGTGAATGTCAATCAGTTTCATTCATATCTTCAGAACGGAATCGAGAGGTAGTCATCAAAGCAAAGCTTCCAAAATAAAGCTGCTCAAAAATCTCAAGTGAGTGGTCAAAATCCTCAGTTTTTAAAAAAAATTAATATATTCAGTGCAAAATATTCAATAAGAGGTCGAATCGATAGCATATCACTCAAGCTATTTCGTCTATCATTGCTTAAGGGAAACGTTATCATGAGAGATCTAAATTTGATGGATGGCTTAATCGAAAATGAACGATTCAGAAAATTACTGCTTGCAATCCCGGCAAAAGCAATAGAAATTCTTTACGACCAATATTATCGCAGTTTACTGCGGATTGCAATAAATCTTACTCATGATTCTGAGCTGTCCGAAGACATTGTTCAGGAGACGTTCGTGCATGTCTGGCAGAATCACAAAACTCTGGGGCAATTTCACCAACGATCAATTCAACATTACCTGGTAAGAATAGTTAGAAATAAAGCCATTACCCAATATAAACGTACAAAGCACCAACGCGAACAAAAGTCAGAATTCCTTAACGGAAGTAATTTTCAGTTTAATGACCCCCCGATAGAAGCGATTCTGATTAAAAGTGAGACCAACGCTGAATTGAGGCATCTGATTTCCACCTTTCCTAAAAGAGAGCGGGAATGCCTCTTGATGAAATTGGATCAGGAAATGACCACGGAACAAATAGCCATCAATCTGAATGTATCAAAGAAAGCAGTAGAACGTAGTCTGACCAGTGCAAATAAAAGATTGCGCAAGCGTTGGCTTTATAAATAACCTTAGTGATGAAATAATCCAATACATAACGTAGGGTATATTAGCAATTTAAAGAGTAATAATATTAGAAGCCGCTGCCGCCAAAATAGCTATGGATAAAACATCACTCATCTACAAAGTCCTCGAAGGCAATGCCAGTGAAGGTGAAAAAATAGAACTGATGGCATGGATTGGGCAAAGTGAAGAAAATAAAGCAGAGTACCAGGATATCAAGCTGCTTTGGGAGAATTCTAATGAAATAATTAGAGGTACAAATGATCATTTCTATGCAGGGCTTCGAAAGATCAAAACCTCAATGCAATCAAAACATAAGAGAGACAATCTAAATAAAATCATCTTACTCACGCTGATACTGGTTGTTCTTGTTATTCTGTTTTTTTGCTGGCTCAGTCCGGAAAAAAGGGAAGACCCACCATTTCTTCGCTTTGATAACGCCAGTTTAGAAATAGTTATTTCTACAATCGAGGTGCGTTACAATATTCATATTCAGGTAGCCGATGAAAAAATTCTTGCCTGTGGCTTTACCGGAATTTTTTATCATGCTGATTCAGGCCAAAATGTAACTCAATCACTGGCGAAGGCCCTCGATCTTACCTATGAAATGTTAGATGACCAGCACTATAGATTAATTGGAATCGGTTGCTTAAGCAGGCATCAGTGATGTACCTGATTTGAGGAGCCTCTAGAGCTAAGCTGGTTTAATCACCCGTTGACCATAGAACGCGCTTTAGCATAGCATGTATCCGAATGTTAAATATGAGCTTTTAGAGTTCGAAAGACTCATTTCAGAAGGCGGCATTACCGAAGGGTACGCATCCGGCCATACAGGATTAAAAGAAACCGTTAACAAAGAGATTGAGAGAATTAAACAGACTTTCGTCCATGAAATATTTTCATTCGAAGATGAACGTCACCTGGAACGCTACATACAATACCATCAGCAAGCCCTCATTCGGTTGATGGACAAGTTGGCGACATTGAATGGTGATGTCGAAACAAATAGGGATCGCGACACAGCCTACCTGATCTTCTATTCAAGTCTGGAAGATCTCCTCTATTTTGTCGAGCGTCATTTCTCAAAATATTTTGATCAGGATGCAAAGGCCCCGGAAGGATATATTGCACTTGCCCGAAAAGATGCTCGAACTAATATGAAGAAACTGCAAAAAGCACTCGCTGTCAAAAATGCTGATCCGCGTATTATCAGTCTCATGCTGCACGTCTTGAAGAAAATTATTGATTGCGATCAGGATCAGGGCATTACCTATAGGAAAGTGATGTATGGAAAGGAAATACAAAAAGAACTCATTCGCCTCTTTGAAAGTTCAGCTTTAATACCAGACTTTGATGAAGAACTTCGTCAGATCATGTACTACCTTAACTACAATTCTACCAGGGTATTGACCTATCATGCCCACTATATTACCGCATTGCTGGATGCTGCAGAGACCCGTTCCGAAAAAATTGAAAGGCTGTCCTTCGCATTAAAAAAAATAAACCAGGCGCAAGTAAAGCCCGACATTCGCTACAATCAACATGGTCCTTCGCTAAAGGATCAATTAAATAATTACATAACAGAAGAAATCGATTACCAGGAAAAATTACATCAACTATCCAACAACTCACCCGATCGCCCCTCGGATCCATTTCTCCATGGCTTCAAACTAAAATTCGAAGCCTCAGTGTCACAACTCGCATATCTCGTGAGAATCCTTGTCGAAACAAAAGTAATTTTGAATAATAACGTAAGTCAGGTCCTTCATTTTCTGGTAAAATTCGTCATTACCAAAAGGTCAGAAGCAATTTCCTTCGGCAGTCTTAGAACTAAATTCTATAGCGTGGAAAGCAGCACCAAAGATTCAGTACGAAATATGCTCCAGGCAATCATCCACCATATTGATAAAAATTAAAGAATCGCCTTCGTATGGAGCCGTTGACGTAAATAACTATTTAACCAACGAACATCCTTGCGCCATTGATAAAAGGCAGCAATGTATTCAGTACTAATAGTATCCGAAGTGGTGTATGTGAACACTGGCATCTCATACTGAAAAAGTAATCGATTCAGTGAATTAATCTTTTGATGGTAAAAGGTTAGGTCTATATTTTCGTAAATGACCTTGTCAGGGTTCTTGGCTATAAGTAACATCAAGCATTCTATTCGCTCAATAAGCTTACTAAGTTTTGTTTTTTCTATCACTTCAAATAATGTAAGTAAATTTTGACGCTATGAAACGTATTCCAAATTTTCACCCCTTATTCAATAAATACACTATATTCTTGTCTGGCTGGAATGCAAGAATGCTCATTGCAAACCATATATTCGATAATCCCATTGACAGTTGTACCAGGTTGGAGTATCCTGATTCGTTGAAGAAAAGAAACCTTGTTGGTATACCATGTAATCTCCATTTCATAAATATCATCTCGAAAACGCGAGAGGTTACCGTCTTCCTGTGGTTTCCCTATCACCAAATAATCCCTGCTCTGCTCAAATCTAAATGACGTAGGCATTGGCCCACCTTCATCGATAAATTGTGAATATAGGTGCCAACCTGGTGCAATCCCTGCCTCCATGATAAGCAGTTTTTCATTGTTGGACATGGGTTTTGTGGAAAATTTCCATTGAACAAAAGCATTGCCTTGTCCAAAGGATATTCCACTTGCTAACAGTATTACTAAAAAAATATTCAGCAGAAATTTACTCATGATATACTAGCGTTAGTAGTACATACAAAGTGACACATACCTCGCTTTTCACTTAGTTGTACACATGAAAATTCTCATAAGAACGTAAGCTTATCACTTGTGTATTCAATAGACATACCGTTTGCAACGACCTAAAGGAATCAGGCGCTATTTTAAATGAATGGTTCCGGAAGTATAAATACCAAAAAATGGGTATGGCCTTCCTCCCTCCGGACAAAGCTCCTCATGATTAATTGACAAGAATAGACAGCCTTTATTCGTAATTAACGAACATGAGATATAAGGACGACCGCCTTATGATATAACGATTTTAAATTTTTTCGTAACCTTCAATACACCCGTCCCAACATCGAATTGTCCGTAGAAGAACTTTAATAAGAAAGTTCTATCCACAACCCCATTCGCAAACATCAAACGGAATGACGCTGACATAGGGCATTAAAACTATCCGCATTACTCTGAAATGCGTTCGCAACAGAATCTGCCTTACCAATGGCTTCCTGCAAAAGCGAATCTAAGGTTGAAAGCGAATAAAGTCTGTCACGCTGCTGTGCCATCACCGGCCCAAAAAGCCTTGTTATTGGAGGCTGCTTATTAGTGATTGTCGCTTGAATTTTTTGAAACAAAAATTCAGACGCCACTTCCTTTAATCACTGTTGCAATTTTTCAAAACGCTGTATTAGCATACAAGCGAAGATTACCGTATAAACACGGTACGGTCAATAAGGACCAAGAAAAATCCTTAAATTATTTTAAATCTGCAATACAAAATCTTACATCACCGCATATCTGCTCCCTGCCGAAATCTTTGGAATATGCTAGGTTATCCTTAAATTAGAAATCCTCTTAATCATAAGAATTACCATTACCAAGGTCGCCAACTCAAATCACAGAGAACAGCAATGAAGAAAATATATACATCAATTCTCGGTGGCCTCCTGCGTACCATCGTGGCTTACAATAGAATCAGGCAATCCGCATCGATTTATATTGCCGGCAGAGAACCACTGAAAAACCACCTTGAACGATACTGCTATATCTACCTGGTAAATATTAATAAACTGGTATACGCCACCATTGATTTAGGTCAGGGCTGGGTTCCATTAACCGATAACAAAGGGAGTAACCTTGCCTTCAAATCAGAAGTAGAATTATTCAATACGCTGGCCAATCTGGGTTGGTGCTATCGTAACAAATTTACCGATGCCGGTGTAGTTAGCCTACTGTTCGAGAAAAAAGACTAATGGTGCTCGTTTTTATTGCAATGCAATATTAGCCAATTATCTAATTCGTATTATAAATCTTGTCGTAGCTGGTACGAAAGTGCCTGAAGGCCTGGAGCATATACACCTCCACCGTTTTCTTGCTGATGTTCATGCGCGCAGCAATCTCTCCGTTTGAAA
>JAYVTB010000069.1:0-11915 GCA_043774805.1 Cyclobacteriaceae bacterium | reverse complement strand
TTGTTTCTGCGGAAGAGGCTCATTCTTTTAAGATTTCAGATACCTCAAAGGTTTGAACTTTTTCCGCTACTTTATAATCGCGACTTTCGGATAGTTATGAGAATTTTGTATCCTATTTCCTTCAAATACTTCAAAATTTTTAAGCTTCACCGATAGTACCCCCGAAATTCATAGGAAATTGGGGAGCTTCGTTCGTCTGCTTAATTGGCCCAAACGTAGCTTCATACTTACTGATATTATCTTTTAGTGCTGCTAAAAGTCTCTTAGCATGCTCGGGAGTAATGATTATCCTTGATTTCACCCTCGCCTTAGGCACACCGGGCATCAACCGGATAAAATCAATTACAAACTCGCTGTTGGAATGCGCAATCATCGCCAGGTTGGAATAGATCCCCTCTGCTATCTCCTCAGACAATTCGATATTGATCTGATTTTGCGCTGGATGTTTCTTTTCTTCAGCCATATTAATAAAAAATTAAACCCCCTCATTTTCGGAGGGGGTCTGAGTTTAATCTTGTAACTCTTTTTCTTTTGATTTCCTCTCGGGAGCATCTACCAGTCTCTGGTATTCCTCTTCTGAGCCTACAATCATATCATTAAATCTTCGCTGACCAGTGCCGGCAGGAATTAAGTGACCTACGATCACATTTTCCTTCAATCCCATTAGTTGATCTGCCTTACCACGGATAGCCGCTTCGCTAAGCACCTTAGTAGTCTCCTGGAAGGAGGCAGCTGACAACCAGCTCTCAGTTTTCAAGGATGCCTGAGTGATACCCTGAAGGGTAGGTCTTGATACTGCAGAAAGTGCATCACGGACATCCGCAATCTTCTGATCTCTTCTCTTCAATGAAGAGTTTTCGTCACGTAACTCACGAGGGCTAATGATCTGACCAACTTTGAAGCGTTGAGAATCACCGGAATCCATTACTACTTTCTTATCCAGCACACGGTCATTTTCCTCACGGAATTCAAATTTATCTACGTATTCACCTGGCAAGAAGGTAGTATCACCTGAGTCGATGATTTCTACTTTCTGCATCATCTGGCTAACGATACACTCGATGTGCTTGTCATTGATTTTCACACCCTGCAAGCGATATACTTCCTGGATTTCATTTACCAAATACTCCTGAACCGCTGTCGGTCCTTTGATGGAAAGAATATCCGATGGAGTAATTGCTCCGTCAGATAATGGCTGGCCTGCTTTTACGAAGTCATTATCCTGAACAAGGATATGTTTAGACAATGGCACCAGGTAGCGCTTCTGTACTCCATCTTTTGATTCGATGAAAATTTCACGATTACCACGTTTGATACCTCCATAGGTAACAACGCCATCGATCTCACTAACCACAGCAGGGTTAGAAGGATTACGCGCTTCAAACAATTCAGTTACGCGAGGCAAACCACCCGTGATATCACGAGACTTACCCATGGTGCGAGGAATCTTGGCAAGCACCTGACCTGCTTTGATCTTCTCTCCTTCATCCACCGCAAGGTGAGCACCTACAGGAATGTTATATCCTTTTGCATCTGATTTACCTTTTACAATAATCGCAGGGTTCTTTGTCTTATCACGAGTATCTGTGATCACTTTTTCACGGTGGCCAGTCTGCTCATCTGATTCTTCTTTAAAAGTAATGCCTTCGATGATGGCCTCATAGCCTATCTCTCCATCAAACTCAGAAAGAATTACAGCGTTGTAAGGATCCCAGTAGCAAAGCTCTTCACCTTTTTCTACTTTTTGTCCATCCTTCACTCTCAGGAACGTTCCATAGGGAACGTTGTTGGAAATGAGCACACGTTTTTCGCCATCGAGAATTCTGATCTCGCCTGTACGACCCATTACCACCTTCACTTTATTTTCATCACGGTCTGTTGTATCAACCGTACGAATGCTTTCGAATTCAACAGTACCAGCAAACTTTGCCTTGATGTTTGCATCAACAGCAATGTTAGAAGCTGTACCACCCACGTGGAAAGTACGAAGTGTCAACTGAGTTCCTGGTTCACCGATTGACTGTGCTGCAATTACTCCTACGGCCTCACCTGCCTGCACCATTTTACCGGTAGCCAGGTTTCTTCCATAACATTTCGCACAACCACCAATCTTAGTTTCGCAGGTTAATACCGAGCGAATTTCAACTTCCTCGATGCTGGTCTCTTCAATTCTTTTGGCAACCTCGTCCGTGATCTCTTCGTTGGCGGGGCAAATCAATTCATCGGTTACAGGATCATATATATCATGAACCGTCACACGACCTAAGATACGCTCTGACAATGGTTCAACGATGTCTTCATTGTCTTTCAATGCCGTTACTTTCAATCCGCGCAATGTGCCGCAATCTTCTTCGGTGACAACCAAATCCTGAGCAACATCAACCAACCTTCTGGTTAAGTAACCTGCATCAGCTGTTTTCAATGCTGTATCGGCAAGACCTTTACGCGCACCGTGGGTGGAGATGAAGTACTCCAATACATCCAATCCTTCTTTGAAGTTTGAAAGAATCGGGTTTTCGATGATAGAACCTACTGAACCCGCTAAATTTTTCTGAGGCTTTGCCATCAGACCTCGCATACCACCCAACTGACGAATCTGCTCTCTTGAACCACGGGCTCCAGAGTGCATCATCATATAGATTGAATTGAACCCTTGCTGATCTTCTTCCAACTGCTTCATCAGCGTATTGGTAAGCATGGTGTTGGTACGCGTCCAGATATCAATTACCTGGTTGTAACGTTCGTTGTCAGTGATAAGACCCATCATGTAGTTGTTCCATACAGAGTCAACTTCCTTCTGTGCCTCCTCTACTAATTTCTTTTTCTCATCAGGGACTTTAACATCGCCTAATCCCATTGACAATCCACCTTTGTAAGCCATCTGGAATCCAATGTCCTTAATATCATCAAGAAACTTGGCAGTCTTTGCCTGTCCTGCATACTTGAATACGTCTGCGATGATGGTCTGTAGTTTCTTCTTGGTTAAGAGTTCGTCTACAAAACCAACTTCTTGAGGAACAACCTCATTAAAAATTACACGACCAGCAACAGTCTCAGTAGTTTTATACTCAATGATTCCCGTCTTCTTATCTTTAATATGCACTCTTACTTTCACGATGGCGTGCTTGGAAAGCTTGCCTTCGTTGTAAGCAATAATTACTTCTTCAGGAGAGTAGTAAGTTTTTCCTTCACCTAATTGTCCCTTTCTTCCCTTCGTCAAGTAGTAGAGACCTAATACCATGTCCTGTGAAGGCACTGTAATAGGAGCACCGTTGGCAGGGTTCAAAATGTTATGTGAGGAAAGCATCAGCGTGGAGGCTTCAAGAATTGCTTCCTGACCCAGTGGCACGTGAACGGCCATTTGGTCACCGTCAAAGTCAGCGTTGAACGCAGTACATACTAACGGGTGCAACTGAATTGCCTTTCCTTCGATCAACTTAGGCTGGAAAGCCTGGATACCCAAACGGTGAAGTGTTGGAGCACGGTTCAAAAGAACAGGATGTCCTTTCAATACGTTTTCCAAAATATCCCATACTACAGGATCCTTACGGTCAACGATTTTCTTCGCTGACTTTACGGTCTTTACAATACCTCTTTCAATCAGCTTGCGGATAATAAATGGCTTGAATAATTCAGCTGCCATATCTTTAGGGAGACCGCACTCATGCAATTTCAATTCAGGACCTACCACAATTACTGAGCGACCCGAGTAGTCAACACGCTTACCGAGCAAGTTCTGACGGAAACGTCCTTGCTTACCTTTCAGCATATCGCTCAAAGACTTCAATGCACGGTTACCATCTGAACGAACAGCATTCACTTTACGTGAGTTGTCGAACAATGAGTCAACGGCTTCCTGAAGCATACGCTTCTCGTTACGAAGGATTACTTCAGGCGCTTTAATATCAATCAATCTCTTCAGACGGTTGTTACGGATAATAACACGTCTGTATAGATCATTCAAATCTGACGTTGCAAAGCGACCGCCATCCAATGGCACCAATGGACGTAATTCCGGAGGAATCACGGGCACCATCTTAATGGTCATCCACTGTGGACGGTTTTCTACACGGGTATTTGCTTCACGGAAAGCTTCCACCACTTTCAAACGCTTCAATGCTTCTGCCTTGCGTTGTTGAGAAGTATCGGTAGCTGCCTGGTGACGTAATTCATAAGAAAGCTCATCCAGGTTTACGCGAGACAATAACATCTCCAATGCATCGGCACCCATCTTAGCGATGAATTTCTTAGGATCATTGTCATCCAATAGTTGATTCTCGCGAGGAAGTTTATCAACGATGTCCAAAAACTCTTCTTCTGTAAGGAAATCAAGACGATTGATAGCATCCTCTTCCTTCACGCCTGGTTGAATGACCACATAACGCTCATAATAAATAATCTGATCCAATTTTTTGGTAGGAAGACCTAACAAATAACCGATCTTATTTGGCAATGAACGGAAATACCAGATGTGAGCAACAGGAACCACCAATTCGATGTGCCCCATACGCTCGCGTCTCACTTTCTTCTCTGTAACTTCAACACCACAACGGTCACAGATGATACCCTTGTAACGGATACGCTTATACTTTCCACAATGACATTCCCAATCCTTTACAGGACCGAAAATTCTTTCACAAAACAATCCACCCATCTCCGGCTTATACGTGCGGTAGTTGATGGTTTCTGGTTGAGTTACTTCACCATGCGAGCTCTCAAGAATTGATTCCGGGGAAGCTAAGCTGATGGTGATTTTCGAGAAATCGTTGTTGATCTTTTTATTTTTTCTGAAAGACATGCCTTTTTTAGTTTATAGTCTTTAGTAAATAGTCCTTAGAAACCCAATGATCCTGAGTCACCAGTCTCACGACTAATGACTCAGTACTCATTACTATTTTTAATCCATCGTAATCTCAAGAGCCAAACCTCTGAGTTCATGTACTAATACATTGAATGACTCAGGGATATTTGGTTTCCTCATGGTTTCACCTTTCACGATTGATTCGTAAGCTTTTGCTCTACCAATCACATCGTCAGACTTAATCGTAAGGATTTCTTGAAGAATATGTGATGCCCCAAATGCTTCAATCGCCCACACTTCCATTTCTCCGAAACGCTGGCCACCAAATTGCGCTTTACCGCCAAGAGGCTGCTGCGTAATCAGTGAGTAAGGTCCGATAGAGCGCGCGTGCATCTTATCATCAACCAGGTGACCAAGTTTCAGCATGTAAGCCATACCTACGGTAACTGGCTGATCGAATTTCTCACCTGTCAAACCATCATACAAATAAGTTCTTCCGAACTCAGGCAAACCAGCTTCTTTCAATTCAGCAGAAACCTGATCCAATGATGCTCCATCGAAAATCGGAGTAGCATATTTTCTTCCCAGTCTCTTACCAGCCCATGCCAATACGGTTTCATAGATCTGACCCAGGTTCATACGGGAAGGTACACCTAGCGGATTCAAGCAAATGTCTACAGGTGTTCCGTCTTCCAGGAATGGCATATCTTCTTCGCGAACGATACGAGCTACCACACCCTTATTACCGTGACGGCCGGCCATCTTATCCCCTACCTTCAGTTTACGCTTCTTGGCAACATATACTTTTGCCAATTGTACGATACCTGCAGGAAGTTCATCACCTACTTCAAGTGTGAAACGCTCACGCTTAAAGTCCCCTGCAATTACATTTCTCTTATTCAGATAATTCTTCACCACCTCGGCAACGAGATCATTGGAGTGATCATCCGTAGTCCATGTTTCAAGGCTGATGTCAGCAATTAAATTCACTTCTTCAGGAACATTGTAATTGCTTTCATCGCGGTAAATATTCTTATCAGGGAACAGATTGCTTTCAATCACCTTACCAGAGAATTTCACGCCCTTGCTGATCAATTCATCACCGAACTTATGCTTCACGCCCTGACTGGTTTTTCCGGTAAGGAGAGTGGTCAATTTCTTGATCATCTCGTTGCGCAAATCCGTAAGTTGTTTGCTATAGCGATTCTTTAATGCATCCAACTCCTTCTTAGACTTAGAGCGAACATCCTTATCGCGCTTAGGTCTTGAGAACAACTTGGTCTCAATAATAACTCCTTTTAATGATGGAGGTGCCTTCATCGAAGCATCTTTCACGTCACCGGCTTTGTCACCAAAGATGGCTCTCAACAATTTTTCTTCAGGTGTTGGATCGGTTTCTCCTTTAGGAGTGATCTTACCAATCAGGATATCTCCCTCTTTTACTTCTGCCCCAATACGAATAATGCCGTTTTCGTCCAGGTGCTTAACAGCCTCTTCACTTACGTTAGGAATTTCAGAAGTTAATTCTTCTTCTCCACGCTTCGTATCACGCACTTCCAATTCAAATTCTTCAACGTGAATTGAAGTATAAATGTCATCACGCACTACGCGTTCGGAGATAACAATTGCATCTTCAAAGTTATAACCCTGCCAAGGCATATATGCCACCAATAAATTGCGGCCAAGAGCCAACTCTCCATTAGCAGTACCATAACCCTGACACAAAGGCTGCCCTTTGGCTACTCTTTCTCCCTTTCTAACAAGAGGAGTAAGGTTAATGCAGGTGTCCTGGTTAGTTCGTCTGAATTTAATCAGTGAATAAGATTTCACTTCATCATCAAAACGAACCAACTGTTGTTCTTCTGTTTCTTCGTAACGAACAACAATCTTTTTGGCATCCACAAATTCAACAACACCAGCACTCTCTGCCAAAATTAAGGTGCGGGAATCAAGCGCTATCCTGCTCTCCAAACCTGTACCCACGATAGGAGCTTCTGGCCGCACCAATGGCACTGCCTGACGTTGCATGTTTGAACCCATCAAAGCACGGTTCGCGTCATCATGCTCAAGGAATGGAATCAATGAAGCCGCAATAGAAACGATTTGGTTAGGGGCAATATCCATATAGCGGATTTCCTTTGGATCGACCACGGGAAAATCTCCCTCAAAACGTGCCTTTACTTTTTCATCGTGTAACTCACCACCAGCTTTAATTTTCACATTAGCCTGGGCGATATTATGTGTATCCTCTTCTTCTGCAGTTAAGAAGATTACATCTTTACCTTTCACTTTGCCATTTTCAACTTTGCGGTAAGGTGTTTCGATGAAGCCCATCTTGTTCACTTTAGCGTGAACGCAGAGAGACGAAATCAAACCGATGTTCGGACCTTCCGGAGTTTCAATGGTACACAAGCGACCATAGTGCGTATAGTGCACGTCACGTACTTCAAAACCTGCACGTTCTCTTGAAAGACCACCTGGCCCGAGTGCCGACATTCTGCGCTTGTGCGTAATCTCAGCTAATGGATTGGTTTGATCCATGAACTGTGAAAGCTGATTTGTTCCGAAGAACGAATTGATTACAGAAGACAGTGTACGCGCGTTGATCAAATCAACTGGCTTAAAGTCTTCGTTATCGCGAACGTTCATTCTTTCTTTGATGGTTCTCGCCATACGGGCAAGACCAACACCAAACTGAGAATATAATTGTTCACCTACCGTCCTTACACGTCTATTGCTCAAGTGGTCAATATCATCAACCACCGCTTTTGAGTTAATCAGACCGATCAGGTATTTCACAATGAGGATAATGTCCTCAGTAGTTAATACGCGCTGGTCGAAGCTTAGGTCAAGCCCTAACTTCTTGTTGATTCTGTAACGACCTACTTCACCAAGGTCATAACGCTTCTCACTGAAGAATAAGCTCTGAATAATATCACGAGCGGTTTGCTCATCAGGAGCTTCTGTATTTCTCAATTGACGGTAGATCTGCTCTACCGCTTCTTTTTCAGAGTTGGAATTATCCTTAGCGAGCGTATTGAAGATAATGTGAAAGTCAGCCACATTTACATCCTCACGGTGTAGAATGATTGACTTAACACCAGAATCGATGATCGTGTCTACATCTTCTGCGGTGATCACATGGTCACGCTCCAACAACACTTCGTTGCGATCAATTGATACCACTTCACCGGTATCCTCATCCACGAAATCTTCGGTCCATGTTTTCAAAACACGGGCAGCAAGCTTACGGCCAACGGTTTTCTTAAGCGTATTCTTATTCGCTTCGATTTCTTCGGATAATCCAAAGAGATCAAGGATATCTTTATCAGTACCGTAACCAATTGCACGTAGCAAGGTAGTTACCGGGAATTTCTTTTTACGATCGATGTATGCATACATTACGGCATTCACATCGGTTGCGAATTCGATCCACGATCCTTTGAAAGGAATGATACGAGCAGAGTATAACTTCGTTCCGTTAGTGTGCTTGCTCATGGCGAAAAACACACCTGGTGAGCGGTGTAACTGGGATACGATTACACGTTCGGCTCCATTGATCACAAAGGAACCTTTCTCTGTCATATAAGGAATGTTTCCAAGAAACACTTCCTGCTCTATGGTTTCGAAATCTTCATTATCCTCATCATTACAGGTAAGGCGAAGTTTTGCTTTCAACGGCACGGAGAATGTTAGTCCGCGGTCGATGCATTCGTCTACATTATACTTTGGAGGATCAATGGTATAATCCACAAATTCCAGCACGAAGTTTTCGCGTGAATCTGAAATGGGGAAGTTCTCAGCAAAAACTTTGAAGAGCCCTTCGTTTTGCCTTTTTTCCGCGGGAGTTTCTATTTGAAGAAAATCCTTGAATGATTGAAGTTGTATATCCAGAAAGTCGGGATATTCTAATACTTTCTCAATAGCTGAGAAATCAATCCTGTTGTTTGTTGTCTTCTTTGTCAAGGTACGTTAAGTTTAATTTCCTGGACTAGACTCATTTATAAACCTGTGTTGGGTACATGCCGTGACGATGGCATAAATAGGAATAGACCCCAGTCCCATCCCGATAAAAACCGAGAGGGAATGGAGCCTGAATTCCGTTTCAGACGGTACCCTTCGTCCTCAAGAAGAATTACTTCAACTCGATTTCAGCACCAGCTTCTACAAGTGTCTTCTTAAGATTTTCAGCTTCGTCTTTAGGTAAGCCTTCTTTGATTGTCTTAGGAGCTCCATCAACTACGTCTTTTGCTTCTTTCAAGCCAAGACCAGTTAATTCTTTTACAAGCTTCACGATCTGGAGTTTGTTAGGGCCAGCAGCCTTCAATACTACATCGAAGTTTGTCTTTTCAGCGGCAGCAGGGCCAGCAGCAGCACCAGCAGCAGGACCAGCTACAACAGCAGCTGCAGCAGGCTCAATGCCATATGTTTCTTTTAAATAAGAAGCTAATTCATTTACTTCTTTAACGGTAAGTTCTACCAGTTGATCGCCAAGTGATTTTACGTCAGCCATGATTGTTAAGTGTTAATTTTTAGTTCAATAATTATTGTTTTCTTTCTTCCAACGCTTTTACCAGGCCCGCCACCGTGTTCTTGCCGCTAAGTAAAGCAGACAATACATTTTTGGCAGGAGACTGAAGCAATGAAATGATTTCGCCAATGAGTTCATTCTTAGATTTCAACTCACTGAGCGTGTCTAGATGTTCCTCTCCAATGAAAAGAGCGGACTCTATAGAAGCAGCCTTCAAACCAGGTTTACCCTGTAGTTTCTTTCTGTACTCCTTAATAACTCTGGCAGGAGTATTTCCCGATTCTTTCGAGAACAGTACTCCTGAAAAGCCATGAAGGGTACCAAATAATTCTTCATAATTACCATCCTGCTTTTCCAATGCCTTACGAATAAGGGTGTTCTTATAAACACCATATTCAATACCTGCATTGAAACAAAGTCTGCGAAACGCATTGACCTGCGCAACCGACAACCCTGATGCATCGGTAATATAGAAATGGTTGTGTTGAGAAAACTTCTCAGCCAACGCATCAATAATCTGTCCTTTTTCTTCTCTGGTCATTTTAAAAATATTATAGACCTCCAATCGAACCCTTATCCACAACTACACCCGGGCTCATTGTAGAAGAAAGGGTGATACTTTGCACGTATGTTCCCTTTGATGAAGCCGGTTTTAATTTAACCACCGTGTTGATAAGTTCAGTAGCATTATCTTTGATTTTATCTGCACTGAAGGAAGCCTTACCTATGCTGGCGTGAATAATTCCCTGTTTGTCAATTTTGAAGTCAACTTTACCCGCTTTTACATCCTTCACTGCTTTTCCAACTTCAAGCGTAACTGTCCCTGACTTCGGGTTTGGCATCAAACCTCTTGGGCCTAGTACCTTACCTAACTTACCTACTTTTGCCATTACAGTTGGCATGGTAATAATTACATCCACATCTGTCCAGCCACCTTCAATCTTCTTGATATAATCATCTAATCCTACGTGTTCTGCACCAGCATCTTTAGCTTCCTGAGCTTTGTCTGGAGAGCAAAGAACCAACACACGAACTACCTTACCCAAACCATGTGGAAGAGATACAACACCTCTCACCATCTGATCTGATTTCTTAGGATCTACCCCTAAGCGAATATCGACATCCACCGAAGCATCAAACTTCGTGAATGTTATTTCCTTCATGACTTTTGCTGCCTCTTCCAATGAATATTCCTTATCAGGATTATACTTGGCGAGAACGGCCTTTCTGTTTTTAGTCAACTTTGCCATCGTCTATATTATTTTTCCCAAGGGGCTGTTCCACTTACTGTTACTCCCATGCTGCGGGCCGTGCCGGCCACCATCTTCATGGCTGAGTCTATCTTAAATGCGTTCAAATCAGGCATCTTTAACTCAGCGATCTTTTTAATCTGATCCCAGGTGATTGATCCTACCTTAAGACGGTTAGGTTCCTTCGATCCTTTTTGAACTTTAATAGCATCCATTATCAAAATGGCTGCCGGAGGAGTTTTAATAACGAAGTCAAAAGACTTGTCATTATACATCGTGATCAACACGGGCAATACCTGCCCTTGCTTGTCCTGAGTTCTTCCGTTGAACTGCTTGCAGAAGTCCATGATGTTCAAACCCTTTGAACCTAATGCCGGACCGATTGGAGGCGCTGGGTTGGCTTGGCCACCTTTCACCTGCAATTTTAAATAACCTGTTATTTCCTTAGCCATTGTATTATACTTACTAGTCTAACTTTTCTACCTGCATGTAACTAAGCTCGACAGGAGTGTTCCGGCCGAATATTTTTACCATTACATTCAATTTCTTCTTGTCTTCAAAAATCTCTTCCACTGTTCCGGTAAATCCACTGAAAGGACCATCCATCACTTTCACTGACTCACCTTTAATAAATGGCGTCTCGAGTTTTTCTTCAAACTGGTCGATTTCATCCACCTTGCCTAGAATCCTGTTTACCTCTGATTGTCTCAGCGCGACAGGTTCCTTATTAGTTGCACTTGAACCGTTATTTCCAAGGAAACCAATAACTCCGGGGATATTATTTACAGTATGATATGCTTCGCCATTTGAAAGATCAGCAGAAACAAGTACATAGCCAGGGAAGAAATTTCTTTCTCTCACTCTCTTCTTGCCATTTCTCATTTCATAAACCTTTTCAGATGGAATAAGCACCTGAGGCATAAACTCGACCAGTTTAGACCTTTCGATCTCAGTTTCCAGGTAAGATTTCACTTTCTTTTCCTGTCCGCTGATCACGCGCAACACATACCACTTTAGCTCTGCCATTAGTATGTCTTATTAGAATTCTTTATAGAACCAAGCCAAAGCGTTCTTAAAACCTAAATCCACAAAGCCAATAACGATGGCGAAAATCAAAGACGCTACCAACACCAGAATGGCGCTGCTTTGCAATTCATTGAATTTTGGCCAAGACACTTTGTTGCGTATCTCGTCAATGGAATCTAAAATATAATTTTTAACCTTTTCCATCCATTTTTTTGCTTTGCACGGGTGGAGAGACTCGAACTCCCAGCCAACGGTTTTGGAGACCGCTACTCTACCAATTGAGCTACACCCGTATAACTGTTCTTTC
>JAYVTB010000068.1:0-25981 GCA_043774805.1 Cyclobacteriaceae bacterium | reverse complement strand
CAGTATTTTTTCATTTTAATTTTTCTGCAAATCCACTATTTAGAAAATGATAGCCATTGGAGTATGAATGAGCCGAACCAAAGAAATTAGGATCCAGATACCCCACACCCTGCCCCTGGCTTAAAAAATTATTCGTATCAAATACATAAAGAGTAGACTGATTATCCTTAATCGTTTCAAAATAAATATTGTCTGTAATGCGATCGAACTGTGGCGGGCCTACGGCTTTGTTAATCAACGATGAATAGGGCACCGTAAGCGATGGGCTATAATAGCCTGGATAAGACGGTTGGCCACTAAGTGAAAAAATCTTAACATCGGTATTGCTCAGGGCAATAATTTTAGTTTCGTTTTGATCAAAATAAATCGCCTCATCGGTCAAGGGCAGTTTACCGATTTTAACCCAATTTCCAGATTGTAACTGATACAGGTCGCGATCTACCTGAGTGGGATCAGTATTTACACGATAGATTCCGCTGTTTGAAACATCAAATTTCCAAAGACCGGGATTAGGTGCAAAGCTATAATTGACTGTTGGGCCCGATAAATCAATAATGGTTTGGCGGAGTGCATAGGTTGGTGGAGGATAATATATACCGGTAAGGAAATTATTTTCAGAAAGAGTATAATTACTGAGATTGGAATACTGACCAATCAAAGGGACTGCATCAATGGTCGAATAGGACGAGAGATGAAAGGGATCGAATTGATAAAATTGTGGTTGTGAATTGTCTGCAATTTGAAACGCTACTCCTCTCGACCCACTTCTGGTAATCGCGACTGGAGTTACAATCGTTGAGACATATTCTTCCACCGTCAGGGTGGAAAAGTCGTAACGTGTCATTCCATTCCCCACAATCAGTAATTTATTGGCAAAAGGAATGGCCTTCCCCCAAGGCATGTTAGGAGTTGAATAATGCCAGAGATATTCTGTATAGTTAAGCTGTGGATCGGTACTGACGATAGTAAATGTAAACGAAACATGTTCACCCATGACCAGCGTATCAACCACCATAGATTGAGCTTGAAGTGGATACGTATGATTTTGATTTCCAGGACCGAGCACCAATAAAGAAGTTGCCGGTCCGATCTTCAGCGGATCAATCCACGAAAGACGAACAGCCCCTTGGCTATCAACAGTAATACTTGGATCAATGGGATCTACAGTAAAGCTTGCCCCGCCAGCGTTCTGAGAATAAAATTGGTTTTGCCAGTTCAATTGAAAGTTCATTGTGCCTCCTACATACCCCTCCTCCACAAACATGACCGCATCTGGCGCCAGCACAACTTCCGACATCTGTCCAAAGTTTCCATATCGCATTAAGGAGTAAGTAAAATTGGTCTTATTGGCTTTGTTCCAACGAAGGGTCAGCTTTCCATTTTCAAGAGATGCTGTAAGCGGGCCAATATCAGAAGGAGGAAGTTTGTCCACCAGAACAGTAAACGACTTTGTAATCTGATACTTTTCAATGCCTAGATGAGAGGCCACACTACCATTACCAGCATCAAGATTTACTGTAATGGTAAGGTTGTGAGCTCCATTTTGCATGGAGTAAGGATTCAGTGAAAAAAGTATTGGCGTTGAGTTCGTTCCGGAGAGAATGGGTAAGCCGTTCAATGTCACTATAAAATCGTTTACAAGAGGTCCCGGGCTGTCTACTTCAAAGAGAAACTGGGTGGGCTGCTCCAAATTAAAAGGATCGGTAAAGGATGGAGAGTTGATTTTTACATTCGTAAAATCAGGTGGCTTTATCGGACTTACGAATTCATTTTCCGGACTATACGAACATCCCAGAAGGATGATCCATACTCCAATGAGCGTCATGCCATGGAAAATAAAACGCTTAAAAATGACAAAGTAGAATACCATTTTGTGAAAGCATTTAAATATAACCATATAAATCGAGAGCATGGACGATTGCAATACTCATTTTTAAACTAGCATAGAAAAGTAGCAAGTTGATAATTTGCACACTGCATTTGTCCATCCGCGCCTATAAAGGATAAGGGTGCCAGAACATGGAGTCCCCGAAGCGGGAGATTCTTCCAGGAAATGAGAGAAGCGTAGCACAACCATACTCCTTAACTTCAAGCATGTTCGATCACAACAACTTCTAACTTCAATGCTATTTAAATATTAGCTAAATTTCTATGATAATAGAGTCGCTATGTTTCCGTCCATTATTACATTCGTCTTCCGGAATTTTATCAGAAACTTCTCGTACTCCCTCATCACGATGAGTAGTCTGGTGGTGGGCCTTACCACCGCAATATTGTTGTTTCTGTGGGTTAATTTCGAATTTGGATACAACAGCACATTACCCAATTCAAACAGGATTTATGCCTTGCTCGTAAATGAATTAGTTGAAGGAGAGCTGATCACCCAGGAAGGCACCAACATCTCGCTAATCGATTTTTTTACCAACGAGGTGCCCGAGATTGAATCAGTAACACGGATTGATAATTCACTGATTGTGCTAACCAATAAAGAAAAGTCAGTGCAAAAAATCGGGGCCTCTGCCGACAGTAGTTTTTTCGAGGTGCATCCATCTTTATTCGTTGCTGGAAATTCTACCAAACCATTTTCCAATCCACATTCCATCGCAATTTCACAAAACCTGGCCGACTTACTATTTGGAAAGAATGAAGCATTAGGTAAAACCATTTTGGTGGATCAAAAGAATGAATTTACTGTAACTGCCGTCTATACTCCCTTTCCTGAAAATAGCAGTTTCAATTATATCGAATTTGTTCTGCCCTACTATGCTAAACCCAGAGCATCAGATGAATGGGTCAATTACGATATAAAGTTGTTTGACCCCTCCACGCGCGGGCAGGTCGAGCAGAAAATTGATAAGAAGGTTGCAAAAATATCAGGAAATGAAAATACCAAATCACTATTATTCCCTTTAGCAGACTGGAGGTTACGCTGGAATTTCGAGAATGGAAAAGTATCAGGGGGCCGCATTGTGTATATCATAATTTTTTGCATCACCGGATTATTTATCCTCATCATGGCATGCATTAATTATATGAATATTGCTACTGCCCGTGCTACTAAACGAAGTCGTGAAATTGGCGTGCGCAAAATGACCGGAGCTACACAACGCACGCTCATATGGCAGTTTATGACAGAGAGCATGATCATCACTTCTTTTGCTGCGGTCATATCATTGTTAATGGCTTATATATTGCTACCTTTCTTCAATCAGTTGATCGGAATCAACCTTTCCATTTCATTTTCCGACCCGGTATTACTGACGGCACTATTCGGTATTTCACTTTTCACTGGTGTGATGGCCGGTTCTTATCCTGCCTTGTTATTATCATCATTTAAGCCTGCTGTAGTTTTAAAGGGCAATTTATATTCAGGTGTTGGTGGTGCCGGAATAAGAAAGGCCTTGGTCATCTTTCAATTTACACTCTCCATTATTATAATCTTTTGTTCGTTGATCATGTGGCAACAAACCGATTATCTGTTGAAAAAAGATCTTGGCTACGACAAGCATCGAGTCATCAATGTCTGGTTGGATGAAGATGTGAATTTTTCATTTGAGAATCTTAAATCGGATGTTTTGATGCATACTTCCATTGAATCAGTTGCATTTGGAGGAGCAAGCCCGATGGAAGTGAATGGAAATGCTGAATGTAATCGCGTAGCTAACCCCTTTGTTTCTCCCCTGCTATTTTATGGTGTCAATGTTGATGACAGCATTCTGCCCATGTTAAAATTTGAGTTTGTGGAGGGAAGAAACTTCAGTCGCGACTATGCCTCTGATTCATCGAATTTTATTATTACACAAAAAGCAGCTGAGTTCCTTGGGTTTGAAAACCCTATTGGTGAAAAGATCAGGTACACCATGTTTGGTCCACAAGAAGGAGAAATTATAGGTGTGGTTAAGGATTTTCAAAATGATGATATTCATACAGCAGTCAAACCGGTAGTGTTTGTGTTGGGGAAAAATCAATATCTCCGTAATATGTTCGTGCGCTATCGCGGAGATAAAGTAGAGGAAGCTCTTGAGCATTTAAAAACAGTGTTTGAGAAAATTCATCCTGGCATTCCATTGAACTATTCTTTCTTCGACTCGGATTTTGAGGATCAGCTCTATCGTGAAAAAATGCTGGGCAACATATCCATTTGGTTTACCCTCATCGCTACTACCATTGCTTGCCTGGGGTTGTTTGGATTAGTGTTATTCAACACCCAACGAAGAACAAAAGAAATAGGCGTTCGAAAAGTTTTAGGAGCAACGGTTAATCAGGTGGTGGTTTTGTTGTGCCGCGACTTTGTTACACCCGTGATCTATTCCTTCCTACTGGCGTTTCCAATCGCCTGGTACATGATGCAACAATTCCTGGAAAGCTATACCTCACGCATTAGTATTTCACTTATTTCTTTCCTGGTCGTAGGGTTTTCTATGATGATCCTGGTGCTCATTACCATTTCTTATCAATCGCTAAAGGCAGCGAGTCAAAATCCTGTCAAGTCTTTGAAAACAGAGTAAAACGAGAGAGTATAAATTTCCACTGTGAACAGGATTAACCCTATTTATGGAATACTGTTTTTCAATTTTCCATTTACCAACCATCATCACACTCCATTGCCACTCAACACATGTATTTGTCTATTGCTTTCAATTGTTAAGCGAGTTGAGTAGCTTTCTTGCTTATGACCTCACCCTCCGACCCTTACCTCATTACAGAACAGTCCATAAAGCAGCCTCCTTCATCGTTCACGGGCATGCTTAAGTTTCTCGGCCCCGGATTTATTCTCTCTGCTTCCATCGTGGGCTCTGGTGAATTAATTGCCACTACCGTTCTGGGTGCCAAGGCTGGCTTTGCTGCGCTGTGGATTATTGTCATTAGTTGCCTGGCAAAAGTTGCGGTGCAACTGGAATTTGGACGGCATACTATACTTACAGGGGAAACAGCCATGCAAGCATTCAATAAACTACCGGGAATCAAAATCAGAGGGGCAAATATGGAAGTGTGGATGATACTGGTTTTGCAAACGATGAAAGTGGTTCAGATTGGTGGTATTGTCGGTGGCACAGCTGTGGTGATGCACTTGTTGATTCCGGGTATGTCAGTATATGTATGGGCTTTTATTGTTGCCGCTGTGGGCGCAGCACTCATTTTTAACGGACAATATGGAATGATCGAGAAAGGGTCGCTCTTTATGATTATGATGTTTACTTTGTTCACCATTGCATCACTTGTTTCGGTTCAATTCACCAAATTCGCTTTTTCAATTCGTGATGTAATCAACGGATTTCGGTTTCGCCTGACACACGAAGAAATTGCTATTGCATTTGGTGCCTTCGGCATCACCGGTGTCGCGAGTGATGAAATCATTGCTTACAATTACTGGTGTCTCGAAAAGGGATATGCAAAGTATGCCGGTCCACCGGATGGATCAGCCGCATGGAAGCAGCGCGCGCAAGGATGGATCAATGTCATGTACCTGGATGCCGTGGTAGCCATGATCATTTACACGGTTGTCACTATTATATTCTATTTATTGGGAGCTGCCATTTTACATGGCAATGAAGTAATACCCAATGGCAACGCTGTGATTGAAACCCTGGCCTTGATCTATACGCAATCATTAGGTCCTGGTGCCAAAACGGTTTACCTGGTAGGCGCATTCTTTGTGTTGTTCTCCAGCGTATACGCCTCATTGGGATACTGGACACGTGTATTCCCTGATCTGCTATCACAATTAGGCTGGTTCAATTTTTCGGATTTGAAAAAGAGAAAAAGGATGGTATCGTTTCTTTCTCTATTCTTCCCATTCATCTGGGCTAGTCTTTATTGCTATATTGAATTACCGGTGCTGATGGTGTTGTCGGGGGGCATTATCGGTTCTGTCATGTTGTTATTGGTAGTTTTCGCAGGGTGGCACTTTAAGTATAGACGTGCCCCTGCTCTTACAGCTGGAAAATTTTATACGATTATCTTTTGGATCAGTGTGATCTCCATTGTGTGGGTAGCTGTGTATGGATTGATTCAGGTATTTGGGTAAATTGAATTTTGAAATATTGCTTTATGAAAAGGGCTAACATAAATCTCCTGATCTCGATGTTGTTTGTCGTGACGATAGCAAACGCACAAGGTAACAACCTATGCCAGGGCGCTTACTACTCAGAAGACGAAGGCAAGTATCAACTACAGGATGTGTTGCTGCGCGTGAACTCTCTCAACGATTGGACACAGCGCGCTGATCTCATCCGTCAAAATCTCCGTAAAGGAATGGAGCTGGAGACATTGCCCAAACGAACACCGCTGAACCCACACTTCCGCAATAAGAAAAAGATGGATGGCTATACGGTGGAGGCTGTCATCTTTGAAAGTGTGCCTGGCTTTTTTGTGACGGGCAATTTGTATAAACCTTCCGGGAAATTTAAGAGCCAATCGTTGCCTGTCGTTCTTTGCACGCATGGCCACAGCAAAGACACTGAAAGCGGTGGACGGTTTTCAAAAAACATGCAGGCACGCTGCGCAGCGCTGGCGAAAATGGGAGCCATCGTTTTCTCTTACGATATGATTGGCTATGGCGAAAGCGTGCAGGTGCCGCATGACTTTGAAAAAACATTGCAGGTGCAAACCTGGAACAGCATGCGTGTTATTGATTTTCTGTTATCCCTTAAAGAAGCAGATCCCAATCATATTGCCGTGACAGGTGAGTCAGGCGGGGGAACACAATCCTTTATGCTTACTGCCTTGGATGACAGAATAAAAGTTTCTGTTCCGGTGGTGATGGTGTCTGCTCATTTCTTTGGAGGCTGCACCTGTGAAAGCGGTATGCCCGTGCATAGAATGGGGGACACTGTATTTTCCAATGTGCAAATCGCCTGCCTGGCAGCGCCACGTCCTATGTTATTAGTTTCCGATGGTGCCGACTGGACGAAGAATACTGAAAAGGTAGAATATCCTTTTGCCAAACGTATCTATGAATTGTACAATAAAGACTCACTGGTTGAAAATGTCCATCTCGCTAACGAAGGACATGACTATGGTGAGAGTAAACGGTTTGCCACTTATCAATTTCTGGCGAAACATCTAAACCTTGATGTAAACAAGATTAAAGATGCATCCGGAAAAATCAACAAAGCATCGTTAACCATTTTGGAGCGAAACGCATTGACTTATTTCAAACCCGATGAAATCGCAGATTTGAAAAAAGGATTCGACTACAATGCGGTTATGAGGACATTAAGATAAGCTAAAGGAAATTGCCGCCTGGTGATAACGACTATCGTCCTAAAGCAACTGATATACTTTGCAATGTCCCTTCACCAGCGCAGTGTCGACATTCATCGTTTCAAAATTATGATTGCCTAGTTTTTTTAGTGCTAAGGAGTAATGTGTTAGCATCAGATCATTGGCTACCACGGCTAAAGGCACCGAGCCGCAGGCCAGCGATTTTAATTCGGTGCCGATCAGTAGTCCACTGAGGTAATGATAGTTTACTTCTTTGGAGTACTGATTAAACAAATGATTCGTCCTCACAAGAAATGCTTCGTGCAACAGGTTGTCATACCTGCTTTGTGCAACACCTTCTTCAAAACCTTTTAGTGAGTCACTGCTCCATGTGTTGTCGTTCTCAACGGATTTAGAAAGAATGCTATGCTGCGATAACAGGTGAAAGAATTCACCGGTCATGTACGTTTTGAAATCAATGACATTCTGATCCTTTACGGTGACGTGTTTAGAGTGCGTGCCTGGTAAAATGTAAATCCGTTCCTCATTCGAAGGAAAATCACAACCGATTAATTGTATTTCTTCTCCCCGCATCACATCATTGGAAGTTCTGGCTCCTGAGATCACAACCACCTCATGAGGAAACGATTCAGTAGCGTCCATCCTTTTATATTCAAGATCACTTCCGTCTATAGCAAAGGGCAGTACTTTATAAGGAAGTTCAACCATACCAATGTTGGAAGATGCCATACCCGAAATGATGACGGGAGCGCCCTTCAGTGAATGAGTGACCTGTTCCTGCAGGGCTCTAAGATGATCGTATACCATTGATTGATAAAATGAAAACCTTTCTCTTTCATCGCGTGCCTGGAGCTTCCACTGTGTGTGCACTTCCGCTATTCCATGATTGCTCTTCGTTTCTGCCAATACCCTTTGGCTAGTCGGATCAACCAGTCTGAGCCGGAAGGAAGAAGTGCCCCAATCACAACTGATAAACGTTGGCATGAAGAATTTTCTTTATAATTATCAGGTTAATCAGAGATTGGAAATAGCTTCTACGTATTTCTTTGCCTTTTCTGTAAGGTCTTTCAGATAGGCATCCGATATTTTCAGAGATGTATCCACCAACGCACTGCCTATTCCAAATGCTACTGCTCCTGCTTTCTGAAATTCGCGAATGTTGGTAAGATTAACACCACCGGTGGGCATCAGCGGAATTTGTGGAAACGGTCCACGAATATCCTTCAAATAACCTGGCCCGATAGAAGCGGGAAAAACTTTAATAATATCAGCTCCATTTTTGTAGGCTGAATAAATCTCAGTGGCCGTGAAAGCACCCGGTATGCTGACTGCACCACCTTGCTTAGTCGCCTGAATGGTTTCGATATCCAGAGATGGTGAAATGATAAATCGGGCACCTGCATTCATGGCTGCTTTTGCCATTTCTGCGTCCAGCACCGTTCCGGCTCCCACTGTAACCTGGGCACTCATCGTTGATACAACTTTGCTAATCGCTGATAAAGCACCTGGAGAATTGAGTGTTACCTCCAATAGCTTCACCCCGCCTTCATGCAATGCACCAGCAATATGTACAACATCATCAGCTTGCGCACCACGGATGATGGCAACAATCTTATGGTTCAAAATTTCTGACAGTGTCGTCATCTGAAAATTCTTATCCTGTAAAGCTAACCATCACATAGGCAACAATGGCAATAACAATTAGTGAAAAGGCGATGTCCCAGAAATTATAACTGGCACGATTTGCCTTCCGTTGCTCATCCGACAGCGTAGCAAAAGTAAGCCCTTGTATTTGTTCTTCTGATGGAGCGGGAGTCAGCCAGCTTACCACTAAACAAAGAATGATACAAAACAAAAAGAACCATGCAGCGAAGGTGAGAAAGTTGGTACTCCCTATGATGTGCAGGACACTTCCATGTTCAAGTTTGTTGATCGCCAACTCCAATCCAATTCGAATAAATGCCACGGCCATACCAGCGATCAAGGTAACCAACGCCCCTCTTTGGTTGATGCGTTTGTAAAATATTCCCAACAGAAACACGGCTGTTATGGGGGGCGCAATATAGGACTGCACAGATTGCAGGTATTCATATAAAACACCGGAGATATTTTGCATAATCGGTATCCAGGCAATTCCCAACATCACCACAATAACCGTTGCCAATCGACCAACGCGCAATAAATCTTTTTCGGGAGTGTTCGGTTTTAATTTCTTATAAACATCCACTGTAAATAATGTTGAACAGGAATTAAAAACCGATGCCAATGAACTCATTAGAGCGGCAAGCAATCCCGCAGCAACTAGGCCTCTCAAACCGGCTGGCATTTTATTCATTAACAGGGCAGCGAAGGCCTGATCAGGGGTGTCCCACGAAAGCTCACCTTTGTTTTTCAAGGCTAAGGCTACTACTCCAGGAATAAGAAACAGAAACACGGGCAGCAGTTTTAAAAATCCACCGAAGATGGTGCCACGTCTCCCCTCCTTGATATTTTTTGCGGCCAGCACTCGTTGCACAATGTATTGATCTGTACACCAGTACCACAATCCCACAACGGAGCTCGTAATCACCAGGCTTGGCCAGGGAAAATCCGGATCAGTAGATGGTCTCCACATATTTAAATAACCAGGCTCTAAAGATTGACGCATGCCTTCCCATCCTCCTACGGATTCTAACCCAATAAATGTTAATGTGGCTGCCCCGATCACTAACACCACTGTCTGCAATGCCTCGGTATACACCACGGCACGCATTCCGCCAAGGATAGTGTAAACACCGGTAAGCACCACCGTCATCAAGGCGCCAAACCAAAAATCAATATGAAGAATAGATGAGATGACAATGCCACCGGCATAAACGGTAACTGAAATCTTTGTCAGCACATAAGCTACCAATGAAAAAACGCTCAGGAACCATCGTGTGCTCGAGTCAAATCGTCTTTCTAAAAACTCGGGCATTGTAAAGACACCGCTTCTTATGTAGAAGGGTAAGAACACCCAACCCAATGTAATCACCAGCCAGGCATGCAATTCATAAATCAACATGGGGATTTTTCCGCCTGCACCGGCACCAGCCAGCCCTACCACATGCTCCGAACCAATGTTGGATGCAAAGATGGAAGCACCTACAACAAACCACCCTATGTTACGCCCGGCAAGAAAGTAATCCTCTGTAGTATTTTGACTGCGCTTCATCACCCATATCGCTAGCGCTGCGATAAGGGTAAAGTAAATTCCAATGACAATCCAGTCGAGTGCAGCAAATCCTTGCATGATGGTTAGGTTACGTTAGGAGTTATTTGACTAAAATACGGATATAATTCAGCGGTATGCAAGCCAAATGTACTCTCACTAAGGAATATCGAAGACTGAAAGATGACAATGCTCACTCCCGGAAAATCATTGTGCCCACTATCTTGCTCCACTCCAAAAATTTAATAATCAGAATGTCACTGGTCGCTATTCTACTGAATCCATTTTTTTATTATCTTCCATTCCCAAATAATAATTTATGGAGCCAACTGATAAAAACCTGCCCATCAAGTATAAATTCCGTGACATAAAAGTGCATTCATCGGACGAGTGGATGGCGGATGCCACGAAAAAATACAGAAAAGTTTTTGATCGGTACGAAACTTCTTATATACGGGCGGAATTCTCCTTCTTCAACAAGCTATTTGATGAAGTCGATTGGGAAGCTTCGGTTCGGTTAAAGTGTTTCCAGATCGTGGATAAGAACAAAACCGAACTTTGCAATCTGGAAACAAAGCGCACTATTTTGAAGGATGAAAATATCGTATTCATTCGCAATTCATGGGGTAACGCAAATCTCGGGTCGTATTGGTTTAAGGGCGACTACGTGTGGGAAGGTTATATTGATGATGTAAAAGTAGGTGAAGGCAAATTTTACATTGAAGACATCGGCCAGGCGAAAGAGGGAGAAAATTTATTCTTTGACATTGAGTCCATAAAATTATTTGAAGGCGATGGCGCGGCTAGCACCAATGCAAATAAAATATATTTGAAAAAATTCAGTCAAAAAGATACGCGTTATGTCTGGTGTGAGTTCAAGTTCAAAAACAAAACACCAAAAGATCATTTTGTTGAAGTCTTCTTCAATTTCTATGATGAAGCAGGCCGCCTGAAAGGTGGGCCCTCCTATATGACCTATGTTACGGCCAATACAGCAGGACAAACCTATACCGTCTATGCAGGCTGGGGAGGCGATACTCCTGGACGATGGAGTAATGACAACTACGCCCTCGAAGTCGTGTTTATGGACAACCTGATAGCAACAGTACCTTTCCCCATCGGGGAAAAAACAGAAGAAGGTGAGGCTCAACAACTAAGTGGCGTAGTACAAGGTGTTAGGCAAACGACAACAACTGGTAGTGGGGCCACTAAACCAGAAGATATTTTATTTGAAAGTCTTGCTGAGTTGAATTCATTGACTGGATTAACCAATATCAAAAACGAAGTAAATGAAATGGTGCAACTGGTGCGTTTTTATCAGGAATCCGGAAAAGATGTATTAAATAAGTTTTCACTTCACACGGTTTTTACCGGAAACCCCGGAACAGGAAAGACCACTGTAGCGAGAATCCTTTCAAAAATTTACAAAGGCCTTAGCATTTTAGAGAAAGGTCACCTGGTGGAAGTGGATAGAGAGGCATTGGTGGCGGGATTCATCGGTCAGACTGCCCTCAAGACAGGAGATAAAGTAAAAGAAGCAATGGGCGGTGTTTTGTTTATTGACGAAGCCTATTCCCTGGCTGGCAAGGATTCTTATCAAAATGACTTCGGTAGCGAAGCCGTGCAGGTAATTCTGAAACGCATGGAAGACCTGCGCGGAAAATTTGGTGTGATCGTGGCTGGTTACACCGACAACATGCGCGATTTCATTCAATCCAACCCTGGCTTGCGTTCACGCTTTGATAAATATTTTCATTTTGAAGATTACTCACCCGAAGAAATGTTTACCATCGCGATGTCTATTTTCAGTAAGGAAGGCGTGAAGCCTGAAGAACCTGCGTCAACACACCTTAAAAACTATTTTGAGTTTTTGCATTCCAATAAAGACAAACACTTTGGTAATGCACGCACCGTGAGGCAGGTGGTAGGTGAATCTATAAAGAATCAAAACCTTCGTCTTGCCGCTATGAAAAAAGCAGACCGAACTCCCCAGTTGATGGAGAGTATCATCTTCGATGATGTTAAAGAGTTTGAAATAAAAGAAACAAACGCTGGACGGGCTACCTTAGGATTTCGGGTGGGTGGTAATCCAGAATAAACGGGTTATGATGAATTCATCTCAGGACAGATGACTAATCCCAAATAAGAAAATCTCTGCTCAATGTCATCGTTAAAGATAGGTCTATTCGGTATCGGCCTCGATACCTACTGGCCACAATTTGAAGGATTGAAAGAACGACTCGAAAGTTATTTAAAGGTCGTAGAGCAAAATCTTGCTAAGATACACCCCCACATTATCAACGCTGGCCTGGTGGATAATGTAGACAAAGCTTTTCAAGTTGGTCGACAGTTTAAAACTGAAGATGTAGATATTATCTTCTTACATGTCACTACGTATGCATTATCTTCTACCGTATTGCCCGTTGTACAACACGCCCATGTACCGGTTATCATTTTGAATTTGTCACCCGAAGCTGCGATTGATTATTCATCCTTCAATGCTATGACCGATCGCACGCAAATGACTGGAGAATGGCTGGCCCATTGCTCTGCTTGTCCGGTGCCGGAAATTGCCAACGTCTTCAAACGTGTAGGAATTAAGTTTCATCAAGTTACGGGCATACTGCGCGATGATCCTGAATGCTGGAATGAAATAACAGAATGGGTAGCAGCAGCAAAGGTTGCGAATACGATGTCTTATAACCGACTCGGCTGCATGGGCCACTACTACAGTGGCATGCTGGATATTTATACGGATCTGACTCAACAATACAAATACTTTGGTGGGCATATCGAATTACTGGAAGTTGAAGAACTGGCATCATTGCGGAAAGAAATCACTGTTGCTGAGGTAAGTGAGCGCTTGAAATTGTTTCATGAGGTATTTGATATACAACCTGATTGCCCATCGGATGAGTTGGCAAAAGCAGCAGTCACTTCGTTGGCGCTGGACCGTCTCGTGGAGAAACATAAACTGGGTTCGCTGGCCTATTATTATAAAGGTACAGGCAATCCTGAAAATGAGGAGGCCATCAGTTCTATCATTCTCGGCAATTCCTTATTAACAGCGAATGGAATTCCTGTAGCTGGTGAGTATGAAATCAAAAATGCACAAGCCATGAAAATCATGGACAGTTTCGGTGCGGGCGGGTCATTTACGGAATATTATGCCATGGATTTCAAAGCGGATGTGGTGCTCATGGGGCACGATGGCCCTGGTCATATTGCTATAGCAGAAGGGAAAACAAAAGTGCGTCCGCTCAACGTCTATCATGGCAAAGTAGGCAAAGGTGTTTCTGTGGAGATGAGTGTAAAGAATGGTCCTGTTACATTGTTATCTGTTGTGGAGCAAAAAGACAAATTGATGTTATTGGTAGCAGAGGGAGAATCCGTGCCAGGTCCTATTCTTCAGATAGGAAATACTAATAGCCGTTATCATTTTCCTATCGGAGCAAGACGATTCGTAAATGATTGGAACAGTCATGGTCCCGCCCATCATTGTGCCATTGGCATTGGGCACATCCATTCAAAAATTGAAAAACTTGGTCACCTTTTGAATATGGAAGTAGTCAAAGTATCTTAGGTGATCTACTCATGATCAAAAATGAGGATCGAATCTAATGATTGTAAATGCCACTACATCTGTTTGACGTAACATTGTATCCAGGAATAAAAAAGATAGAGCTATAACAAAACAGAAGGCTCGTCTTCCACCACACGCTTGCGAGCCCGAAAGCGTACTGTCACTTTCGCAGCTGCCATTATAATAACAGAAACCACTACCACCGTCCACATGGCAATCACCATCGGAAGTGCTGAACCATCGTGCCATGCACTTACCCATACCGTAACCACACTACCCATTAGCATGCGAAAACTACCAAGCAACGAAGCTGCGCTGCCAGCATGTTTTGAAAATGGAGCAAGCGCCAGGGCTGCACTGTTGGGACCCGTAAGCCCTTGCCCTAGTACAAAGAAAAATATCATCACTGTTAGTCCTACAATATTAAACCAGTCGAATGCTACTCCGGTAACCATGAAAACACCCATTACGGTTTGGTAGCTCAGCGCATATTTCACCAACTGCTGACTCGTGAATCTTTTTAGTAGAAAGTGATTGAACTGCGCAGAGCCAATCATACCCGATGCGACAAAGGCAAAGATCCATCCGTATTGTCGTTCTGTGGCTTTATATTGATTAAGGAAAACATCAGCTGATGCTGCGATGTAGGCAAATGTTGCAGACGTTGCAATGCCACCGACCAAAGCATACATGCCAAACTGCGATTGCCTGATGACGAGCATAAAATTACCCAGAATGGCTTTCGGCTTCAGTGAAATACTGGGGTCTGCCTTTTTTCCATCCGGCAACAGAAAATAAGTAGCAGCAAGAATAAGAAGCGTTAGGATTGCCAGCATGATAAACACCCAGGACCATCCAAATGCAAACGTGATATAGCCACCCAACGTAGGCGCAATCATGGGCGACACAGCAATCACCAATATAATTGATGAAAACGCCTGAGCCGTTTTTCGTATAGGAAAAAGATCGCGCACAAATGCCTGCGATCCTACCATGCCCACACAACCACCTAATGCCTGAAGGAAGCGCATCGCTATTAATGACTGCAGTGAAGTTGAAAAAGCACATATGACTGAGCTGATGATATAAATGATCAAGCCTACGTACATCGGTTTCTTTCTGCCATAACGATCGAGCAACGGACCATAAAGAAGCTGACCAACCGCTATGCCCACCAGGTAAGCAGTAAGGGACAGCTGCACCTGCGATATACTCACACCCAGGTCCTTTGATATCGCTGGAAATCCCGGCAAGTACATATCAATCGAAAACGGACTGATTGTGGAAAGAGCACCCAGAATTAAAATAAGGAGAATATAGCGGTTAGGCTTCATGAATAAATCTAAGCAAAGATAAAGGCCGCGAACCGTTGAATGCGACAGTTTCTCATTTAATATTCAGAACTTACTTAGCAATCGATTTCACTCAATCTTTTTCGAAGTAAAGCTTGACAGTATCTGTTGCAAACATTAACAGGAACGAAGTAAGGTTGACTGGAAAGAAATAGATGGAGAACAAAAATGTTAAGAAACTAAACTTCAGGAATCAGTTCTACAAAGACACACCTCGTTTCCAAGGAATGAAATCTTCTTGTTGCAATCGTACTGCATGAGGCATTCGTTCACCACTGGCCACCTGAAGGGCAAACTCCATTAACTCATGCGCCTTTGATTCGATAGTATCTTCACCGGTAATGATGGTTCCGGTATTGATGTCAATGACATCGGGCATGCGTTGTGTTAATTTTGTATTGCTGGAAACTTTAATGGTAGGCGCAATGGGATTTCCTGTAGGGGTACCTAAACCCGTGGTAAATAAAATGAGGTTACAACCTGAGCCAGCCAACGCAGTAGTTGACTCCACATCATTTCCCGGTGTACACAATAAATGCAGACCAGGCTTTGATATCTGCTCTGTATAATCCAATACTTCTACTACAGGCGATGTACCTCCCTTCTTGGCAGCACCTGCCGACTTCATCGCATCTGTGATCAACCCGTCTTTGATATTTCCCGGAGATGGATTCATATCGAAGCCAGAACCTACTTTCACCGCACTGGCTTGATAACGCTGCATGAGGTCTACAAATTTTTCTGCTACCGGGATAGATACGGATCGATCCACCAGGTTTTGTTCTACACCATTTAATTCAGGAAACTCAGAGAGAACCGGAGTGCCCTTGAGCACAGTGAGCATATCACTAAAGTAACCTAACACTGGATTTGCCGATATGCCTGAAAAACCATCTGATCCTCCGCACTCCAACCCTACCACTAATTTACTGACTGGAGCAGGCGCACGTTCGAATTCATTAGCCTTGGCAAGCCCGGCAAAAGTTTTACGCACAGCATCGGCAATAAAATCTGGTTCAGATTTGCTTTCCTGTTGCCCGATAATATAAATAGGTTTATCAAAGGTTGGGTTTATTCTCTTCACCGCTTCCTCAAAAGTTTTTACCTGAGCATTCTGGCAACCCAGGCTCAACACGGTGGCTCCGGCTACATTTGCATTATTGACATAGCCCGCCAACAGGGCACAAAGCGCATCACTATCCTGTCGCGTGCCACCACAACCACCATCGTGTTTCAAAAATTTAATTCCATCTACGTTTTTGAATACCCGCTGCGAGACAACATCCACTTCATTCAGGCTAACGACTTCGGTAAGAAATGATTCAGGGCTGGCACCACTTCGGTAGTGTTGCACGAGTTGATCTACGTCCAGTCCGTAGCTCTTTGGCTTTTGGTAGCCAAGTTTATCCAGTAAAATTTCTTTCAGTAGTTCAATGTTCCGATTCTCACAAAAAACAAGTGGAATCACCAGCCAGTAATTCCCTACCCCTACTTTTCCATCCGCGCGATGATATCCGTTGAAGGTACGATTTTTAAAACGCTCCACATTCGGTGCTTTCCATTGATAATCAGAAGCTCGAACCACTGGCGGGGTAGCCGCATGTTTCACATTGAATGTTGTAATAATCTCACCTTTTTGAATCGGTTGGGATGCTTTACCAACAACCACACCATACATGGTCACGATATCACCGGTATTTAATGCTTGAGTTGAAAATTTATGTTTGGCGGAAGTGGGGTAAATTACTGTATACCTTTCACCATCCAGTGAAACCTGCTCCCCCGCCACCAGGTCTTGCAGCGCCACAATCAAATTATCATCAGGGTGTACTTTCAATACTTTTTTCATACCTAGTTTCAGCGATTAAATAAGAGTCGCTAAAGTAAATAAACGGATGATTCTTACCATCATTAAAAATAATTTTTGAAGTGGGCCGAGATCAGATAGGCTAAGAAGAATTATAATATTGAATGAACTTTGTAAGTTCCTTGGGCTTATTGACTGAAATTTTCTCTTTTTTAGCAAATTCCTTCACCTCAGATTTATGATTCGGAAGTTCCTCAATAGGTTTTTTGATGCCTTGAATCTTGATGAGCGGTCAATCCTGCATAATTATAAACAGGCATTCATGATATTTTTATCCCACCCATTTTATCTTTCCAGTCGTTTTAAGAAATTTCATCAATGAAGAGTCTCTATTTCATAATCGTATTCTGCTTAAATCACGTTCTGGCTAGTGGACAACTGCCTAACTGTGACTTGAAAAAGCAAGCCGATGGAATTAGCGTGTATACTTGTTTAACAGGAAATAAGAAATTCAAAACACTGAAAGCAGAATTTGTTTTGCAAAACACTACGATTACTGAATTGAGAAATTTCTTATTGCAAGTGGACAATTACCCTTCCTGGCAATACAATACGATCAATGCTGAGGTGCTCCAGAAAATCAGCGACACCGAAATAATCTATCTCAGCCAAGTGAATGCTCCCTGGCCGGTTAGTGATCGTGAAATATTGGCCAATTTCAAGATCTCATCAGAATCCACAGAGGATCAAATGCAAATTGATATTAATTCATTTTCCAACACACGACCCGTGAGAGAAGGATTGACTCGTGTTACTTTTATACATGGACTTTGGAAAGTAGTCCGCATCAAAGACAACCTGCTCAAAATAGAATATACATTAGACATCGACCCTGGTGGAGCCGTTCCTGCCTGGCTTGTAAACATGGCTATGGCCGAAGGACCATATGTTTCATTCAAGAATCTTAAGCAACAGTTGGAAAAATAAAAGCAACTACTGCAATTTCCATACGGGTTGTAAAATGGTTTTTATTTCACCTGACATTCCCTGGCTCCACTCACCTTGCTCATTTTTTAAACTCTTCTCAGAAACCTTCTCTACCTTCAGGGTTCCTGTAACTGAAACTTGCTTGTTGATCATCTCGGGTGGCCACGCTCCCAGCCCATCAATATAGTAAATGGCATCATTCTGGTTTTTTACCAATGCTCCTGCTTTTCCATTCTGAGCCATTCCAATAATTGTGATAGGTTGATCTTTCATAGTGTTGGTGTTTAGTGTTGCACAAGCCTGGCAAAGAATGGCCATCAGAAGTAGAATATTGGTGCAACCTCTTTTCATTCTATTATTATTCACTATTGAATATACAATCCTTAAATAAATCCATCAACTTTCACACCCCGATCACCATCAATATTTACTAACTTTATAGGAACCATTGAATTTAAGGGCTTGACAAACGATAACAGCATGAAAAAAATCAAAAAAAATTTCCTGTCTTCTTTTTTCACTATACGGAAAATAGCATCGCCATTATTGAGTGGCTTATTGCTTTTGGTTTTCGTTCCCACAATCGGACAGGACTTCTCCTCCGAATGGAAATTCGAATCGCAACGAAAGGAAATTGCACCTGTTTATTCTGTCGACACTAAAAATACATTTCGCGGTGAACCCACATTGACGTTGAGCGGAGGAGGGAAAGAATATGCCGATGGTCATTGGTACAAATATGTGCATGTAGAGGCTGGAGCCTATTTTGATTTCAAAGGTTACTATATCGCCTCCAATGTCGAAGATGCGAAGCGCAACATTCAAGCACGGATCATCTGGCTGAACAAATCTGGCGAACAGGTTGACTTTACTGAGTATCCCGTTACCCTCCTTGATAAAACCAAAGAAGGCTGGAATGTTTTCGAAAAACTTTATAAAGTCCCTGACGGAACCAGCAGGGCAAAACTGGAGCTGCATTACCGTTGGGATGCCGATGGAATGGTGCGGTACAGCAATGTAACATTTCAAAAATCAACCGCACCACAGCCTCGTATCGTTAAAGTTGCCACCGTTCACCATAAGCCAGATCATAGCAAATCAGCCCAGGATAATCTTAACAAGTTCGCTTCACTCGTAGATCTTGCGGGTGCACAAAAGGCAGATATTGTCTGTCTTCCGGAAGCCATCACCATGGTAGGCACGGGAGTGAGTTATGTAAATTCAAGTGAACCTATTCCAGGACCTTCAACAAAATTTCTCGGAGAGGTAGCGAAAAAGAATCATCTCTACATTGTAGCGGGTCTATTGGAAAAACATGGAGAGATCGTATATAACACAGCGGTGCTGATCGATCGGGAAGGAAAACTGGTGGGCAAATATCGCAAGGTAAGTTTGCCGCGAGAAGAAATTGATGGTGGCATAACTCCCGGAAGTTCCTATCCTGTATTTGATACGGACTTTGGAAAGATAGGCATGATGATTTGCTGGGATGTTACTTTTCCGGATGCTGCCAAAACACTGGCTCAGCAAGGTGCAGAAATTATACTACTTCCCATTGCAGGTGGTTATTTGAAACTTGCCATGGCACGTGCCTTAGAAAACCAGGTCTACCTGGTCTCCTCCACGTACGATATGATATCGGCCGTGTTTGATCTTGAAGGAAATGTGATCAGCGAAGCCACCAATGAAAATCCTGTAGCAGTGGCGGAAATAGATTTGAATTACCAGAAACTCTGGCCCTGGATTGGTGATTTAAAAAGTCGCATCCCTCGCGAAATGCCACCTCAAAAAGCAACGCAGCTAAAATAAGATTTAACTGTCGGCCAAACCTAGCGCTATAGATTTCCTTTATTAATCTCCTCCACGGCATAGTTCGCGGCACGTGCCGTGATGGCCATGAACGTAAGAGAAGGATTTTGATTTCCAGTGGAAATCTTACAGGCTCGATACATTCCCGATCAAATAGGAAAACGATATATTTTAACCTAGCATTCGTATATTTATTACCTGTCTAAAAGGTCTTACGATAGCCAATGTCACAAAAGCTCCATAGGATAATATCTAATTCATCCGATTGGCAATCGCTGAGAAAGGCTCTATCATCTCTCTCCAAAAAAGAGAAAGGCGATGTTTTTGAACTGTTCATAAAATATTTTCTGCAATCACATCCTGATTATGCCTCCACACTCAAACAAGTGTGGTTGTTTAGTGAGCTTACACCCAAGAAAAAACAAGAATTAAAAATACCTTCCAACGACCAGGGCATCGACCTCGTTGCTCAAACTACCAGTGGAGACTATTGGGCAATACAATGCAAATACCTTGAAGATGAAAATCAGCGATTATCCCACGACTACATTTCCACTTTTGGTAATCTGGCCTTTGCTATTTCAGGGAAATTCACTTTCGGATTGGTTTGTACTACTGCTGAACGCTTTTCAAAAGCCTACATCGGCCAAAAAGCCATTTCATTTTGTACAAGTGAGGCGTGGCAAAGCCTTACTCTGGAACAGTTTAACAACATCAGAAATCTTTCTATCCATAAGCCTATCATCCTTTCACCCTATAAACCTTTTCTACATCAACAGCGAGCGATTAAAAATGCTGTTAATCATTTCATTACAAACAAGCAGAGCCGGGGCAAACTCATTTTGCCTTGCGGCTCCGGCAAGAGCCTGACAGGATTTTGGATTGCAGAAAAACTGAATGCAAGGAAAGTCATCATAGCAGTTCCAAGCCTTGCACTTGTAAGCGCAACACTGAAGACATGGTTGAGAGAAGCAGTAGCAAACAAGATGAACATGGAATGGATTTGCGTGTGCAGCGATGAATCTATTGGCAAGCAGGATGATGTTGCCGTGCTGGTTCAGGATTTAGGAATACCCTGCTTGACAGATGTTGATATTATTTCAAAGTGGCTGGCAAGAAAGACCAGGAAGACCAAAGTGGTGTTCACAACGTATCAAAGTGGAAAAGTAATTGCTGCCGGAGCGGTTAGGGCAACCATCACTTTTGACCTTGGCATTATGGATGAAGCTCATAGAACTGTAGGGCAAAAGGATAAGATGTTCTCACATCTGCTCCATGACGAAAATATCCGAATTGACAAGCGAGTGTTCATGACTGCCACAGAGCGCAGATACCTTGGCAGCAGCGATGAAATAACAAGTATGGATAATCCAGCTATTTATGGAGAAACATTTGAATTATTGTCATTCAAAGAAGCTCTGGAAATTAAGCTTCCTATTCTCAGTGACTACCGAATCATTACTGTAATTATTGATCAGAAAGAAGTACGGGAGTTGATAAGGAAGAATGCTTATATACGACCGACCAAAGGAAATTGGAATGATGAAGTAGAAGCCCATACCCTCACTTCCATTATTGCTTTACGAAAAGCCATGCAAAAATACCCAATCAAACACGCAGTATCTTTTCATAGCAGCATAGCAAGAGCAAAAGCATTTGAAGAGAATCAGGCAAGGATTACAGAAGCCATTCATGATTTTGAGCCAATTGATAGCTTTCATGTAACAGGTGCCATTTCAACGGCTGAGCGTAGCAAAACAATTAATGCGTTCATTCAATCACCCAAGGCGCTCATTACCAATTCACGATGCCTTACAGAAGGCGTGGATGTTCCAAGCATTGATTGCGTTTTATTTGCCGATCCAAAGCGCAGCACAATTGACATTGTTCAGGCGGTTGGACGTTTATTACGTATTTCCAAAGGAAAACAGTATGGCTATGTGATTATTCCCGTACTATCCAAAGGTAACGATTTAGAGCCTATGATTGATGACGAATCATATAACGATCTCCTGCTCACGCTGCGTGCGCTTG
Organism: Cyclobacteriaceae bacterium; assembly: GCA_043774805.1. Classification (GTDB taxonomy): domain Bacteria; phylum Bacteroidota; class Bacteroidia; order Cytophagales; family Cyclobacteriaceae; genus ELB16-189. The sequence goes on along the minus strand of JAYVTB010000068.1, from coordinate 3,992 downwards.
CCTCCAATGATGACCGAATTATTGAATATTTTAAACCTAAAGGAGAAAAGGATTTATCAAAAGACAAAAGATTAAATGGTGATGAATTGATTGAAATCTATGCAGAGCAAATTGACTTGCAGCAGTTGGCGAACAATGTAGAGTTAAAATTGTGGAGTAGATTGGCAAAACTGAATTGGATGCCTTTTTATGAAGCTCGCTCTTTTATTCACACCCTAAAATTGAAAAGCAAGACAGAGTGGGAACGCTATTACAAATCAAAGTACAAACCATTTGATATACCTTCATCACCGTCCGTTGTTTATAAAAATTACGGTTGGAATGGCTTTGGTGACTGGTTGGGTACCGGTGTCAAAGCAACATTTGAAAGAGAATATTTATCATTTGTAAAAGCACGGGAGTTTGTTCGCTCACTTAAAATAGTTGACCAAAAGCAATGGAAGCAATACTGCAAATCTCCTAATAAGCCGAAGGATATTCCTAATTCGCCTCATACAGTATATCGAAATCAGGGATGGATAAGTACCGGTGATTGGCTTGGCACAGGAAGTATTGCCGGTACTCGCAGACAATATCTATCGTTTAAGGAGGCACGAGAATTTGTTCGTTTACTAAAATTGAAAGGTAGTTCTGATTGGCACAAGTTCACTAAGTCAGATAAACGTCCCCTTAACATTCCAAGTCATCCTCATGTAGTCTATAAAGGAAAGGGTTGGATAAATATGGGTGATTGGCTTGGCACAGGCTCGATTGCACCTCAACTAAGAGTTTATCGACCTTTTAATGAAGCAAGGGAATTTGTTCACTCCCTGAATCTAAAAGATCGTAAGGAATGGCAACAATATTGTAAGTCCGGAAAAAAGCCCAATGACATTCCTTTTAATCCTGAGAGAGCTTATAAAAACAAAGGGTGGAAAGGTGTTGGTGATTGGCTTGGAACAGGGGTTGTTGCTTCTCAGTTAAGAACTTATCGACCTTTTCATGAAGCAAGAGCTTTTGTTCATTCATTAAAGCTACAAAACGGAGAACAATGGAAAAGATATAAAAAGTCAGGAAAGAAGCCTTATGACATTCCCTTTGCCCCTCACTCTGCTTATAAAGGCAAAGGATGGAAGAGCATGGGAGATTGGCTTGGGACAGGCACAGTTGCTTCTCAATTTAAAACCTATCTATCATTCGATGAAGCCAGGAATTTTATCCATTCACTCAAATTGAAAAAGACGGATGAGTGGATAGAGTATAAAAAATCCGGAAACAAACCTGAATTTATTCCGGCAGCACCTGAACGAATTTATAAAACTAAAGGATGGAAAGGTATAGGCGATTGGTTAGGGACAGGAGTAATTGCAAATAAGTTTATACCGTATAGATCATTTAAAGAAGCAAGAGAATTTGCACGATCACTAAATCTGAAAAAAGGTAAGGAATGGAAACGGTATTGTGAGTCGGGAAAAAAGCCAAATGACATTCCTGCTTACCCTGATCAAACATATAAAAACAAAGGTTGGATAAGTTGGGGTGATTGGCTTGGAAACAATTTTATCGCACCTAAATTAAGGACACACCGATCTTTCATACAAGCGAGGAGATTCGTTCATTCCTTACAATTAAGAAGTGTGACCAACTGGAAGGGTTATTGCAAATCAGACAAGAAGCCTAAGGATATTCCCACCCATCCAGATAGGGTCTATAAAAACAAAGAATGGATAAGTTGGGGAGATTGGTTAGGAACTGGAACAGTTGCAGATATTTTTAAAAATTACAAGCCATTTGACGAAGCAAGATCATTTGTTCATTCTTTAAAGATAAAAGGTCAATCTGAATGGAGGCAATATTGTCAATCAGGAAAGAAGCCAGAGGATATTCCTGCGGCCCCTTATCGAACTTATAAAAACAATGGATGGAAAGGCTTCGGGGATTGGACAGGGACTGAATTTATTTCAAATAAAATGAAAGAATACAGATCTTTTATAGATGCAAGAAAATACGTTCATTCTTTAAAGTTAAAAAGCAATACTGAATGGTATCTGTTTTGTAAGTCTGGGAATAGACCCAAAGATATTCCTACCAATCCAAATAGAACGTACAAAAATAAAGGTTGGATAAGTATGTCAGATTGGCTTGGAAAGGGCTTCGATCTTAAATAAACTTACTTACAAATTTCCTTTATTAATCTCCTCTACGGCATAGTTCGCGGCACGTGCCGTGATGGCCATGAACGTAAGAGAAGGATTTTGATTTCCAACCGAAGTCATACACGCACCATCGGTGACAAAAACATTTTTACATGAATGAAACTGATTCCACTTATTCAATAAAGATGTCTTAGGATCACGGCCCATACGCACTCCACCCATTTCGTGAATGTCTAAGCCAGGTGCCTGACCGCTATCGTGAGGAGTAATGTTTTTACAACCGGCTTTGTCAAGCATCTCCTGCGCCTGTACAAGAAAGTCCTTCATCACCCTCACATCGTTATCGGTATGTTCAACGGAGGTAATTAGTTGAGGTATGCCCCACGCATCTTTTTGATCAGCGCTTAATCTTACATGATTGCTTGCAATCGGGATGGTTTCGCCTTGCATCATCATGGATACATGCCACATGCCGGGCTTTGATACTGCTTCTTTTAATTCTGCGCCAATGCTTTCACTTTGGTTGCCCCCTCGCGATGCACCATAAAATGACATATAACCCCGCATGAAATCTTCTTCCTGCTTATGCACGTTGCGGAAAGACGGCATCATTAATTGAGTGGGCCTGCGCCCGTAATAATACGTATCTTCATAACCTTCAAAAGTGGCGTTTACCGATCCCCGATAATTATGAAACGCTACAAACTTTCCTAATAGTCCATTGTCGTTACCCAAACCATTTGGAAATCGATTTGAAGTTGAATTCAATAAAACCAAATTCGTATTCAGACAGGCCGCATTAACAAAAATGACGCGCGCATAATACTCAAACACTTCTTTGGTATTCGCATCAATCACCCTTACGCCCGTAGCCTTACCCTTCTTCTCATCATAGATAATAGAATGTACCACTGAAAATGGACGTAATGTCATATTACCTGTGCGCATTGCCCATGGAAGCGTAGATGAATTGGCACTGAAGTATCCACCAAAGGGACAACCACGCTCGCACAAAGTACGACTCTGGCATTGCCCTCTTCCCTGCTGCTTATGGATTTCCTGCGGCTCTGTAAGATGGGCGCAGCGGCCCATTACTACATCGCGGTCCTTATAATTCTCTTTGATCTTATCCTGAATATGTTTCTCCACGCAATTGCTCTCCCATGCTTTCATTACTTCACTATCTGGGAGTGTTTCCAGTCCATCACGATTGCCACTAATGCCGGCAAACTTCTCAACATACGAGTACCAGGGTGCCAGATCATCATAACGAATTGGCCAATCTACTGCAAATCCATCCCGACCAGGTGCTTCAAATTCAAATCGACTCCAACGTTGCACCTGTCGTGCCCACAATAATGATTTTCCCCCGGTTTGATATCCGCGAATCCAATCAAACGGCTTCTCCTGTATGTAAGGATGCTCCTCGTCCTTTACGAAGAAGTGCTTAGTGGTATCATTAAATGCATAACATCTACCCGCAATAGGATTCGCTTCTTCTTCTGCTAAGGTCAATTGGGTTCTATACTTAAATTCCCATGGATTCATGTTGGTCGTAGGATAATCCTGAAGATGCTTCACCTCCCGGCCACGCTCCAGCACTAATGTCTTTAATCCTTTATCGCACAATTCTTTTGCAGCCCAGCCTCCGCTCATGCCTGAGCCAATCACGATGGCATCGAAAGTCATCTCTTTTACTGCGTCACCTTGTATGTACATATCTGGAAAAATTTGAACGTGTAAATTAATAAGCTTTTCCCATAACTATCCGAAAGTCGCGATTATAAAGTAGCGGAAAAAGTTCAAACCTTTGAGGTATCTGAAATCTTAAAAGAATGAGCCTCTTCCGCAGAAACA
>JAYVTB010000067.1:0-33506 GCA_043774805.1 Cyclobacteriaceae bacterium | reverse complement strand
ACCGATGTGCTAAGTGAATTTAAAAAACTGAAAATACTTAAACACCAATACTATGGAAGTAGCCAAAAATCAGCAACTTAGTTGTGACAAAGTAGAGTTGAGTGATTAGCCGTATAACCAAATATAGCGAGTTGTCGATCGGGTAGAAAATAGTTTTATGTGAGGTGAGGGAGCAACGAGGAATTTGCAATCTGGTCGATCCGGTTTCACCGATAAAAATCCCCGGTTTCACCGACTTTAGCCTGCCGATGACCTTTTTACATCATCCAATCACATTCTTACCCGTTACTTTTGATATAACAAACATTAAGAGTATGACGGACGAAAGAAAAAAATTAAGCAGCAGCTTCTGGGTGGGCGTTGTTATTTTCATAATAGGAACCTTCTTATTGCTTGACCGGATGGATGTGTACTATTTTCCAGGCTGGTTATTTTCATGGAAGACATTGTTGATTGCGATCGGTTTGATTGTCGGTATCAACAAAAAATTTGAAGGCATAGGATGGCTGGTAATGATCATTATTGGATCAATTTTTTTCCTTGGTGATGTTCCGGGCTTTTCTTACGACATAGATCGTTACGCAGGGCCTATTGGAATCATCATTGTAGGATTATTTATACTGGGACGTGCCGTGATGGGTTCTGGTTCGCGTGAAGCAAGAAAGAAAAAGTGGGGCGATGGAGTAGTGAGCATGGATGAAGGTGGGGAGGACTATTTTGATCTCACAACTGTATTCGGGGGAAATAAGCGTAAAGTCTTTTCGAAAAATTTTCAAGGCGGAGAAACTACCTGCATCTTTGGAGGAACTGATATCGATTTATCGCAAGCAGATATTAACGGAACAGTGGTGATTGATGTAGTGCAACTGTTTGGAGGCGTGAAATTGATTGTGCCCTCCAACTGGGAATTGAAATCGGAAGTGACCGCCATATTGGGAGGAGTAGATGACAAACGCAATGCACCACAGTCATTAGGTGTTGGCAAAAAATTGGTGATTACCGGGTTTGTAATGTTTGGAGGTGTTGACATCAAAAGTTATAACTAACTAATAACCTCCATGAACTGGTATCTGGCTAAATTGATTTTTCAAGTGAGGAGTGGCGAGGGTGCTCACACTCCTCAGTTTGATGAGCAGTGGCGATTGATACGTGCCGATGAGGTAGCATGGGCATATGAAAAAGCTACTGTTTTGGGTAGATTGGACGAGAGTAGTTTTCGGAATGAACGTGATGAGATAGTAGCATGGAAATTCATCGAAGTTGGCGATATCCATTTGGTTGGTTCATTAGAGGATGGTGCACAGCTTTTTTCTGTCACAGAAGAACCAGGTGATGCAAATGCTTACATCGATCAAATAAAACTGAAATCTCAAAAGGCGTTTGAGCTGGCAATAAATAGCGAGATAAATTTGACCCTTCAGCCGATATCCTAGAAACTTGAATATAAAAGTATCTTCCACCACAACCCGATTACCGATTCTAGGATTTGTTTTCCTCTGGATGGTATTTCATAGTTGGGTACTCCATCAGAATTTTGGACTGGATTGGGGAGTGGCCACCTGGGATTCTTTCCTCTTTAATTTCTCCTTAGTTAGTGCAAGCATTCTGAACAGCTATCTGAATCGCTACTTTCCCAAGGGTGGAGTGTTTCAGATTACGGTGGGAGTAAGTTTGATTTTAGCTTTTATTGTTGAATGGATAACAAAGCAGGCACTTTTTCAATTGTACGAGGGAAATGTTGAATACCTTAAATTCCTTGATCAATCTGAACCCATACGATGGGGCATTGCATTTATATTAATCACCTCTGCCGGCCTGATCAATATGTTTTATGATCGCTGGAAAGAAGTGCAGGATTCAAATGATCGGGAGACTTCCACGCAAGTGATGGTGAAGGAGGCAGAATTGCAAAAACTTCAACTTCAACTTCAACCGCACTTTTTATTTAACAGCCTAAATTCAATTAATGCGCTCATTATTACACAACCGGATAAAGCCGGAAAGATGGTGCAGCAGCTCTCAGACTTTTTGCGTGCCACCTTAAAAAGAGCAGATGAGCAATGGATAACACTGGCTAAAGAAATAGAGTACCTTCAACTGTATTTATCTATTGAGAAAGTGCGCTTTGGTCACCGGCTGGAGGTGCGTTTGAATTTGGATGACCAGATTCAGTTATGGCTTATCCCCCCGTTACTTTTGCAACCATTGGTAGAGAATGCTATTAAATTTGGTTTATATGGCACGACCGGCCAGGTAGTGATTAATTTATCCACCCAACGTGAAAGTGATACACTTCTTATAGAAATATCCAATCCTTTTGACGAAGATATGCAACCGGCAGAAGGCAGTGGTTTCGGGTTGAGCGGATTGAGAAGAAGACTTTATTTGCTATACGCCCGAAATGACTTATTGACCACTCGAATGGAAGACAGTAAATTCATTGTTCAACTTATTCTGCCTGAGAAGTATGATTAAAGTTATTTTGATAGATGATGAACCGTTGGCTTGCGAGATCATCAAAAAATACCTGAAATATTTTGAAGATATAGAATTGGTGCAAGAGTGTAGTGATGGTTTTGAAGGTGTCAAAGCCATTCAACAGCATCAACCTGATTTGATTTTTCTGGATATTCAAATGCCAAAGATCAATGGCTTTGAAATGCTTGAATTACTGGAGACCAAGCCAGCTGTGATTTTTATTACTGCCTATGATTCGTATGCCATCAAAGCGTTTGAAGCCAATGCGGTTGATTATTTACTTAAGCCTGTGCCGGAAGATCGCTTTCGCGGAGCCGTGTTGAAATGGAAAAGTAAAGTAACACCCACCGCTCCGCAGCAGATTGAAAGTGTGCTTAACACGATGTCGGCAACCATCGGTCAGCAAAATCGGATCGTGGTGAAAAACGGAAACAAAGTAAAAATCATTTCTGTGCAAGATGTTCATTTCATTGAGGCCGATGATGACTTTGTAAAAGTGATCACCGCTGAAGGCTCGTTCTTAAAAAATAAGACGATGAGTTTCTACGAACAGACATTAGATCCACAACAATTTGTTCGGGTCCATCGCTCCTACATTGTTCAAGTCAATCAGATTACCAAAATAGAACCTTACCAAAAAGAATCACATCTGGCGATTTTACGAGACGGCAAACGAGTTCCGGTAAGTAAAACAGGCTATGCAAAACTCAAAGAAGTGCTCGGAATCTGATGGACAATGCAGAAAATATAAAGAAGGCACTAATGGACCATTGCTTTACGTTGGTGGAGCAAAGAATAGCTAATGCAAAAGAGGCCATGAACGCGGCTCAGGAATCTGCCAACATGGAAGATAAAAGCAGTGCCGGGGATAAGTATGAAACCGGTAGGGCAATGGCGCAAATTGAAAGAGACAAAGCAGCACTGCAATTGAATGAGGCGATCCTGCTTAAAAACTCATTGAGTTTGATAAGCCTGAAACCTTCTTCTAATGTGGTTTCAATAGGCAGTTTGGTAACGACTGATCAGTACTTTTTTTTTATCGCTGTTAGCTTAGGTAAACTACAGGTTGGTCACGTAGATTATTTTGTCGTTGCACCGGGAACACCGATTGGTCGTATATTAATAGGGTTGTCCAAAGGCAGCCAGTTTTCTTTCAATGGTCAGATTCATGCCATCAGAGAAATTCTATAAGGTTGACTATAAAATTCAACTTATTTCCATTTGATTTGTTACATTATCTATGAATACAACGGCCTGGCTCCACGCATTTCGCTTACGCACACTTCCGCTATCACTTTCCTGTATAGGCATGGCCGGTTTCCTCGCTGCTGCCATAAAGAAATTTGACCTGGTTATTTTTTTACTGTGTTGTCTTACTACTATTTTTCTTCAAGTGCTATCTAATCTTGCGAATGATTATGGAGATTCTGTTCATGGCGCTGATCATGTTGACAGGAAAGGCCCAATGAGGGCGGTTCAGTCTGGAGCTATCTCACTATCGAAAATGCGCAGGGCAGTAATTATATTTTCTTTGTTAAGTCTGGTGAGTGGAATAATGTTACTATGGCTTTCATTTAATGCCAACTGGCGAGCAATAATTTTCTTTTTTGCCTTAGGGCTTTTAAGTATTCTGGCGGCAATCGGTTATACGGTGGGTAAAAAGCCTTACGGCTATCTGGGCTTAGGGGATATTTCTGTGTTGATATTTTTTGGATTGGTTGGAGTAATGGGATCATTTTATTTGTTTACTCATCAAATTTCCTGGAAGGAAATTCTGCCAGCGTTAAGTTGTGGGCTTTTTTCCATTGCTGTCTTGAACGTGAATAATGTTCGCGATATAGAATCAGATCGACAGGCGGGCAAATACTCTATTCCGGTCCGCTTAGGAAAGAAAAAAGCATCCCTTTATCATTGGATTCTTTTATCAGGAGGGCTGTTGAGTTCCGTGCTATACACCTTACTCAATTTTCAGTCGTGGTGGCAGTTTCTTTTTTTGCTCGCTGTTCCCCTTTTGATCCGAAATGGTTTAGCCGTACATCACAAGCCTTCGCATGAACTTGATCCTTTTTTAAAACAAATGGCTTTTTCTACCTTATTATTTGTTCTTTTGTTTGGGATTGGATTAATTGTTTGAAACTTTTATACTTTGCGATAATATGGCTAAAGTTGAATTTAATATTGCTTGCACGTTGTGCGAACATTTGAAGGATTCACTCTTTAATGGATTGAATCCGGAAGACCTTAGCACGATCAATAATCACAAGACCTGCATTCAATACAAGAAGGGGCAGAACATTTTCTATGAAGGCACCCGACCTACCGGTTTGTATTGCATGAATGGAGGCAAGGTAAAAGTGTATAAGAATAATGTTCAAGGCAAAGAGTTTATCATCTACATAGTCAAACCCGGTGACTTCCTGGGTTACCGTGCTCTTTTAAGCGAAGAGTTTTATCAGGCAACGGCTACTGTTTTGGAGGATGCCAAAATATGCTTTATTCCCAAAGAAAGTTTTTTTGAGGTACTTCAAAAGAATCCTCTTTTCATGAAGCGTGTGGTTCAGGCAGTGTGTCACGAAATGGGTATCATGGAAGAAAAATTGGCTGAATTAGCTCATAAGTCTGTTCGGGAGCGGCTTGCTGCCAACTTGCTTATGTTAAAGGAAACCTACGGAATGGAAGGCGAAGGAAGTTTCTTGATCGATCTGGCACTTTCACGTGAAGACCTCGCCAGCATTGTTGGCACTGCAACTGAAACGGTAATTCGTCTGTTATCCGAATTCAAGTCTGACGGACTTATTGCTTTCGAAGGAAAAAAGATCAGGATTCTCGAACCCAAAAAGCTGGCCAAGCAAGCCGACCTTATTATCGCGTAATGCCCTTTGAGCAAGTTTGAAGGCGCTCGTTTTTGACCTCTTAAACTGATAAAAGTCATCTTTTCCGTTGATACCCATCATTAAGGTGAGTAGTTGTTTGTTCTACATTTGAATGACATACAAACCGCCACAGCTATGAAAAAGATATTAGTTCCATGTGATTTTTCCGACCCTGCCGTTCAGGCCTTCAAGATGGCCGCGGAAATTGCAAATCAAAGCAACGGTGAAGTTGTACTGCTCAACGTTGTAGAGTTACCGGTGATGCATGAAAGTGTACTCATGCCAACGCTTTCTTTCGAAGAAGCTTTCATTAAAGACATGAAGGCTCATGCGGAAAAAAACTTTGCGAAGATGAAAGATAAATGGGCGAAGGAAGGACCGAAGGTATCCTCCTTTGTTGAATTTGGTGGCACTACTCCTACCATTCGCGATTTTGTAAAGGATAAAAAAATTGATTTGATCCTGATGGGTACTCATGGAGCCAGCGGGGTAAAGGAATTTTTCATAGGCTCCAATACAGAAAAAGTTGTTCGTACATCCGGGGTTCCGGTTATTGCTATCAAAAAACAGATTAAGCTCTCGGCTATAAAAAATATTGTATTCCCTACTACCGGAGATGTAAGCCACGAGGAGATTGTGACAGCCGTGAAGGCTTTGCAAAACTTTTTCAAAGCGACCTTGCACATACTTTACGTGAACACGCCCTCTTCATTCAAAAGGGATTTAGACATCAAGCCGAGGTTGAAAGCATTTGCGAAACGCTTCATGCTTAAAGATTATACATTGAACGTATGGAATGATTACAGTAAGGAAGAAGGATTGAAGAATTTTGTTTTCGAAACAAAAGCGGATATGGTTGCTATGGGCACCCATGGGCGGAGAGGGCTCAATCACCTGATGAGTGGAAGCATTGCGGAAGATGCCGTTAATCATATTAACTGCCCCATTTGGACTTATAGGATTAGCTAACCAGCAAAAAGATTCCGTTGTGAAAAAGCATATATTATTCCCAGTAGACTTACAGCCAACCAAATATCATCTGTCAGACTACGCCAATTTGCTATCCCATGTAGATAGTAAAAGATTTTCTGCTTTTTTCTTAAAGGATTTTACGAAATCATCAAAGGGGAAAGTGATGATTATCAATGAGCAGGATAAAACTGCGTTGCAAAATTCCCTTCAAGATGAAGCAAAGACACTGGATATTGATATTAATTTTATCAATAGCCCGTCCAATTCAAGTGGCCTCATGAATCAAAGTAAGTTTGCTGATCTGACAGTCATTAGCCCAATCACTCATGATAATATGGGACAATTGATTCAATCTTTTCCCGACCATTTTTTTGAGGAGATGGGATGCCCGATTTTCCTTACGGAAGATCTGGCTCATTCTTATGAGGAAATATTAGTATTGTTTGACTACGACCAATCCGGCTTGGCTGCTTTGAAATCTTTCCTCGCCATGTTTGGAAATGTTTCGCACAATAAGAAAGTGACCATTATTACCGTTAGCCCAGATGATGCACCGGAGATTCACCTGGAGAAATACCTGGTGAGCTACCTGCAGAAAGTATTTGATGATGTCGGCATAGTGCCGTTCAGTAATAAAAGTATAATCGATCAACTCGTGGCGTATGCCGAAAAAATAAACAAACCATTGTTGGTTATGGGTCGCGCAGCCATTAATTTGCTTAAGAATAATCTGTTGGCTACTAAGTTGGCGGATCATCACATGTCCATCTTTTATTCTAACCACTAAGCATGGCGATTGAAGTAAAGGAACAGGTATTATGTTATCACTGCGGTCAGGTCTGCGAAGAGCAGTGGTTTAGAAGCGAAGACAAAACCTTTTGCTGTTATGGTTGTCGCACTGTATTTGAAATACTGAACGAGAATAATCTTTGTGATTATTATTCTTATGAGAAAACTCCTGGAGTTAATTTAAGATATGTCAATGAAGAGACTTATTCATACCTGGATGAATCAACAATTAAGAAGAAGCTTTTAACATTCAATTCAGACACGTTCGCAAAAGTTGAATTTTTTGTCCCTGCCATTCATTGTGTTTCTTGTATTTGGTTGTTGGAAAATCTTCAACGACTTAATCCAGGCGTATTCAAGTCTGAAGTTAATTTTGCACGCAAGCGGGTTGCGATTGATTTCAATCCCACCCAAGTGGCGTTAAGCGAAATAGCCCTGTTGATGACTTCACTTGGTTATGCGCCCCAGATCAACCTCAGTGAAGAGAGAAAGGAGAAGGTATCATCCAAGGACTTAATCATGAAATTGGCCGTTGCCGGATTCGCATTTGGCAACATCATGTTATTAAGTTTTCCTGAATATTTGGGTTTGGAAGGAACAGAGACTTCGTTGAAGACGCTCTTTTCTTACTTGAATGTAGCCTTGGCTATACCCGTTACGTTTTACAGTGGCAAAGATTATTTTGCCAATGCCTTGCAAAGTTTCAGGCAACGACAAATTAATATTGATGTGCCCATTGCAATAGGTTTGGCTACTTTGTTTTTCAGGAGCACCTATGATATTCTCAGCAATACGGGCCCTGGTTATCTTGATTCACTGGCTGGTCTGGTTTTCTTTCTGCTAATAGGAAGATGGTTTCAAAGCAAGACCTATGAAAGTCTTGCTTTTGATCGTGATTTTCGATCGTACTTTCCATTGGCGGTGCAAAAGAAAAATGGAGAAGAGTGGAAACCTGTAGTGATCTATGAATTAGAGAAGGGCGACAGCATTCGAGTTCGAAACTGGGAAGTGGTGCCAGCGGATAGTTTATTATTAGATGCAGAAGCATATTTCGATTATAGTTTTGTTACCGGAGAATCCAAACCAATTATGGTTAAGGCCGGTGAGTTAGTCTATGCGGGCGGGCGACTCGCAGGTAAATCTGTTTCTATGGTGGTGGAAAAGAAAACTTCCCAAAGCCACCTTACCAGTTTGTGGAACAAAGAAGTATTTCAAAAATCAGAAGAAAGTCAGTATGGAAAAATTATTGACCTGGCCGCAAGGCGTTTCACCTGGGGAGTATTAGGGGTTGCTTTGATTACTGCTGGGTATTGGTATCTGACGGATGCCTCGCAAATGTGGTTAGTGATTACTTCAGTATTGATGGTGGCATGCCCATGTGCATTGGCGCTGGCGGCCCCATTTACTTACGGCAATATGCTGCGCGTGTTTGGGCGCCATGGGTTCTACTTAAAAAATGCCGATGTAATCGAACGACTTTCAAAAATAGATACGATTGTTTTTGATAAAACCGGAACGGTAACGAATGGAGCGTCACAACTTGAATTTATAGGCGCTTTGGAGGATCGTGAATTGGCTTGGGTAAAAACATTAACATCATCATCATCTCATCCATTAAGTAATTTGATCACCAAATCTATAAAACTAAACTCGTCTGCACCGGTTACTGACTTCTTTGAAAAGCCAGGTCGTGGTATTGAAGGAAAGATTGGCGGTTGTCATTTAGTTGTTGGCTCTGCTGAGTTTGTAAAGTTTGACGGAGTATTGCCTGAACTTTCCTCGAAGGTATTCGTATCTATTGATGGCCAGGTGCGTGGATACTTTAAAATTGAAACTTCCGTGCGAGATGGAATAGAAAAATTAATGCAGTCATTGAAATCCAGGAAAGTAGCTATGCTTTCTGGAGACGGTGAGGCCGATCGGGATAAAATGACAAAAATATTTCCAGCAGGCACAACATTGTTATTCAATCAAAATCCACACGATAAATTGGAATACATTAGTGGACTTCAATTCGCTAACCATAAAGTGATGATGTTGGGAGATGGATTGAATGACAGTGGAGCATTGAAGCAAAGTGATGTAGGCATCGCGATTACCGATGATACAGGCGTGTTTACGCCATCCTGTGATGGCATTTTGGAAGGAAAAAAATTAAGTCAGCTTAATAGGTTCATTTCGTTGGGTCGTTCTGCAACTACAATTCTAAAAACCGGCTTTGGCATATCTTTTTTCTACAACATTATTACATTGTCGTTTGCCGTAAGCGGACATCTAACGCCTCTCATTGCAGCGATTTTAATGCCTATTTCCAGCATCAGCGTAGTGGGATTCTCCACTTTAGCTGTAAATTTAGTAAGTCAAAAAATCTTAAAGCCATGAATATCATAATTGCCTTGATTTGCATTAGTCTCACAGTAGCCCTTATTTTCTTAGGAGCTTTTTTGTGGAGTTTGAAATCAGGTCAGTTCGATGATACCTATGGTCCCTCCGTGCGCATGCTGTTTGATGATAAGAAGAAAAAGTGAGTTTGATTAAGAAGCATATTGCTCGTCAATATGGTGCCGCTGTTTTATCTCTGAAAAAAGATGAGATTCTCTTCCACGAAGGCGACACTGCCAATTTTTTTTATCAGATAGAAGAAGGCTCGGTAAAAATGGTGACCTATAGTCTGGATGGCAAAGAGTTTATCCAGGGTATTTTTTATCAGGGAGATAGTTTTGGTGAGCCTCCATTGTTTTGCGATTTTCCTTATCCGGGATCAGCTACGACCTTAATTGATTCTAAGGTGATGCGAATACCCAAAGATCGTTTTTTTGATTTGCTAAAAGGTCATTTCGAAATACACATAGAACTTGATCGCATCTTGTGCGAGCGACTCAAGTATAAGAACATGATCCTTTCTGAAATTTCTTTCTACGATCCAGAACATCGGATCATTAGTTTGCTTGCCTATCTAAAGTCAAAAGCATCTCCCGACCAACCCTTTCAAGTACCTTTAACGAGGCAGCAACTCGCTGAAATGAGTGGTATGAGAGTTGAAACGGTTATTCGCACCATCAAACGCATGGAGGAATCGGGCAAGCTTAAACTCCAGGATCATAAAATCTACTTTTAGTATTCGATTGACACTCAATCTGATTATTTCATGATATATGTCAGCTTTTGCGCTGATTAAGATCAACAGGCCTTTATGATTTGACGCATAAAGGCAATGGGCTCTTCCTACCTAATTTGCCCCTATTATAAAAGCGCCACAAGGGCTTTTTCAAAAACAAAAAATCTATGAAAAATCTAATTATTTGCTCCGCCACTATTGTCCTCTTATTTGCCTGTAGTCCGGGTAAACCGAAAGAAGAATCTGCTGCCAAAAATGAAAACCCTGTGGCAGCTGTTGCTGACCCCACAAAAGGAATTGGTCAAATCAAAAATGTTAATCTTCATACTCCACTTGAGCTGGATCGGGCTGAGCGAGGTAAAGCTATCTACGAAATGAAATGTTCAGCCTGTCACAAACTTACGGATCAGCGCGTAGTTGGTCCGGGCTGGCAGGGTGTTACTACAAGAAGAGAACCTGAGTGGATCATGAATATGGTCTTGAATGTGGAGGTGATGCTCGATCAGGATCCTGAAGCACAGAAGTTGCTTGAACTTTGTCTTACTCGTATGCCCAACCAAAATGTTTCTGTGGGCGATGCGCGCGACATACTAGAGTTCATGCGTCAAAACGATGGTGTGAAATAGTTCATCATACGTTCGCTTGAAAAAAATCTCTAACCTAAATCCAACTTATATGAAAAAGGTATTACTACCTATATTGGCTATGCTTGCTTTCTCTTGCAGTCAGCCAACTACAAACACGGAAAGTGCAGCCGTTGCTGAAGCGCCTGGTGCTGGACAATCAGCGGTAAAAGATGATGTGTCACAACAAGATGTAGTACACATTGCAATTAACTCACCCGATCACACCACATTAGTTACTGCATTAAAAACAGCAGAATATGTTGATGTGCTTTCCAATGCTGGCCCATTCACGGTGTTTGCTCCCACCAATGCTGCCTTTGACAAGTTGCCCGCGGGCACCGTGGAAGGATTATTAAAACCAGAAAGTAAAGATGCACTTCGTAATATTCTGGAGTACCATGTGTACGTGGGTGTACTTACTGAAAATATGATGCAAGACGGCATGAAGTTAAATCAGGTGAACCTGGATAATGTGATCATTGGAAAGAAAGATGGAAAGATCACCGTGAATGGTGCTAACGTATTGGGTTCAGCGCGCGGTTCCAATGGTATCGTATACATTATTGACGCATTGTTATTACCTCCCGACAAGAAATAATTTAATCAGCTATCAATAAATAAAACAAACTATGAAAACACGCACGATATATCGGGTACTTTCAGTGCTCGCAGTTTTTGCCACGCTTGTTCTTTGGCAGGCCTGTAAACCAAAGGCTCCTGGCAGTATTACTTCTGGTGACGCTGCCTCCAAGGCCTATGTTGCACCTGGAAAATATGATGAGTTCTACAATATTGTTTCCGGAGGATTTAATGGACAAATGAGTATTTATGGACTTCCTTCCGGAAGATTGTTCCGTATTATTCCGGTGTTCTCTCAGTTTCCTGAAAACGGTTGGGGCTACAGTGAAGAGACAAAGCCTATGTTGAATACGTCACATGGATTTGTGCCTTGGGATGATTTGCACCATATCTCTTTGTCTGTAACAAAAGGTGAGCACGATGGACGTTGGGCCTTCGGAAATGCAAACAACACCCCTCGTGTGGCACGTGTGGATATGAAGACATTTAAAACCGTGGAGATTTTGGAATTGCCTAACAGTGGTGGTAATCACTCATCGCCATTCATCACTGAAAATTCAGAATACATTGTAGCGGGAACTCGCTTTAGTGTGCCGGTTGGCGATAACACCGATGTGCCAATCAGTTCTTTTAAAGAGAACTTCAAAGGATACATCAGTTTTATTTCAATCGATCCAAAGGATGGAGGAATGAAAATTGCTTTTCAATTAAAAACACCCGGTGTAAGTTTTGACCTGGCTCGTGCAGGTAAAGGTCCATCACATGGTTGGTTCTTCTTCTCTACTTATAACACGGAGCAAGCTTATACACTGCTTGAAGTAAACGCTTCACAAAAAGATAAGGACTTTATTATGGCCGTGAACTGGAAGAAAGCAGAGGAATATATTAAAGCTGGAAAGGGCACAACAGCAAAAGCAAAATACGCTCACAACGTATGGAATGAAAGCACCCACACCGGAGTCTCTACTATCATGGATGAAGTGCTTCAATTGGATCCAGCGGTTTTAAAAGACATCATTTATTTTATTCCTTGCCCTAAATCTCCACATGGTTGCGATACCGATCCAACGGGTGAATATATTGTGGGTAGCGGAAAGTTGGCTGCATTGATTCCTGTGTTCTCGTTCACAAAAATTCAGCAGGCTATTGCCAACAAAGAGTTTGAAGGTGAGTTTGCCGGTATTCCTGTAATTAAATACGAAGCCGCTCTTCATGGTGAAGTGAAGAAGCCAGGCCTCGGACCATTGCATACCGAATTCGATGAAAAGGGAAATGCCTACACCTCCTTCTTCGTATCATCTGAAATTGTAAAGTGGAACGTGAAGACATTAGAAGTGTTAGATCGCGTGCCTACCTATTATTCAATTGGTCACCTTTCCATTCCCGGTGGTCCTACTGCGAAGCCTCATGGAAAATATGTTGTTGCTTATAACAAGATCACAAAGGATCGGTATTTACCTACTGGTCCGGAGTTAACTCAGTCTGCACAATTGTATGATATCAGCGGAGATAAGATGAAGCTCATTCTGGACTTCCCCACTACGGGTGAGCCACACTATGCCGAATCAATACCGGCCAGTTTAATCATGCCTAACTCAGTGAAGATTTACAAAATAGAAGATAACAAGCACCCCTACGCCTCCTTGGGTGAGGGAATGACGAAAGTAGAGCGTAAAGGAAAAGAAGTGCACGTGTATATGACCGCTATTCGTTCACACTTAACTCCTGATAATATTGAAGGTGTAAAGTTGGGTGATGATGTTTTTTTCCACGTAACTAATCTGGAACAGGATTGGGATGTACCCCATGGTTTTGCCGTGAAAGGCGCCAACAATGCTGAGATCTTGATTATGCCAGGAGAGACATGTACACTAAAGTGGAAGCCACTCTCCACTGGAGTGTTCCCGTTCTATTGCACCGATTTTTGTTCAGCACTACACCAGGAAATGCAAGGCTACATTCGCGTATCTCCTGCAGGAAGCAATGTTCCTATTAAGTTTTCAACCGGTAAGATCGAAGACCAGGCAAGTGGCGCAGGTCAGTAGATCACTTTCACTCCGACTCAGTCGGGAGGAATAGTTTTCATAGTTTACAGGTTGAAAGTCCCGAATACCGTCCCTTCCGATTTATCGGGAGGGCGGAGCGGGACTACACTAAAAGAAAAAATGTATGAAGCCACTTAAACCCATATCGCGTGCACTGGTCGCAGTCGCTGCACTGCTTATGATCAGTGCCTACTTTGTGCCGCTTTGGCAAATCCTGATGTGGGCGCCTCAATACCCGGAAGGATTAGAGATGGACATCTGGATAAACAACATCATCGGAGATGTGAAAATTATCAGCGCACTTAATCACTACATCGGTATGAAACATATTGAAGTAGCGATGTTTCCAGAATTCACCTACATGGTGTATATCGTTGGATTTCTAATAGCATTCGGCCTGGTAACGGCTCTATTGAATAAACGATTTGCGCTTTGGCTTTTTGCATTATTATTAACGGCAACGGGAGTTGCTGCGTTGGTTGATTTCTGGTTGTGGGGTTATGATTATGGACACAACCTGGATCCAACAGCGGCTATCGTTGTACCCGGCATGTCTTATCAGCCTCCATTGATAGGGACCAAGCAGTTGTTGAACTTCACTGCTTTCTCAGGGCCTGATATCGGTGGTTGGATATTTATGGTTTCAGCGTTACTTGCCATCGGCACATTAGTAGTTGAATTTTATCTTGAAAGAAAGAAATCATGAAGTATACCATCACATTAGTTATTGTATTTCTGATGCTGGGTTGTAATACAGATCCAGTACCCATTGCGTATGGTAAGGACCTGTGTTATACCTGTAAGATGACGATGATGGATTATAAGTATGGAGCTGAAATTGTTACCCAAAAAGGAAAGGTGTATAAGTTTGATGATGTGAACTGCATGCTGAGTTTCTATCATTCCGATTTTGAGGAACAGAGGAACATAAAACATTTACTGGTGGTTGACTTTGCTCAACCCGCCCTATTCATTGATGCTACAAATTCCTGGTATTTAAAATCAGATTCCATCAGAAGTCCCATGGCTAGCGGAATAGCTGCCTTTGCTACTGAAGCGGAATATTCACAGTATAAAAAGAAATGGAAAGCCATATTAATGAGTTGGGGAGAAGCCAACACGCAGTTTAAATAGTTACTGATTTCACTTTTGAAGCGCCACTCAAAATGAAAAATGTACAAATATTAGTTTTGCTCATCGCGATAATGTTGCCTGTGTCATCACGCGCAGGTAAGATTATCAAGGTCGGTGCCTCCGAAAAGGTGACCCACATTAAGGAAGCCATCACGCTGGCCACCCCAGGTGACACGTTGCTCATACAACCAGGCATTTATCGAGAAGGCAATATCATTTTACAAAAATCGATTTCGCTGATCGGAGTTGATTATCCCGTAGTCGATGGCGAGAATCAATATGAAACATTAACGGTTCATACTAATAATGCTACCATTAAAGGATTGAGATTCATCAACACGGGTATTGGCAGTATTGAAGATAAAGCGGCCATTAAGATTCTGGAGTGTAAGGATCTTCGTATTCTCGACAATCAGTTTGAAAATACTTTTTTTGGAATCTACCTGGCTAGTTCTTCGCACATCTGGATTGAGCGCAATGAATTGAAGTCAGACGCAGAAGCTGAACATCAAATCGGAAATGGCATTCACCTGTGGAAATGTGAA
Source organism: Cyclobacteriaceae bacterium (assembly GCA_043774805.1). Lineage (GTDB taxonomy): Bacteria > Bacteroidota > Bacteroidia > Cytophagales > Cyclobacteriaceae > ELB16-189. The sequence goes on along the minus strand of JAYVTB010000067.1, from coordinate 18,347 downwards.
CACATCACCATAAACCAAAACAAAGTGAAAGGCCATCGTGACGGAATCTATTTTGAGTTTGTAACCAATTCTGTCATCACAAACAATTACAGTGAAGGCAATATGCGCTATGGTCTTCATTTCATGTTTTCCCACAACGATGAGTATCACGGAAACACATTTATCAACAATGGTGCAGGTGTGGCTGTCATGTATACGAAAGGAGTGAAGATGACACACAACCGCTTTGAGCACAACTGGGGATCATCGGCATACGGATTATTGTTAAAAGATATTCGCGATAGTGATGTCAGCAATAATGTATTCATTGAAAACTCCGTGGGGATTTTTATGGAAGGCAGCAGTCGTAATGTGTTTAAAGAGAATGAATTTATAAAGAATGGATATGCTTTTAAGTTGCAGGCCAGCTGTGATGATAACGTTATTGAGCGAAATAACTTTCAGCAAAACACATTTGACCTTGTCACAAATGGCAGCCTGGTTTTAAACAAGATTGAGAGTAATTACTGGGACCGCTATGAAGGGTATGACCTCAATCGCGACTAGGTGGGCGATGTGCCCTACCGACCAATTAGCATGTATGGAATGATTGTGGAACAAATGCCGACAGCGGTCTTACTATGGCGCAGCTTTCTGGTGTTTTTGTTGGATCGTGCCGAAAAAGCTATCCCTGTAATCACGCCAGAAAATCTGAAGGATAACTTACCGTCAATGAAAGCGTATGATTTTAATTAATGATTTATGTAAGAACTTTGGCAAGCTCATGGTGCTTGATCAGGTAAGTCTAAATTTAAGTGCTGGCAAGAGCTATGCCCTGGTAGGCCCTAATGGATCGGGAAAGACTACCCTCATTAAAACTATTCTGGGAATGGTAAAGCCTTCGTCCGGTGTGATTGAATTTGCCGGAAAAGATATTGCTGACGAGTGGAAATATCGTGAGCAGATCGGATACATGCCTCAAATTGGAAGATATCCTGAAAACATGCGCATCGGTGAGATCATTGATATGATGAAAAATATCCGAAAAGAGGTAAAGACGGTTGATGAAGAATTGTTGGATGCATTTAAGCTCTACAAGATCTTCGACAAGAGGATGCACACACTTTCTGGTGGCACGCGCCAAAAGGTGAGTGCTTCTCTCGCTTTTCTGTTTCACGCTCCCGTGTTGATATTGGATGAGCCAACCGCTGGATTAGATCCTGTTTCTGTAGAAATATTAAAGGAAAAAATACTACATGAAAGACGCATGGGCAAACTCATGATCATCTCTTCACACATTCTTAGCGACCTGGATGAGCTTTCAACAGAGATGGTTTACATTTTTGAAGGAAAGTTACAATACAATAATTCAATTGAAGCGCTAAAAGAAGAAACCCACGAGTCGAAATTGAATAAAGCGGTGACTACCCTGATCAAACAAAAGGAATTGTTAAACTCTGTTACCGAACAACTATGACACGCGTAATCCGATATATCTTCAACGACATCTTAAGAACCCGTTTCATTATTTTCTATACAGGGTTTTTATTGATCAGTACATTTGCTCTGTTTCAACTCGATAGCGACTTTGGAAAAGTGGTGTTGAGCTTGTTAAACATTGTTTTAATGGTGGTGCCATTAGTCAGTGTGGTGTTTACCACCATACACTTCTTTAGTTCCTATGAGTTTATCGAATTGATGCTGGCACAACCGATTAACCGGAGAGTAATCTTCTTGAGTGAATACATTGCTGTGGCTTCTTCATTATGCATGGCGTATGCAATAGGAGTAGGGGTTCCTTTTATTATGTTCGGAGCAGGGCAAAGTGTAATCTCGCTGTTGTTTACGGGTATTTTTCTTACCCTTGTGTTTGTGTCTCTTGCATTTTTATCTTCGGTGCTTACGCGGGATAAATCTAAGGCCATTGGTATTGCCTTACTCTTCTGGTTTTATTTTTCCCTGATTTATGACGGGTTGCTCTTATGGGTGATTTATAATTTCAACGATTATCCCTTGGAGAAGGTAACGTTGACGCTGATTGCATTTAACCCTGTTGACCTGGCGCGCATTATCATGTTATTGCAGCTTGACATTTCGGCTTTAATGGGATACACAGGTGCATTTTACAAGAACTTCTTTGGAAGCAATATGGGAGTATTATTCTCTTCCTCCACACTTTTCTTATGGGCAATTATTCCATTGTTATTGGCGCTAAGGATTTTCAACAAGAAAGACTTGTAGTAAGTATACGTGATAAGATATTAAAAAAAGTTCTTCATGTCCTACTGGCGAATTCCCTTCATGCTGGCCGCGGTCTTTAACCTGATTGCTGGTATCTGGGCCGGATTAATTCGGCTGGGATGGGATTTACCGCTTACTCCAATGGCCGTGCATCATGGCGCCATTATGGTGGGAGGTTTTTTAGGCTCGTTGATCGCTCTTGAAAAAGCGATTCCCCTAAAGAAAAGATTGCTCATGTTTATTCCTGTTATCAGCGCGCTGAGTTTGCTGATGGTGGTTCCAGGGTATTACCATATAGGACTTTATTTTCTTATTGCCGGCAGTATTGGCCTGTTTTTAATTCATGCCTACTATCTGAATCTCTATCCGCGCGATCTTTCTATTATGTTAATGTTGGTTGGCGCTGGATGTTTAATTGTTGGAAATGCCATGTTGATTAGCACGCAATTTTATCCGGCTTCATTTCCCTGGTGGATGGGATTTCTATTACTTACTATTACTGCCGAGCGCATTGAATTGTCAAAGTTTTTACCGGTTTCGGTTAGTGCTAAAAACGTGCTTTTAAGTTTCCTTGGATTATTTTTGTTGGGCTTGTTGATTCCGTTTCATGGCACGGGTAAATATTTCTCTGCTCTTGCGATGATAGGCATTGCTGTGTGGATGCTGAATTATGATGTCATGCGCATTGGAATAAAAAAGCAAGGACTTATTCGTTTTTCATCGATAGCGCTCTTAATTGCCAATGGATGGCTGATCGTCAATGGCATTTTGTTGATGTCGATGCCCGACACCGCTTATTCTTATGACATACTTGTACATAGTTTTTTTATTGGCTACACCTTTGCGATGATCTTCGCACATGGCCCCATCATTTTGCCGGGTGTGTTAGGAATTACGACCAAGCCGTTTCATCCGGTTTTATATGTGTGGCTTTTCCTGGTGCAAGGTTCATTGTTGTTCAGGCTTCTGGCCGATTCATTATTGAATTTTGAGTGGCGGAAGTGGAGCGGTATTTTTTCAGGTACGGACATTCTCCTCTACTTTATTACCTTGATCGTACTCGTAGTTCTTGAGCGACATTATGCAAAAGTACGCTAGCATTCGTTTCCTGTTTTTTTCCGTTGCGGTTGCTATCGGTTTATTATTGAGATGGAATTTCATTAGTCCTATTTCCGGTCTGACATTTTCCTACTGGTTGCACGCTCATTCTCATCTCATGTTTCTGCGATGGTTTTTTAGTTTATTGAGCCTGGCGTTTATGCATATGGCGATAAACAAATTGCGCAGAATCTTGTACTTTTTTGAATCAGGGCTATATTACTTACTTAATGGATGAAGATGGAAATGCATGAAATCACCGAACGACAGGACATTGTTCTTTTAGTGAATGGCTTTTATGAAAAAGTGAAGGCCGATCAACTATTGGGTCCTTTGTTTGCCCATGTTGACTGGCCGAACCATTTACCTATTATGTATCGTTTCTGGTCGTCCATGTTATTGGGAGAACAGAGTTACCAGGGAAATCCTTTTCAAAAACACATTTCGTTGCCACTGGAAGGAAAACATTTTGATCGCTGGTTGGAATTGTTTTTTCAAACCGTAGATGAAACATTCATAGGCGACAGGGCCAGCGAAGTAAAGGACAGGGCTCACAGCATTGCGCGTGTATGGCAGCACAAACTCAATATTGAAATTCGCTGACTGCTTATAAATTATGATGGGATAAGATTTCTTGCTAATTATCAGTATGGATTACGTATGGATCATTTCAGGAGGCGTATTATTAGTGGCAGGCCTCATCGGTTGCTTCTTGCCGGTATTACCCGGACCGCCACTGGCTTTTTTTGGATTGTTGATTCAGCAATTGAAATCGACCATGCCATTTACCACCCGCTTCATTATTATTTTCCTGTTGATCACTGTCCTCATTACAGTGTTGGATTATATAATACCGGTTTACGGAACCAAGAAATTTGGAGGAAGTAAATACGGTGTTTGGGGAAGCACCATTGGATTATTGATCGGCCTATGGTTTGGTCCAGTGGGTATGATTGCAGGTCCGTTCATCGGAGCATGGATCGGAGAATTAATGGCAACGTCAGATGCATCACAGGCATTGAAAGCAGCAACCGGCTCTTTCATTGGTTTTCTGGCCGGCACATTGCTGAAGCTGAATGTGTGTTTTGTGATGGTATGGTATTGGGTTGTCAGTTGGATGTAAAAGGTCCGTATTATCGATGCCAATAAGTCAAAGCTTAATTGATAGTTCTAAATGTCCACCGAGTCCAAGTTCAATTATCTTTTGAAGTGTCGAGATACGAGCTTCCTTGATGTTGTTCTCAATCTTTGAGATATACGATTTTGTTGTCCCTACTTTTTCTGCAAGTTCCTCCTGGTCAATCCTTTTTCAAGTCGAGCCTCATACAGGAGAACTCCAATTTTGAAATTCTCATAGCCTGCTTCAAGTTTGTCTCGCTTGGCGGTGCCTTTTTTTCCGTAGTGCTTGGTCTTGAATTGGTCAAGCGTTATGACGTTACTTTTTTTCGCTTTCATACTCCTTCTTTATTTTAAGTGCTTTCTCAATTTCATTTTTAGGTGTCTTCTGTGTTTTCTTTTGAAATCCATTAGCTAATACAACTAATTGTCCTTGGTCGAAAAAACAGAATATTCGAGATATAATAGACCTGCTCCGAAACTATCTCACGGTGTCGAACTAAATTAAGAAAATACTTTTAATACCTACACTGAACCCCTGTATTGCATAAACACATTGTGTCGTGCGCCCAGTATGGCGCGTTTGCCTGTAGAGGTCTCGTGATGTCGTGCATTAAGGAGAAGTCAGCCCCGACATGTCGGGGCCATAGCAGTTGATAGCAACGAGTCGGAAACTATCCGGGAGACTCACACATCAATGAAGGGCTGAACGTTGAGTTGTTTGAAATGGGGCTCATTCTAAACTTTGACCTGCCCCAGTGATTGTTGCGCAGCTTAAAACTTAGCCACTCGTCTTCTTTGTAACCTTCAGCTTGCTCACTGCTTGTATTGTGGACTTGTTGCACCAAACATGGACTTTACAAATTGTTTTACTGCCAATAGCTTCTAACATGAGTAAATTGTAATGCCCGTGACAAATCCGTGATACTTTTTTAAGTACTTTACAAGATAACACCCATTTATGCCACAGGTTCTGATTATTGAAGATGACAAAGATATTGCCGAACTGATCTCCATACACCTTAAAGATCTGGTTTGTCAGATAAAACATTGTGTAAATGGAGAGGCTGGATTGGCGATGGCAAGTAGTGAAGCGTTCGATCTGATAATCCTGGATATTATGCTTCCCGGTATAGATGGCCTTGAGGTGTGCCGAAAACTCAGAGCACAGGAAATCATTACTCCTATTTTAATGCTTACGGCAAAATCAGAAGAAATCGATAAGGTTCTTGGTTTGGAGATTGGGGCTGATGACTACCTCACCAAACCTTTTAGCATTCGTGAATTCGTTGCGCGTGCAAAAGCAATTTTACGAAGGCAAAAGGCCCATCAGAAGTCGACTGAAAATAATGCGGGTAGTATTGTACGAATTGAAAGACTGATCATCGAGCAAGACAAACGTAAAGTGATTTTGGATGGAAACCGAATTGAGTTGACGCCTAAAGAATATGACTTACTTGCGCTACTTGCCCAGCATCCGGGAAGAAGTTATAGCAGAGAGGATTTGTTAAACCTGGTGTGGGGATACGAATTTTCAGGTTATGAGCATACGGTAAACTCGCACATCAACAGGCTGCGATCAAAAATAGAATCTGATTTTGCGAAGCCGCGCTATATCCTTACCACTTGGGGAATTGGTTACCGATTTAATGATGAACTAACGATTGAAAAAATATCAATTTAAAAGTCATGGCTACGAAATTATTTTTTACGCGCATCAAAGAAAGTTTGTTCTGGAAAATCTCTATTCTTTTCTTTCTCATACTCGTACTCCTTGGTGTAAGTTATACGATGATTACGATTTCAACGGCCAAGCGCTATTCGGATGAGACAACACAAAAACTGAATGCGAATGTTGCCTCGCACATGTTACTAGAGGTAAATCCGTTTGTGAATGGCAAAGTCAATGATGAAGCACTTGGAAAAATCATGCATTCAATGATGGCCGTAAATCCCAGTCTTGAAGTTTATCTACTTGATCCCCAAGGAAAGATTTTGTCTTTTGTTGTGCTGGACAAAAAAGTGAAACTTCAATATGTATCCATTGAACCGATCACTTCATTTTTGAAGGACTCAGGTAAAACTCTCGTTTATGGAGATGATCCCCGCAATCCAGGCAAGTCAACTATTTTTTCAGCAACGGCAGTTTATGAGAAAGGTGTTCAGCTTGGTTATGTGTATATGATTCTGGCGAGCGAGGAGTCTGAAAACATTGCTACTGCTCTTCAGGAAAGTTACTTGCTGAAAATTGGAACGCAATCATTTATACTTACGCTGGTTGCAGCATTTGTCATTGGTTTACTTGTGCTCTGGTTGCTTATGAAATCTCTTCGAGATATTATTCAAACTGTACGAAAATTTAGTGAAGGAGATTTAAGCTCACGGATTCCTATCCGGTCAAAAGGAGAACTTGCCGAGTTATCGGTTACCGTCAACATAATGGCAGACACTATACTTCGAAACATGGAAGAACTTAAGGAGGTAGACAAACTAAGAAGAGACTTGATCGCGAACATATCTCATGACATTCGTACACCTATTTCCATTATACATGGCTACATCGAGACACTGATTATGAAGCACGATACCTTGGATGCACAAAAACAGCAAGAGTATTTGCAAACTATTATTAAAAGTACGGAACGCCTTAAAAGATTGATGAATGATTTATTTGAACTTTCAAAACTGGAGTCCAGACAGATCAAACCCAAAATGGAATCGTTCTTTATGTTTGACCTTTTACAAGACTTGAGTCGTAAATATAAATTGTTGGCGCAAGAAAAAAATATTGAATTGGAAACAGAACTGCCCAGTAAGATGCCCGTGGTATGTGCAGACATAGCGCTGATCGAAAGAGCACTCCAGAACCTTATTGATAACGCAATGAACTATACACCAGAAAATGGTAAAGTCAGAATAAGAATGGAAGAAGGCGATCGGCACGTAAATGTAAGTGTGATGAACACAGGCCCGGGCATTGCATCAGAAGAGTTGCCAAGAATTTTTGACCGTTATTATAAAGTGGGAAGTAATAAGTCTAATCGTGGTACCGGACTAGGGCTTGCGATTGTAAAGAATATTTTGGAAATACATCAAAGTGATATTCATGTTCAGAGTGAAGCGAAGGGTCAGACAATCTTTTCATTTAATCTTCCTTTGGTCACTACATAGAAAGTTTATTCTTCTGTGACACTTTTGTGACCTTGAAAACGGAATTTGAATATGTACTACACATAAAAGAATGATTCCGAAACCTATGGTTGGGTTTCGGGAACTGCTGAAGTTCTGAGCCCTTTATCTGGTTTTCATTTAAACTATAATCACATGAAAAAAATATTCTTAGTATTCGTAGTTCTTTTTTCGATTTCATGCAGTGAAGACGATGACAAAACGCCCACCACACCAATCGTTGATTCTTTTAATCCCATGGAAGCAGGCGTTATGTTATTAAAAGAGGGTACCCTTGCGAGTTCCGCGCATACTGTAAGCGGAACAGTAAAAATCTATGACGATGCTGGAAAGAAAGTGATGGTGCTTGACCCCTTCAGTTCAGAGAATGGTCCCGATCTTAAAGTTTATTTAAGCACTGATCAAAAAGCAACTGAGTACATTAATCTTGGTGCGCTTAAATCGACAACCGGCAAGCAGTCATACGTTGTAACGGGCATGCCCGATCTGGATCAATATAAATATGTGTTGATATGGTGTCAGCAGTATTCGGTATTGTTTGGAAAATCTGAGTTGCAATAGTTATGTGATCAGAAAATATTGCAATTAAGGGCATCCATAAAACATCCACTTATTCTTGTCCATCCGGAGAATTGAAGAGATTAATTTCAATAGTCTTGACTAACTATAACAGGTGTTGGTGTTATTAAATTGCCCGGCTTATTAAACTTACTATTTCGCAGCGGCAGACTCAAGCGCATAAACCTCAATTAAAATTTTAACATCATCACCCATCATCAGGCTGGATGTACCAACATGATAGTCCAGGCGGTTCAATTTAAACTCACCTTTCCAATGTCCAACGCTTTCGGATTTTGTAAACGTAAATGGAATTTTTACGACTAGGGTTTTATCCTTCATCGATAGACTACCGGTGAGAATAAGTTTATCGCCATCTTTCTGAATCCTAGTGGAGACGAACGTAATGACTTTATACTTTGACACATCAAAAAACTCAGATTTCTTAAGGTGCTCATCGCGTTTTCGATTGTCTGTGAAAATGGTATTGGGATACATCGAAATATTGAATGACGATCCTTCTAATTTTGAAGCATCAAAAACAATGATTCCTTTCGGAGAACCGAGCGTGCCATCAACATCAATACCCAGTGGACCATCGATCGTAAATTCAATATTAGATTTAGTTGCATCGATTTGCCACTTTGTTTGAGAAGCAGTATGTAGTGATGCGGCACAACAAAAGGCAAGTATGAATATCTTCTTCATGATCGGAGTGTTATTTTGTTTAAAAATAAGGCTTGTAAAAATTTACAAGCCTTATACTGCATTCAACTTTAATTTAGTTGCGCGTAACCAAAATTAACTTCGGCAGTTTCGCAGTAAAGAATTACATAAGGATACCCTTCGAAAGTAGATGGCAACTTGAGGTAGTGCTCACCATTTGAATTTACAAATCCAACCGCTTTTACATTAGTTGCCGTTGTTCCTCCGTTACGTTGGATTTTAATGCTTTCGCTTGTTTTAGCAAGATAAACAACCACCGTTCCCGTTGCAAAGCCTGACATAAAATCTGAATTAAGCTTTACGAACTCACTGGCTTGTGAATCTTTAACAATAGCCAACGTACCAGACGTGCCAGGACCATCAACATTAACCAGCGTTCCTGTCTTCAATGAAGTTTGCGCACCGACAGGATCAGAAGTAAAGGTTGTCGTAGGATCATCGGACTTACATGATGAAAGCATTACCGAGATAACGGCTAACGACATAAAACTTTTAACAATCAATTTAGTAATTTTCATATGATTAATATTTTTGTTTAACTATGGACAAAGCAAGTCTTTAGAAGTCACAGAAGTATCACAGATTATGCACAACGAAATACTTATTTGTTAAAAGCATAAAATATTCCAACACTGATGGAAGCATAACCTATCGGAGCGGCCTCCTTAATGATAACGGTATTGAACTTTAGACCTCCATTTAAAAAAAAGTTTTTAGCAAGAGAGTAGTTAGCACCTACTGTAGGCGCAAATCCCGGATATGTCTTGTTTAATACTTGTCGTTGTTTACCCGATTGGCCAAGATCAATTGTTGTTACTGTGTAGTAGTTATAAGCTCCAAAGTCCATTCCGAAGTAAGGTCTAAATCTGGCCTTAGTAAGAAGATGATACTCTACCATGCCTGTGTATGCGTAGTACGTTATTTTATAATCAACATTATCAGTCAACTTCTCTTCCGGACCAAAGTGAAATGAAGAAAAATTAACACCAACAGTCCATCGTTCTGAAATTTTGTATTTAGCACTTGCGGTGTAACCAAAACCAATAGCTTCCTTATATTTAGGAACTGACCAACGGGTTGCTGCTCCTCCCGTAAGGCCTATACTAATTTGTGCGGTTGATGAGTTTATGAAGGAAACTACACTTAGAAATGTTGCAAGTATTGTAGTTTTAAAATTGTTATTCATCTCAGTTGTAGTTAATGTTTAAAATTTCTAACCAATTGCTCCAGAAAATTATCTGGTGTGCTGAAAGGTTTAGTCATGTAATCAAAAGGCTTATAGTAAACTAAAATTGTAAGCCAGCCGACAAACAGGCATCAAAAAAAATATCATTTTGTCTTTAAGCGATAGGTAATTGCTATAAAAGCCATTTGGTACTTAGCCCTGTATCTGTCATTGTCAAGCGCTAACTTTTGATCCGTTGTATATTCGGTGAACAGAAACTCATAGCCCGCCCTGATTCCAATTTTTTCATTAAAATTATATTTAGCATAGAATTCCGAATTCAACGTACCATAGTCATTATCGCTCACTAATAATAAGTTGAAAGGTGTGGGCGAGGCAGACTGTATAGTATTGTCAGCATCACTAATCGATGATTGATAAGTCCCTGTTACGCTCTTTCCGAAAGTGAATCCGACAGCATCGATATTAGCGCCAAATGAAAACTTGGAATTCAGGTTGTACTGGAGATTAATTGAAATGTTAACACTATTTGCTTGCAGTGACTTGACTGTCAACGTATCTAAATTCTCATTGTATGTTTTACTAAATAGCACCTGGGGACCTTGTTCCTTAGAAGTAAGTGTAGCGGGTGCAGTAATGTGGTCTTGATTCTTACCAAACACAGATGTTAACCGAACTCCATATCCTACCGTGAACCTTTGTTTCTTTTTACCGATTGGATGAAGGTGATACCAACTTAGACTACCCGAGTAGATATTTTTACCTGCACCCGTACCAAGGTCAACGAAGTTATTATCTTGAAAATAGGGAAGGTGTTTAGTCTGCGCATTGGCGACTAACACAAACAGACTGATGATCGCAACTATTGCGTATTTTGAAGTTGAAATATTCATAGTGACTTAGAGTTTAACCAAAGGTATTGTCTAATTATCACAAGAGTGTCACGACCATTATTCTCTCGTAAGATATTCCCACTCTAAAAACAACGCTAAGTCGGATAGAGGTAAAGGCAAGTAAAAGAATAACTCAATCAGCTGAACTTCATTGGGTTTTGCATTTACAAGGTATTTCTCATCGTTGTAAAATAATGATTACCCTAAAAGTAAACGCTGATGGAACTATTGTGACTACCGGAAAGTTTGATGGACCAGTGGAGTGGCTGACCACACAAAAAATAACAAAGTCTAAAAAACTAAAAAAATAAATAAAAAAAGTAAAAACAATTGTAGTTGCGAATTTAATACCCACACTTTAATAACCTGCAATACAGCATATGTTTTATAACTTTTGTTATATGCACAGTGCCGCCTTGCACAATCTTAACCACACGGATGCCAGAGCTTTGGTCGTTTGTTGTAATGCGTGGCTTTGGCATTGTGGTTCTATCTGGACTCATTTCCCATATCCCTTAAAAATTCGCCAAATGTCTGAGTTGTGACTTTCACGTTTTAGTCGTTTGAAACTATCTGGTGGTCGTCACTGAAACGACAACTTATCTATATTCGGCTGATTCCAATACTGTAATTTTTAAACTAGTTATTCTTAATACCTCTTCTTTCATTTCTCTGCTTTCTCAATTCTTCCATACTAAGATTATACTTTATATTTCTTTCTGTAATAATTGTTCCTGTCGATGAGTTTTTAGTAATTTTTGTGGTCCAGTTACCTGTTGGATCATAAGTATATACATTGGTTGTGGTGTCAACAGATTTTGAGGGTATATTTTTCTGTATTTTTTTAACAACATTGCCATTGTCATCATACTCAAATAGCCACTCATTCCTTACTTTTCCGGGAGCGTCTTCAGACACTTGCCTTATCAATTGTTTTTTTGAATTGTAGGTATAGGTTTCCTTGGAATAATATGCTCCTTCATTAAGTTCAGACTGAACAGTTTTGTCCTTATTTAACACTACTGTTTGTGTTTCCTTACTATTTGTACCCCATTCAGTTACCGCTATATAATGCAGATTGTCTTTGAACTGGTATTTGGTTTTTTCCTGTTGTATTAGTTCCCCTTTACTATTATACCTAGTATCGGAAATCAAAAAATCATTTGCATCATATTCTTTTACAACCCTTATTTCCAGTTCGTTTTTTGAATTGTAACCGGTTTGTTCTATAAGTACACCTGGTTTGCTGTAATTGAATTTATAAACCCCATACAAACTGCCGTCCGCTTTGTATCCAGTATTTACGACTAGGTTGCCTTCTTCGTCAAAATTATCAACATACGATGATTTTTCACCAGCTTTAACAGGTTCATTATTTTTAAAGATAACTTCGTAATTTGTTTCCAAGATTGATTCTATTTTTCCTTTTAAATTTTTTTCCTGTACGGATGTTTGATGCTCCTTTTTCTGAGCCATTACAATTGATGTTGAGAGTACCGATACAGTAAGTATGAGGATGATCTGTTTCATTTTAATTTTTTTTAAAGATATTTTTGTACAAAAACCTGCAATACCCAATGCAGGGTATTTTAGTTATACCGCTCCGCAAGCATAATGCACAACGTGTTTATATATGACACTTGAGTTTCATATATCTGTAACCTAATCCTCCAATCCAATCATCATGAACGTTCCCCAATAGTAAGGTTCAGCATAATCCAATCGTAATTCTTTTTTGGCATTGACGAAACTCTGACGCATGTTGTTGGTGACAATCCATTTGCGATAGAAGTTGAGGATGAGTTTTTGCGTTGCCTCGTCATCCACTTTAAACATACTCATGATGAGCACTTTTGCACCGGCAACCAGGAATGCCCGCTGCAAGCCATAGACTCCTTCTCCGTTGGCAATATCACCTAACCCAGTCTGGCAGGCACTTAACACCACCAGGTCGGTTTGATCGAGGTTAAGACTCATGGCCTCATAGGCGGTGAGGATCCCACTCTCCACATTATAATTGTAGTTGGTTTTATTGAGAATATCCCCGGCACCGCTTAGAAGCAAGCCTGTTTTTAGAAGTGGATTCTCCGTCATCCTGGCTTCACTCTCTGTAAGTTCTGCGAGTTCGTCCTGACTTACCGTAGGAGTGTAAAAGCCGTGAGTAGCAATATGAAATATTTTTGGACTGGATAGACTTTTTACCTGGTCTTCGCTGGCAAAGGCTTCGACATACTCATCGGTGACCCATCCATTTTTCTTGAGCAAGGCTTGCAATTCATCCACTTCTTTTTCTGTGCCTGGTAGTGAAGCAACATTCCTTCGTGTTGAGGCCGTCAAATAAAAAGTAGGATTGCCAAACATGGTAGCTTTATTGGCCGCAACAGCCTGTTTCTTTTTGATCCTGCGCAGGTGCAGATCTTTAGTGTTGCTAACGACTACAATGTTGGAGTTATCTATCACATATTTTCCATCAGGTGTCGGAATGGCCTCCAGGTTGATTTGATTATAAACCCCATCGGGCGATAGATAGATAGTAGCCGTGGTTCCAATTTCTTTTTGAACCGGTTCCCAGAAAACTTTATACGAATAGTTATCCTCCAGCTTACTGGTGATCGCATTGCGATAATAACTTAAGTACCTGGTTTCCATACGATGCCCGTTTGGCATAATGATCGCCTTGGGTCGCGCATTATCACTTTTTACATACAAGGCAACATACACGATTGAATCCGTAAAGGAGTGGTCAAAGTGTCGGTAGCGAATCATTTCAATGGCCACTTCATTTTTGCTTAATGCCTTTTGAACATTTTGGTACGTGATTTTTTTGTTGTCAAAACTTTGACTGAACAATTCAGACTTCTCACTGATTTCACGCTCTAATTTTTCAATTTCTACGGTTAGTATATTGGGATCAATTCCATTTTCTATTAGTTGCTCCGTACTCATCGATAGCGCTGTGGTTAAGAATTCCTTTTTCTGAATCCACTGCAGGTAAGAATTCTTAAGACTTTCATCATTGCTGGCCAGAATGCGTTCGCGAATTTTAATAGACGAACTCAATAACAATGCTTTTGTCAATAACTGATAATCGTACACTTTGCCCGTGAGGTCGCGAAAATCTTCCAGTTGACTAAAGGCAAGTGTATTGTAGAATTCAAAGTCACCTTTTATCGTATTCCAATACTTGGCTTTCTCACGCTCACTGAGTGCCGGGAAATATTGTTTAATAAAAGTGTCATAATTATTAAAAGCTTGTTCGATGTTTGATTTGGCACGCTTAAAGTTGCCTTCCATATAATATACTTTCGCCTGCTTGGAAAGAATCTTTACATATTCCGGGTGACTGCGGTTGAAATATTTCTCGTAGATATCGCGGGCTTGGACGTAAAATTCTTCGGCTTTCTTATAATTTTTTGTTTGATAGAAAAGATCACCGGTTAGCGTATATATCGAAGCAGCATTAATATTGGTTTTGGTACCTGTTTTATTTCTCCAGATCGCTTCAGCCTGAGTGAGTGCTGTGATGGCTTCCGGGAATTTTTTCTCGGATATTTTTACGATGGCTACACTTTTAAGGATATCTGCATACTGTGGATTTTCTTTACCCAATCGGGCACCCATGATGTCCTGGGCTTCGGCCATGATTTTTTCAACCTCGCTGGCTTTGTCTCCTTTATAAAATTTAATGATGCCGAGTTGAGCCAATGATTTAGCTACCTCAATATGATAACGACCAAATTGTTTCTGCTGGCTTTCCAATGCTTTCTGAATATTGGTTTCGGCATTGTCATAATCACCAATCGCATAGTCAATATCGCCTTGTAGCTTGTAAGTGGGGGCTGCTTTTGTAGACTTTTCTCCGTACACAGTCACTGCTATTTTATTAACCCGGTCTGCAATTTTTGAGGCTTCCGTATAATCTCCCTTAGCCAGTGCTAGTTTCCCCATGTTGATGAGGGGTTCAATCAATCGAACTGAACTTGTTCCAAATAATTTTTCGTATTCACTGATCAGTTTTAGTAGTTTTTCCTGAGTTTCTGAATACCGTCCTAATTGAATATACAGGCTGGATAATTCTTTAGCTGTGTTTAAGTCATCTGCTCCGGTAATTTTATCCGCTCTGTTGATAATTTTGGAAGAGCGGTTAAGGGCATCTTCGGCTTCATCAAACAGGCCCTTTATTCCAAACAGGGTAGCCTGTGTTTCAATCGCCTGAATGAGGTAGATTTTTTTAGATTCATCTTTTCTAAATTCCTCCAGGATATTCAATGACTTCGTTAAATTTTCTTCTGCCTTTTCATATTGACCTAACTTTATCAGGAGTTTAGCAATGTTATTAAGTTCAATACCGTATTGATAGTCTTGATCATCATACTTGGATCGGGCTATCAGATTCGCTTTTTCAAGCGTTAGATTTGCTTCCGTGTATTTATCCGTGAGTTCGTACAGGGCGGCTATGTGATTCAATATTTCCAGGTGATCGTGATGCCAGGCACCAATCTGAGCAGAAACATTTTTTAAATAGCTCTCATCATAGATCCGTGCGGCCTCGGCCATTTTATTGGTGTAGTCCAAATAGAAATTCGCCAATTTTAATCTTGCCAGGTGTACTTCGGGAGCATCGGCACCAAATAAACCGGTTTTTATATCGATGATATCATTAAGGTATTTTTCGGCATTGCTATAATTTTTTTTAAGGATGGCCAGGCCATATAGGAATTCCGTGACGTTGGCGGTCACCAAATTATTGCGCGGAAGTGAAGTCGTATTTGCAATCAGGTTATTAGCGTCTGCTTCGAGCGTGTTAGTTTTATTTTTGTCAAGCCGCGCATCAAATTCCACTGCTTTCAGGCGCACGCGGTAGATGCTGATTGGCTTATAATTCTTATTGATCATTTTCTCATACTCAAGCTTGGTATTGAATAATGCCGAGGATCGGTCTTCTCTTTGTAGTTGCTTAATAGTTTCTTCAAAAATGCCCATAGCCAGATAGTGGGTGGTTTTATGTTTTAACCTAAGCGTGCCTAGTATTGAACTATATTCAAGTTCCTTCGGCAGTTGGCTCCCATTATCAATCAATATGTTGGCATTTAAAAGTTGATTTTTTACGTAGGAAATGGTGGGCTGGCCCATATACCGTTTGATCCAGTTCGCAGCGAAAGCAAAAACGGAGTCCGAACTTTTTAGGCTTCCCTGCTTACCATAGGCATTGCCTAACAGCGTTAATAGTCGCGCATATTCGTTATACCGGGCCAGTACTTCTTCTTCAGAAAGTTTCCGGCTTTTAAGGTCTCCTTTCTCTACATACGTTTCCTGTTTTACAGCTCTACCCAGATAAAATTTATCATGCTCTTTAAGAATTTCCAGAGCTTCATTATAAAATCCTTGCCCTGTCATGGCTTCGGCAAGGGCCATGTTCCATTGTGCTTTTATTACATCAGTAACGTGTGCTCCACCTTCAAATAGTTTCTTCGCGTTAGCGAGATAGGTCCTTGCATCAAGAAAAGAACCGTTAATGTTATGTAATTCGGCTCCGCCAATCAGAATTAAAATATGTTCAAGGCTGTTTTCCTGATTGATGGCAATACTGGTGTTGTTTGCAGTGTATAGATTCGATTCAAATTCTGAGATGTAGCCCGAAGCAAGGTTATATTTTGCACTGAGCAAATAGTAAGTAGGTGTATATACGTTGTGCTTGCCGAGCTTTTTAAACGCCTTGCTTTTGAATTTCTCAAGGGAACTCAGTGCTTTTGAATAATCTCCAAGTTCATAGCTAACCTCGGCTGCTTTCAGCATCTTATCATACTTGTTTTGGCCTAACGACTCACCATAGCAGAAAGTAATGAGTAAGATTAAAAAATGTATACGGATCATGGGTGTAAAATTTTCCAAATTAAAATTAATCATTTCTTTTGGCTGATACCACAAGGATAATCCATAGGGATATAAACTGAATACTGTTGAATCAGTAAAGGTAGAGCTATTCGCCTAGTAAGTGCAGAAGGATTTTTTTGGCTGAAGCTGAAACCGAGGTTCCAGGTCCATAAATTCCGATTACTCCGCTTCTATATAAGAAATCATAGTCTTGGGGCGGAATTACGCCACCCACTACAACTTTAATATCGGGCCTGCCTATTTTGCTTAATGAATCAATAAGTTGCGGAATCAATGTTTTATGTCCTGCCGCTAGGCTGGATGCACCAATTACATGGACATCATTTTCTGCCGCCTGCTTCGCAACTTCTTCCGGAGTTTGAAACAATGGCCCAATGTCAACATCGAAACCTAAATCAGCAAAGCCGGTAGCAATCACTTTAGCCCCACGATCGTGACCGTCCTGTCCCATTTTTGCAATTAGAATTCGTGGTCTTCGGCCATCTGATTCCGCAAAGCGATCGGAGAGTGCCCTGACTTCATCTAACTCTTTTTGATTTTTCATTTCACCCGAATATACACCTGAAATGGATCGGATGGTTGCTTTATAGCGACCAAACACATTTTCTAACGCCAATGAAATCTCTCCGAGTGTTGCCCGGTTTCGTGCAGCCACTATTGCACATTCTAATAAATTGCCATGATTATTTCGTGCAGCTTCTTCCAATGCATGAAGCGCGGCATCAACTTCCTGTTGGTTTCTATCCTTTTTGAGTTGATCCAGTTTTTCAATTTGCTCTTTGCGCACGGCAGTATTGTCAACCTCAAGGATATCAAAATCAGGAGCTTCATCAGTTTGATAACGATTCACTCCCACAATTACATCGCGTCCTGAATCAATCCTCGCTTGTTTTAAAGCAGCAGCTTCTTCAATCCGCATTTTAGGAATACCACTTTCAATGGCCCGGGTCATGCCTCCCAATTCTTCAACTTCTTCAATAAGTGCCCATGCCGTATTAACCAGTTGTTCGGTCAGGTATTCTATATAATAAGAACCTCCTAATGGATCTACCACGTGTGTGATGCCGGTTTCTTGTTGAATAAATAATTGAGTGTTGCGCGCAATGCGTGCAGAGAAATCAGTGGGAAGTGCAATGGCTTCATCGAGCGAGTTGGTGTGCAATGATTGTGTTCCGCCCAAAACAGCGGCCATGGCTTCAATGGTGGTGCGTGTCACATTGTTATATGGGTCTTGTGCTGTTAAACTCCAACCGGAAGTCTGACAATGGGTGCGTAAGGCCATCGACTTAGCGTTCTTTGGCTGAAATTGTTGAACCAATTTTGCCCACAACACACGACCTGCTCTCATCTTGGCTATCTCCATAAAGAAGTTCATCCCGATGCCCCAGAAGAATGATAGACGTGGCGCAAAATCATCGATGGCAATACCTGCTTTTAACCCTGCGCGAATATACTCTAGTCCATCC
>JAYVTB010000066.1:0-87067 GCA_043774805.1 Cyclobacteriaceae bacterium | reverse complement strand
CGGCTCCTTCGGGACTGGAGGACGTCTTCCTCGCACCCTTGAGTTTTACTGCATGCCCAGCGCACTTAACATTCAATCCCTTCCGGGTTATCATCTGATTTAATCTGCGCCCGTTTCTTCCTTCTGTTTTGCTACGCAAGTCGTTTGCCTCACAATCCCGAAGGGATTGAATATGAATTGCCCTGCGTGAAATGCGGGGAGATGAAATCGCTACAAGCAGAACCCTGAAAGGGTTCAATTTAATTTCAGAGCAAATATTTTTCATCAAATTCAATCTCATGTTCCTTTAATAAGCCTTTTATGATGCTCTTCTTGGTTTTTAACAGCATGTTCCTTGTGGTATAAATTATCTGATACAAAATCTGGGTGTAAGTACTCATACCTTTTAGAGTTTATGTCTATTCAACCCCTTTAGGGTTGTTTTATTCATCATTGCCTTTCCCCGTGTGCAACACGGGGTTAATCATATTCAATCCCTTTGGGATTGCGATCTTACGTTACTGTAATCAACATCTTTATTTCATCAAGAAAGAAATTATTTTTATGATACTCTTGCCCTTTCAGTGTTGCCGGGTTATTAAGATTCAATCCTTCCATGATTATGACCTGCCAAAATAAAATCATTCCTTTGCCTTGATCACCTCTACCCAATGTTTTGCTTTCACTCCAGTAAAATGTTCCAACTGATGTCGACAACTAAATCCGTTTGCTACCAGGGTTGTGCCTGGCTTCATCGACTTTGCTGCAGGAAACAATATGCCTTCGCCAATTTTTTTTGAGATGTCGTAATGTTCCTGTTCATATCCAAACGAACCAGCCATACCACAACATCCCGAAGGAACCTCCACTACTGTTTGGCCTTTTCCCAATAACGCTTTCATTCCTTTTGTTCCATAAAGTGCTTTTTGATGGCAATGCCCATGGATAAGAATGTTCCCAGCAATTGACTCAAATTCTTTTTTCAGATTACCTCTTTCTATTTCTTTCTCCAGAAAAACATCAATCATCATCACTTTCTCTTTGAGTTGGGCAGCAAGTGCTTCATCCGCAATCAAATCAGGAAGGTCATCATTAAGAGCCGAGGCGCAACTGGGTTCGCATACCACGATGGTCAATCCCTGGTCCATATACTTTTTTAATCCCGCAATGGTTTTTGCGCCTTCTGTTTTTGCTTCTCTTAAAAAACCATGCGAAATTTTTGGTCGCTGACAACAACCCACATTGGCCAGGATAACTTCGTAACCGCAAGAGTTTAGTAACTGAAGTGCTGAAATACCAATTTGAGGTTCATGAAAATTTAAATAGGTATCAGCAAACAGGACCACTTTCTTACTTGTATTCTTGTATTCATTGTTTCCCTTCTTTTCTATCCATTTGTAAAACGGTTCACTGGTATATTGAGGCAGTGTCCTTCGCTGATCAAAGCCGGTCAGTTTTTGCAAAGCGTATCGAAACAATTTTGTTTGCTGCATGTAGTTGACAACACCTGCTAGTGATCCGGAAAGATTTGCTGCCGCCCGTGATGAATCTTTGATCAGGCGATCGCGCAGGCTGATTCCGTGCTTATCGTAATACAATTGGGCAACATCACTTTTCATCTTGGCCATGTCGACATTACTGGGACATTCTGACTTACATGCTTTACAGGAAAGGCATAAATCCATTACTTCGTGCAGTCGTTCGCTGGCGAGTCCTTCTTTGTCCAGTTGACCTGACATCGCCAACCTCAACGCATTTGCCCTGCCACGTGTAGAGTGTTCTTCATCACGGGTGGCTTTAAAACTCGGACACATCGTTCCTCCCAACATCTTGCGGCATTCGCCAACACCGGTACACATATGGACCGATTCACGGAATGAATTTTCCGGACGATAGTGAAATTCTGTTTTTACTTCCTGATCATGATAGTGAGTCCCATATCGCAAGTTGTGCTCAATAGTTTGAGCATCGACAATCTTCCCTGGGTTCATTAAATTTTCAGGGTCAAATATCTTTTTGATTTCCCTGAATGCATGGTAAAGTGTGGGACCGAAAAACCGCTCATTGTAAGCGCTCCTTACTAACCCATCGCCATGCTCACCACTCCACGATCCTCCATACTTGACTACCAGGTCGAAGGTTTCGTCTGTAATATTTTTTAGATTTTCAATGTCCTGTGCATCTCGTAAATCCAACAGCGGTTGTACGTGAATGACGCCAACGCTCGCATGCGCATACATGGAAACCTCTGTATTATGCCTCTTACAAATTTTTAGGACTTGATCAATATATTCCGGCAGCACTTCCGTTGGGATGGCCGAATCTTCAATGAAGCTGAGCGCTTTTTTCTCGCCTTTGATTCCCATCATGAGGCCAAGCCCTTTCTTGCGAAGATTCCACACGTCATCATAGGCATTGCCAGTTGGAAATATGGGGTAGGCATAACCAAAGCCCTGCTCCTTTAAAACTTGAATCATCTCCAGTGGCCGTTGAATTACCGACTCTTCGGTATCTCCATAAAACTCAACAATTAAAATCGCAGCAGGATCACCTTCGATAAAATGGCAAAGTTGTTTCGTGGTGAGGTTTTCCGCACTCAGGTGTAAAACTGTTCTGTCAATGATCTCTATGGCGGATGGCATATAAGGAAGCATTGGTTGCACAGCGCGGATGGCCTCCAGCAACTCAGCAAAATGCACTACGGCTACGGATTTAAATTTAGGAAGTGGTTCCAGGTTCAGTTTTAACTCCAACGTGACCGCCAGCGTACCTTCGCTTCCAGTAATGAGTTTGGCCAGATTCCAACGATCAGTATAAACAAATTCATCCAGGTTATAACCACCCACTCTCCGCATTACTTTGGGGAAGCGCTTTTTTATTTCTTCTTTATGGTGCTTAATCGTTTCTGAAACATGCTTGTAAATTTTTCCTTCATGATCGGCTTGCTGTGCTTTTTGTTCAAACACTTCGGGTGACAATTCCTTTAGCAACATTTCTGTTCCATCCGCCAATATTATTTTGGCTTCAATTACATGGTCTACCGTTTTGCCGTAAATAATGCTCTTTGTGCCTGAAGAATTATTGCCCACCATGCCACCCACATTTGCTCTACTGGACGTGGCCGGATCAGGCGCGAAGTGCAGGTTATATTTGGCCATCGCTTCATTGAGTTCATCGCGTACCAATCCTGGTTGAACCCTCACCCATCTTTCTTTTTCATTAAACTCCAGAATTTTGTTCATGTGCCTGGAGAAATCAATAACAAGTGCCTCACCAACCGTTTGTCCAGCTAAACTAGTGCCTGCTCCCCTGGGAAGGATTTTTAATTTGTGAGTGCGAGCAATCTCTATGGCTTTCTTTACATCCGCTTCATCTTTTGGTAAAACAACGACCAGCGGTTTGATCTGATAGAAACTGGCATCTGTTGAATACATGCCTAAGGAATAATCATCAGAAAGTACTTCTCCTTTTAAACTTTCCCTCAGCTCATCAAGATAAGTAGTCGAGGTCATTGATTCAGTGACTGGCATGCTATCGTAGATTTTGATTTGGAATGTAATTAAAAAGATCGGAAGTGAAAAGGAAGAAAGTGTGAGCGCAATTCGCGTTGATCATTCAAGTCAGTAATCGATTCACTTTACCTTAACTAACATCGAAATGCTTTATCAATAACAATAATGGTTATCCATATTGGAGGATTTAAAACGCTAATAGAATTTGCACGACTTTGATATGCCATCCAAGGAATTCTAGGATAAGCTCGCAAGTAAAATATTTTTTGAGCGGTCTTGTCAGTCTCTTATGTGGTTGATCCACCAAAAACATTTTTCTTCACTCCCCTTACACCTGGTGTTGTTATATAAATGCTGCCACTATCTGGATACCTCTCTGATTCATCAGGGCCAAAGCCTTCCCTTGCCGTAGTAATAAAAAGCTGATCAAGTTGATCGCCACCAAATGCACAGCTTGAAACCTGAGGCACAGGTACTTCTATTTTGTCGATGAGCGTGCCAAGTTGCGGATTCCATCGATATACACCGAACCCATTCCAGTGTGCAATCCACAACATTCCTTCTGCATCGATACACATGCCATCGGGCGAACCTAAATGATCGGGAATGGTAATGGCTGTTTTCTGAAATTGTATCGTTCCTGTCTTAGTATCAAACTGGTAGGCTTGAACTTTTCGGGTCGGGCTGTCGATGTGATACATCAAACGATCATCTGCTGACCAAACTAATCCATTCGGAATACTCAGGGCATTTACTTTTTTCTCTACCTGTAAATCTGAACTTATACAAAATAAAGAGCCCGCTCCTTCTTTGAACTTCGTATTCATGGTTCCCAACCACAATCTTCCTGATCGATCAATGGCTCCATCGTTGGTGCGATTGTCCGGTATATCTTTTTCAAGATCCATCATCCACTCAAGGTTTCCCGTTGAAATATCAAATCGACCAAGTCCACCTTGAAAGGCAAGTAAAAGTTGATCGTGGCCCATGTCTGCAATAAAGCTTGGGCGATTTAAAAATCTCCAGGTATTAACCTCCTTGTTTTCCAGATGATAGGAATGCAATGATTTTCCATCAATATCTACCCAGAAAAAACTTTTTCGGATCGCATGCCAGAAGGCACCTTCACCGAGCGAACATTTGATAGCATGTAACAAAGAAGCAGTCATGATTTTCAATATAGAGATTTCTCAAAAATAAGTTAAAGATCGTTTTTATTAATTACCCCTGCTCGTACCTTTGGCCCTCATCTACTACTTACATGAAACCTATAGTACAAATATCTCTTGACCTGATTGATCTGGATGAAGCATTAGCGACTGCAGCAATGGCCATGCGTGCCGGAGTTGATTGGCTGGAAGCTGGAACACCTTTTATCCTCGCAGAAGGCCTGCACGGAGTAAAAAAATTACGCGAGGCTTTTAAAGGCGTGCCTATTGTGGCTGATCTGAAAACCATGGATGGCGGTTACCTCGAAGCAGAGATGATGGCAAAGGCTGGCGCTACACATGTTGTCGTGATGGCCCGAGCGCATGAAGAAACAATTAAATGTGTAGTAAAGGCAGGACGTGACTTTGGTGTGAAGGTAATGGGCGATAATCTCGGTTGCCCGGACATGGTGGCCGGAGCAAAATGGCTTGAAGATCTAGGTTGCGATTTTATTGTGCATCACATTGGTTATGATGAGAGACGCGGAATCGCTGCTCAGGGAAAACGAATGCCAAGTCCGCTGGATCAGCTTCGTGAAATCGTGCAAGCTGTAAACATTCCAGTTCAGGCAGTGGGAGGTCTTAGCCTGGAGCAGGCCATTCGGTGCCCTGAGTATGGAGCTCCGCTAGTCGTGCTCGGTGCTCCTCTCACCGTTGATGCGGATGCCTTTAAAACAGCAGATGGAAATTTAGAAAGTTCTCTGCGTTTGATCTGCGAGAAAATTCATGCCTATGGAGACGTGTCTATTGGCAGAGCCTCAACTAAATAATCATTAATAAACAATAAGCCAATATCGAAATGAAATCTGCAGCTGTGGTGAACTACTCCTCCGAAAAAGGATCGGTAGAAATAAGAGAAATAGATAAGCCCAACATCGGTGAAGAAGATGTTCTTTTGGAAGTAGTGAATGTTGGTGTGTGCGGAAGTGATTTGCATCAATGGACTGCCGATCATAGCTGGCATGTAAATTATCCCGTGGTGCTTGGTCATGAGTTTGGCGGCCATATTCTTGAAATCGGTAAACGTGTTATCGGATGGAAAGAAGGAGATCGTGTAGTCAGTGAAACAGCCGCAGTGATTGATATTAACAATCCAATGTCACGACTAGGTCTTTATAATCTTGACCCCACACGCAAAGGATTTGGCTATGGCGTTGATGGTGCAATGACCAAGTTTGTGCGTGTGCCTGCACGTTGTCTTCACCGTGTGCCTGATCAACTTGCCTTTGAGCAAGCCTGCCTTACAGAACCTTGTTGTGTAGCTTTCAATGCTGTAGTCGAAAACTCCCGGTTGAAGCCCGGTGATCGTGTGATTGTTCTTGGTCCCGGAACCATTGGAATATTATGTGCGGTGATGGCAAAGCTTTGCGGAGCTGAAGTTGCCATGGTAGGCCTTGAAGCAGATACACATCGATTGAACATTGCCAAAGCTTATGGATGTGAAACCATCATTGGTGATGCCACTGATTGGGCGAAGCAACGTGATGGACTTGGCGTTGATTGTGTAATTGATGCCGCAGGTTCAAGCAGCACATTAAAAATTGCTATGCAGCTTGTGCGACCAAATGGTCACATTACTAAAGTGGGTTGGGGCCCTCAGCCATTGGGATTTTCTCTTGATCCCATCGTACAAAAGAATATTACGCTGCAAGGAAGCTTCAGTCACAATTGGCCGATATGGGAGCGCGTGATTGCTTTACTGGCTAGCGGTCAACTGAATGTAAAACCAATTATTGGTGGTGTATGGCCGATCACGCAGTGGCATGAAGCCTTTGAAAAAATGCATCGGGGAGAAGTAGTGAAAAGCGTTCTTAAACCGGTTTAATGCTTTTGAATTTCGCGTATGCGTCTGAAAGATAAAGTCATTCTCGTCACCGGAAGTACAACGGGCATTGGAAAAGCCATTGCTTTACGTTGTGTTGCCGAGGGAGCTCACGTCATTATTCATGGGTTGGAACGGACTTCTGGAGAAGAAGTGGTTTCGAAAATCGGAAAAGATAAAGCGGTATTACACATTGAGGACATCTCCTCCGAAGGTGCACCACAACATCTGGTTGACCTGGCTGTGAAAACATTTGGTAAGTTAGATGCGATCGTAAACAACGCAGCCATGGTGGTATCATCTAATATTCACACAACTGATCTGGCGTTTTTCAGAAAGGTGATGGAAGTGAATACGCTTGCTCCGTTTGCTTTAATCAAAGCCGCGCTTGCGGAATTAACGAAGTCGCATGGATGTGTGTTGAACATTGGCTCGGTGAATGCCTATAGCGGAGAGCCTAATCTTTTCCCATATAGTGTTTCGAAAGGAGCTCTGATGACCTTGACGCGCAACCTGGGTGATACCTTGCATCGTGAAAATGGTATTCGTGTGAATCAGATTAACCCTGGCTGGGTGCTTACTGAAACAGAAACAAAACGTAAACAGGAACAAGGGCTATCAGATGACTGGTACAAACAAATTCCTTCAGAGTTTGCACCCGCAGGTCGGATATTATTTCCTGAAGAAATTGCAGCAGCAGCTGTGTACTGGCTTGCTGATGAAAGTGGACCGATCAGTGGGCAAGTTGTCGATCTTGAACAGCATCCCTTCATTGGTCGCAATCCACCAAAAAATACTTCTACCCTTTCCACTCACTGAGAAATAAAATCTAACGTCCTTAACTGAAATCTTCGTATGCCCCAATTAGCCGTATTCCCCAAAGCGTTCATGCAGGCACTCTGCAAAGACGGAAGTATGAAGGTCTCGGAATGGATAGAACTCGCGGTTCAACTCGATGTAGATGGACTTGAATGGTATGCCGGATTTCTTGAGATGGAGGATGAAGCCAACTGGCCTAAGTTTCGAAAGCAGGTTGAAGGTCATGGCAAAGTAATTCCCATGATGTGTTGCTCACCAGATTTCACTCATCCTGATGCCAGCTTTCGTGCTAACGAAATCGCGAAACAAAAAAGATGGATTGACATGACGCACACATTGGGTGGGTCCTATTGTCGTGTCCTTTCTGGTCAGCGAAGGCCAGAGGTTTCAATTGAACAAGGAGTTGCATTTGCAGCTCAATGTATTGAAGCCTGTTTGCCTCATGCACAACACCACGGCATAACGCTCATTCTGGAAAACCATTACAAAGATGACTTCTGGCAATACCAGGAGTTTGCACAGAAGATGGATGTGTTCTGTAAGCTGGTAGAGAAAATAAATCATCCCAATTTTGGTGTCAACTACGATCCTAGCAATACTTACCTGGCGGGTGAAGATCCGTATGAGCTACTTAATCGCGTATCAAACCGGGTAGTGACTATGCATGCCAGCGATCGGTTTCTGAAAGAAGGTACTATTGAAGATCTTCGCAAAGAAGAAGATTCAATCGGGTATGCCAAACGACTGAGTCATGGCGAAATTGGAAAAGGACTGAATGACTATGATATTATTTTTACTGAACTGAAACGAGTTGGTTTTCAGGGATGGATCAGTATTGAAGATGGTATGGATGGCATGGAGCAGCTTGCCAGAAGTGTCGATTATGTCAGACAAAAGATGAAGCAATTCTGGCCATATGCATAGAGGATAAAATCAATTTTAAGCGGTGGCAGTACTACAACATGTAGCAGACCTTGTTTATGAATAAGGTTTTGTATAGCTTAAATATTAGTAACAACCAACTTATGTTTGATTTCAATTCTTCACAACAATCCAGAAGAAAATTTCTGAGCTCACTGGCAGCTCTCACAATCCTTCCCGCTTTTGAACAACGAGAAGCTGAACTCATCTTATACAATGGAAACATCGTTACCATGGGTAAAACCCCGAGGGCGGAGGCAATTGCCATTGTGGATGGAAGATTTTTTGCCGTGGGCAGCAATAAAGAAATTCAATCGCTGGTCACAGGTAGAACAAAAAAAATTGATCTTGGCGGAAAGACGGTACTTCCTGGGTTTATTGATGCACACTCCCATCCGGGAAGTTCAGGCCTGTCTCATTTGCGTGAAGTAGATTGCGATTTGCGTTCCATCAAAGAAATTACGGATGCTATACATAAAAGAGCAACCGAAACCCCGAAAGGAAGTTGGGTACTTGGGTTTAAGTATGACGATACAAAAACAAGTGATGGAAGGATTATTACTATAAAAGATCTTGACCTGGCATCTCCTGAACATCCCGTTCGAATTTCACATCGCGGTGGTCACACAATGTATGTAAATTCCCTGGCGATGAAAATGGCCGGAGTTTCAGAAACTACTCCTGATCCTCAAGGTGGAATGTTTGATCACGATTCAGCATCAAAAAAACTTAATGGTCGCATTAAAGAAAGTGCCTGTGATGCTTTTGAAAAGGTAATTCCCTCCTCATACACCCGTGATGATCTTCGTGAAGGTGTTAAGCTGATTTCCAAAATGATGTCACGCACAGGGGTTACTTCGGTCCATGATGCTTACGGTTCGCCAGACTATTTCAGGGCTTACCAGGATGCCATGGAGAATGGTGACTTATCACTGCGTGTTTATTGCCTTATCGGTTATACGCATATTGACAAGATGATTCAAGCAGGTGTACGTACAGGTGTTGGTAATGAGTGGGTACGCATCGGTGCCATGAAAATGACCTGTGACGGTTCGATCTCAGAACGCACAGCAAGACTTTCGCAACCCTATATTGGTCGCCCCAATGACTATGGAATCCTGGTAAACACAGAAGAGCAACTGTACAGTTATGCAAAGAAAGCGCACGATAACGACTGGCAGATCGGGGTGCATGCCAATGGTGATGTTGGAATTGATACTACACTTCGAGTTTATGAGCGACTCCAAAAAGAAAAGCCAAGACGTGATCCACGATTCCGCATTGAGCATTGTACCATGATCAATGATTCCCTGATTCAACGCATGAAAGTATTAGGTGTAATACCTACACCCTTTTCTACCTACGTGTATTATCATGGAGAGAAAATGGGGGAGTATGGTCAGGAACGATTGAAGAATATGTTCGCCCTTCGCAGTTTTCTGGATGCCGGTATTCGTGCCACGCAAGCTTCGGATTATCCTCCGGGCCCATTCGAACCGATGATGGCACTTCAATCCAGCGTAACCCGAAAAGATTTAAAGGGTACAGTTTGGGGTGCCAATCAAAAGGTAACCGTGGATGAAGCGATTCGTATTGGAACCATGCATGGAGCGTATGCTTCGTATGAAGAAAATATAAAAGGTTCGATTGAAACAGGAAAACTGGCAGACCTTGTCGTGTTGGGCCGCGATCCCTACATGGAAGATCCGTCTACGCTGGTAACTATTCCGATTGAACGAACCATGGTGGGTGGTAAATGGGTATATGAATCATAGGAATCCCATCCGATTTAATACGATGATAGAAGTTAATCAGTGCCCAGATGCAAGAAATCAAGCATCGCAATTGGCATCTGCAATTTTAAGGGCTTCTGAAATTATCGCAATACCTTCATCAATCTGCTCTTCAGTAATGGTGAGAGGTGGAGCAATGAAAATATAATTCCATCTGACAAACGTATGCATTCCCAATTCTTTTAACCTCGCTCCTACCTGATTCATTACTTTCATGGCGGAAGCCGGAGCATTATAGGGGGCCATCGGTTCTTTTGTCTTTCGGTTTTTTACGACTTCAATACAACCAAGTAAACCACTATTGCGGAAGTCCCCAATACTTGGGTGAATCATTTTTAACTCTTCTACGCATTTGTTCACATACTGCCCCATCCGCTCGGCATTCTCAATGAGATGGTCCGTTTCATAAATCTTTATAACTTCGAGGGCCGCAGCACAAGCAGTAGCGTGCGCACTGTAGGTGAGTCCAATCATCAGCGGTTCGTCATCAAATTTTGAAGCGATGGTATCGGTCATCATAAGGCAACCGAATGGCAAAAAACCGGAAGTAATTCCTTTGGCCATGCATACCATATCGGGCACCACACCATGATGTTCAAACCCAAACCATTTACCGGTTCTGCCAAAACCACTCATCACCTCATCGGCAATCAGTAATATGCCGTAACGATCACAAATTTCACGCAGTCGTTTCCAATAATTTTTAGGGTATTTGATACATCCAGAACTACCACTTTCTCCCTCCATTAAAATAGCCGCTATATTTTGTGGACCTTCAAACTCAATAACGCGTTCAACGTGTGAGATGCATTCTAATTTACAGCTATGAGGTTCCTGACTCCATGGGCAGCGATAGCAATACGCGTCTTCCACATGTATCACATTGGGCACCTGTTGAGAATCAGCCGGTAATTTTCTTGGATCACCTCCGGCAGTCATGGCGCCATACGTGGCACCGTGAAAAGCTCTATAGCGAGTAATGATTTTATGCCTGCCTGTATAAAGTCGGGCTAGCTTCATCGCATTCTCAATAGCAGTAGCACCACACACGGTGAAGAATGCTTTGTTTAAATTTCCAGGGCATATCTCCGCTAGTTTTTTTCCCAACTCACCCCGCACCTGGGTAGCGCAACTTGGAGTAACGTAACTGACCAGTTGCATTTGCTTTATAACAGCATCGGTAACGCGTTGATCGCAATGACCAATGTTCACATTCATCAGGCCGCTGGAAAAATCCAGGTACTGCTTTCCATCAAAGTCATAGAGATAAACACCTTTGGCACGCTCCACACAAATTGGATTTATGCCTTTTTGCTTGCTCCAGGAGAAAAGAGTATAGTCTAAATTGTTTTTAAGAACTTCTTCTCGTTCTGATGCAAGAGTAGCTGATTCTTTTAACATAAGTAAAGTGTTTTGTTCTTGTTAACTCATCCAGGTCGTTCTTGATTCCGGGTTCCACTTTGTCGTGATCTTTTTCAGTTTTGTCCAGAATTCTATGGAGCTTTTACCCGTGAGATCACCTGCTCCAAATTTGGATTCATTCCATCCACCAAATGAAAATGGTTCGCGTGGCACCGGCACACCAATATTTACGCCAATCATTCCCGCATTAGCTCTTTCGATCACCTGTCTTGCCATGCCTCCACTTTGCGTAAACACTGCAGCCGCATTTCCATAGGGGTTTTCATTTTCGATCTGAATTGCTTCCTCCAGCGTCTCCGTGCGCATGATGCTAATGACGGGACCAAAAATTTCTTCTTGCGCTACAGCCATCTCGGGTTTTACATAATCAATCACTGTAGGCCCCACATAATATCCGTTTTCCTTTCCCGCTACCTTTGCGCCACGACCATCTACCAGAATTTTAGCGCCTTGCTGCTCGGCTTCTGTAATGTATCGTTCAATGCGTTCCTTGGCTTGTTTGGAAATGACTGATCCCAGGTTTATACCAGGCACAATCTTTCTTACCTCCTGGCAAACCTTCTCAATAATATGATCGGAATTTCCAACGGCCACCATAGCGGAAGCAGCCATGCATCGCTGCCCGGCACAACCTGACATTGAGGCGGCCACGTTGCTGCCTGTCATTTCCGCGTGTGCGTCTGGTAATACAATAAGATGATTTTTTGCACCACCCAAGGCCAGGGCTCTTTTGAAATTGGAAGTAGCCCGCGCATAAACCAGCTTTGCCACTTTTGTGGAACCAACAAATGAAACCGCCTCGATTCCAGGATGATCACAAATTGCTGCTACAATTTCCTTGTCTCCATTAACAATAGAAAAAATCCCATCCGGCAAACCTGCTTCCTTTAACATTGAAGCGATTTGCTGGCAACTTAAAGGAACCACTTCCGATGGTTTCATGATCATGGCATTGCCCAAAGCAATGGCATTACAGATGGTCCAATGAGGCACCATACTCGGAAAATTGAATGGAACAATGGATGCGACTACACCCAATGGCCAACGCTCCATCCTGCATTCTACTCCTTTGCTTACTTCCAGTGTTTCGCCTGTTACCAACTGAGGTAATGAGCAGGCAAATTCAGTAAGTTCAATTGCCTTATCGATTTCAGCTGTCGCCTCGCCTATGGTTTTTCCATTTTCCTCCGCAATTAATTCAGAAAGTTCTTTACTATTTTTTTCAAGCAGTTGTTTGTATCGATAAAATACCTGTACCCTTTCTTTTATCGGCACTTTCTCCCACAACTTCTGCGCTACAATGGCAGCCGACACTGCCAGGTCCAGGTCATGGCGATCGGATAATTGCAGAGTAGCTATTTTCTCGCCATTCAACGGAGACTCTACTGGTATCGTACGATTACCCAACGAGGTTACAAATTGCCCATTAATAAAGTTTTTTATTTCAAGATGATGCATGCGCCTTTGTCTTTAAAAATTTCAGGTTGGAATAACCATGCCGACTCTCACGGCCGCCAATTTCATGGTTTAAATTACAAAAGAATAAGGCGCTTCTTCTTCATCCGACATGAAAATATTACTCCTGTTGCTGTCCTTTGATGACCGAACGCAACAAATAATATAATGGGAAACCCGATAGAAATAATACTAATCCTACAAAAGCTGCAGATGGGTTGTTAATCAGTACACTTACATTAACACCGGCATACACCAGTATGAATAAAATAGGTAATACCGGATATCCCGCCATTTTGTAAATACCTGGTAGTTCGCCTTGCTTTTTGGCACGGTAGCGTAATACAAAGACGCAACCTACTGCCAGCACTAAACTGATGCTGTCAAAGAACATGACATAGTCCAGGATTTTCTGAACCGATGAAAGCAGAAACAACGTGATGATGATAAATGAAACATATAAGGTAAGTGCCCACTCCTGTACCTGGGTTTTTTCATTTACTTTTTTTAAGAGGGGTGGCAGCACACCATCCTCCGCCATAGCGTAATATACACGAGGGTTAGCCATGATGGAAGAATTCACATAAGCAAGTACAGCAAGGAACATGATCACAGCCGTGATTTTGAAACCAATGCTACCCAGGATCACGGAAACCATATCAGCAGCAAGCGCATTAGTCGTTTTAATTTGTTCAAACCCCAGTACGTAGTAGTAAGAAAAATTGACCAGCAAGTAAAGAGTAAATGCGATGGCAATGCCAAAGAATATACTTTTGGGAAGATTTTTCTGAGGTTCGCCAATATCACTTCCAAAATTGATCATCATATGATACCCACCACAGGTAAAGAACACCGGTACAAAGCAAAGCAGAAAAGCCTTTCCGGATTCACGCATGGAAAGCGATGAATACACTGATGTAGAGGAGGTAGGCGTATGGCTAACAAAGACAAGAGCAATGAGCAGGAGCATCATTCCAATCTTAATGATCATGAGCACGTTGAGAAAACGTGAACTCATCTTGATACCAATAAAATTAACAGCAAAAAGAAACAGCACCGACAAAATAGTTGTGACCTTCACTCCGAGTTCACGTTCCACATCGGGAATGATGATGGGATTGATATAGTCAGCACCGATAATAGCGACCAGGGCTGCTGTGGCTGCATTGGAAATAACACTTATCCAATTCACCATGAATGCTATCACCGGATGATAACAATAAGAAAATATTTTATAATACCCGCCAGCTGCGGGGTAGCGACTGCCTATTTCGGCAAAGGTGAGAGCGCCAAACAGACTAATGACGGCACCCAATATCCAGGCTAAGAAAAAAATGGTTGGTGTCTGTGCCTTGTTGGCCACTTCTACCGGTATCCGGAAAATACCCAGCCCAATGATGAGACTCACCACCACCATGGTCAGATCAAAGACAGTGAGTTTAGGTTTGATGGTTGTACTCATTGCCTCTTAGTGATGTGTTTGCTCTTTACGTTAATGATGATGTGTCGTGAAATTATTGCTCCATTCTTCGCGAAAGCAGAACAAAAAGCCATCGCTTCGGCTTGCTAACTAAACATGAATTCCTGCAACTTCACCACCATGAAGAATAATGGTTGAATACATACTAATCATTTGACGCTCGTCATCCGTAAATGCTCCATCTGCGGTTGCCTGCTCTTCCAATAACCTGATTACATAATTCCTTCCTTCGTCACTTTTCAAATTCTTATGGATAAGGGCACATGAAATCGGAACTTTCAGGTATATGAATTTGGGATCTACCCTGGTCAATTCATTATTAATATGATGATACAATTCCTCGCATTCCTTCCTTGCCTGCTCCTCCGTAATTTGAAACCAGTGGGCCAGTTTGGTCGAAGATGACTTCAGGTCTTCTAACTCTTCACTTGTATATTTCCCATCCGACATTCCAATACAAATAATGGGATTCAAACAATGCTGAAATGACGTCATCTTAAATTCATTCCTCTTCATGGGTATATTTTGCTTATCCGTAAAAATATTAAAATAAAGTTGTAGCCAAATTCAGTTTTTGCCCGACCTGATCCTATCATTGGGCTCAAAGCTATTCATTGAGCAATAGTTTATGGTTTTAGAAATCGCTCAAAAGAGCTTAAAAATGACACCCATAAATAATTAAATCTAACTATATTAGTATTTACTAATATAGTTAGTATTTTTAGTGTCATAAAATGAGCTGATATGAAAATCCTTAAATCACGCCTTATCGGCACGCGTTGCGTTAAGGCAAAAGACCCTAATATTCAATTGTTTCAGGTTCGCATGTTGCTGAATCAACATAGGGATGCCCTGGTAGACCGGATCTTAACGGACCTGGCCACTTACATTGATTTCAAATTTAAGACCCAACCTTCCAGAAATGATCTTATATCACTATTCGGAAAGTTATCTACGTTCAAGACGAAAGATGTAGACCTGGAATTTTATGAACCATTACTAAAGCAACTTCAACGTAAAGATGAAATCACTTTAACCAATGATTATTTCTTTATGGAGATTGATGAGCAAATTCGCATGAACCTGAATCCTCAATTAAATTTTGCTGCTTAATTCAGTGACCTCTTTAATTCATGCGTAGTGGATCGATTGACCAGAGAAGAAGAAGAGTTTCTGGATGAAGCCCATATCAAAGAAATATGGAACGAACTACATGAACGTTTTGGATTTAATCTGAAAGGTTGGAAGATAAAGTTTGATCAATTCGTAAAAAAACAATCCACGGAAAACAGTATCATGAGCTGCTTTTACCGGTTTGGTCATGATTAT
The DNA here is from genome assembly GCA_043774805.1 of Cyclobacteriaceae bacterium. GTDB lineage: Bacteria > Bacteroidota > Bacteroidia > Cytophagales > Cyclobacteriaceae > ELB16-189. The sequence continues at coordinate 71,327 of JAYVTB010000066.1, read as the reverse complement.
ATCAATCCCGTTTTAAATGAAATCCTTTGCCGGCAACGGCTCTACCCTACCTTTACCAACTTTGTTAAGTTTGTGATCACGAAGAGCAATTATAAGGCTGTAAAATCAAGAAGGTGATGAAGACCTATCGGTAACAGGACAATTTCTCAATTGATATTACCAGCTTGCTGATGTTGTCACCTTATTTGTTGCTAACTATTCAGCACTCCCGGTATAATCATATCCAAAAACCACACAACACGGAATTAACTGATTCCACGGAATTATCACCCTGATTATTGTGTGAAACTCATAAATTGAGTTTAAGATTTTATTTTTTTGAAAACTTATTAACAGCGAATGCAAAACCTTGTCATCATTATCCTATTTCTATTCACAGCATCTGCTTATTCACAATCGCCTTTCGCATGGCCAGAAAAAAAAACAGATGGCCATCAGTCTTAGTTTTGATGATGCGAGAGAAAGCCAGGTACTTATTGGCACAAACCTCTTAGATCAATTTGGTGTAAAGGCTACCTTCTATGTAGTACCCTCCTCTGTAAAAAAACAATTAGTCGGCTGGAAGGACGCGGTGAAGAGCGGGCATGAAATTGGAAATCATACACTAACACATCCCTGTACCGGTAACTTTGCCTGGTCAAGAAAAAATGCACTGGAAGACTACAACTTGGAAAAGATGCGGTATGAATTAACCGAGTGCAACAAACAAATTAAAGATTTACTTCAGGTGGACAGTAAAGTATTTGCTTATCCTTGTGGGCAGAAATATATTGGAAGTGGTGTGGATACAAAAAGCTATGTACCACTGGCAGCGGAGTTATTTCAATCCGGCAGGGGTTGGATGGACGAAGCCCCTAATGATCCCATGCATTGTAATTTTTCTCAGCTCACGTGTATTGAGATTGATGGTAAAACCTTTGAACAATTATTGCCTACTATAAATGAGGCCAGGAAAAATGGATTATGGTTAGTCTTTGGTGGACATGAGATCAATGTTGAAGGCAACCAAACTACGCGTGTTGAAACACTAAGAAAGTTGATGGAATATGCAAAGGACCCTGCCAATGGTGTGTGGATACAATCTGTTGGTACGGTAGCAAAATATATAAAGGATCAGCGAGCACTCAGTAATTAATATCATAACATGAGTTCATTGAAGTAATCGTGTTTAGCTTGCGATAAAAATATTATCTCATGAAACTTCAACCATCAGGGCATACAGCACTATTCTTATTTTTCATTTTTACTTTTATGCCGGCTTTGGGCATTGCTCAACAAGTTGAATCCAACTATGATGAATCGAAGGTGCCGGCCTATACGTTGCCGCCACTTTTAATCACCCAGAAAGGAGTGCCTGTTACTTCCAAAAAGCAATGGGAGAATTTCAGACGAAAAGAGATTCTCCAACTCTTTGAAGAACAGGTTTATGGGAAAATGCCTGATCAAAAAATACCGGTGCGATTTGAAGTAACCAGCATATCGACCAATGCCCTTGGAGGGAAAGCAACTCGTAAAGAAATCACAGCACATTTTGGCACAGAGATCAACGGACCCAAAATGTATATCCTCCTTTATAGTCCGAATGATAGAACGAAACCAGCCCCTGCTTTTGTAGGAATGAACTTTTATGGAAATCATACCATCTGGAATGATCCGGAAATTTCATTGGCACATGGATGGGTGGCAAACAACAACGCTTTTGACATTAATGAAAACAAAGCCACAGAAGGATCGCGAGGGGTGCGAAGTTCACGTTGGCCACTGGATAAAATTATTGCCCGCGGTTATGCCTTGGCAACCGTCTATTATGGAGACCTCGATCCTGATTTTGACGATGGATTTCAAAATGGCATTCACCCATTGTTTTATAAACAAGGACAACAAAAGCCTGCAGCCAACGAGTGGGGAGCTATCGGAGCCTGGGCTTGGGGCATGAGCAGAACTATGGACTATCTCGAAAAAGATAAAGACATTAATTCAAAGCAGGTGGCACTCATGGGCCATTCGCGAATAGGAAAGGCTGCGTTGTGGGCAGGAGCAACAGATAATCGATTTGCCGTAGTGATTTCGAATGACTCTGGTTGTGGCGGGGCCGCACTGTCCATGCGTGCCTATGGAGAAACGGTGGGCATCATCAATAAAGCTTTTCCTCATTGGTTCTGCGACAACTTCGAACAATACAATCAGAATGAAAGCAAATTACCGGTTGACCAGCACATGTTAATTGCACTCATCGCGCCACGGCCGGTTTACATTGCCAGTGCCGAAGAGGACCTGTGGGCTGATCCTAAGGGAGAATTTCTTTCCGGTGTTAATGCGTCACCGGTTTATAGTTTGTACAATTTGAAAGGATTGGAGAGCACTAACATGCCAGTAATACATCAGCCAATTATGAATACCATCGGCTACCACATTCGGGCCGGTAAGCATGACGTTACCACCTATGATTGGGAACGGTACATGGATTTTACTGATAAATTTTTTCGCTAATCGTCATATTAAAAGACATATTCCACAAAGTTGACTACTGTTATTTAACAAGCCACTTGTGGGTAGTAATCCCTGAATTACTTTTAATCTGAACGAAGTACATGCCAGGGGATAGAGGTGAATCGAAGTTTATTACCCGTACATTGGAGGATGACATGGTGTCTGAAATTGAGTCAATGAAAAAAGCAGCAACCTTTACACCTCTCGTATCTGATACTGAAATAGATAGTGGCCCCTCATCCAATTCCATACTTAATCTTAGCTCTCTTCCATCACCAGGATTAGGGAAGAGTTTCACCGAACGGCTGCCCTCAAACTCGACACGAATAACATTGCTGTATTCATACTTTCCATCGTAATCGACTTGCTTTAAACGATAATAAGCTACACCGCCAAGGGGTGACAAATCTTCAAACAGATAGTCGTGTGACTCTGGTGTTGTTCCATGGCCTGCTATTTTTCCCACCGTCTTGACTTGCTCTGGATTAATAAATCGTTGTACTTCAAAAAAATCATTATTCAGTTCAGAGGCTGTTGTCCAATTTAGAGTAACCTTCTCATTATCGGCCCTGCCAATAAAACTAATTAATTCTACAGGCAGCGGATCAACTGTTATATTAAAAGTATCAGTGATGCATCCAAATTGGTCAGTTACGTTGATGATTACAGATGAAGCTGGTGTAATGGAAACACTACGAGTCGTTTCTGATGAATGACTCCAGTCATACTGCCCTACCCAGGAAGCTTGCAGAGTGGCACTTTGACCAGCCGGTAGGGTAATATTTGTCACCTTATTTACATCCTTCATGATCGTAAATTGATCCTGGATAACTCCAGTAGTTGTCAGCCATTTGCTATCCAAACGGTTATCTTCAATTTCAAGGATCAATGAGCCTCCATCACTAACATTGCTATAATACATAGCAGCATGAGGGTAACTTCCTTGCGAACCACCCAACTGACCCGCTGAACCAGCCACCGTGTAAACAGTACCACCCGGTAAATTTTTAACATAGAGACATGAATTGCCTACGCCATCATACTTACCGCTTGCAGTACTTAAATTATGTGTAGCGACATTGAAGGTATTCTCCAATCCAAAATTCCCTTTCATCAATCCGCTTCTCTCATATCCGTGACTGTGTCCACACAATACGAGATCAACATTATACTGTTCAAAGATGGGAGCAATATTTTGGCGTATCGATTTTAATTCTGTGTCTGTATCTGAATTGTGCGAGCCCATGGTATATGGTGGATGATGAAAATATACGATGGTCCATTTTTTTGTATTGGCGGCAAGATCCAGCTTTAGCCATGCTACCTGAGGTGCCGATACATCATACATGCGGTATTGATTACTCCCTACAGTTTCTATGATATAGGAATCCAGCGCTACGAAGTGAATATTGTCATAATCAAATGAGTAATATGCCTCTGAATTAGAAACCACACCACCGGCCTCACCGTTGGTTGGAAGATCAAAAATGTTAAAATAGTCGATATTGTGATCTATCTGCCGGTTATTATCATCATTATACTCATGATTACCGGTGGCAGGCCATATGGGGGCATGTTTCGGTGTAGTTGGATAAATTTGAAAAAAATTAGAAGTATAATCGCCAATTGCTCCTGCATCGTAGGCGTTATCACCAAGTAATAGCCAACCATTGATAATCGAACTACCAATATAAGTATTAAACCGATCCCGGACATTTCGTTGGTTAGTAGAATTATTCCCTACATCACCAGTTACCCAAAAGGTATATCTACTATTAGTACCAGAAAGCGGTGATGTTAAAAAATAATTATCAGGACCCGATTGACTTATTGCCGAACTGGACCCTACACTATAATAATATTTTGTATAAGGAGTCAAACCAGTTAAGGTTACCGAATGGCTGGTGCTTGATCCTGACACCACTACACTTTGTGTTAAATTGCCAAGAGAAGTTCCGTAAGTTACCTTGCTATCCACAGCAGAAAACGTATACCAACGAACCGTCATCGTAGTAGAGGTAGCTTTTTGTAAATATGGACCCATGGTTACCTCACTGTAACCGGGTTCATATCCCTTCAATTGCATATCAAAAATAAGATCAGAACTAGTATTGGAGCTTTGATGGACTTCTACCGCAATGGTGTTGACGCCAGTTTGGAATTGACTTGCTAAGAGAGTCAGCGAAACCGTTATTATTTCTGTACCATTATCAGTTGCCGAGCTAGTTGCCAATGTTGTATTGACTATGGTCCCTGCAGGCATATTATTTCTGATGACCTCGACACCGTTTACATAGACAATGATCCCATCATCCCGATACATTTCAAATGTAAAATACTCATAAATGCTAACATCAGTGATTGTAAACGTATTACGAAAGTAGTAACTTAGATATCGATTACTACTATTACAAGGAGTGGAAGGACAGGCATTTAAAGTTGTACTTAAACCAGATTGGCCATATCCTAACTTACCGATCCCGCTTGACCAACCAGAGTCATCAAAACCAGTACCCTTCCATGTGGTTCCAATGGAAGTACCGCCATCTTTATATTTCCAGCTTGAACCAAAAGGAAACAAAGTAGTTTGCGCGTAAGTAGTAAACTGCGCCAAACTCAAAAGACCTATGAAGAATAAATACTGCGGTATGCGATGCCTTTTTTTATAGACCAGATTAAAGTTCAACCTCATGATTATTCAAGCAGCGCTCTAAATTAAAGAAACGGAATACTACCAAGTTAATAGACTTTCAAAGATATAAAAAAAATTCACCTGAGCTGGCTCGATTTGGGGCTTATAATAACATTGTAATGCTATATCTAAGATTTTAATTTAATGTAACCCAGATACAACATTGACGCAAAAGACTGTATAGCGATTCGCACCGTGTGTTTAAATTTGATCACTTCTAAAATCTAATTATTAAACAGAATCAAGATCAGACTTCCCATAATGATATCCATGCACCCTGTTAAGCAAAATTGAAGCCCCCCTTCCATGGATCAGGGAAAGTAAAATCAATTTGCCCTCCTGCCGTTCAATCTTTAATAAATTTGGATTGCAGCAGGAAAGACTTACCAATTATCCTTAAAAAATAATCTCCTGTAGCATACTGCTCTAAAGAAAGGGTACCTTCTTTACCTCGAATTTTCTGTTTATGTATGACTCTTCCAGCCATGTCAAAAACGACAGCTTCAGAAACCTCATCCTCTTTCACTCCAAAAAGTTGAATGCTGACAGCCTGGTGGGACGGAACAGGAAACAGGTCCAAGCGAATAGGTCGCCCCGAATCTATCACACTGGTTACTATCACAGTCATGGGATCAGACAATTCACTGATACATCCATCCAAGGTAGCCTGTACGTGGTATACCCCATCCGTTAAAACCGAATAGGTCTGTGAAGTAGCATTTCCTATCGCACTTCCATTTTTAAACCACTGATTACCGGTAGTGGTTGATGAACTAAGTACCACATTTCCAGAACCAAGTCCGGATGTCGTGATCACAGGCTTTGGCGTTGACTTAATTGTCACGGTAATCGCGGCCCGTGCTCCTTCGCATCCGGTTGTTGCATTCTTCTGGCTTACATAATACTTGATTGACCCCAACGTATTCGTAGACGGTGTTGGTGCTATTGCACTCGCGCTTCCCCCGGTTGCATTCGTGCCGTACCATTGTGCCGTGTGGCCACTCAAGGGAGTAGCGGTTAATGCAACCGCTGTTGTGTTTTGACAATATGAAATGTCCGAAACTAATGGCAATGCTGGTAAAGCATTTATAGCAAAACTCGCAGAAGGCGAACTTATACCTTGAGGCACAGAAGAAATAATTCTCAGCTGATAATTACTTCCTACAGAAGTGTTGATGGGAATAACTCCACTAATTGTTCCTGCCGCTGTGCTTAATAGTGTGCCTATATCAATTGGTGCAATAAAACTTCCTGCTGCGCTGCTTAACTGTAATGTGAAGATATTTCCTTCATAAAATATTCCCGTTGTTATAAATGAAACATCTACTTCTGCCCCAACACAAGTTTGGGTGATACCGATGGATGATATATTGATTGAAACTGTAACATTAACATTAAAGGTATCTGTTATGCATTGAAATGGATCAGTAACGGTATACGTAGATGACGCTTGTGGAGTAATAGTAAGGCTGCGTGATGTTTGACCAGAACTCCAGTTATATTGGCCTATCCACGATGCGTCCATGTTAACGCTCTCACCAGAAATAATTTCTTTTGTCGTCACCTTGTTCACCTCCTTCATGATCGTGAAGTTGTCCAGTACAATCCCATCTTGACTCAACCATTTGCCATCTAATCGGTTGGCTTCAATTTCTAGTATTAGTGAGCCTCCCTTTTTGATCATTTCCATAATACATAGCATTGTGAGGAAACCCAACTTGCCCCGCCTCTAAATTCCCGGAAGAACCTACTACAGCATATACGGTACCTCCTGACGAAACTGGTGAATCCTTGGTGTACACGCACGAGTTTGTCGCACCATCATACTTACCACTTGATTGACTCAGATTATGCAACGCAGGATCAAATGAAGCTTCATTTCCAAAGTGATCTTTCATGAGCTTGCTTCGTTCGTAACTATGGCTATGGCCACTTAATACCAGGTCAACGCCAGACCTTTCCAGAATCCGAACTATATTTTCACGTATCTTAATTAGCTCTAATTCTGTATCTGAATTATGCTCCCCCATGGTGTAAGGTGGATGATGAAAATAAGCTATTTTCCATTTTTTATTGGTTGCTGCCAAATCCTGTTTCAACCACTGTGCCTGAGGTCCTCCCAGTGTGTCATATAGCCGATATACGTTGTCTTCAATGATATAAGAATCTAACGCTATAAAATGAATATTTCCATAATCAAATGAATAATACGCTTCAGAATTAGAGGGAACACCACCAGCCTCTCCATTGGTAGGGGGGTCAAAAAAATCAAAATAAGAGATGTTGTGATCGATTTGTCGATTAATATAATTCGCATACTCATGATTTCCTGCAACAGGCCACAAGGGTGATTTAATCATGATACTATTCTGATATATCTCAAAAAAGTTGGTTGTATATTCTGCCTGAGTACCATTATTGTAAGCATTGTCACCCAGTGCTATCCAACCATTCGTAATGTTGTTTCCCATGTAAGCATTAAACTTGTCTCGAACATCTATCTGTCGATAAGAATTATTTCCCATGTCTCCCATTGCCCAAAAAGTATATTTCCCTTCGGCATCAGCAACAGGTGAAGTCAAAAAATAGTTATTAAGTCCAGATTGAATTACTAACGTGCTGGTTCCAATACTATAATAATACTTTGTGTAAGGAGATAGGCCAGTTAACTGAACTGAGTGGCTAGTTCTTGTGCCAGCTACGCTAACATTTTGTGATAAGTTACCGGGATCCGTGCCATACATCACCTTGCTGTCTACCGACAAATCGGTATACCATCGAACAAGCATCGAAGTTGATGTTGCTTTTTGTAAATAGGGCCCGCGGGTTACGATAGGAAATCCAATCAGCACTCCAGTTAATTTCATATCCCAGGAAAGGTCGCTGCTACTTGCCGAACTTTGATGTACTTCAACAGCTATGGTATTTGAACCTGATTGGAATTGGCTTACCGCCAATGATAGTGTAACCTTTAATATTGATTTGCCATCATCAGCAATAGCAGCTGACGCCAATGAAGTATAATCTATCGTGCCAGCAGGCATATTATTTCTATAAACCTCTGCACCATTCACATAAACCACCACTCCATCATCACGAAACATTTCAAATGTAAAACTTCGATAAATGTTAACATCGGGTATAATGACTGTTTTACGAAAGTAATAACCTATGTAATTATTATTTAATACGGTGGTTTCATCTCCATCACCAAAACCAAGCTGACCTAATCCACCTAACCAAGATGAGTCATCAAACCCAACTTGTTGCCAGGCAGTACCCTGGTTGCTGCCATCATCCCTATATTTCCAATCTGAACCAAAAGGAAAAACAACAGTTTGGGAAAATACCGTTCCTTGAAAAAAAAGAAATAGCGCAACCAAATAGAATTTCATCATAAAAAAAAGCCAAGTATTCAATTTACAACATATAAACAAGAACTATAGTACGTTGCTCTACATTAATCTAAGACCTACGAAGCAAGTGACCCCTAAAGGAAGAATCTAGTGTCAAAAATAATGATCGGATTTTGAGTTAAAAGCAAAGAAAAAAGATGATTTTTCTAAATCAGCCAGTTATTACCCCGTCAATAATCACGAGGGCATACATTCCTGTTTTCTAGAGCAGATTCAAAACTCTAAAATTATCAAAATTACTACCTGATCATATTTTCTTTGACCTCCGCATATGCTACTTCTTATTTGGTATCAAAGTTCTTACTTGACGCAGGAACCGCACAACCACTCCCACACACAGCCGGTGTTGATACGTGCTTGAAATAAAACTAGCACAGAAATAAAACCAGTAATAGAGTCATGTAGTTGAAGGGCCTGAATGGCTAAAAAAAATCCTGCGGCCAACCTGAAAACATTTTCATTATTGAGGTAATGAAGATAGGAGGAGTCGAATACGAACAAGAAGACTGAAAATTAATTCTCCGAAACTATGGGCTTTCCATTATTAGTCCATTCGTTGATGCCTCCAGGAAAGGTAACAATGTTTTTAAATCCATTTTTCACGAGCAACGAATACCCTATGGTAGTGCGGTCACCGGATTGGCAATAAACAACTGTAGTTTTATCCTTACTGATTTTATTCAGGTTGTCAAGGAGTGTGCCTACAAACACGTTATCAGCTTTTGCAATGTGACCTGACTTGTATTCAGATTCTCCTCGAAAGTCCACGATCTGGATTCCATTATTTTTTGCCAGGATATCAAACTCTTCGATAGAAATTAATTTGGCTCTATCCAATGCAGTACCTAAGTCTGTCCACACACTAACATCTTCAATGTATCCGTAAACATTATCCAACCCAATTCGCATTAGCTTGCGCATGAGATCATCCAACTGAGACTCATTGGCTACCAACATAAATGGCTCATCATACTTCAGCAACCAACCGGCCCAGGTAGCAAAAGCATTGGTACCTTGTATGTTGATACTGCCCGGAATAAAACCCATTGCAAATTCCCCCTTCATCCTGGTGTCAATCAATTTGATGCCTTTATCCATCGCGGCCTTAAATTCATCTTTCGATAGTTTCTTGATCGATGGAACTTCCGTAAGCAATGGACGATCAACCTTATTTAGTTTTTTCATCATCGCAAAATACTTAGGCGGCTCCGGTTGATCTTCCAATAAATATTTTACAAAACCATTTTCATCTGCAGGATATTGAAATGCCCAGTTACGGACTTTCTCATAACCAACCGTTGTGCTGGGCACAGCACCCAACGCTTTTCCGCAAGCAGAACCCGCACCGTGGCCAGGCCACACCTGAATGTAATCAGGCAACGCATTAAACGTTGAGATAGATTTATACATCGCTTGTGCACCAACTTCCATTGTTCCGGAAATACCCGCTGCTTTCTCTAACAAATCCGGCCGGCCAATATCTCCTACAAATACAAAGTCCCCGGTAAATAACATAACAGGTTCATCACTTGCCGGATGATCTGTTAAAAGAAAACTAATACTTTCTGGTGTATGCCCCGGTGTATGAAGCACTTTCAATGAAAGGTTACCGACTTTAATCACACTGCCATCTTTAAGGCCGATGTGAGGAAATTCATATAGCCATCCTTCTCCGCCTTCATCTGATAAATACAGTTCTGCACCCGTCAATTTTGCCAACTCACGTGAGCCAGTAAGGAAATCAGCATGGATGTGGGTTTCCGTAATGTGAGTGATTTTCATGTTGTTTTGACTGGCTATTTCGAGATAAGTATCCACATCTCTCTTAGGATCGATAACAATCGCCACCCCTGCCTTCTGACAACCAATGAAATAACTTGCCTGTGCTAAAGTCTTGTCGTATACGTGCTGAAAATACATAGCTATTTTTTGTCTATTTCTTTTAATACATTCTTAATTCTCTCTCAACGCTGATAAATAATTGCTAAGAGGGGCCAAATTTATGGTACAAAGGTAATGCACCTTTAGTACCATTTTCGTGATTAATGTCACACACAAAAAGTTTTTTTAATCAAAATTGACATTTTTTTGATGTCATGTCTCTACTAATTCACTAGAGAATTCGTATAAAGGTTTTTGATTTATCAATCCATAGGTTGCAAAGAAATATAAAGTGTCACAAAAAAAAATTTGACACCACTCCAGACAAAATATAGTTCCCTTCAATCACCCTACTACCAAATAAATCAAAGATCACTGAACGGCTTTTGATAATTTTGTAATAATTGTTACCTAAATACTTATTTCAAATTCAGAAATTTGCGCGCAAACAAAGCACCATGACAACCATAAAACTTACGACCGAAGAATTCAAGGCCAAAGTTCTAGACTATACGACTCAGCAAGAATGGAACTATCAGGGCTCGTTGCCCGCAATCATTGATTTCTATGCAGACTGGTGTGGACCGTGTAAAATGGTGGCCCCAGTACTGGAAGAGTTGGCCAAAGAATATGAAGGTAAACTGATCATTTATAAAGTAGACACTGAAACTGAACAGGAGTTAGCAGCCATCTTTGATATACGAAGCATACCTACCTTTCTATTCATTCCGATGGAGGGAAAACCAATGCTGCAACCAGGAGCATTACCAAAAAATGTATTTAAAAAGGTAATCGATGAACAGCTGTTGATGGAGAAAAAGATTATCATTCCAGAATAACCTATACTTATTCCGACCTATTTAGTAAGAGCATAAAGCCTTAGCGTATTTTGTTGAACGTTATCTGAACTCATACCCCACTCCCATTAGTTGAGTGAGTAATGTATTGGGTGCATCGGTAGCTACTGCACGACACTCCAGCTTCGGTGAAATCGGTGAAGCGATGGCGAGGTATTCCTGTATTACCTTGTGCAGGGTCATGTCTAACCGGGTTGGTTCGATTACTCCATCCACTCTACAGATGGTGGTATCAGGATCTCCTTCACGCTCACAGGCGACAAAGGTGTATTTCTTTGTAAGCTCTACCGACTTACCTTTTACCTTAATCGAATTTACCCGCTTGCCCATGTCATTAGCAATGGTGAAGTTGATTTCCATTCCACTGAAGCGGACAAGCCATCCACCAAAACGTTTCGCTGGATCTTTGGCAAATGCATTTTGTAATTCTTTTTCCATCCAATCCCAAAGCTGCTTGCCGGTAATCACACCCCGTTTTGCTTCACTATTTACCGGTAGCATACTCCACAAAAAATCCATGGTGATGTCTGCCATACCTGTCTTAGCATCCGGGACCAGCGGTGGACAAAAACGAAAACCATTGCTTAATGCGATATCCGGTTTAAATTTCCACATGATGGCATCCGTAATAAAATTATCCATCGGTGTTTCAATCACATAATAACGCAACAATGGTGTTCTGGTTTTACCAATCACCCGATCCAGCTCCTGGCGATACGGCTCTCTTGCACTTTTCACCATAGCTCTCATTTCCTCATCTTCTTTGTATCGATCAGGATCTACATCCAGCAATTGATAGGTGTGATCCTTAATGACTCCATCCTCCACCACGATATCCAGCTTTGCAATGAAGGAACCAAACGCTCCGGGCTCCGTCACTTTTGCGTGCTTGCCTTCAATGGGCGTTCGCACACGCTCGTGTGTATCGGCACCAATGATATAATCCACCCCTTTGGCTAACTCACTATTGGCTAAGCCAACTTGTTGTGCCAATCCCATATGGGTGAGCAAGAAAACCATATCGCAACGCTCATACTCACGCAACAACGATACATACTTCGTTATATTTAGTTCAGGCTGGGTAAACAAAATGCCATCACTGTAAGCAGGTGATTGTCGAATGGGTGTGAGAGGATCATTATAACCAACAAATCCGATTTTTATTCCCGCTATATATTTAATAAAGTAGGGAGGGAAAATCAGCTCCCCATTAAAGACATCATTTGTTTTATGAAACATGTTCGCACACACCTTAGGTCCATGGTAGGCAAACATATCTTTCATCATCATCTCCTTGCCGTATACCACTTCCCAATTACCTGGCAACATCAGGTCGTAGCCAATGTTGTTCATCAAGGGTACGATCGCTTTTCCTTCGGTAAGTGCGGCCACTCCTCCTCCCTGAAAACAATCACCACCATCCATGACCAACGTATTTTCGGGATTTTGCTTTCTTAATTCATTCATCATGGCCTTGAGTGTGGCAAAACCACCACGCTTTTTATAAACGGGGCTACCCTGTTCAATAAAAAACTCATCATGAATCAATAGCTGAGAATGAATGTCTGCCGTATGCAATAAAGTTAGTCGGTTCGCCTTGCCCGTCTTTACGGCTGATGAATTAGCCATTTCCTTACTTAATCCAGAAGCATCTTCATTATTCAAAGCCGCAGCTGCCAAGGGCGAGATAAGTCCACCTCCAGCACCTAAGGCCAATCCCATACCTGAAGCTTTTTTCAAAAACTCCCTGCGACTATTTTCTGATACTGAAATGTGTAATTCTTTTTCCTTTTTAGAAACCGCTTCACTCTGGCAAGTGGAACAGCCACAGGAGGTGTGGTGGTTGGCCATTATTATTTTTTAATGAAGTCTGTTAAAATAAATTCTGCTGCTGATGGGTCATTGGGCATCATACACTTTCACTCCTTTATTCAGCCATACTCCCCATGTCTTATTATAGGCGTGTACATTTTCAGTTAATTTTCCTTTTTCGTCAACCACCGGATTCCCCTGATTCACCCATTCGAAAATACCACCATATAAATTCGATACATCGGTAAAGCCAGCTTGCTTTAATTTTTCAGAAATTTTTTCGCTGCGATAGCCTACCGAACAGTACACAACAAGCTTCTGCTTTTTGTCTATCGATTTAAGTTTATTGATTTCAAAATGATCGTAGCCGACATAGCTCGCATTTTTTATGTGACTCACCTCATATTCATTCCATTCGCGCGCATCAAGAAAAAGCACATCCCTCATTTCATTTACTTGCGAAACAGAAACCTCTGGTACGGAATGAGCCAGAAGGGTTTTTAGGGTTAGGTCGAAGGCACTGCTTTGAACCTGTGCAGGCGATAACAAAAATGAAAACATGCACGTGATCAAAATACCTGCTACTTTCATTTCTTTTCTATTGGTTTATTGGCTTGCTGCCATGCTGTGATTCCTCCTCCTAAATCATAAATTTCTTTGAACCCTAACTTTGAAAGTATATCTACTGCTGAACTACTCCGAATACCCGCTTTACAATACACAAATACAGGTTTCGTTTTGTCAAGTTTACTCGCCTGACTTTTGAAATCATTGGAGCGAATATCAATCAACTTCGCATTAGCCAGATGACCTTGCGCATATTCATCTGCTGTGCGTACATCTATCAAAATTGGTCCTTTCACTTCTTTTAGTTTTTTTTCAAAATTTTGCGGATCAAGTTTCTTCACACTTTGAGCATTTGCAAATAGGCTCGCCATAGACAATAACATTAACAACAGGAATGATCGCTTCATACTTTTATTTTGATTTTAAATAATAAACAAAAATTGAGATAATAATTTCTTTGCTCTGTGACAAATATTACAACACAAAAGTAGTTGCTTTACAATCAGTGATTACTTTGAACCTGACAACTTTCTCTTTTCCTCAATTGGTATGAACGGACCGAATTTATGTTGTTTTTCGTCAAAGCCATCCGTAAATGGACCAAAAGGATGGTCAAAGGGCTTCTTTGATATATCTGGCCAATCTTTACTTAAATTCTTTTCTGGTCGGGGAAGTGAATTTACATACGCAGCCACGTCCCAGGCTTGTTCATCAGTAAGTTGAGGGGTATTATAAGTGGCCCCAAACGGCATATTTGCCTTGATATATCCGGCAAATCGTGATAAGCGAAAAAGGCCAGCCCCGATGTTATAGCTTTTCTCCCCCCAAAGAGGAGGAAACTGCCACCCTGTACTATCTGCCAGTGCAATGCCTTCTCCATTTTTCCCATGACACACCACGCATTTCTGGTCATACACCAATTTCCCATTCTGTGAATTGGCGGGTCGATCTAAGAAAGGTACTGCCACAAGGCCCGCACCCTTTGGAGATTTTCCTTTTTCAACATCTTTGCCCACCCATTTAATATAGGCGACAATAGCCTTCATCTCGTGTCTTTCATTTTCTAATGATTTGCCATTAAGACTTCGTTCCAAACAGTCATTCACTCTCTTTTCAATGGTTTCTTCGGTGCCCGATCGGTCTCTGAATTTAGGATAGGTGGAAGCCACTGCACTATAATTATTTCCAAATGCCTTCGTGCCTGCATCGAGATGACAATTCTGACAATTCATACCATTGCTCAAAGCAACCACCGACCCTTTTGGTCCAAGATATCGTGAAGTGCGTACTATTAACTCACGGCCATACTCAATCAACTTTCCATTTTCATCTTTCGGAATCTGAGCGATGTCGGGTGCCTGCCATACATCTTGTTTTACTGGCTCCGTTTTGTTGGGTGGAACAGTATCAGAATTCTTAAACCAGCCTTCAATCCGGTCAGGCCCAATTAGCATCCCAATTGATAATCCTGCTAATAAAATAAGCACAACACTCACTGTGATCAAAACCATGTTGATCATTTTTAAAAAAGCACCATCGTGAGAATTGCCAGCCATCGGTTAAGTCAAGGTCCTTGTATTAACAGAACGAAATCAAGTTATTGAATTAATGTGGAAGTTTTTCTTGCAATAGGCCATACACCCAGGTGCCACCTATAGCACTAAGAAGCGTAACAATCACCACTAAAAACCCGCTTCCAATTTGTGCAAAGAGCGGACCCGGGCAAGCACCGGTAATGGCCCATCCCAATCCAAAAATAAAACCACCAAAAATATTACCCTTGTGAAAAGACTTCTTATGAATCACAACCTCTTCGCCCTGAATGGTCTTCACATTAAATCTTTTAATGAGCCAAACAGAGATTACTCCAGTTATCACCGCTGTACCAATTACGCCATACATGTGAAATGATTGAAGACGAAACATTTCTTGAATCCGGTACCACGAGATAATTTCTGATTTCACGGCAATAATACCAAACAACATCCCCATGCCTATATATTTTATGTTGGATCCAACTAATGATTCCGGAGCTACCTGATCGTTAGACGCCCCGCATTCATCCGGATGAACTACCACAGCATTTTCAATAAATTCGTCATTAATAGTTTTCATAGTTGATGATTAATAATGATCAGATTAATTTCATTAACCAGGGAAAGATAAGATGAACCATAGCAAAGCCTCCAGCCATAAAACAACATGTTGCTATTAACGAGGACAGCTGAAAAGTTGAAAGGCCCATGATAGAATGGCCACTGGTACAACCACCAGCATAGCGAGTTCCGAAGCCTACCATAAAACCACCGAATACAAAAAACACTAACCCCTTCATGGCAAAGAGATTTTCAAAACTGAAAATGGAGGCGGGCATCATCTGGCCATCCACTACTACACCGAGTGCAGTCAAGTCACGTACTGTATTTTCGGAAATCTGTATGGGCTCAGGATTACTAAGAAACGCAAGTGTAAGTGATGCTCCAGCCACTATGCCTGCAACAAAAAAGAGATTCCATGCTTCCCTTTTCCAGTCATACTGAAAGAATGGGATTTTTGACGGCAAGCAAGCCGCACAGATATGGCGCAATGAAGAAGAAATTCCGAAATGTTTATTTCCCAGTAGCAATAATGCTGGAACCGTAAGTCCGATGAAAACACCGGAAACATACCAAGACCAGGGTTGACGAATTATTTCAATCATAGAAGGTTATTTTAACAGTATTCAGTAACAAAAATACAGTAATCAAATGACATACTTTTAGACCGTGGCGTTACGAGTAAGGTAACTTGTCTCCAGTTTTCTTTAAGGCCTTGCAACATAATGCGATCAAAGTAAAGATTTGTTACGGGACTCTATAACTTCTATTAAATCAGAAAGGTTTCTCCGGCTTTACAAAATGAGTTCTTTCACCAAAATGTAAACACCCATGATCAATACAAACCATCCGAAAGCGGGTTTGAGCTTTTCATTAGCAATAAAGCGAGTCAGGTAGCTGCCGATGAGAATTCCTATCATGGCAAATAATGAAAAGATAATCATGAATCGATAGTCGATCATCAGCTCGCCTCCAAGATCCCCGGTAAATCCAATTAATGATTTCAGCGTAATAATAACTAAAGAGGTTCCCACCGCTTGTTTCATTGGCAAACCAGCCAGCAAAACCAAAGCCGGTATGATAAGAAAGCCACCTCCCGCGCCTACCAATCCTGTAATACTCCCAACGATAATGCCTTCGAAGAAAATAAGAAGGTAATTATGTTTGATATCAACACTTACAGATTCTACTTCGATTGGCTTGCGTATCATAGTAATGGAGGCCGCTAACATCAGCGCAGCAAATAAAACCAATACAGCCAGTGATTTGGAAACCTCCGTGCCACCGATCGTGAGCACTGGATCTGGTATGATTGGCATTACAAATTTTCTTACAGAATAAACAGCAATTATTGAAGGCGCCCCGAACATCAACGCGGTTCTAATGTGAACATTACCTTTCTTAAAATGACTTAGTGAGCCCACGGCACTGGTAAGGCCCACTACAAAAAGTGAATATGCGGTTGATAATACCGGATCAACATTAAATAAATAGACTAATATCGGCACCGTTAAAATAGAGCCGCCACCACCTATTAATCCTAACGTAAGGCCCATTATAATTGAAGCCAAATACCCGATTACTTCCATGTTTAATTTTCACTCAAAATTAACTTGTAAGACTGCCATGCTTCGTAACATACGTCACGCAAACAGCAAACAATGAAGCAAAATACTACCTTCGTGCCCCGAATAAAAAATAAACGAATAAGTTATTCTTCTATCGGGCTACGCGACTAAAAACTAACGGTAAGAACTTCTAAAAGCAGGTGTGAATGAATTTAAATGGAGAAAGGAATTATTGATTATTTCAGCTCAACCTTAAACATTTGCTCATAGTGTTCTGAGGGTTGAAAAATGCCTCCACTTTCTTCATAAAATGATTTATCGGTAAGTCAAACACCTTTCTGCGTTTGCGTCCAGTTGGACTTGTCGGCTGTGGTGAGAAATGCAATGCTTGACGAATTCCCTGCGAGATGTTTTCATGATAAACAATAGGTTTTTCAGAGGACGAAAAAACAATGTGCCAAAATACTACCTTCGCACCCCGCTTGGAAAATAAAAGAGCAAGTAATTCGTCTACCAGGAAACACGACCAAAAAATCCCTAATAAACTTATGAGTAAACCAAAAGTGACCCTTAAACAGGTATTTAAAACGATTATCTGGCCTCGCAAAAAATTAATTGGCATCGGGTTGATCCTTATCATAATCAGTCGCCTGGCTGGATTAGTACTACCCGGAGCAACCAAATATCTTATTGATGATGTCATCGCCAAGGGAGACCTTTATATGCTCAAGATGGTGCTCATTGCGGTGCTGGCCTCTATTACCATACAGGCAATTACTTCCTATCTGCTTACCAAAATCCTGAGTGTGGAGGCACAGCATCTGATCTCGGTGTTGAGAGCGAAGGTGCAGCAACATTTATTGAAACTTCCTACTCGTTTCTTTGATAATCAAAAATCAGGAGCGCTGGTTTCGCGTGTGATGACAGATGTTGAAGGTGTGCGCAACCTGGTAGGTACGGGATTAGTGCAGTTGGTAGGTGGCTTTTTAAGTGCAGCCATCTCATTGGTATTGATGATTCGAATCAGCCCGATGCTAACATTGTATGTATTGGTACCAGTTGCCATTTTTGGATTAATCTCCCTCAAAGCATTTGCCTACATACGGCCTGTGTTCCGCGAACGCGGAAAAATTAATGCCGATGTATCCGGTCGCCTGACTGAAACACTTAATGGCGTGCGTGTGATCAAAGGCTTTAATGCCGAACAGCAGGAAATTAAAATATTTGAAGAGGGAGTTGAAAAATTATTTCTAAACGTTAAGAAGAGTCTTACCTCCACCAGTATTGTAACCAGTGCCGCCACTTTTTTATTAGGTCTCGCCAGTGCTGGCATCCTGGGAATTGGTGGCTACATGATTATTCAAAATCAATTGACCTTTGGTGATTTTCTTTCATTCACACTCTTCCTTGGTTTCATGATCGCCCCTATTGTTCAAATGAGCAACATTGGCAGTCAGCTTACCGAGTCATTTGCCGGATTGGACCGCACTGAAGAATTGATGAACATGCCCATTGAAGATGATGGAACAATCCGCACCATTAAAATCGGAAATATCAAAGGTGACATTGAATTTAAAGATGTTTCATTTGCTTACGAAGAAGGAAAACAAGTTCTAAAAAACATTTCTTTCTCAGCACCGATAGGTTCTGTAACCGCGTTGGTAGGAACATCGGGATCAGGTAAGACAACCATTGCTGGATTGGCCGCGTCTTTTCTAAATCCAGATAGTGGAATGATCACCATTGATCGTGTTGACTTATCTAAGGTTTCTTTGGATAGTTACCGCAGTAAGTTAGGCGTAGTGTTACAGGATGATTTTCTCTTCGAGGGAACGATTCGTGAAAATATTTTATTCCCAAGGCCCAAGGCTACGGAAGTCGAATTGCAAAATGCCGTAAAGGCCGCGTTTGTCCATGAGTTCACTGATCGTTTTGAAAAAGGATTAGAAACAGTGATTGGTGAACGTGGTGTAAAACTTTCAGGCGGTCAGCGTCAACGTATAGCCATTGCACGAGCTATACTTGCCGATCCACGTATTTTAATTTTGGATGAAGCTACCTCCAACCTGGATACGGAAAGTGAAAGCTACATACAGGAAAGTTTACGAACCTTGATGCAAGGAAGAACAACATTTGTAATTGCCCACCGCCTGAGCACCATTCGCCAGGCGACCCAAATCCTGGTAATTGAAAACGGACAAATTCAGGAACAAGGCAAACATGAAGAACTGATTGAAAAGAAGGGTCGCTATTTCGAGTTGTATACTTATCAGGCGAGGATCTAGTTAGTCGATGTTAGTTGATTGGTTTTACAAACAGCCTTCGACTAACATTCAAACTCTACAAACAGGCCCTTTTGTCAGTAAAAAATGACGCTTTTTGGGTCATTCCCGTCACAATGGCTTGAAATTATATCAAAAAAATCCATCGGCATACTTTTGATGGATGGGTTCGATGTTGATTTAAAACCAATGTCAAACCAAAAAAAAATAAAAGTATGAGCATCATTCGTTATAACTCCAATGACTTTGTTCCAACCACATTCAGCAATCTGGTGGACAAATTTTTTAATGAATCTCTGGCCCGCTCTGGTGGAAGCACCTTTATTCCAAAAGTGGATATCGTAGAGAACAAGGACTCTTTTGAAATTCATCTTGCCGTTCCAGGATTGAATAAGGAGGATTTCAAGATTGAATTAAACGACAACTATTTGACAGTAAGTGGTGAGCGCAAGTTCTCCAACGAGAAAAAAGAGAGGACATTCCATTCTATGGAAACACACTACGGTGTATTCAGCCGCTCGTTCTCATTACCTGAAAATGTGGATGCGGGAAAAATTAATGCTTTGTATAACAATGGCATACTTGAACTCACTATTCCAAAAGACGAGAAAAAAGCATTGAAACAAACCATTAAAGTAAGTTAAGAATCATAGAAGTGGGGTCTAGGGTAAGTTGCTATCCATGCGACTTGGGATGCGCCTGCCAATTTTGGGGGCGCTCCTTTTTTTTTGCATGCGATGATATCGCTTAACGCGAAAGAAGTTTACTAATCGAGATTAATTGCGTTCCCCATTAAAGTTTTGCTTTCCATGAATCAATCCTTTTCAGGATTTGACTTATCTTACTCAAAAGATTGATATGAAGCGCTCGTTGTTGATTCTCCTGGTTGGTTGCACCGCTTTTATCGGGGCCATAATTGGATCCATTTTTACTCTCCGATTTATTGATGTTGACCCATCATATTCCTCCATCGAGGAGAGGCAAAATCTTAAACTGACCAACTACCGGATAGACACCGCACTGCGGGTCCCGTCCGGATTAAATTTTGAAACTTCTGCTCGTTTAGTAACGCCTGCTGTAGTTCATATTCGCACCATTTATGGAAGTGGTCGGTTTGGTCTTAATGCCCTTGATTCCTATCTCAACCCACATGCACAGTCAACCGGTTCGGGGGTAATTATTTCTGATGATGGGTATATTGTTACCAACCACCATGTAATAGAAGATGCTACTTCCATCGAGGTGGTGATGAATAATAATCAACGTTTTTTTGCCAAAGTGATTGGCCTTGATCCCAGCACCGATCTTGCCTTGTTAAAAATAAAAGCAAAAAATCTACCTTTTGTTAAGTACGGAGATTCTGATCGCATTACTCCTGGCGAGTGGGTGCTGGCAATCGGTAATCCGTTTGATCTGAATTCTACGGTTACTGCCGGCATTGTTAGTGCAAAGGCGAGAAACATTGGTATACTGCGGGATAAGAATCAATTGCAGATAGAGTCATTCATTCAAACGGATGCAGCGGTAAATCCAGGAAACAGTGGTGGGGCATTGGTAAATCTTCGTGGCGAACTTATTGGCATAAACTCCGCCATCGCTACGGTCACCGGAAGTTATCAGGGTTATTCTTTTGCCATACCCATCAGTCTTGTAAAAAAGATCATGGATGATCTCCTTGAATTCGGACAAGTTCAACGCGGCCTTTTGGGCGTGCAAATTGTGGACGTTAACGCGGCACTGGCCGAGGATCGGGAGTTAGATGTAGTACAAGGAGTATTTGTTAACCTTGTCAATGATGGAAGCTCGGCAAAAGAGGCTGGCATATCTCCCGGTGATGTAATCACGGGCATCAATGATCATTCGGTAAATAGCGTATCTGAACTGCAGGAATGGGTGGCCCGCAATCGTCCAGGTCAAGTTGTAAAAGTCACCTTCCGAAGAAATGGTGAAAAGCGCGAAGTTAAAGCGGTACTCAGAAACTACGATGGTTCATCAGAGTTAAAGAAGAAAGAAATAGAATATGAAATTGAAGGCGCTACTTTTGAAGACATCTCCTATATACGCCTAACCAAATTAAACCTGGATGGAGGCGTTCTCATCAAGAAACTTTCGTCAGGCAAATGGAAAAAAGCAGGGCTTCAGGAAGAATTTATTATTACTCATATTGACAAAGTATCGATTGATAATGTAAGCGATCTCAATCGCGCCATGGAAATGAAAAAAGGCGGTGTATTGATCGAGGGTATTTTTTTTAATGGAGAAAAAGGTACGATTGGGATGGAGTGGTAAAGTAGTAGCTTTGCCCAATTCAAAAGCTAACTCATGCAAAACTTTGGTATCGCAGAAGCCCTTAATACACTGGGCATAAAAAGATCAAATTCAGGAACATCTACTGGCCAAAAATGGCTAAAATCAAAGGGACAACGGCTATCATCTTTTTCCCCTGTGGATGGAAAGTTGATCGGAAAAGTGCAGGCAACAGACGAAGTTGCTTTTCATAAAGTTGTAAAACAATCTCATCAGGCTTTTCTGGAATGGCGCTTGGTTCCTGCTCCTAAACGTGGCGAAATAGTTCGGCAGGTTGGAGAAGCGCTTCGAAAATACAAGGAACCTCTTGGCAAACTCGTCTCCTATGAGATGGGGAAATCCTACCAGGAAGGATTGGGCGAAGTACAGGAGATGATTGACATCTGTGACTTTGCCGTTGGTCTTTCACGTCAACTCAACGGATTGACTATGCATTCTGAAAGGCCCAGTCATCGCATGTATGAACAATATCATCCACTAGGTGTAGTTGGAGTTATCTCGGCATTTAATTTTCCGGTGGCAGTGTGGTCCTGGAATGCAATGATTGCCTGGGTGTGTGGAGATACTTGCATCTGGAAACCTTCTGAGAAAACCCCTCTCTGTGGTATTGCTTGCCAGAACATCGTTAATAAAGTATTCAAAAAAAATGGTGTTCCTGATGGTGTTTCATGCATCATAAACGGAGATTATAAAATAGGTCAACTGTTGGCAGCTAATGAAACTATTCCATTGATATCGGCCACTGGTTCGGTGCGCATGGGCAAAGCCGTAGGCAGTACAGTGAGCGAACGATTGGGGAGAGCATTGTTGGAATTAGGTGGGAATAATGCCATAATCGTAACTGAACATGCCAACCTGGATATTACTATTCGCGCAGCATTGTTTGGTGCCGTAGGAACTGCTGGTCAACGATGCACCACTACCCGAAGATTGATTGTTCACGAAAATGTGTATGATTTATTGAAAGATAAGTTGAAGAAAGCATACGGTCAGTTGCGAATTGGAAATCCACTTGATCAAAATAATCATGTGGGTCCATTGATTGATACGCTGGCGGTTAAAGCCTACCGCAATGCATTACAAAAAGTTAAAGCCTCAGGAGGAAAATTTTTAGTGAGTGGCGGTGTTGTTAAAGGAAGAGGTTATGAGTCGGGTTGCTATGTGAAACCAGCTATTGCCGAAGTAGAAAACCATTTTGAAATCGTTCAACAGGAGACCTTTGCTCCCATTCTTTACCTCGTAAAAGTCAAAACCCTCTTGGAAGCGATTGGGTTGCAGAACGGAGTAAAACAAGGCTTGTCTTCGGCCATCATGACCACCCGTTTACAGGAGATGGAACAGTTTCTTTCGCATGCCGGATCGGATTGTGGAATTGCGAACGTGAACATCGGCACTTCGGGGGCTGAAATAGGCGGTGCATTTGGCGGTGAAAAGGAAACTGGTGGCGGAAGGGAATCAGGCTCAGACTCCTGGAAAGTCTACATGAGGAGACAGACCAACACGATCAATTATGGAGAAACCCTCCCTCTTGCTCAGGGAATAAAATTTGAGATATAGTCTAGTCACCTTGTGTAGTATTCATTTAACAATTAACTTTCGTATATACGGAAATCCAAATGGCTGAAAGAAAGTATCCCACGATAATGCTCATTGATGATAATGAGATCGATAATCTGATAAATCAAAAGATGATTGAGGCTGCTGCCATTGCAGATAAAATCTACACCCACACCGGTGCCAAAAGCGGGCTTGAATTTTTGCGCAATATGGAAAAGCTGGATCTGGCAGAACAGATTTTACCAGACCTGATTTTTCTTGATATCGATATGCCGCTGATGGATGGATTTCAGTTTTTGGATGAGTTCGAAAAGCTTGGATCGATGGTAAAGAAAAAATGTAAAGTAATCATGCTTACCTCTTCCATCAACCCGCAGGATTATAATCGCGCGAAAAAATATAATACCATCAAACTGTTTCTAAACAAGCCTTTATCTTTTGATACAATCAAAGGTATAGATGTCTAGAAGTTGACGCAATCCGATCATGGTGCTTCTATATCGGTAAGGTTTGAAATAAACTTGGCATCCATCTTAATAAAGAAAGTCGGGGCATAATACTGAACCGTCTCTGCCTGAAACTTGGGTATGATGGCGCTGATCTTTTTAGGTTTATCCTTCTTGGCTTCGCTGGTAGCTATTTTTAAAATCTTAAGAAAGAGTAACACGTTTAAGCATTCGTCTTTTCCAAACAACCTGATTTGACGCTGCACGCTGCTGCTAAATTGATTAAAGAGATCAAAGTCTCTGAGCATGCAATATTGCAATGCCAAAATAGCCTTGACTTCCATTTGCACAAATGGATATTTTTTGAGATTTACATCATTAAGCAAACCATTCAGCACTTTAGCTGCATCCTCAAACCGCTCTACATAATAAAATCCCAATGCTCTGTAAACCATGCAAACCGTGTGGTGTGGAATGTCAAGCAAATCTGGTTCTATATCCGCGAACAAGCCTTCGTTCTCAGTGACAATCTCACGTTCTGTTCCTAACCGTAAATGTCGATCTAACTTAGTGAGCAGGAAGCGAGACGGGAATGAGTAGGATGAATAGTTTACAATCAAATTGGCTGCGGCATCATTCACTTCTTCAAAGTGCTTTTCCATTTGCCTGTACACCTTGTAATGATTGTAGTATTCCACCTTTAAAAATTCAAATACAAGATCGAGGTGATAGTACAATGGATCCAGCAAATAGGTATCAAAAATCTTCTGAACCTGAGCAAACACGTCTTCGATGGACTCTCCTTCTGCCTGAAAATGATCATCGGGCTCAACAAAAAGCCGGTGAAAAATCTGCATGCAGCTTTGAAAAACATAAAGACGGTGCGATTCGTACAGCTTTGCAACATTCTGCATTTCCTTCAGGATCAGAATCAATCCCATTCGCTCCGTCTCGTCATTGGTAAAATAATAGTTACCGTATTTTTTAAAATAACTCACCAATAAATCCTCTGCCTTATCAATGGCAAGCATGTAGGCAACGTGACGGTTATATAACTGCGAATAATGAAAATGATCGGGTGTATTGACGTTGAGTTTCTTAAGCGACTTATAAATCACCGTAAGTTCACTTGCCAGATCATAGTCAATTAATTCCTTCTCTAACTTCTTTAATGTAGTCAATGAAATGGTTCGCTTCTTCGTAAACAATACTTCATTCAGGTTCGCCACTTTCTTTAAGATATCTGTTCGCGGGCTTTCCATTTGTTGCACTAAATGTTCCTCGATGCGAATATTTAGTCGAGAACGAAGTGTATAATAGGCATTAGGGGTAACTTCCAGCTCGGTCATGATCTTGCTATCCGACAATTGCCTCTCTCGCAGTGCTTTTAACAGATAGGCTGACTTCTCAGCATTACTCTCCAGCAAGGAATCGTAGATAAGTTTGTAGTCCTTTTCTGAAAGCTGCTTGACAATATTCTTAAGTTTAGCCATTTATTTTAATCCCTTTGACCCAAAAGTTACAAATTTATATGCTTTAGACAAGATTGTCTACCTATATAAACGGTCACATTTTCCGGCAAGCATAACTCAAAAAAACCGTGTGACCGTTCCATCGAAATGTCCCAGGACCGGCACCAGGCTTAAACATTCCGGCCATGCCTAACCTATCGATAACGGCTAGCAACTGTGCAAATACCTTGATCAACTCCTCTCTTAAATCCAAATGATTTCTTCTAATTTAGAAGCTGTTTGACCCTTAAATAGTTATGAAGAAACTCCTGATCCTGCTCATTTTTCTGATCTCCGCTAACATCTCTGCCCAAAGTATACGCTGGGCTTCAGATGGCGCTTCTTATTACCGTGTAGAAGCTGGAGAAATAAACCGCTATATCCTTCCCGGCAATTCGAAAACTACTTTCGTTTCGAAAGCAGACTTAACTCCGGCAGGACAATCAAAAAGTCTTTCCGTGCGTCACTTTTCCATCTCCAACGACAAATCGAAACTATTGATTTTCACCAACACTAGAAAGGTATGGAGGCTGGATACACGAGGCGATTATTGGCTGCTTGACTTCGCAACCAAATCACTAAAGCAAATCGGAAAAGGAAGGCCTGAATCCTCTTTAATGTTTGCCAAACTTTCTCCTGACAGATTGATGGTCGCGTATGTAAGCGATCAGAATCTATATGTTGAAAACCTGGCAACCGGGGAAGTGAAACCGCTAACCATAAATGGCAATCGAAAACTGATCAACGGAACGTTTGATTGGGCGTATGAAGAAGAACTTTCTTGTCGCGATGGATTTCAATGGAGTCCTGACAGCCAGCATATTGCTTATTGGCAAATCGATGCCAATCAGATACGTGATTTTTACATGATCAATAATACCGATTCGGTTTACTCCAGGATCATACCGGTTGAATATCCGAAAACAGGACAAAGTCCATCACCGGCAAAAATCGGTGTGGTGAATATTACCTCAGGCTCAACTAACTGGATGGATATTCCAGGAGATCCAAAACAACATTATCTTCCCAGGGTGGAATGGCATTCTTCCAGCACGCTATTTATACAGCAACTAAACCGCAAACAAAACGAAAGTAAAATTTATTCCTGCGAAGCTGCTTCAGGAAAGGCAACACTCATCCATACTGAAAAAGATGAAGCATGGATTGAAGTTGCAAGTCCGTGGGAGAATACATACTCACTTGATTTTCATCACCGATTCAAATGGATCAACAACGGGAATGAGTTTTTATGGATGAGTGAAAAGGATGGCTGGCAGCATGTTTACCGGATTACAAAAGACGGATCGAAAGAAACCCTGATTACAAAGGGCGATTATGATGTAATGGAGATTCGTTTCGCGGACGAAAAAAATAATCTGCTCTATTTCGTGGCGTCCCCGGCAAATGCCACTCAGAAATATCTTTACAAAATTAAATTAGACGGTAAAGGAAATGCGGTAATGGTTTCACCCGCCACCTTATCAGGAACACATGATTACAGTATTTCCCCCTCAGGCCTATTCGCCTCTCACAGTTTTACGAATCACTTTACTAAACCAGTCAGCGAATTCATTTCTCTGCCGCAACACAAGGCCTTGAGTGCTGCTGAAAGTATCCAAAATAAATTGACCACAGCCCAAACAGAAAAGTCGGTGGAGTTTTTTAAAATAAAAACCGAAGATGGAGTGGAAATGGATGGCTGGATGGTGAAGCCTGTCAATTTTGATCCTAGCAAAAAATATCCGGTTTTATTTTTTGTTTATACTGAACCAGCTGGAGCAAACGTAAAGGATACCTATCGGGTGGGCAATAATAGTCTTTATGCAGGCAACCTCGCTCAGGATGGATATATCTATATCACGGTCGATAACAGGGGAACACCTGTACCCAAAGGCAGCACGTGGCGTAAAAGTATCTACCAGAAAATTGGAGTTCTGAACATTCAGGATCAGGCACAAGCTGCCAAAGAAATTTTAAAGTGGCCCTATGTCGATGCAAATCGAATTGCCGTGTGGGGATGGAGTGGTGGAGGCTCCGCAACCCTTAACCTGATGTTTCAATATCCAGAAATTTACAAAACCGGAATTGCCATCGCTGCGGTGGCTAATCAACTTACCTACGACAACATTTACCAGGAACGTTTCATGGGCTTGCCACAAGAAAATATGGAAGACTTTATCAAAGGTTCGCCAATTACGTATGCAAAAAATCTACAAGGAAACTTATTATACATTCACGGAACAGGCGATGACAATGTGCACTATGCAAATGCAGAGATGTTGATCAATGAATTGGTGAAACACAATAAGCAATTTCAATTCATGGCCTACCCCAATCGATCGCACGGCATTTCGGAAGGAGAAGGAACTTTAAAGCACCTCTCCACTTTGTATACTAACTTTTTACGCACAAACTGCCCGCCCGGTGGAAAATAAAAAATGCCCACCGCACGAGTGAACCTACCCCGACAGCAAGCTATGGCAAGAGCCAAATCTCCACAGCACTCTCCAAATTAATGACATATTAACATTATCTTTGAATGATTGGTATAACGGACTCTAAATGGTCGACAAAGCATACAGTTTGCTAACAACAGATTTCCCATTTGGACAAGTGAACGGCTTCGTGAGGAGCCTCACAAAATGACAAACCTTCTCAAACAAAACTTATCCAAACATATCTCGCTTTCAGAAAATGAAATGGATGAGTTCTGTAATTTGTTTCATAGCAAAACTATTAAGAAGAAAGATTTTTTATTGAGGGAAGGTGAAGTTTGCGGATTTGAAGGCTTTGTTGCCAAAGGCCTTTTTCGGGTGTATCATATTGACCAAAATGGCGTTGAACAAATACTTTATTTTGCCATGGAAAATTGGTGGATTACCGATATCGATAGTTTCACGAATGAAAGGCCGTCTCAACTCTTTATAGAAGCACTTGAAGATAGTGAGGTGCTGTTGATCACTAAAAAAGAAAAAGAGTTTGCGTACGAAAATTTGCCCAAAATAGAAAAGCTATTCAGAGTAATGACTCAAAAGACTCACGTTGCCCTGCAAAGAAGAATGATCGACAATTTAAGTAAAACAGCTGATCAACGTTATCTGGACTTTATCGAAAAATATCCCGCCCTCTATAATCGCCTCACCAATCTGCAAATAGCAGCATACTTAGGTATTAGTCACGAATTTCTAAGTAAAATAAGAAAGAAAATAGCCAGCAAATAAGGTGGATTTCATTTATTGAACTTGTTCAATGTTTTTCGTATTCCTTGATGGCATCTTTACATCATCATTAAAAAGCAACAAAAATGAAACACATTATTAGGATTGTTTTTTTAACCACCTTAATGCTATTTAAAATGGAAACACAAGCACAAAATTTCAAATCGATTGAAACCAGCAGTTTAACACTTCAAGTTTACAATGCGTCAGAAAATAGTTTTGGCGTGGCCTCGGTAATCGTCTCTGGAAAAACAGACGCGGTTTTAATTGACGCACAATTTACCTTAGGGGAAGCTGAGAAAGTAGCTCAACAAATCAAGACCTTTGGTAAAAAATTGACAACTATCTATGTCTCCCATGGTGATCCTGACTTTTACTTCGGGTTGGAAGTATTCAAAAAATATTTCCCTGATGTCACCGTTTATGCAGCACCTGCAACGGTAGAGCATATCAAAGCAACAGCCCAAAAGAAATTAGAAGTATGGGGGGAGCGATTAGGTAAAAACATTACATCCAATGTTATTCTGCCACAAGTTTTAAAGGGTAATAGCATTGATTTAGAAGGTCAAAAATTAGAAATCATTGGCTTGGAAGAATCGCCATCGAAAACCTTTGTTTGGATACCTTCTATCAAAGCAGTAGTTGGCGGCATTAATGTCTTTGGAACTACTTTTCATCTTTGGATGGCAGACGCACAAACCGCAGAAGCGCGTAAACAATGGTTAAGTGTTTTAGATAAAATTGAATCGTTACAGCCAACAATTGTAATTCCCGCTCATGCCAAATCTGAATCGGCATTTGATCTGACAGCGGTGAAGCATACAAAAAGTTATATCCAATTCTATGAGGGAGCGTTGAAAACCAACAAAACTTCGGAAACTTTAATTGCGGCAATAAAGGCAAAATACCCAACACTCACCTTTGAAACAGCTTTACAAATTGGAGCCAAAGTAAACACAGGAGAAATGAAATGGTAAAATTAACAATCACCTACAGCTTGTTCATGCTTATAGCATGGTCACGCTGTACTTCAAATACAATGACAAGTCTTGAAATTATTAAAAGCACATACGAAGGAAAAACCTCAGAAGAGAACGGTAAAAATCTGGCTAAGTATGTAGCGGAAGATTGATGGCTTGACAAGTAAGCCTATTCTCTCCTTGCCAAGATGACATCCTCTCACCTTGCCATTCTCCAGAATCTGAGTGAGTCCTTGGACATTATCCTTTCGGGGTCAGATCGTATCCAATTCAAATGACAACTTCGTGATGAAAGCCACTCATATTTGTTACAACATTGTCTACCGTCCAACGAACGAATCCATTAAATTGTACCCTTGGTAGACATTCAGGGCAGACAGTTGCGCTCAGCAAAACATGGTAATTCCAAAGTGTTCACTGGCTTGGGCAGGCAATTTGAAACCAACTTTGTTATCTCTCCAGTCATCC
This sequence comes from Cyclobacteriaceae bacterium, assembly GCA_043774805.1. Classification (GTDB taxonomy): domain Bacteria; phylum Bacteroidota; class Bacteroidia; order Cytophagales; family Cyclobacteriaceae; genus ELB16-189. The sequence goes on along the minus strand of JAYVTB010000066.1, from coordinate 41,179 downwards.
ATGATATAGGCGATAAAACTCTGGTCAGAATGACTTGTGGTAATCTTAAAATAAAATATATTTGCGCTCTCTACACGTTTTGGGGGATTAGCTCAGCTGGCTAGAGCGCTTCCATGGCATGGAAGAGGTCATCGGTTCGACTCCGATATTCTCCACGAAAAATCCCGCTCAGGCGGGATTTTTATTTTAATAGAGCGGAATGACCAATTTATGTCTCGTCTACTGAATATGGTTCCGGTCAATAAATTCTTTAAATGTTTTACGATAAGTGTCCCCTACTGGCAAGGCTACTCCCTTAATCTGCACTTCGTTCTTCTGAATCACCTCAATAGCATCGAGGGAAACAATGTAGGAGTTATGGATGCGAATGAACTTGTTAGAGGGCAACTGCTCTTCCAACACTTTTAACCGCTGAAGAGTAGTAATCTTCTGATTGGGCGTATGAATGGTCACGTAATCCTTTAGCCCTTCGATATATAAAATTTCATCCAGTTTCACTTTTACGAGCTTAGTGCCATCCTTCACAAAAATGAATGCAGATGTGTTGGGCAATGATTCAACCATAGGTGGCTGCACAGATGGAATTGATTCAAGTCGTTGGGTAATCCTATCCACCGATTTTAAAAATCGTTCAAAAGTTATAGGTTTCAGTAAATAGTCAGCCACATCTAATTCATAGCCTTCCAGCGCATATTGAGAATAGGCAGTCGTCAGAACAACGAGCGGTCTTTTCTTCAATATTTTCAAAAGTGAAATCCCGGTGATTTCCGGCATCTGAACATCCAAAAAAAGAATGTCGATGGCAGCTGATCGCAATGTTTCCATGGCCAGCAACGGATTAGAGAACGCTTCGATCAGGTTTAGAGACGGGACCTTCTTCACGTAATCAACCAACAGGTTGCGCGCCAGGGGCTCATCTTCAATTATTACGCAATTCAGTTTCAATTAACGGTAAGATTCAATTTGACTACGTATCTGCCTTGTTTATTCTCCATGCTTAGCAGATGTTTGCCCGGATAACTCAGCTCCAGTCTTCGTTGAACATTCTGAAGCCCAATGCCGGATTTCTCATGTTCCTGAGCACCATCTTCCAACTTACTATTTTCAACCTGATAAATACACTGATCGTCTATTAATTCAATGGAGATATTTACCCAGGCATTTGGGTTGTTGTTACTAACTCCATGCTTAAAAGCATTCTCGAGAAAAGTTATGAAAATCAAAGGAGCGATCCACACATTTTCGGTATTTCCCTTCAATTCAAACTTAATTGGAATCTGATTATTTAATCGCAATCGCTCCAGGCTGATATAATTCTCCATGTACTCGATCTCTTTGCTTAACGGCACCTTGCTGTGGTTTGAATCATAGATCATGTAACGCATCATTTGCGAAAGTTTCGCGATCACCTCAGTGGTATTGTCTGATTTTGTGTAAGCCAGGTAATACAAGTTATTGAGGGTATTGAAAAGGAAGTGCGGATTTATCTGCGCTTTCAAAAAATTTAATTCAGCCGTTAGTTTTTCATTTTCCACTTCTTTTCGCTTTGCTTCTAACTCAAACCAATCTACAGCAAAGCGTAACATGCCAACAAATAGTACGATGAACAAGGTGACTGCTATAATCTGAACGATGAAGAAACTGGAATAAAAATAATCTGCCTTATGTGTATAGCCGTCCACAAGATAGCGCTGCAGGTGCACGCGCAACGTGAGCAAGGCCGCAAAGGGTACCGAAAACTCCAGCAAATATCTCCCGATGCTTTGGCTTTTAAGGAACCGCGGCCACGTATAGAAATAGTTTAAGTAAGCAATCAGCATAGTAAACACCAACTGCATCGAAGCGGAAGAAATCATCCGGCCCCAATCATACCCTCTCCCACGCTGAAACTGACTGATCTGGTAAAGGTTAAAAGAAAGATAGACGCACCAGAAAGAGATATGCAAAAGCATAACTCGATTTCGGTGGAAATATGATTGCATAGCTGCTCCTTTTTTATGAATACTTCACAAATGTATCTTTCATATCCGCATTCAAGACAAATCTTAGCGGATTTTCTACCTTCTCACTGGTTCTATCGACCAATACCCTGAATCCACTTGCCTTAGGATCGGTCGAAAAAATAGAGGATCAATCGAGCCAATGGGTATAACGGTCTAATAACTCAAAAGACCATCGAACAAAAAATTTCATTTGCAGTTAATTAGAGAGCACAACAGTGGCTGTAACTCTTTTAACAATAATCTGAACTAATGAAAAAAGTATTTACCCTCATTTTCCTTTTAAGTGCTGCCCTACTCACGCAGGCACAAGAGCAAGCCCAAAAGGGCACCGGCAAAATCTCAGGGACAGTCGTAGACAATGGAACCAACCAACCCGTAGAATTTGCCACGATTGCATTAATTGACGCAACTGGCAAAACCATTGACGGTACTATCGCAGATGCAAAAGGAAAGTTTATCATTGCTAAAATTGCCGATGGCAAATATTCGGTTGCGATTTCTTTTATCGGCTATCATACCATTACACAAACGGTCGAAATTGCCGGAAAGAAAAATGACATTAATCTGGCAACGATAAAAATTATAGAAGAAGCACACCAACTGAATGAAGTTGTAGTAGAAGGTAAAAAAGAATTGGTAGAAGAGCGCGTAGATCGTACCATTTATAATGCAGAAAATGATGCCACTACCCGTGGCGGTGACGCTACCGATGTTCTTAAACGGGTGCCGATGCTCTCGGTTGATTTGGATGGCAACGTAAGTATGCGCGGCAGTTCGAATATCGTAGTCTTAATAAATAACAAGCCATCTACTGTTATGGCCAGTTCAATTGCCGATGCTTTGAAACAAATTCCTGCCGACCAGATCAAAACGGTAGAAGTTATTACTTCCCCCTCAGCTAAATATGACGCAGAGGGTTCGGCTGGAATTATAAACATCATAACCAAAAAGAATACGCTGGAAGGATTGACACTTAACATCAACGCAGGAGCTGGTTATCGTGGATCAAATCTTGGTCTAAATGGTAACTATCGAAGAGGCAAAATGGGTTTTTCTTTAGGAGGCTTTGGAAGATCTTCCTACAACGTAACAGGTAGCTTTGAAAATAATCAAACCACCATTGATGGAGCCAATACGTATAAAACGATTCAAAAAGCGGATAATAGAAATAATGGACTTTTTGGAAATTATAACCTTGGATGGGACTACGATATTAACAAAAAAAATTCAGTGACTGCCTCTGTGCGTTACGGCTTACGTAATAATATTTCCTATCAGGATGGGCTAAAATCATTAAGCTTTCTTAACGACCAAACTACTCCATCTTCTACCAGCCTAAGAGATGTCGTGACCAATACTCCCTCAGGAACAGTTGACTTAAATTTTAATTTTACTCATTTGTTTGAGAAACCACAGCGTGAATTTAACGTCCTGGCACTCTATAGTAAAAACGATCGCAAGAGCTATTTCACCAATACTATTTATAATGCTATTACAGAAGAAATTACTCAGCGCATACGAAATGAAAATCCAGGAGTGAATGAAGAGTTCACCCTCCAAATGGATTATCAAACACCCATTCTGGATAATCAAATGTTTGAAATTGGCGCAAAAAGTATCCGAAGAAAAGTATTTAGCGACTATGCCTATTATACCGCTACAGGGCCCGATGGAGAATTTGTTTATCAGCCTAACCAAAAACTTTCCAACCAACTTAACTATAATCAGGATATTTTAGCCAGCTATATGTCCTACACCTACACTTCAAAAAGTGGGTATAGCCTTAAAAGCGGTTTGCGTTATGAGTACACCGTTATCAACGCTTATACGAGAACCGAGGCGGATATAAACATTCCGGAATATGGAGTATTGGTACCCAGTATCAATGCATCTAAAAAACTTAAGAAGGGTACCATCAAAACATCTTACAACAGAAGGATCCAGCGCCCTTCAATTCAATATCTGAATCCAAATATTCAGGCATCTAATCCATTTAGCAGGACTATCGGAAATCCTTCACTTAACCCAGAGTATACCAATAATTTTGAAGTAGGCTATAATACATTCGTAAAAGGTGCGTCACTTAATTTTAATGGATTTGTACGCAACTCCAATAATGCAATTCAAAGTTTGAGAAACGTTGCAGGCGATACAATTGTAACCACCTATGCGAATATTGGAAAAGAAAACGCATATGGAATGAGTTTCTTTGCCAACGTAAGTTTAGGAAAATTAACGATTAATGGTGGTGGCGATGTGTATTATGCATACCTGGCAAACAATGTTACTGATCCGACACAAAATGCCAGCAATACCGGTTGGGTATATAGCGGGCGCATGTTTGGCAGCTATGACCTCGGCAATCGCTGGGCCCTGCAGGGATTCGGCTTTTATCGAGGTCGTACTGTAACCCTGCAAGGACACCAAGGTGGAATGGGTATCTATAGCCTTGGGGCAAACAAAGAATTTAAAAGTAAGAAAGGCAGTATAGGATTTGGATTAGAAAATTTCCTGGCACCTTCTATGAAAATAAGAAGCTCGACAGAAACACCTACCATTAGTCAGAAAAGTTTAACAGTCATGAATAACTTTAGCTTCAAAGTCAACTTTAGTTACCGTATTGGTAAAATGAGTTTCGAACAGCCTCGCAGAAGAAGCAAGTCAATCAATAATGACGACATGAAAGATGGAGGCGGTGATGGTGGCATGGATAACGGTGGAGCCCAGGGTGGTCAGCAAAGATCCAGCACAACAACTACCAATGGTGGACAAAGACCTCAACAAGTTGCTACCACAGCAGTTGCAGTTGACAATTCAAAAGTGGATGCCACTGCGGTTGTGAAAGCCGAAGGAAACTGGACTTACACTATTGAATCTCCACAAGGTGGTGGTGGAACATTAAAAATTACTAAAACAGGTGACACTTATTCTGGTGTAATCATTAGTAGTCGCAATAACCGTGAGGTCGCTTTAAAGACTATCAGCGTGAAAGGAAATGAATTAAGTTTCGCCTATGAAAATAGTTTTGGAGGCAATACGATGGAAGTCACCGCAAAGGGAATTGTTGCTGGCGATCAGCTTGAAGGCACGATGACCGTTGGTCAGTTTGGAACATTCCCAATGAAAGGTAAGAGAACAGAATAAAGATAGGTTAGGTGAAGTGGTTAATGGGTGAATGCCGGTTCTGCATACAGACCGGCATTTTTTTATCATGATCGAATGATATGACTATTTTTTTTGGGCACGCTCAGCCAACTTCCTGATCGTTCTCACTCGTTCAGTATCTACCGTTCGGTATTTGAACTCTGATCCTTCATCAGAACCCATTCCTGCGATAGCAATATTACGATACTTCATCGCGCTTTCGCGGAATGCAACCGCAGAAAAATGAATTTCACTCACACCCGCTTCACTCACAATTTTTTCCACCGCCTCTTCATTCACTCCTGAACCTGGCATAATGGCAATACGACCATCCGCTTTTTTAACCAATTCAGCAATCAAGGAAGTTCCTTTTGCAGCCGTAGTTTGGTGACCTGAAGTGAGGATGCGATCAAAGCCCACCTCAATACAATCTTCCAGTGTTTGAAACGGATCACTGGTCATATCAAATGCCCGGTGGCAAGTAACCTTCATTGGGCGTGCGCGATCAACAAGTTCCTTGCAGCGTTTTTTATCCAACGTACCATCATCATTGAGAATTCCAAACACCACTCCATCTGCACTCAGTTTCTGACATTGGTCGATATCACGCCTCATGCAATGAAACTCGTAATTGGAATAATGAAAATCTCCGCCCCGCGGACGTATCATTACAAAGACATCCAAATTCACATTTTGTCTTACGGATTCGATCGTTCCAAATGAAGGGGTTGTTCCTCCTTCTCCGGGATTGTCACAAAGTTCAATACGATCTGCACCGCCTTCCTGTGCTTTCAGGGCGGACTCAATATTGTACACTACGATTTCAATGGTCATATCCTTAATTATTATATAAAGCAGAGATCAACGAGAGGATTTTTTATCAGGATGCTTTGACTGAACTTCTTTGGCATCATCCCTTACATTTATCAGAAATGTGAAACTGATATCATCATCGTCTTTCAATGAAAACAGATTACGCTCTTTACTGAATTCCTTTAGCAGAGAAAAAGTAGTTTCAAATTCCCTTTTATTATGCGGACTGATGATTATTGAGTTCATGAATCAATAATAACTCTTTGCGTCAAACAGTTTATTACCCTGCTCCTGCGAATACACGGCATAGGTGAATCCTTTTTGCAATGCATAGGCTCCATATTCACCGTTTTTATTTAACGCCAAAAACCCGACTTGAATCTCTTTCGACTTCACCGGTTGATTTTTTACAATGCGCTTAACTGCTTTCTCGCATGCTTCCTGTGGAGAATTTCCTTGTCGCATTAATTCAACTACCAGATGAGAACCTACAATTCGAATTACTTCCTCACCAACACCTGTTGAAGTTGCCGCTCCAATTTCATTATCAACAAACAGGGCGGCACCAATAATAGGAGAATCTCCCACGCGTCCTCTCATTTTATACGCCATGCCACTGGTGGTGCAGGCTCCAGAAAGATTTTGTTTATTATCTAAAGCAACAATGCCAATCGTGTCATGATTCTCAATGTTGGCGATTGGCTTGTACTGAGAAGTTTTCAACCACTCTTTCCACGCTTTTTCTGATTCCTTCGTAAGTAGTTTTTCCTTTTTAAAGCCTTGCGATAAGGCAAATTCCAACGCTCCATCTCCTACTAAAAAAACATGCGGAGTCTTTTCCATCACCTTGCGTGCAACAGAAACCGGGTGAACAATATGTTCGAGGCAAGCTACTGCACCGCAATTGGCAAATTCATCCATGATGCACGAGTCCAGTGTTACACGTCCATCGCGATCTGGTAAGCCCCCTAATCCAACGGATGTTTCCTTCGGATCGCCTTCCGGCACACGGGCTCCTGCCTCCACGGCATCGAGGGCACGACCACCAGTAGAAAGAATTTTCCACGCTTCTACATTTGCTCCTAATCCAAAATTCCAGGTAGAAACAACGACTGGTTTTGAAACAGGTGCCACTGAATTACCACCGAAAAGTTTTGTAATCGGGGCCAATGAAGCAAACGTGCCTAACTGAAGAAATTTTCTGCGTGAAGTCATAATGAATTTTATAATGTCAATATAATGAAAACCAGATGGCCGCTATAAGAATGTCAGATATCGTTAATCAATAACCCTTCGGGCGGTGCGAAAACGCTTTCGGTAATAATCGGAATACAAATCAGTCTCCACCACACCAAGTGAAGTAGATGCATGAATGAATTTTACATTATCATTCGCCTTTACGTTTGTTACAATTCCAACATGTGTGATTTCGCGTTTCCTATTCCCGGTGGCAAAAAAAACAAGATCGCCTTCCGACAATTTCTTTCGCTTCACCTTTTGGCCCACCTGAGATTGCCCCTCTGCCGTGCGGGGAAGGGTGAGATCGATTGACCTGAAGGCATTACCGGTCAACCCCGAGCAATCCATCCCAGATCGTGTAGTGCCTCCATACTTATAAGGAGTTCCCGTAAACGTTCGCGCTTCCTTAATTACCTTATTTACCTGTGCTTCATGCGCTTTTCGCGCAGAACCACAGGCACTAAACATTATTAAAATGAGAAGAAAAAGCCCGCACCTGTGAAAGGTTAATTGATTAAATTTGGGACTTATTTTAAAAATCATATTATCCAATCAAAGTTAATAGATTGATGGCGCACGTCAAAGTAAGTGAAGCACCCGAAACTAACAAAGTTGGCGAAGATATTATTGCCCGATTTCAAGCAATTGTTGGTGCTGATCAGGTCATTGTCGATGAGGAAAGTAGAAATGAATATGGTCATGACAAAACAGAAGATTATCAATTTCTCCCCGACCTGGTAATCAAGCCCATCACACCTCAGGAGATTAGTGAGATATTAATCATCTGTAATAAATATGCGATTCCCACCACACCCAGGGGCGCAGGAACTGGCTTGAGTGGCGGTGCTTTGCCAGTTAGAAAAGGCGTTGTAATTTCGATGGAACGGTTCAACAAAATCTTAAACATCGATGAGCTGAATCTGCAAGCCACCGTTGAGCCGGGTGTAATCACAGAAGTATTTCAGAATGCCGTAAAAGAAAAAGGTCTCTTCTACCCGCCTGACCCAGCCAGCAGGGGCTCCTGCTTTTTGGGGGGAAATCTGGCCAACAATTCTGGCGGACCGAAAGCAGTAAAGTATGGCGTTACACGGGATTATGTGATCAACATGGAAGTGGTTCTACCAACCGGAGAAATCATCTGGACGGCCGCCAACGTGTTGAAAAATTCAACTGGTTATAACCTCACACAATTGATGTGTGGCAGTGAGGGTACACTTGGCATTATCACCAAGATTGTATTTAAGCTCCGTGGGCTGCCTCAAAAAAATGTACTGCTACTCATTCCATTTACGACTAACGAAGAAGCATGCCGGGCCATTGCGGCCATTTTTGTTGAAGGTATTACACCATCAGGGGTGGAATTTTTTGAACGCGAAGCGGCTCTAAAAACCTATGAGTATTGCGAGAAAGTTCTGAACAGTCCGGTAACCACCAAACTCACCGATGGCATGGACGCTTATCTGCTTTGCGAACTCGATGGCAATGATGAAGAAGTGCTGATGCGCGATGCTGAACGTGTCATGAATGTAGTGGAGAAATTTCAGTGTGGTGAAGTGCTCTTCGCTGAAAGCAGTGCCCAAAAAGAAGAACTTTGGAAAATAAGAAAGAATATTTCACCGGCTGTAAACTGGTATACACTCACCAAATCCGATGATGTGGTGGTACCCAGAAATAATCTTCCTAAACTTATTAAAGGAATCAAAGAGATTGGCAAACAGTATGGATTCAATACGGTTTGCTTTGGTCATTTGGGTGACGGAAATCTTCACGTGAACATATTAAAGGAAAACATCAGTGAAGAAGACTGGGAAAACAAAATACCGGAAGGCATTGGTGAGATTTTTAAACTGACAGTGAGCCTGGGCGGAACGCTTTCCGGTGAACATGGAATTGGCATCGCCAAACGACCTTACATGCCTATCGCTATGAGCGAGGTGAATCTGAATCTGATGCGTGGTATTAAAAAAGTATTTGACCCAAATGGAATACTGAATCCCGGAAAGATCTTCTAAGATCAGTCCTTCACGATAAATAAGAAAAGAGTCCGGATAACCCGGACTCTTTTCTTTTCTCCAAGACCTTAAATTTATTTATATGATCTCAGCGTACCAAAGTAGTAATGTAATCCAATTTGAAGACCTACTAAAAAGTTTGCACGCCCTCCAAAAATCTCTGAATAGTTTCCATTTTTTAATGAATTAATAACATCTTCATTGCGCATATCTGTAAGGCTGTAATTGGCCCTTATCTGAGTAGATAAATAAATGTGTTTAGATAAATCAATGTCCATACCAAACGCTGCCACTAATTGAAACTCTTTAGTTTTAAAATCATTTTGAGCTTTTGTGAGAAGATCTGTTGTGGGCACATCTTTACCCAAGGTATAGGTACCATTTTTATTATCCACAGGATTGTAATCTTTATATTCTTCCTGAATTTGAGCATAATCTACATCTTCAGGAATTGTATAAGTACCTGCCTTAGTGGTTAGGCTTTCTGTTCCCTTACTAAGTATGGATAACTGAGGGCCAAAATTAAAATTCGCCCGGGTTTTTCTAGTTCCATCGCTCATAAACTTCATCATCAAAGGGATATTGAAATATTCAACATCAATTTTTCTGGTACCGGAAACTTGTTTTGCGGTATTGATCACATTATAAATCTGTCCCTGAACTGACTTAATTGTTTCCAATTGCAGACCAAACTTCCGTCCTAAATCTACTCCTAAACTAACACCCACTGGTGCCCAGTTATATGTATAAGTCGAGTAATACCGGGGGTCTTTACTCAACCCCTTATCAAATACAAAGGTGGCATTGTAAGCAGTAGTTGCACCCAGATGGATCTGACCATATGTAACAGAACCAACGAAAAGGACTGGAATAAGTAAGAAGCTAAATCTTAATCTCATATTTGAATTTTTGCTTTATCATGCCAATATCAGATTTAGTAACCAACTTATAAACCGAACGCATGAAAAAAATGGTTTTCGTCACATATCTGCAGCCATAGCCCTACGTATATTTACAGACAGAATCAAGGTGCGTTGTGGAGAATGTAAAGGTTTTTTTTACCACTTTTTAAGTTTCTATCTTGCTGAATCATTCCTGAAATAATGTGCGGAATTACCGGTGTCTTTGCTTTTAATCTTGTAGGAAAATTCAACATGATACACGTTACGGCTGCCACCATGGCATTGCAAAAGCGTGGTCCTGATTTTCAGGATGTTTACATCGATGAGTTTGTGGGTTTGGGGCATCGCAGACTTTCCATCATTGATACCCGCAGCATTGCTCATCAGCCCATGTGGGATTCCTCGAGACGATATTGCATCATATTTAACGGGGAGATATTCAATTACCAGGCGCTAAGGACAGAATTGGAATCTCATGGTGTGAAGTTCATCACCCAGTCCGATACCGAAGTTTTGCTGAATATGTTCATTCACTTTGGTGAAGCTTGTCTTTCAAGATTGAATGGCTTCTTTGCCTTTTGCATCTATGATAAAACGGAACAAAGTTTCTTCGTGGCACGAGATCGGTACGGAATCAAACCTCTTTTATACGTATTCGATGAAGATAAATTTTTGTTCGCCTCTGAGATGAAATCCATTATCGAGTATGGTATTGACAAAGAACTGGATTACACTTCGCTCTTCACCTATCTGCAGCTCAACTACATCCCAGCGCCAGGTACCATATTCACCAGCGTGAAAAAACTGATGCCCGGTCATTATCTTAAGGTGAGTAGAAAGAAACTGGAGCATCAAAGCTATTATACGATACCCACAAAAAGCGATTCCGAAATACTCCCCTATCCGCAAGCAAAGGAAAAACTTAAAACGCTACTCGAAGAATCCGTTCAGCGAAGACTTGTAGCGGATGTTCCATTGGGTGCTTTTCTCAGCGGTGGCATCGACTCATCTGTCGTTACAGCACTGGCGAGCAAACATAAGCCAGATTTACATACTTTCTCCATTGGCTTTCGTGATGAAAAATTCTTTGATGAGACTGAATATGCCAGCCTGGTTGCCAAACACTTCAACACGAATCATACTGTATTTTCCCTGACGAATGACGATCTGTTTGCCCATGTAAATTCAGTACTCGACTATATCGATGAACCCTTCGCTGATTCTTCTGCCATCAATGTTTACATCCTAAGCAAAGAAACACGCAAGCATGCCACCGTTGCTCTTTCGGGCGATGGAGCCGATGAGATGTTGGCGGGCTATAACAAGCACGCTGCTTCCTACCGTGTGATTCACCATGGATGGAAGGAAAATTTCGTATCCGCATTATCTCCTTTGTGGAATGCTATGCCACAATCCAGGAATGGTACATTGAGTAACAAATTCCGTCAATTCAAGCGCTTTGCGGATGGCATGAAATTGAATAGCCAGGAACGATACTGGCAATGGGCTGGCTTTGCGAAGGAACCTGAAGTAAGTGCTTTATTGTCTGAAAACTCGAGAGCAAAACTTCAGCAACAACAGTATGACAGCAGAAAAAAAGAACTGCTTCGCTTCATTCCTGAAAAGGAAAATATTAACGATATCCTTCTTTCGGACATGAATCTCGTGCTCTCAAACGACATGCTCACTAAAGTTGATTTGATGAGCATGGCCAATAGTCTTGAGGTGCGTGTTCCATTTTTAGATTACCAGGTTGTTAATTTTCTATTCAGTCTTCCGGATGAATACAAAATCAACAGCTCCATTCGCAAAATGATTTTACAAGATGCCTTCCGCGATATTCTTCCCGACAAATTATATAACCGTCCCAAGAAAGGTTTTGAAGTGCCTTTATTGAAATGGTTTAGAAAAGAAATGAAATCGTTGATTGTCGATGATCTTCTTTCTGAAAAGAATATTATTGAGCAAGGTATTTTCAACTACACCGAAATAGAAAAGATTAAACGGCAATTGTTTTCCTCCAATCCCCAGGATATTCACGCCCGTATCTGGGCACTAATTGTTTTTCAATGGTGGTGGAGGAAGTATGGAAAAAAGTCTTAGCAGAATTTAACACTACTTACCGTAGATCTGATTGAGCATTCCCGCAATACGCACACCTGCCTGCAAAATTCTTTCACGCACGGAGGGCATATTCACATAAGAATAACGATAACCTAAATTGCCCTTTCCAATATTATATACTTGCGGTCGAAGTGTCATCGATTCCTTTGCCATCTCCCGCACCGAAGTTTGCTGCCATTTTTTTATAGTTTCTGTACTTGGCTTTCCGAGTGCCTGAGCTAACTCGGTATAACTCAGTTTGGTATCATCAATCATATCACTATCCCACACTCTATGCAAATTAGAATCACCTCCCGCCCATTTTACCTTCACATCATTACCGCCTCGGTCGCCCGGTTTACCAACATGTAGTGGTTGATGAATATCACCTACCAAATGGATCAGCATTTTCAGATATTCTGTCTGCTGCCTTGCCGTCAGCTTTCCTGATTTTAACTCTTTCATAAACTTTTCAATCATCATTACCGCCTTTCCATCTGGATTACTCTCAACATCCTCATACTTGCCTCCATCGGGTATTGTAGTCCAATGCCAATCAGTGGTATAAATATAAGTTGAGTCAGATCTGATTTCATCCATCCACGTGCTTACCATCGCCAACGATTCCTGACCCAGAATCTGTTTAATCCTTTTCCTTGCTTTGGCATTTAAATACTGCTCGGCAATAAGACCGGTAGCACGATGCCCGGTGGCCCCCCATCCAAAACTCTCCACCATTAAAAGACTACCTAAAAGAATTAAAATCAACTTTTTCATAGGAATCAATTAGCGCTCACAATATTAGAATTTTCAGTGGGATTAAAATTTTCAAAGGATGATATAAAGGTTAAATTTGATATAAATGGTATGGAAAAGAAGGTAAAACTAGCCGCTCTCCTGGTAGCCAATCAGTTGGACTTAAAGGGACTTAAAACTTTTCTCGAGCTAAAACCACTGGCCGATTCCTCTTCAGAGCTTTTCTATAATTTCGGACCAGATAAGTATCAATACTACTTCAATTATGGTGTCGTGGCGTTCTCCAATCATAGCGAGGATGAAATCAAACTAGCTATTAACACGATAGCGGGTTATTTGAAAAACCCATCGACCAACTGGATGCGTGACGATCATGAGATAGAAATAAAAGAAGGAGAGATGATGTTTGAGTTTAACCAGGTCGTTGTTGATAGGTTGGATTCAAAAGTATTTCGCATTGCCATGTTTAACATTGCACAGTCAGTTGCTCTTGATCATTACCATGAAGTGACCGAAGACTTGCTGGCAGAAGTCCGAACTTTCACCAATCATTTAGAAGCCACTGGCAAACTTAGCATCAATCGCAGAAATATGCTGAAGTTTATCGGCAAAGCGTTGAATACCCAAAATGACATCGCTGACAACATCTATATTTTTGATGCCCCGGAATTAGTTTGGGATGATGAATACCTCGATCGGTTAAATAAGGGGCTGATGAAACATTTTGATCTTCGCGTGCGATTCAGCGAAATAGAATATACGCTTCGCATTATTGAAGATAACCTGAGTGTATTTCGGGAAATTTCTAACCAACGTGAAAGCAACACACTCGAATGGATCATAATTATTCTTATTTTAGTTGAAGTTTTTGATCTGTTCATTTCAAAACTTTTCTGATATGGCCAATCGTCAGGCGCTGTTTCTCGATTTTGACATTAAGGCACAGCCTGATGAAGTTACTTGTGGCCCCACCTGCCTCCACGCCATCTATCAATATTATCACGACCCGATTGAACTGAAAGAAGTAGTAAAAGAAGTAAAAAGCTTAAAGGCAGGAGGTACGCTGGCCGTTATGCTGGGTGATCATGCCCTGAGGCGAGGATATAAGGCTAATCTGTATACCTACAATTTAAATGTGTTTGATCCTTCCTGGTTCCAATATTCCACCCGAAAAATCATCGCCTCGCTCAAGCAGCAAATGCGCTATAAGTATAAAAGAAAAAAACTATTGGTTGCTTCAAGAGCATACGTGAAATTTCTGGAAGCAGGCGGAAAAGTTTTCCAAAGCGAATTGACTGCCGACTTAATCAAGAATTATCTCAAACAATCGAGACCAATACTTACCGGATTGAGTGCCACCTACCTGTATGGCACCATGCGAGAGATACCCGTCAATAATAAATTTGATAGCATCAGAGGCGAACCGGTAGGACATTTTGTGATCATCAATGGATATGATGAAGTGACGAACACGGTCTCTCTGGCCGACCCCATGAATCCAAATCCATTAAAGAGTCAATATTATAGTGTGAACTTTGACCGCCTTATCAATAGTATCATGCTGGGCATAGTCACCTACGATGCCAACCTTCTCATCATCGAACCCAACAAGTAATCCATGCCAAAACTGATTGTTGTAGAGAAGCCTGAACTATGGAAATTTAGTCTGCAGGATGTAGATGTGATTTCTGCTGATAAATACGTTACAGAAATAAATTTTCAAGCCAAGAATTTAAAAGTCATCAATCTCTGCAAATCCTATCAGTATCAAAGTGAAGGCTATTATGTTTCTCTTCTGGCTGAAGCAAGAGGTCATAAAGTATTGCCTGGCATTTCCACCATTCAGGACCTTAGGTTCCCTTCTATTTTACGTGACGATTCTCTTGAATTTGACCAACTGATTCAAAACACATTTAAGAATGAAACGACCGACCGCGTGGAATTCAATATCTACTTTGGCACGGCCCGATCCGAAAATCTAAACCGGTTGGCTCTTCAGCTTTTTCAAATGGTGCAGGCACCTTCGTTGCGGGCCGTGTTCTCCAAGAAAAATAAATGGGTATTACAGAACATCCGGCCATTAAGTTTGGGCGAAGTTCCCGAAGTCGATCGGCCTCTCTTAATACAGTCACTTGAAAAATACCTTCAGCGTAAACGTGAATTCCGACCGGACAAAAAGAAATACGATTTAGCGATTCTGGTAAATCCGAATGACAAGAATCCACCGTCTGACGATCGCGCCTTAAAACGATTCTATCGGGCAGCCATTGAAGCCGGATTCAATACTGAGTTTATTACCAAAGATGATTTCGACCAGATTATTCAGTATGATGCCTTGTTTATTCGGGAAACAACAAATGTCAATCATCACACTTTTCGATTCTCGAAGAAGGCAACTTCACTAGGCCTTGTTGTCATTGATGATCCAGACTCGATATTAAAGTGTACGAATAAGGTGTATTTGAATGAACTCTTAAACTCAAATAAAATACTTACACCAAAATCGATCGTGCTGACGGAAGAAAACTGTGACACGCTGAATGACAAAATGAGTTTCCCCTTTATACTCAAACAGCCTGACGGTGCTTTTTCTAAAGGAGTATTCAAAATCAACTCATTGGACGAATTCAAAAATATCCGTGAAAGCATGTTTGAGAAATCTGATTTGCTGATAGCGCAGGAGTTTCTGCCTACCCCTTTTGATTGGCGGGTGGGCATCATTGACGGTCAAGTAATTTATGTATGCAAATACTTTATGGCCTCCCAGCATTGGCAAATTGTGAACTGGAACAAAAAAGACAAAACACACGAAGGTGAAGTGGAATCCATACCGGTTGATCAAGCTCCTTCGGGATTATTAAAAACAGCACTCAAAGCTACCTCTCTCATCGGAAAAGGACTTTATGGAGTTGATATGAAAGAAGCGGATGGAAAATTTTATGTGATTGAAGTCAATGACAATCCCAACATTGATGCCGGGATTGAAGACAAAATCTTAAAGGACCGACTTTACGAAATCATCATGGAAGTATTCCTTAACCGAATCAAAGCACAGAAATGAATCCTTCTCCCTATCATCTCTTTCATGGATACGGCATTGAACTGGAGTACATGCTGGTAGACAAAGATTCACTACACGTGAAATCCATTGCTGATGACTTACTAAAGTATGAGCTCGGAGAAATTGGTAACGATTTTGAGAATGGAATGGTTACGTGGTCCAATGAATTGGTCTTACACGTGATTGAACTAAAATCGACAAGGCCAGAGCACGATCTCGAAGGCCTTGAGAAAGCTTTTACCAGAAATATCTCAAGCATCAACACGATCCTGGATGAATGGAATGCGATGCTTCTCCCCACTGCGGCTCATCCTTTGATGGATCCTTTTACTGAAACACGTCTATGGCCACATGATAATAACGAGGTGTATGAGTTATACAACAAGATATTTGATTGCAGCGGTCACGGGTGGTCCAATCTCCAAAGCACACACCTCAATCTTCCCTTTTCAGGCGATGACGAATTTGCAAAACTTCATACAGCAATCCGATTGATCCTTCCTCTATTACCTGCATTGTGCGCGAGTTCTCCTCTTTTGGACAAGAAACTTTCAGGCGCTCTGGATACCAGATTGCTTTACTACAAAACCAACCAGGCAAAAATTCCATCCATTACCGGATCAGTAATACCAGAAGCTGTCTTTTCGTATAATGAGTATAACAAGACCATCTATGCGCCTATTAAAAAGGATATTTCGCCATTCAATCAAGATCATATTCTTGACCCCGTGTGGGTAAACTCTCGTGGCGCTATCGCGAGGTTTGATCGGGGATCAATTGAAATTAGAATTATGGATATTCAGGAATGCCCTGCCGCTGATCTTGCCATTGTTAACCTGGTGGTGGAATTATTAAAAGCACTTGTGGATGAAACGTTTTGTGATTTCAAAGATCAAGCGAGAATGGAAACCTCCACACTCTCAATTCTCTTCGACAAAATGATCATCAGCGGAGGAGAAACAGAAATTGATAACCCCGATTATCTTGCTGCCTTTGGTCTCCGTTCATCTCTTAAGGCGAAGGAACTCTGGCAACACATTCTATCTACCCTTCCAGTCAACACAACTTATAAAACAAAATGGCAGGAGATTATTCATACTATCCTCCATAAAGGTTCGTTAGCGGAACGGATTATACGCGCAATCAATCAGAACCACTCCGATGAACACATCAGAGCTATTTATAAAGAATTAAGTAGGTGTTTAGCAGAAAATAAAATATTCGAAGTGTGAATGAAATCTTCACTAATCATAACTTGTGAACATGCAGGCAACGAAGTGCCGGAAGAATATCATTCACTGTTCACCGGTCAACAAGAAATTCTTTCATCTCACAGGGGTTGGGATCCTGGAGCTTGGCCTCTTGCCAATTACCTTTCAAAAAAACTAAGCGCGCCTTTGTTTGGATGTCTGACATCACGATTACTCATTGAAGCTAATCGTTCATTGGATAGTGGACAACTTTTTTCAGAGTTCACGACTGCACTTTCAAAAGCGAAAAAAGAAAATCTGATTCACCATATTTATAGGCCATATCGCGATCATGTGCTAGCCGCTATGGAGAAGACGTCTAAACCACTTTTGCATCTCTCTATCCATTCTTTTACACCCATCTGGAATAAACAAGAAAGAAAAGTTGACATCGGAATTTTATTTGATCCATCACGAAACTCAGAATACCTGTTTAGTCAACAGTTAAGAAAAAATCTTCAACTGAATCTTCCTGAATTTCAAATTCATTTCAACGAACCCTATAAAGGCACCGATGATGGATTTACTACCTGGCTTAGAACCAAATATAGTGATGATGAATACACGGGGATCGAAATTGAAGTGAATCAAAAGTTTGCTTCAAACTTATCACTTGTGGAAGAAGCTTTGTTTGAATCGATTAAGGAGAGTATGAATAAATACATGAATTAGTTTTTCAACGATGAATCGGATAAGATCATGGGTGCGCGCATTTTTTGGTTTCTCCCGAAATGAAACCAATGCCTTTCTGATCCTGCTTCCATTAATGTTTGTAATCATCTTTATTGTACCAGCCTACAAGGCCTACTTCACAAGCCAGGTGAAAGATTATACTCGGGAAAAAAAGGAATTGGATAGCCTGATTGTTCGTTGGGAAAAAGTAGAAAAGCACGATAGCACTACATCACCGTCAATTCAATTATTTACTTTCAACCCTAATACCGCAACGAAGAAAGAACTTGTAACCCTTGGGTTCTCTCCATTTATAGCCGGACGCCTTGAAAATTATCGCAGCAAAGGTGGTAAATTCAAGATCAAGTCAGATTTACTGAAATTATATGGAATGGATTCTTCTCTTTACAAAATACTCTACACATGGATTGACTTGCCGGTAGAAAAGCCGGGTAAAATAGTTGAGGTAAAAAAAGAAAGTGAATCATTTAAAAAAACAGCAAAGGAGAAATTTGATTTGAACACAGCCGATTCCCTGCAACTGGTTTCGATCTATGGAATTGGTGGTAAATTATCTGCCCGAATCATCAAATACCGAAATCTCCTGGGGGGATTTATTTCACCTGATCAACTGAAAGAAGTCTATGGACTTGATACCATCGTCATCTCTGAATTAAACAAGAGATCATTCATCGTAGAAACCTTCCAACCCAATAGACTCAACATTAATTCGGCCACCGAGAAAGAGTTGGCCGCACATCCTTATTTAAAGTACACTATAGCAAAAGCAATTACCGCTTATCGTTTTCAACATGGCGATTTCAAATCAATTGATGACCTTACTAACATCGCTATTATCGATAAAAGTACCTTTGAAAAAATCAAGCCTTATATTTTTATAAATCATTAGCGTGAGCGAACCTGAACCTACCAAAAAATTATTACACACCTACTTACGGAGGCTTACCAATTTATCCGGTAACAACCGTTCTATCTATCTTCCGCGACTTGTGGGTGATCAATTTTTAGATCTGCAGGAACTTAGTCACCTCACGGGAGAAAAAGCATTCACTATTATCGAGAGCCTAATAGCTGAAAAATTAAAAGCAATTTGCCCTACATCCGACTCGCGTATGGAGGCGGCTAACATGGCCAGTTTAAAGTTGAAAAAACTTAAACGCATAGATCAGTTCATTTTCGAGGAGCGAGGCGCCAAAGACTTGCATGTAGGCTGGCCCTTTGTGCAAGGAAAGTTTAATGACGGTACACTGGTGCGCTGCCCATTACTCTTTTTTCCCGTTACACTTACTACAGTAGGCAACCAATGGGTCCTGCAACCAAGAAAAGATGCGGGAATAACATTCAACAAATCATTTTTATTGGCCCATGCCTATTTCAATAAAATAAAGGCAAATGAAGTGCTCCTGGAAGAAACCTTTGAAGAAGCTGATCGGGAGAGTACCGCTTTTCGCACGTGGCTTTATGAACTCCTGAAAAAAAATGAATTTGAGGTTAATTTCAATCCAGAAACTTATCAGGATGAATTAATACCTTTTGCGAACTACAAGCGCAATGACCTTGAAGATGGGTTAAAGAGCGGAGAATTAAAATTATTTCAAAATGCTGTTCTGGGGATCTTTCCACAAGCCGGCTCTTACCTGGTGCCCGACTATCTGCATCTTATAGAAGAAAGTGAAATAGAAGATCTTGAAGATTTTTTCTCTCAGCGCAGTGCCTCTCTTGAAATACCTGAATCACAGCACTTTCATAACCTGGTGAAAGAAGAGAAAATGTTTACCGTATTTCCGTTGGATATCTGGCAGGAAAACGCATTGAAAGCGGCCAAGCTCGGGCATTCACTGGTGGTGCAAGGTCCTCCAGGAACAGGAAAGTCACAGCTCATTTGCAATTTGATCAGTGACGCCATGGCCTCAGGTAAACGTGTTTTGGTAGTCAGCCAGAAGCGAGCCGCGCTGGATGTGGTGTACAACAGAATGAAGACTCATCAGCTCAGTCCATATCTGGCACTGGTACATGACTTTAAAAATGATCGCAGAGAAATTTATGAAAAGCTGGCAAGCCAAATTGAAAATGTAGACAACTATAAATTAAAAAATATAAGCCTTGATGCCATTCAACTGGAGCGACAATTTACAAGAGTATGCCATCGCATGGATGCCATCATCGAAGAGCTGGGCATGTTTAAAAATAGTCTCTTTGATGAAGCTGAATGCGGTGCCAGTGTAAAAGAACTCTACTTGCAATCCAAACCAACCGAAGATGTTGTTTCACTAAAACAGGAATTTTCTCACTTCAAATTTGATGACCTCTCATCATTTCTTCAAAAACTAAAGACGTATCTGCGCCATGCCGTGAAGTTCAAGTTATCTGATTATGCCTGGAAAGACAGAAAATCATTTTCTTCCTTTTCAGTCAGTGATTTTTCATCAATCCATAAAGCAGTTGAGGAAGTGAGTCAATTATTTACAAGACTTACCAACCAGTTAAAAACCAATCTAAACACTTCCTTAGACTGGGAACAATGCGAAGGTCTGCTTGATAAAGAACAAGCCGCCAAAGACATGATCGTACTGTTGAGCAACGAGAAGATTTATCTCTACTTTCAGAAAATGATTCCTGAACAGGATGAAGAAACCAGTTCGTTGTGGCTCTCGAATATAGAAAAGAACCTGATGACTTGTTTCGGGGATGAAGGACCAGAGACCCATACACCAACCACCCAGTTAGGCGCTCTTCAGAAGGCGTTGGACAGAAGCATGAACGCGAGGGAGAGCCTCTTTGGTCTTATCCGCTGGGAGCTATTTTCAAAAGATAAATATTTGATCAGAAGAACGTTGGTCACCAATGAACTCACCAACTCCAACGCAGGATTCAAAACACTGGAAAAAAAATTAGATAGCCGACTTAACCTTGAGCACAACCTTTCAAAATTACGATCGAAAAACTGGTTACATGAAATACCTGAATCTCTGATTCAACGAGATTACATTGTTTGGTTTGCCAATCAGCATTTCGCGCTTAACGCAAAACTTAATTTTAGTGAGTTGCGATGGATGAAGAATTTTATCGATCCTACTACACACTCACTAAAGGATTTTGTTCACAAGGTCAATCAACTATTCCTGATCTTAGGTGAAATTCATGAATCCAAAATCAAGTGGATTAATTATCTGACTCCACTGCAGATCAAAGCCATTACAAAAAAATCAGGAGAAGATCTAAGGCTCCTTCAGACGTTGAAAAAGGATTTTGATGCATTGTGTGAATTTGATGCTGCGGATGAAGGTCTTAGCCTGGAAGAGAAAGCGATCATAAACCGATTACACGATCATACTCAAAGCTGGGAAGAAGAAAAATTAAAACCATTGTTTCTAAACAGCTTAAGCATTGCCTGGATTGATCATCTCGAAGCGAAGCATCCGGAGTTACGAATGACCTCGTCCGGGAAAATTTCACAGCTTGAAAATGAGCTAAGAGAACTTCACCGTGAAAAACAAAATATCAGCGAAGAGATCGTTTTATTGAGGGCCCGTGAAAAAGTCGTGGACGAACTAAAATTCAATCGACTCAACAATCGGGTTACCTATCGCGATTTGTTCCACCAGGTAACTAAAAAGAAAAAGATTTGGCCTATTAGAAAATTATTTTCTGAATTTGACGAAGAGATTTTCAAACTGGTGCCGTGCTGGCTTGCCTCACCGGAATCGGTATCGGCTATTTTTCCGATGTCTGATTTATTTGATCTGGTGATCTTCGATGAAGCGTCTCAATGTTTTGCAGAGCGTGGTATTCCATCTCTTTATCGGGGCAAACAAACCGTCATTGCCGGGGATGCCATGCAATTGCGGCCCGGAGACTTCTATCAATCTCGTTGGCAGGATGAAGAAGATGACCATCCGGATTCAGAAGTTGATTCATTACTGGAACTGGCCAGTAGATACTTGATGAACACCCAACTACGCGGGCACTATCGCAGCAAGTCACCTGAACTAATTGATTTTTCGAATCGCCACTTCTATAAAGGGAACTTGAAATTTCTTCCTGATTTAAATACGTTGAACCAACAGAGGTCTGCCTTCACCTACGAAAAAATTGAAGGAGTGTGGGAGAATAACACCAATCTGTTGGAAGCCATTCACGTAGCCAACAAAGTAGTAGAACTAACCAGGGAGACCCCTGGGCTGGAATTAGGAATAGTAACGTTCAATGCTCCTCAGCAGGCATTAGTTCTTGATATGATAGAAGATTCGTTTCATGATGCAGGGCTTACGATTCCTGAAAGCCTCTTCGTGAAAAACATAGAGAACGTGCAAGGCGATGAACGCGATGTTATCATTTTTTCCATAGGGTATGCACCCGATAAAAACGGAAAAGTAAATGCGCAGTTTGGCAGCCTGAATATAGCTGGTGGGGAAAATCGACTGAACGTTGCCATAAGCCGTGCCCGCGAAAAAATTATTGTCGTGACCAGCCTGTGGCCTGATCAATTAAAGGTAGAGGAAACATTGAATGCAGGGCCTAAGCTGCTCAAAAGCTATTTGCAATTTGTACTGGATACATCAAAAGGAAACTTCGTTACCGATTCCATTGCCACAAGTCAAAAACAAAATGCAACGTATCTCAAAGACGAAATAAAAAAATGGGCTCTCATCAAGTGGCCAGACTATCAGTTAGAAGAAAACCGCTTCCCCTATTTTGAATTTACCGTGAAAAAAGGCGGGCGTCTGGTCGGTGCCATATTTACTGATGATAATTTTTATTTTCAAAGTCCTTCCGTAAAAGCAGATCACGCACTCGCACCTCAGCTATTGGAATTTAAGAACTGGCCTTTTGTGCGCGTTTATAGTCGTAATTTTTGGCAAGATCCTGACAAATTTTTTAATGAAGTCAGTAAACTACTAAATCAGTAGTTGCCATCAATTCCGGTAATTCAATGCCGGTGGACGATCGCCAATCAACGATTCATATTTGAAATTTTCTCCTGTGCGGGTTTTGAATTCTTTCCAGGCTGCCTCGATGGTGGCTTGATTTGAAAATACATCGATGATTGAAAGCGCCATAGTCTTCGCTGCCACCATCATGCCTTTATTGCCAATGGAAGTTCCGCCTGCTGCTACGGCTTGCCAACTATGCGCTGCAGTGCCTGGCACCCAGGTTGCTGTGCTTAAGCCAGCGGTTGGAACTACCCAACTTACATCACCTACATCAGTAGAGCCGCCCGATAGTAATTGACCCTCGCTGATTGAATTGGTAGAAGAAAGCGGTGGCGGTGTTGTGGTAAATGTCTTCTGAATTTTTTCTGCAAATTCTTTTTCTTCCTGAGTATAGGTGTATCCACCTACTCCACGCAGGTTAGCATCCACCACGTTGGCGAGAACTTCATTAGGAAGTAAATCATAAACACCACCGGTGATCTCCCACTCCACTTTTGTATCAGTGCCCAACGCAGCACCTTGTGCAGCTCTGGTGATACGCTCCCACATGTCTTTTACTTCCGAACGTTTCGGATGACGCACATAATAATACACTTCCGCAAAAGCGGGAACTACATTAGGCGCTTCTCCTCCTCGCGTAATCACATAATGAATGCGCGACTCTTGTGTCACGTGTTCACGCATCATATTTACCATATTATCCATCGCTTCCACCCCATCCAGTGCTGATCGCCCACGTTCCGGTGATGCGGCTGCATGTGCTGCGATGCCAGTAAAACGAAATTTTCCTGTTTTGTTTGCCAGCGAAGTTCCGGCACTGGCATTGTTCTGTGCACCCGGATGCCAATGAAAAACAACATCCACATCACTAAATAAACCCCCACGCACCATGTACACTTTACCTGCACCTCCTTCTTCAGCCGGAGTTCCATAAAAGCGAATCGTTCCTTGCCTTTTGTTAGCGATGAGCCAGTTCTTCACAGCAATCGCTGCAGCTGAAGAAGCAGTTCCAAATAGATGATGACCACAGGCATGGCCCGCAGGTCGGCCTTCAACTTTCTTAACTTCAGGAACGGCATCTTGCGAAACCCCCGGTAGCGCATCGAACTCACCCAATATTCCAATCACAGGTTTGCCAGTGCCATAAGTAGCAATAAAAGCAGTCGGCATCCCTGCTATTCCTTTTTCAATTTTAAATCCTGCCTGACCCAGTAATTCCTGCAACAGCGCAGAGCTCTTTGTTTCCTGGTATCCCACTTCAGCATACTCCCATATTTTTTTTGCTGTAGAAGCATACTTATCGTATCCGGCATCAATGGACTTGACTACCTCTTCTTTGGTTTTTTGACTAAAAGCAAATGCCGGGATGATCAAGAGAAATAAAAGTGTAATTGTTTTCATAGGTTACAATTTAAAAGATCACATGATTATGAATTCTTATCTTCCCCTTCTCAACCTGATTCCTACCGCAGGGGTTAGATAATCAAAGCTTTCGGTGAAGTCGGTGTGGTACTTGATATCAGCATATACACTGAAAAACCAATCTGCCCGACCGAGATCAATGCCATATGGCACTAACTCGACCCTCATCATGATATTTGCTCCCGTTGCAAAATTAGATTCCTCTTTGCCAGAGACCGTGTAATTTCTATTACCGGTTTGCAAGCCTCCACCAACATAAAATTGCACAACAAAAGGTGAGTTGATGGTAATGAGCGGATACAAATAATTTAAGTCAATGCGTAGTCCACCTTTCAACCAATCTCCACCAGCATATTCCTTATCACGTGATATTCCAATTATGTTTTCCTTTCCTACCCCTAGCTCCCATACTCCATGAGTGCCAAAAGAAGAATTGTTATTATTAAAAAATCCACGAAAGGTTTGCAGGTTAATTCCTGTTGGATCAAATACCTGAATACCAATGCCAAAACTTCTGCCACGACTTCTATTTGAGAATTGACCGTAACATTGGAAAGATGTCAGTAAAAGAAAAAGGAACAGAAACGATAAACGCATTGACAGGATTATGCGGTCAAGTTATGGAATGAAGATTCTAAAACCAATTAATAATCAGGAGGAAATCTTAGTGACTGCTTTAAAATCACAAGGCATCAACAATAGATTTCTCTACCTCGTTGGCTCCATAGTTTCCGCATGCTGACTTAAGTCTAGACCTAACCGCTCATCATCCGGAGACACGCGCATGTAGGTGATCATACTGGTGATTTTGAAAATCAGGTACGATCCACCGAAAGTGAAAACGCCTACGATCACCAAGGCGATTAAATGATATTTGAAAGTCTCAAACTCTCCGTTGATAAGTCCTACATCTTTAGCAAACACGGCAGTAAGAATCATTCCTGTGATGCCGCCAAGACCATGACAAGGAAATACATCGAGCGTATCATCGAGCGATGTCTTCTGTTTGTAATACACGGCTAGGTTACTCACGAGTGCCGCAATGAACCCTATGAAAACACTTTGGCCCAGGTTAACAAATCCTGCAGCAGGAGTGATCGCTACCAATCCAACTACAGCACCGATGCATGCACCCATGGCAGAAATTTTTCTTCCTACCAAGGCATCGAACATCACCCATGTTATCATGGCCGAAGCTGATGCCATGTTGGTAGTGGCAAACGCCTGAACCGCCAAACCATTTGCGGCCAAAGCAGAACCGGCATTAAAACCAAACCATCCGAACCACAACATGCCTGTACCTAAGATGATGAAAGGGACATTTGCTGGATGATGATCTTTGTTTTCACGTTTGCCGAGGATGTATGCTCCGGCAAGTGCAGCAAAACCAGCCGACATGTGAACTACGGTTCCACCTGCAAAATCCAACACACCCCACTGTCTTAAAAAACCATCCGGATGCCAGGTCCAGTGTGCCAGTGGACAATAAATCAATAATGAAAACAGGCACATGAATATCAGGTACGAAGTAAACTTTACACGCTCAGCAAAACTCCCCGTGATCAGGGCAGGTGTGATGATGGCAAACTTCAATTGGAATAATGCAAATAATAAAAACGGAAATGTGGGCGCTAATTTCGGATGTGGGTTGAGGCCCACATTTTTAAAGGCAAAATAGGTAGTCGGGTTTCCGATAATTCCTCCAATACTATCACCAAACGCTAAACTGAATCCAACCAGATACCAGAGCAAACTGATTACTCCCAATGCGATAAAGCTTTGCAGCATAGTGGAGATGACATTCTTGAAACTCACCATGCCCCCATAAAAGAATGACAATCCTGGTGTCATAAACAGAACAAAGGCAGTGGCCACAATCATCCAGGCGGTATCCGCTTTATCGATCGTATCCGCTGCATCGCTGATAGGATCTTCAGATTTGAATAATACGATAAGTTGAAGAAGGACGAGAATCGCAAAAATAACGATCCAGCGTGTTTTTGGTCGGCTCATGGTAGGTAGACAGGTGAATAAGAATCAAATTTCGACTAAATGGGTATAATAAATACCTATTACCCATAATAAATTAATGAAACCGTTTTCGATGGATCATTTTTGACCCTACTTACCAGTTCGTCTTAATTTTTTTGACCTTTTCCCTTCCAGTATCTTTTTGTCGAGTGCTATTCCGGCCGTGCCACGAGCTCTGAAAATCCACTGAATATCCTTTCCCGTAATTAATGATGCATATGAAGTGACTGCCAGGGAATCGACTGTCAGGATCAACTTCTCTCCTGTCTTTCCCTTCGCAATCCCTTGTTCAATCAATTTGGGCAACTCATTCAACTCTTCACTGATATCCCTCTTTACCGTATCAGCAATAATGGATATCAATTGATCGTGTAACATCCAGTCTGCAGTGTTGAGCAATGCCTCTTCAGTGTTGAGATCGTAGCGAAGGTTCCGTAAACCCACAATTTGATTGACCGTATAGAAATAAGGTTGTGCCATTAAATATACTTTCCCTTTCAATGCACCCTTCACGCGCATCATCAACGCCAACTCCTGAGCACTACCATAGAATTCGGCATCACGTATGCCAATGGTGTAGGACTCATAGGTATAAGATATTTTCTCTATGTGTTTATTCGTGAATGCATTCAATTTTTCGTAAGGGAGCTTTGCCATCACAAATAAGTCTAACGACTCATCTGCTTTTTCTGCATGCACATGTTTTGGAAGAGGTGCAATCTCATGTACGGTTGGTTCTTCAAACCATGTATATACTTTTGCTTTCAGGGTAACCATCACGGAAATGTTTCCTTGTGGATTAGAACTCCATCGAGACATTAATTCCTCCGCCCTGGCCGAAAGACCGATCTGAGGTTTTGTTTTCTTAATGACAATCGGTTTCTGAATATCATTCCAAATCTTTTCAACAATCTTCCTTGTATCCAGTAATTGATGTGCCACACTATCAAACTTGTGCGTGATCTTGTCTTGATGCTTCTCGAGATAAGACTCAGCAAATTTTCTAAGGTTCACATTTACAAAAGCAACTTTAATGGAAGGTTCCTTCTCCCATTCCATTTTTTTGAGTGAGGTGGTTGATTTCATTCCCCAATTATCATCCAAATAAATTTTCGAATTCAACCAAAGGATTACCTCTGCAACAATCGGCTTTTCATTTTTTATCTTAATCCCAGCGGTTCTTGTCTTGAATCGAAAGCTAATGCGCAACGGAACTTTTGCTGATAAGTTAGCAGTCGTCCATACAAAACGAATTGAATCGGTTCGTTCCAATTCCAGGTAAATGCTATCCTTCTTCTTTTCACCAACAGGGATCCACTCCCGAATAAAACTCCCCTTCAGTTTTAAATTCACCATTCTCTCCAAATCCTTTATTTGAAATTCTATCGGAATGCGAATCGTGGACATGGGCAAGGTGAGCGTTGAATCCAATGATGAACGAACGGGCTCTTTCGGTCGGATGGGTTTACTGTAAAAATAATACCAACCAACTGTGGCCATCACAGCAATGAACGCAAAGACAATGATGACTTTCTTTTTCATTTTCCTTTCATCCCTATTTTTATTTCTGATGTCATCACTGGCATAGTATTCCATTTTGAAAATACTTACTTTCCGAACCTAATTTCTAAATCATGAGAAAGATATTTTTGATTTTTAGTCTTTTTGCTTCCACGGGGCTATTTGCTCAAGTAACCAAAGCACCTGAAGTAAAAGAAGGAGATGGACCTTATACACAACTCATCATTCGTGGAGTGACTCTAATCGATGGCACAGGCGCACCTCCGGTTGGTCCGGTCGATATTGTAGTAAAACAAAATCGCATCGTAAATATTGTGAGTCTCGGTCTTCCGACACCGGGTATGGCGAGCAGTTCCAGCCGTACCAAACTTGAGACCGGGGGCAAAGAACTCAATTGCGAAGGAATGTACCTGATGCCGGGTTTTGTTGATATGCATGGTCACATTGGTGGCGGACAGGCACCTATTGCTGAATATGTTTTTAAATTATGGATGGCACATGGAGTTACCACCATACGCGAACCGGGGTCCGGAAATGGTGTGGATTGGGTTCTCGATCAAAAAGATAAGAGCAGCAAAAATTTAATTACAGCACCACGCATCAAAGCCTACGTCACCTTTGGGTCCGGCAGCAAAGAAACTATTCGCACACCGGAGCAGGCACGCGCCTGGGTGAATGAAAATAAATTAAAAGGTGCCGATGGAATTAAGTTTTTTGGTGCCGCTCCTGAAATTATGGATGCTGCACTCCGGGAAAATAAGAGAATTGGCCTACGCTCCGCATGTCATCACGCTCAATTAGGTGTTGCCCGATGGAATGTAATAAACTCCGCGAGGGCAGGACTTACTACGATGGAACACTGGTACGGTCTACCAGAAGCAATGCTCACTAGTTCAACTCTCCAGAATTATCCACTCAACTATAATTATTCGAATGAGCAAAATCGTTTTGAAGAAGCAGGAAGACTTTGGAAGCAAGCTGCAGCACCGTTCACTGAAAAATGGAATGCTGTAATGGATTCATTGCTCGCACTCGACTTCACCTTAGATCCTACTTTCGACACCTATGAAGCAGCGCGCGATTTACACAAGGCGCGTAGGCAAGAGTGGCATGAGACCTACACCCTCCCTCAACTATGGGCATTCTACCAGCCAAGTCGCGTTGCCCATGGCTCGTTTTGGTTTTCATGGGGCACAGAACAGGAAGTTGCCTGGAGAGAAAATTTTAGATTGTGGATGACATTTGTAAATGAATATAAAAATCGTGGCGGCCGTGTAACAGCCGGATCGGATAATGCATTTATCTTTCAGCTTTATGGATTTGGCTACATTCGTGAATTGGAATTATTGCGGGAAGCTGGCTTCCATCCTCTCGAGGTTATCCGCTCAGCAACCTTATACGGTGCCCAGGCATTAGGCATGGACAAAGAAATAGGATCTGTTGAAATTGGTAAACTGGCAGACTTCGCTATTGTTGATCAAAATCCGCTGGAGAATCTTCAGGTATTATATGGTGTTGGCGCAATTAAACTTATGGATGATAACAGCGTGAAGCGTGTAGGTGGTATCAAATACACTGTGAAAGATGGAATTGTTTATGATTCTAAAAAGCTACTGGCTGACGTAAAGAAGATTGTAGATCAGGAAAAAGCGAAAGCAGGTTTTGTCTTGAAACAACCCGGCATTGATTAAATGAAAAAAAAGAAAGGGCCCTGATTATCGGGGCCCTTTCTTTCCTAATGTTCCTGTTCCTTTTTCTTCTCTTTACTCTTTGCCTTCTTATCTTTTGATTTTGCCGCTGTTGAAGTTTGCTGTCCAAACTCCTTGCCAGTAGTTTCACCTTTATTCTTTTCAAGGCTCTTGTCTTTACTTTCTTTGTCTTTCTTTTCTTTCACTTCTTTGTCCATATTCTCCTTCGCCTCTTTTTCTTTCATCTCCTTGTCCTTATCCTCTTTCCCTTTCTCCATCTTTTCCTTATCCTTTTCTTTCTTAGGATCCTGGTCTTGCGCCATAGCAATGCCGGTAAAACAGGTCATTGTTATAACCAGCACTACTGAATAAATTATTTTTTTCATCGTTTAATAAGTTTAATGTGATAAATCTGATTCGAGTGTCTCGGGCAAGTTCATGAAGAATTACGTAATTTAATAATCCTTTTCGACCAACAACCATTAGATCATCTGATTATGAAGCACTTCATTCCTTTATTAGCAATTATTGTTTTCAGTTGTACTAGTCAAACCGAAGATATTCCAGAACCAGAAGTTTATTCCTTATTAGGCCTGGAATATTTTGCGCCTTCAGAATCAAATCCTAAACTGGACAGCAATCTTTCAGTTGCCAGGAAGAATTTTGAAGTCGATCCATCAGAAGAAAATTACATCTGGCTGGGAAGAAGAACTGCCTACCTGACACACTACAATGAAGCAATTGAAATTTTTACTGAAGGCATCGAGAAGTTTCCCAACTCCTATCGTTTATACCGACACCGGGGTCATCGCTATATTTCACAACGAAAGTTTGACGCGGCTATTGCTGACTTAACAAAGGCATCCACACTTATGCCGGCATCTCCGCTCGAAATAGAACCAGACGGGCAACCCAATAAGTTAAATCAACCACTTTCTTCTACACAATTTAATGTGTGGTACCACCTTGGCCTGGCTCATTACCTTAAAGGAGAATTTGATCTTGCAGAGAATGCCTATCTCGAATGCATGAAGGTGTCGGATAATGACGACCTTATCACAGCTACTACAGACTGGCTGTACATGACGTATCAAAGAGAAGCGAAACCCAACGAAGCAAAAAAACTTTTAGAGAGTATTAATGATACCATGACCATCATTGAAAATGATTCTTACTTCAAACGTTTAAATTTATATAAAGGGGAACTACCCGTTGATTCTGTTCTGTCAGTAAGCTCAGCGAATGAAGATGTGGAACTGGCGCTGGCTACACAAGGCTATGGCGTGGGCAATTGGTACCTATATCATGGTGATACAACTCAGGCACTTACTATTTTTGATCGCGTGGTAGGTGGCAAACATTTTTCTGCATTTGGGTTTATCGCAGCAGAGGCCGTCCTGGCGCGACTACGGAAGTAGCCGCTTATCAAATATCTATCGCTCTACCTTATGAGGGTAATGAAATATTATACTGATATCCAGTATTATTGAACGTCATTTATCCTACAGGCAATCAACTATAAATTATGAATATGAAGAATGCATCAATCCTGCTATTACTCCTTTTAATTACGGCAACAGGATTTTCGCAAAAGCGAAGCAAGCACCCTAAAAATATCATCTTGATGGTAGGCGATGGAATGGGTGTGGCTCAGATTTACGCGGGGCTTACTGCCAATCACGGAAAATTGAATCTCGAACAATGTACTGCGGTTGGCTTTCATAAAAACACCGCATCCAATGCCTATGTAACTGATTCGGCTGCAGGGGCTACCGCCTTTGCCTGCGGACAAAAAACGTACAATGGCGCAATTGGTGTGGACGCAAATGGAAATTCAATTCCCACCATTCTTGAAGAGGCAGAAAAAAATGGACTCGCTACTGGCTTGGTGGCAACTTGCTCCATTACACATGCAACACCTGCTTCATTCATATCTCATCAGCCATCACGATCATTAGATGAAAATATTGCCCTCGATTTTCTAAAGACCGATGTGGATGTTTTTATTGGCGGAGGTCGTAAGTTTTTTACCCAACGTGCCGATGGAAAAAATCTTGCTGATTCATTAAAGAGCAGAGGTTATCAGATTGCCAATTCAATAACAGAAGTGCAACAGATAACTTCAGGTAAATTAGCTGCGTTTCTTGCTGATGAACAACAAGCTAAATTTTCAGCAGGGCGCGGAGACGAGTTAGTGAAATCAACAGAAACAGCGCTTCAACTCTTGAAGAAGAATAAGAAAGGAATGTTCATGATGATTGAGGGTTCACAGATTGACTGGGGCGGGCACGGCAATGACACCCAATATATCATTGATGAAATGTTAGACTTCGATAACGCCATCGGCAAGGTGATTGACTTTGCCAGGAAGGATGGGAAAACACTGGTAATTATTACTGCTGATCATGAAACCGGTGGCTTTACTATTAATGGAGGAGATTTGAAAACCGGTAAAGTGGAAGGAAAGTTTACAACAGGCAGCCACACAGGCGTGATGATTCCCGTATTTGCTTATGGCCCCGGATCTATAAAGTTTTCGGGCATTTACGAAAATTCAGATATCTTCCATAAAATGATGAGTGCGTTTAACTTCAAAAAGAAATAAGAGAGTTCAGTCCCATCTAATAAATTGATTTGGCCAACCGCTTTTACGTTTATATTGTAGTAACTTTCTTGTTCATATAAATCAACTCATCTATGCAAAGGCGAGAAGCAATGAAAGCGCTTTCATTAACTGGTAGTATGGCCCTTATAGGGTCGACCTCATTTTCCAATGAGAAAGAGAAAGTTCAAGCTAATAAGTTCAAACTATGTCTTAATACAAGCACTATCAGTGGAGAAAAAGCAGGCATTGAAAAATATATTGACATTGCTGCCAGGGCCGGATATGATTGCATCGAACTATGGATAGGTGATATCAAAGAATATGTATCACATGGTGGTTCTCTTCAGTCGTTGAAGAAGTTACTGGATGATCATAAAATGCCCGTTGCCAATGCAATCGGTTTTGCCCCATGGATGGTACCTGATGAGGAGAAGCGCAAAGCTGGCTTTCAACAAATGCGGGAAGAAATGGAAATCGTGGCCGCGTTAGGCTGCCCTCGTATTGCTGCTTCATCAGCTGGAATTGCAGAGGCTTCTGAAGTAGACTTATTTAAAATTGGCGAGCGATACGCAGAACTACTTGCACTTGGAAAGCAAACAGGTGTTACTCCACAGCTTGAATTCTGGGGTGCCTCGAAGTTTTTTCATATAGGACAGGCACTAATGGCCGCAGCCGCTGCGCACAACAGTGGTGTGCGAATCCTTGCCGATGTGTACCACCTCTTCCGCGGAAATTCCGGTTTTGAATCATTGAAGATGATCGATGGAAGTGTGATTGAAATTTTACACATGAATGATTATCCCGGAAACATTCCAAGAGAAAAGCAGGAAGATAAAGATCGGGTATACCCGGGCGATGGTGTTGCGCCTCTAAAGCAAATCCTTACCGACTTGAACCAAATGAAGGGCACGAAAATATTATCACTAGAATTATTTAACCGTACTTACTGGAGCCAAGACCCTCTTTTGGTGGCTAAAACCGGGTTAGAAAAAATGAGAAAAGCTGTACAATTGGCATCGTGAAAATCCTCTTGTAATTCAGAGAGAGTAAGCCAGAAAACAAAAAGTATTTTATAAATTGCGCCCCCTAATGCAAATAAAATGGCCCCGCAGTTCAATGGATAGAATATCCGCCAGCTGGCGGACTAAACTTTTGATACAGGTTCGATTCCGCTGAAGAGAACCTGAAGTATGATGAAAGATAAATGGCCCCGTAGTTCAATGGATAGAATATCCGCCAGCTGGCGGACTAAACTTTTGATACAGGTTCGATTCCTGTCGGGAATCGAAGATGAGTTGAAATAGTAATGGCCCCGTAGTTCAATGGATAGAATAGAAGTTTCCTAAACTTTTGATACAGGTTCGATTCCTGTCGGGGCTACCAAATCGGACAGATGAGGATTTTTTCTCACTGTCCGATTTCATTTTCGCATCAAGTTCCCAGCTTTATCAATACCATAATGAGTACAAGTTTGAATACTTCCGCTGCTTAGGAACTCCACTAACTCAGTTAAAGCAGTTTCCTTGAAATGTACTATTTTCAACTTCACTCAAACAATATTGAGTATATTTACTCATCTTATTGAGTAATTTGTAAATGAGTTTTGAAAGACCTTATATTCAGCAACTTATAAGCAGAACGAACGAACCAAGGGGCTTCATTCAGGTACTTATGGGGCCGCGCCAGGTGGGTAAAAGCACCCTTACCGGACAGGTTTTGGCTAAAATAAACGCTCCGCATCTTTTTGTTTCGGCTGATGCCGTTGCCAATGCCGGAGAGGTTTGGTTGGAGCAGCAATGGGAAACAGCTCGTTTGCAATGGAAGTCTTCCGAAGCAACTGAATTTATTCTAGCCATTGATGAAATTCAAAAGATTGATAACTGGAGTGAGGTAGTTAAAAAATTGTGGGACGAGGACACGCGCACAAAACAAAACATTAAAGTGATCTTGTTAGGATCATCTCGTTTACTCTTGCAACAAGGATTAACCGAATCGTTGGCCGGGCGTTTTGAAACTACCTACTTGGGGCATTGGTCATTCACAGAAATGGAGCAGGCATTTGGAGTTACTGCAGAACAATATGTTTGGTTTGGAGGCTACCCTGGTGCAGCTAGTTTAATGAGCGATGAAGATCGCTGGAAGAAGTATGTGAACGATGCCCTGATTGAAACAAGCATCTCCAAAGATATTCTCATGCTCACCCGTGTTGACAAGCCTGCTTTGCTGCGAAAACTTTTTGAGTTAGGTTGTTTATATTCAGGGCAGGTTTTGTCCTATACAAAAATTGTTGGGCAGTTGCAGGATGCGGGCAATACCACGACTTTAGCTCACTACTTGCAGTTGCTTGACACGGCAGGGCTGCTGGCAGGTATTGAAAAGTACACAGGTGAACAACTTCGCCTACGTTCTTCCAGTCCAAAGTTTCAAGCACACAACACTGCTTTGCTTACAGCACAACAAGGTGCCACATTGAAAGAGGTGAGGTTAAAGCCAGATGTATGGGGCCGTTGGGTAGAGGCAGCCATTGGTGCGCACCTGGTAAATCATCAATTAAGTGAAGGCTACACGGTTCACTATTGGCGCCACAGAAATGATGAGATTGATTTTGTACTGGAGAAGAAGGGAAAAGTGATTGGGCTGGAAGTGAAAAGTGGTGCTACACAAAAAGCACCAGGTATTGGCGCATTTAAGAAACAACACAAGCCTGATAAAGTACTACTCGTTGGAAACAGCGGAATACCCTGGCAAGAGTTTTTGAAAATTTCGTTCGATCAATTATTCTAAATTTAAAGGAGACCGACTCTACAAATAATGGCTTTCAACGAAGACTCCCGCGTAAAGATCCCAACCATTCTGCATCTGTGCAGATTAGGCTACACGTATCTTTCGTTGAGCAAAGCCAAATGGGATGAGACCAACAATATCTTCCCATATATTTTTAAGGAGAGCATTAGCAGAATCAATTCAGACCTCAACTTAAAGGAAGGTGATCTTACCCGGCTTTACGATGAAATCGCGCTGTCATTAGAGAATGAAGATTTGGGTAAAGTCTTTCATGAAAAACTGATTGACCAATCCGGTATACGTCTTATTGATTTTAAAAACTTTGATAACAATTCCTTTCATGTAGTTACGGAGTTAACCTACAAGAAGGATGATGAAGAATTCCGGCCCGACATCACCTTATTGATTAATGGAATGCCTTTAATATTCATTGAAGTAAAAAAACCAAATAATCAGGACGGCATTCGGGCAGAGCTAAACAGAATTCACAAACGCTTTCAGAATAAGAAGTTCAGAAACTTTGTGAACATCACGCAGTTGATGATTTTCTCCAACAACATGCCCTATCGCGAAGATTCCCTTCAACAATTGGAAGGGGCATTTTATGCGACCACTGCGTATGGAAAAGTTTTACTCAACTATTTCCGGGAAGAGGACACACTCGATTTAAGTAAAATACTCGAACCAGCGGATGATGCACTCGAAAATGTAGTGCTGAAGGATACTAACTACGTAGGCATTAAAAACTCACAAGAGTTTATCACCAATAAAAATCCGGAGTCGCCAACGAATAAAATTTGCACTTCGCTTCTCCAGCGCGATAGGTTGGCTTTCATACTCAAATATTCATTTGCCTACGTAAAGGAGAATTCAGGTTTGCAAAAGCACATCATGCGTTACCCGCAGATTTTTGCTTCCAAGGCTATCCAGACAAAGCTTGACGCAGGTATAAGGAAAGGAATCATTTGGCACACGCAAGGCAGTGGTAAAACTGCTTTGGCATACTACAATGTAAAGTGCCTTACCGATTATTTTCAGAAGAAGAAAATTATTCCAAAATTCTATTTCATCGTAGATCGTCTTGATTTGCTGATACAAGCGGGAAAAGAATTTAGAAGCCGGGGGTTGGTAGTGCATGAAATCAATTCCCGAAACGAGTTTGTAAAAGACATAAAGACTACGAGTGTGATTCATAACGATTCCGGTAAACGGGAGATCACGGTAGTTAACATTCAGAAATTCAAAGAAGATACGAATGTAATTCGCAATACCGACTACAATCTGGATATCCAACGGATCTACTTTTTGGATGAAGTACATCGTAGCTACAATCCTAAAGGAAGTTTTCTCGCCAATTTAAATGAATCGGATTCCAACGCGATTAAAATTGGATTAACCGGAACACCGCTACTTGGCACGGACTTCAATTCGCGTGCGCTGTTCGGTAATTACATTCACAAGTATTACTACAACGCATCCATTGCTGACGGCTACACATTACGGCTCATCCGCGAGGAAATTGAAACCAAGTATAAGCTCTCAATGCAAAAGGCATTAGAGGAGATTGATATCCTTAAAGGTGAGGGTGATAAGAAGACGGTGTATTCGCATGCGCGATTTGTGGAGCCAATGCTGGACTATATTGTTGAAGACTTTGAGAAAGCCCGCACTACCATGGACGATCCTAGCATTGGTGGCATGGTGATTTGCGATTCAACTGAGCAAGCCGAAAAGCTCAACGAGATATTTCAGTTTAAATATGCAAGCAAAGAAGAGAATGAAATGTTAGCTCAGGCTGCGGAGCCTTCTGTGAGTTATTCTGGCGAGCGCAGGAAAAAATATCGACCTTCTTCTGCATCTTTGATTTTGCACGATACCGGCACTAAGAAAGAACGCGAAGATCAAATCGAAGAATTTAAAGATGGTAAAATAGATTTGCTCTTTGTCTATAACATGTTGCTTACGGGCTTTGATGCGCCACGTCTAAAGAAATTATATCTCGGACGGCTTATTAAAAAGCACAACTTATTGCAGGCTCTTACCCGCGTAAACCGCACGTATAAAAACTTCCGCTATGGGTACGTGGTAGACTTTGCCGACATAGAAGAAGAATTTAAGAAAACCAATCAGGACTACTTTAATGAACTGAAGGAAGAGTTGGGCGATGAAATGGAGCACTACTCTAATTTATTCAAGACGCCTGCCGAGATAGAGACGGACATTCAGAATATTAAAGAAGTTCTTTTTCATTTTGATACCGAAAA
The DNA here is from genome assembly GCA_043774805.1 of Cyclobacteriaceae bacterium. Classification (GTDB taxonomy): domain Bacteria; phylum Bacteroidota; class Bacteroidia; order Cytophagales; family Cyclobacteriaceae; genus ELB16-189. The sequence continues at coordinate 3,954 of JAYVTB010000066.1, read as the reverse complement.
TGCCGAAGTGTTCTCCCAACAAATCTCGCGTATTTCGGATCGGGTTGAAATGCTCAAGATTACCCGTGCACTGAATACCGCAAAGGAGTTATACAATCTGATCCGGCTTTCCGGAAATTATGATTTGCTGGGCAAACTCGATTTCCAAAAGCTTACACTGCTGGCGCGAGAAGCGAATAACCATCTGGCTTTGATTAATACCCGTGAAGTATTGGAGAGCAATGATGAGACTACCAATTTGTTGAACCTGGCGCTTGAAGATGTAATCTTCGCTTTTACGAAAGTGAAAGAAGAAGAAATGGTGTTGGCCGATCAACTTCGCAATACGTTGCAGCGCACCCGCGAAATGCTGGGCGGAAATTTCGATCAGAAAGACCCGGTATTTATAACCCTGCGCGAAGAACTGGAACGCCTCTTCAAAAAGAAGAATCTTTCAGAAGTAACGAAGGAAGAGATGGAGGCCAACATAAAAGCCTTGAATGAAATCTACTCCAAAGCACGCGAGCTGGAGCGCAAAAACCAATTGCTACGCGCCAAGTATCATAACGATGAAAAGTACGCACGCATTCACAAGCGACTGATGGAGAAAGATCCGCTCACCGATAGCGAAAGTAAATTGTTTGATGTGCTGAGTGGATTGAAAAAAGAAGTGGATGAACAAATTCTGCAAAACGCCAATGTGTTGGAGAACGAAAGCTTTGTAGAAAAAATGATGATGCGTTTGGTGATTGATCAATTTAAGAACAAGCATCAGTTACCATTGGATGTAGAAACATCCAAACGAATCAATAGCATGATTGTAAAAGAATATATGAACGAGTTTTTAGGGAGAGCCGCATGACGAAGACAGTAGAGTTTGAAAAGAAGACAAAGGAACTTATTGATGGGCTGAAAAGCGTGTGTGCCAACTATGGGTTGGGCAACGATGGCAATGAATTTAAAATCATTACGCAGGTATTCTTATATAAGTTCCTGAACGATAAGTTTGTTCATGAGGTAAAACAAATCGATACAAAAATAGCGAAGGCTGAAAATTGGGAAGAAGCCCTGATGGCCTACAAGCGCGATGACTATGAAATGTTGTTGATGCAGCTGAATGAAAGTACGGCACGCATTAAGCCTAAGCAATTTATCTCCAGCCTGTTTAAGCGACAGAATGAACCGAAGTTTGCGGAGATTTTTGATAATACCTTGCTGGACATTGCGAAAGAGAACAGCGATATTTTTTCGGTGATTACAGACGGTGGCGAAAAGATTGTGCTCTTTGAAAATATTAGCAAGTATGTAACCGACAAGCGTGATGAGTTTTGCAAAGCCATCATCAACAAACTGATTAATTTTAGTTTCGAGAATATCTTCCATGAGAAATTTGATTTCTATGCAACCATCTTTGAATACTTAATTAAGGATTACAATACCAACAGTGGCGGTAAGTATGCCGAGTATTTTACACCGCATGCTGTGGCTAAAATTATGGCAAGGTGTCTGGTGCACGGCAAGGTGAAGAACGTTACCTGCTATGACCCTTCAGCGGGATCAGGAACGCTACTCATGAATTTGGCGCATGAAATAGGAGAAGATAAGTGTACCATCTACTCACAAGACATCTCTCAAAAATCTTCCAACCTGTTGCGCCTGAATTTGATTTTGAATGATTTGGTTCACTCCATACCAAACATTGTAAAAGGGAATACGATACTTGAACCTTATCATAAAGACAAGAAAGGTATGCTCCAAAAGTTCGACTACATCGTATCGAACCCACCTTTTAAATTAGATTTTTCAGATTACAGTGCTGATCTAAATACCAAAGAAAATCATGAACGATTCTTTGCCGGTATACCCAACATACCGAATGCAAAAAAAGAATCGATGGCTATTTACCTGATGTTTTTGCAACACATCATGTTTTCGTTAAAAGATACCGGCAAAGCTGCCATAGTAGTGCCTACAGGTTTTATCACCGCACAGAGTGGTATCGATAGAAAGATACGCGAGAAGATGGTAGAGGATAAAATGTTGGCAGGCGTGGTTAGTATGCCAAGCAATATTTTTGCGGCAACAGGTACAAATGTTTCTGTACTCTTTCTGGACAAACAAAATAAGAGTGATGTTGTATTGATTGATGCCTCCGACTTAGGCACAACAGTGAAGGAGGGTAAAAATCAAAAAACACTTTTATCACATGAAGAAGAAGATAGGATTATAAGTGTTTTTAATAGCAAGGAAGCAATTTCAGATTTCTCGGTTGTAGTTAGCTATGATAATATTAAAGAGAAAAACTATTCTTTAAGTGCCGGGCAATATTTTGAGGTGAAAATTGAATACACGGATGTTACACCGAAAGAGTTTGAAAAAAAAGTGGAAGGCCATAAATCTAAATTGGATTCACTTTTTGCTGAATCAAGGAAATTGGAGAAGGAAATTCAGAAACAGATAAATAGTTTGCATTATGAATAAGTGGAACAAGGTTTCTGACTTTGTAGTATTTTCAACAAAAGGTATTACTCCTAAATATGTAGAAAAGAGCGATGTTATTGTGCTTAATCAAAAATGTATTCGAAACAACAGAATTGATTATTCTTTTGCACAGCATGTTGGTGAAACAAAAATCGCTACAGATATAAAATACATTAAGAAAGGTGATATTTTAATTAATTCAACAGGCACAGGAACAGCGGGTAGATGTGCGTTTGTTTCGGAAATTCCAAATGGATATAAATTAATCACTGACTCTCATATACTATTACTAAGATGTAATTCTTATTATGAAGCTAAGTGTTTGAGCTATGTGCTATTTTCCTTTGAAAAAACACTTATGTCCTTTATGACGGGTAGTTCTGGACAATCTGAGTTAGATAAAGTGGTCTTGTTTAATCTTAAGACTAAAATGCCAACTGATGCTGGAACTCAAGAACGTATTGCAAGTATATTATCGAATTTAGAGCTGAAAATAGAACTCAACAACAAAATCAATTTAGAGCTAGAGGCCATGGCCAAGCTCATTTACGATTATTGGTTTGTGCAATTTGATTTCCCCATCTCCGCAGCACAAGCCGCTACGATGGGCAAACCCAATGCCAAAGGCAAACCCTACAAAACCTGCGGAGGCAAAATGGTTTGGAATGAGGTGTTGAAGAGGGAGATACCAGAGGGGTGGGAAGTTGTTAAAATGTCGGAGTGGATCAATATTGATAAAAGTGGTGACTGGGGGAAAGAGGAACCTGAAGGAAATTTTACTACAAAAGTTACTTGCATTCGAGGCGCAGACATCAACGGGTTGAATGGCTTAGACAAGTTAAAGCCCCCTACTCGTTATATACTGGAAAAGAACTCTTTTAAAATTCTGAAGTCTCACGATATCGTCATCGAGATTTCCGGAGGTAGTCCAACACAATCAACAGGTCGCCTTGCTTTCATTACCGAAGAAACAATCAATCGTTTTGAAAGCCCTTTGATTTGCTCTAACTTCTGCAAACCCATTTCATTGAAGAATGAGAAGCTATTATACAACTTCGTTTACAGTTGGAATAGGTTATATGATAATGGTGTTCTCTTTGGATACGAAGGGAAGACAAGCGGAATAAAGAATTTACTTTTAGATTCATTCGTTAACTCACACTTTACAGTTATTCCAGATGAAGGCACTGTAGATCGGTTTTATAATTTCATGGAGAACATTCAAAAGAAGAAACAAATCGGTTTAGCTGAAAACCAAAAACTCTCCGAACTCCGCGATTGGCTTTTACCTATGCTTATGAATGGGCAGGTAAAGGTGGGTGATGCTGAGCGGGAGTCTTCCTTTGCTAAAGCTTCGGAAGATAAATTGGCTATGGCTGCCGAGCCGGAAGGAGTTTATAAAAAGAGAAAGTGATTCATGCCCAAAGTATATAACATCACTAACTGGAATGAACAACCGTGGCTCAACACCGGAGGAACTCGGAATAAAAAAGT
>JAYVTB010000065.1:0-21163 GCA_043774805.1 Cyclobacteriaceae bacterium | reverse complement strand
ATTTGGAGCATCATCGAGATGGCCCCAACAGTGATGAGAATTTTATTCTGGAATAATTTGAATGAACTTTAGTTTACAGTTTTCAATGCTGTTTACAGCAGATTCAAATGACTTTCAGTCAATGCATTTGAACCTATGGATTTTTAATCCATAGTTCGTTAAGTAAAGAGTTCGTTAAAAATTAATAGGTATTCCGCCTAATGTATCAATTATTTATTATCCATGAAACTTCAAACACACGTATTCGAACGGCTTTAGGAACTTACTTGTCGTTCCTTAAGAAGCATATGGTGGTGCCGGATATGATAGGCCGAAAAGAAAAGCATTTCGCGCAGCGTTAGCTTACCCAGCAGGGGATGAGGAAGGAGGTATTGATCCAGTTGAGATTCTGACCAGGCATTCAATCCTTTGATCATTTTACTCTTCTCGTGATCGAATGCCACCATTTTATTTTCCCTCTGATTCCACGAAACAGTAGGAGGTACAAACCTTCCGGAAGCCTTTCCTCCGGCAGCCAGTTTCTGATGATACCGATCAATGAGTTCCTGATACGTGCGCGGTTTTCTATTGGGCTTCCCGAAAAGAATACGCAATAAGAACCCAGGCAACTGAAGTGCCAGGTTGACGGGTGCAAGACTGCGGATAAGATGTTCCAGATTTTGACCGACCGACCATTTCCCATTCGGTGTTTGAATGAATGCCGGTTCGGTTTGAATTGTAATGAATTGAATAAAGGCTTCCGCGTTTATAGAAAGTTGTTGCTCAATAAATTTTTTATCTTCCATGAGTTATAAACTCCAGCCTGATCGATACTCTCTCTTGACAAACTGATTGGCTTCATCAAAGTTAGTAATCTTCATGTTCCTGGCATCCCACAAAAGTTTCTTCCTTCCGGGAAAGCTATTGTCTTTACGCATAGAATAGCTGCGAATGGCGAGATTACCCATCAACACGGCTTCTGTAAATGGACCAGCGTATTCAAATGGTGAACTGAGTTCTTTCTTTCCGTATCCTGCAATACAAGCGTCTACCCATTCCGTATAATGTCCGTTTTCTGCTCCGGAAATACGTGGTATTGTTTGTTTGGGAAAGTTCACTTCTTTCATTCGCGAGGTAGGCAACAAGACAGGCGGTGAATTGTAATTGGCAATCAACTTTCCTTTTGTTCCTTCGAAGATGTAACCATTACCAATGTCGCCTCCTCCCATAGGTTCATCGGGCAACAATTCTTCGGGCCGTTTTGGAAGGAGTCCACCATCCATCCACGTTAAGGTGATATTTCCTTTCCCATCCTTGCGCGGAAACTTCATGTGAATAATGGACGAGGCAGGGCAGCTGTCTTTATAATCCGCCATCTGGAAAAAACCAGACCAGGCCGTGGTTGTGCTACATTCCACTTCGGTGGGATAATCGATTGGTAAAATCCTGAAGGCAGGATCCATGATGTGGCAGGCCATGTCACCGAGTGCGCCCGTTCCAAAACTCCACCAGCCTCGCCAGTTAAAAGGATGATAGGCAGGATTGTATTCTATCTCTTTTGCAGGACCTAACCATAAATCCCAGTCAAGTTCTTTCGGTATCTCATGCTTTCCGGTTGGGGTTGGTATTCCCTGTGGCCACACGGGTCGATTAGACCAGGCGATCACGTTCGTGACCTCACCAATTAATCCGGCATCCACCCATTCTTTAGTGGTACGCACATGATCAGCCGAAGCAAATTGATTTCCCATTTGAGTAACCACTTTATACTTCTTTGCTGCTTCCGTTAACATGCGTGCTTCGTAGATGTCATGCGTTAAAGGCTTTTGTACGTACACATGTTTACCCCGTTGCATGGCGGCCATCGCAGCGACAGCATGGGTGTGATCGGCCGTAGACACAGAAACTGCATCAATGTTTTTGGATTCTTTATCCAACATCACACGAAAGTCTTTGTAATATTTAGCCTCAGGAAAATTCTTTTTGGATTCAACGGCTTGCCGATCATCAACATCGCAAAGAAATGAAATTTTTGCTTTAGGATTTTTAGCAATACCTAAGGTGTCCACCCGGCCTTTGCCTCCCACACCAATACCAGCCACATACAAGGTATCGCTAGGTGCCAGATAACCAGGGCCACCCAAAACAAATCGTGGCACAATGGAAACCACCGAAGCGCCAACAGCAGCTTTTTTAATGAACCCTCTTCTTGAAATCATGCTTCGAATGTTGAATTAGAAATGTAAGTTAAAATAAAAGTCCTGATGGATGAGATCAGGACTTTTCATATTACTGATTAATAATCAAAGGCTATATCCTTCGCGATAGGTTCTCTTCACGAACTGATTGGCTTCGTCAAAGTTCGTGATCTTCATGTTGGGGCCATCCCATAACAGCTTAATGTATCGCCCTGGATAATCAAACTGATCGGGTCTTCCATTGGGTCTTGGCTTGCGAATGTCAAAGCTTCTGAGGGCAAGATTTCCCATGAGAATGCTTTCAGTAAGCGGACCCGCTAAAGCAAAGTCAGAGCTTAATTCAGTTTTACCATAACCGGCAATACAGCCATCTACCCACTGCAAATAATGTCCTGTGTCAGAACCGCCAGGAACACGTGCTAACTTTTGAGGCACGTTTACTTCTTTGGTTCTGCTGGTAGGAAGTAATTGCGGGTTGGCCCCATAGGTGCTGCACATCATCTTGCCCTTCGTTCCAATCATGTATACACCATTGCCACCATCACCAAATATTTCATTAGGTCCAAGCTCTTCAGGACGCTCAGGTTGAATGCCACCATCCATCCAATGGAATTTAATAGCAGGTTTGCCATTTACAGAAGGGAACTTTAATGTAATATGAGAAGAAGGAGGGCAGCTTTCAGGGAAATAACCACGCTTGAATTCATCAACATACACACTGCCAGCACTGCATTCTACTTCAGAGGGATAACCAAGACCTAGTGTACGGAAAGCAGGTTCAATAATATGACATGCCATATCACCCAAAGCACCAGTACCATAGTCCCACCAGCCGCGCCAGTTGAATGGTATTAATTTTTCAACATAATCTTTGCTTGGAGCCGTGCCAAGCCAAAGGTCCCAATCCAGTTCTTTGGGTACTTCTGTTTTTTTATCTGACCAAGGAACGCCTTGTGGCCATACGGGCCGGTTGGTCCAGCAATAAACGGTATGTACGTCACCGATCATTCCAGCATCATACCATTCCCGCATTTGTCGCACACCATCACCGGATGCTCCCTGGTTTCCCATCTGGGTTACCACTTTGTATTTCTTCGCTGCTTCTGTGAGCATGCGTGCTTCGAAGATGTCGTGTGTTAACGGCTTCTGAACATAAACATGTTTTCCTGATTTCATTGCAGCCATGGCTTGCACGGCATGCATGTGATCAGGAGTGGAGACAGACACTGCATCTATATGCTTGTACTCTGCTTCGAGCATCTTGCGGTAGTCCTTTGTAATATTTTGCCTGCGGGAATTTTTTTACTGAATTAGCGGCTCTGCGATCATCGACATCACACAACACAGAAATCGTGGCATTAGGACTTTTAGCAAAGTTGGCGATATCACTTTCTCCTTTACCACCTACACCAATACCCGCGATGTACAGTTTGTCACTGGGTGCAACATATCCTTTCCCTAATACGTGACGCGGCACGATGGTAACGGCAGCGGCTGCAAGGCCTATATTTTTTATGAAATTTCTTCTAGAGGTCATACGTTTAAAAAATTAAGTAATATATAAATAGTGAGGATGGATCTAGGCGTCAAACTTCACGCTTTCATTCAACGTGCGCTCATCATACTTCACACTATATTGATCCAGTACATCCTGAGGAACACCATCCCATTGGTTGGGCTTGTTTCCTACGTAACCCAGATCTTTGATTCCGATTTCACTGGTAAAAAATCCGGTAGCTGTAAGATCGCGCAGTTTGTTAAAGAACGCTACTCCTTGCTGCATTTCTGGTTTTGCTTTTTCGGGAAAGGCAATTTCATCGACCATTTCAATTTGTTGGGCAGGGCTGCAGGAAGCAAAATCTGAATTAAATCGCTTCAGGCATTGAATGTCCAGCCACTTGAGTCCACCTCTCATTGGCACCTGATGATACGGCATGTCTTTGACAATGAATTCAATGAACTCAGGTACTTTAGCCTCTGTAGCAGAACCGGAAACGTCATCTTTAGGGATGATGATATCGACCAGAATCCTGATCGTCTTCATTTCATGTTCATCGAAGAAGGTTTCACTCAGCAGTTTTTGTTCACGCACCAGTTCATCAGGTGTTCTGTCGATGGTGAATGTTGGAGTTTGTGCAACCTCTTGTTTGGGTGTTTCACAACCCTGCAAGATTGCCGTGGCACCTAATGATCCAACGGCCAATGTTTTTAAATATTTTCTTCTGTCCATAACTTATTTCAAATTCAATATTTAAGATTTAAAATTTAATGTTCGTGCATTCTGATTTTGAATGTTGAATCTTGATTGTTGAGTTAAATATTTTGCTTCTTCAATTCATCAATAATAAATTCACTCGCTCTCATAGAAAGTGCCAGGATAGTCCAGGTAGGATTTTTGTCCGCCTGTGAAACGAATGGTCCACCATCTACCACGAAAAGATTTTTAACTTCGTGTGCCTGGTTATACTTATTGACCACTGATTTTTTTGGATCGTCTCCCATTCTGGTTGTACCCACTTCGTGAATAATCCTTCCGGGTGCCGCAAGGCCATAGTCGTTTTCAGGGCCATCGTTATTTCCGGAGGTAATAACTCCACCCATTTTATCAATGATTTCAGTAAAGGTCTCCTTCATGTGTTTGGCTTGCTTCACTTCGTAATCACTCCACTTGTAGTGGAACCGTAATACAGGGATACCGAACTTATCAACGGTAGTCGGGTCGATTTCGCAGTAGTTGTCTTCACGTGCAATTGCTTCACCGCGGCCCGACATGCCAATATGAGAGCCATAGAAATAACGATAATCGTCTTTCAATGAAGCGCCATAACCACCACCTCTTACCTGTCCATCGCGTCCTGGGAATTTTCCATTGGTGTTTTGCATGCCACTTCCAAAGCCATAGCCCGGCATACCCATGCCACCTCCATATTCAATATGGTAGCCACGTGGGAAATCTAATTTCTTATTATCCAACCACCAAGGAGTGTACACATGCATGCCTCCAACGCCATCTTCATTATACCGTTTACGTCCAACTAATTTTGGAAGTATGCCACCCATGGATGCACCGGTAGAATCATGAAGATATTTACCCACCACACCACTTGCGTTAGCTAATCCATTCGGGAATTGAGAAGACTTTGAATTGAGTAAAAGCCTCGCGGATTCACAGGCACTTGCTGCCAGGATCACCACCTTTGCGTTAACAGTGTATTCCTGTTTGTCATCTTTATTCACAAAGGAAATACCTGTGGCCTTACCTTCTGAATTAGTAATCACTTCACGAGCCATTGCATTTGGAATCACATCAACGTTACCACTGTTCACCGCAGGTTTAACCAATACCGATGACGAAGAGAAGTCACCATACACGGTGCAGCCTCGGTTACACTGCGAGCAGAAGAAACAGGAGCCTCTTTCTTTATTAATTGGCTTCGTAAGGATCGATAAGCGGGAAGGAATAACGGGAATGTTTAATTTACCACCAGCCTCTTTGATGAAAAGTTCATGCAAGCGTGGCTTGGGTGGCGGAAGAAAAATACTGTCCGGATCATTAGGAAGATTTTCTTTTGATCCGAATACGCCTATTAGTTGATCTACTTTGTCATAATACGGAGCGACATCATCGTAGCCGATAGGCCAGTTGTCGCCTATTCCATCTGTATCTCTCCGCTTGAAATCTTTTGGACCGAAACGCAATGAGATTCGTCCCCAGTGATTCGTGCGTCCGCCCACCATACGTGATCTGAACCAATCGAACTTCGTTCCATCTTTGCGGGTGTAGGGTTCGCCCTCAATTTCCCATCCGCCATAGGCGGCATCAAAATCTCCAAAGTTGCGATAAGGTGTACTGGCACCTCTACGAGGAGATTCCCAGGGCCATTTTAGTTGTGTTACATTCTTAGCGGGATCGTATAACGGTCCTGCTTCCAGGAGCACCACTTTGATTCCGGCTTGTGCAAGTACGTAAGCTGCCATACCACCTCCGGCACCAGAGCCTACAATACAAACATCATAATCTTTCGGAGTTTTTTTAATTTGAAAATCAGACATGGGGTATTTAGAATTTAACAATTCTAAATGTAGAGTAATTTTCAGAAATCAGAAGAAAGAAATTGTTGATCCGTAAAATGACTGGAGGAGTGGTCTTATTTCTTTTTTGGAACGGGGTCAAAGCCGCTTGTTCCCCACGGATTACATCGCGCAATTCGTTTACTACCTAACCAGATGCCTTTAAAAACACCCCATTCCTGAATGGCTTCAATGGTATATTGCGAACAGGAGGGTGTGTGCCGGCAATGGGCTCCCAGCACGGGTGATAGCACTGCCTGATAAAGCCGAATAGGAATAATAAACAACCGCTTAAAGAACATATATTAGTTGTAATGTTAAATTTAAACTTCTTGCTCTCAAAGAAAGTTCGATTTATTTTCGATAAGCAAAGAAGCCCGGCTTTAGATTCACTTAATTCAAGAAACCTATTATGATGAAATCGTTATTCTTATTTATTGGTTTGTGTTGCCTATCCATGAGTATAGCAGGCCAAAGCCCGATTGGTATTTTTGAAAATCATGCAGATGTAGGCAATCCTAAAAAAGCGGGTGCTGTTTCTTATGATCAGGCCACCCAGGAATATACATTAAGTGGTGGTGGTTACAATATCTGGTTTGGGCGAGATGAGTTTCATTACGCACATAAAAAATTAAAAGGAGATTTTATTGTCACTGCCAACTTTCAATTCATTGGGAAAGGAGTGGATGCGCATCGTAAAATAGGATGGATGGTTCGCAGTACATTAGATGATAACTCCGCTCACGTCAGTGCCACTGTACATGGTGATGGGCTAACCGTTCTTCAATGGAGAGCCATGAAGGGTGCCTTCATGAGAGATCCTGAAGATGAAATTCGTTTTGCGAAGAAGGCTCCTCAAATCATACAATTAGAAAGAAACAATGGAACCTACATTTTGAGGGTCGCTAATCCGGGAGAACCGCTTCAGGTAGTGGGCGAGCATAAGCCCGGTGCCATCGGTGATGAGGTGTTCGTTGGTTTATTTATTTCTTCGCACAATGAAACGGTGGTGGAAGAAGCACGGGTATGGAATGTTAGAATCAGTAAAACAGTTCCTGAAAATTATAATGCCTATCGCCAGGGATACATTGGCAGTCGTTTGGAAACGATGAATCCATTCAACGGCCAACGAAAAGTCATTCATGAGTATGCAGGATCTTTTGAAGCCCCCAACTGGATGCCGGATGGAAAGAATTTATTATTCAACCAGGAAGGATCCTTGTATAAAATTCCCGTTGATGGTGGCACTCCTGAAAAGCTCAATACGGATTTTGCCAATCGCAACAACAATGATCACGTAATATCCTTTGATGGAAAGATGTTGGCGATCAGTCATCACCGTGACGGTTTGCCTGGTGGTGGTTCAACGGTATATGTACTTCCCTTAACCGGAGGCACGCCAAAGCAGATTACAGAAAAGACGCCTTCGTATCTTCACGGCTGGGCTCCGAATGGAAAAGAGGTCGTGTTTGTTGGTCAGCGCGATACACCGGTTTATGATATTTATAAAGTTGCTATTAATGGAGGTCCTGAAGTTAAATTAACCTCCAATGAAAAGTATCACGTGGATGGGCCTGAATATTCTCCTGACGGAAAGTTCATTTATTATAACTCCAGCGAAACCAACACAATGCAACTCTGGAGAATGAAGCCCGATGGATCTGCCAAAGAGCAAATCACCTACGATGAATACAACAACTGGTTCCCTCACATTTCCCCGGACGGAAAGTGGATTGTGTTTCTATCTTTTCCTAAAGAAGTGGCGCCCAGTGATCATCCCTTTTATAAAAGAGTTATGTTACGCATGATGCCCGCATCAGGTGGCGCTCCGAAAGTAGTGGCTTACTTATATGGTGGTCAAGGAACTATCAACGTGCCTTCGTGGTCACCCGATAGCAAGTTTATCGCTTTTGTGAGTAATTGATGTTACTGTCACTGGCTTGAAGCTAGTAGCTAGCAGCTTGTCGCTTCAAGCCTTATCCCAAAACAACTCAATCAATCGCCCACGTCATTTCACCTTCCTTGCCATCCATGATTTTAATGCCGCGTTGCTTTAACTCGTCTCTGATTTTATCAGAGAGGGCATAGTTGCGGTCAGTACGGGCTTTCTTTCGCAAGTCAATTAACACATCGATGACACCATTGAGTAATTCATGATTGTGTTCTTCCTCTTCACGCAAGCCAAGCACTTGCTCCATCATGGCGATATACGTGTTTTTAAAGAAGTTGAATTTTTCACTATCCAGGTTCTGCAGAGGAATCGTTCCTGATTTCATGTTATTGATGCGCGATGACATTTCAAATAATACGGCTAGTGTTTTTGCCGTATTAAAATCATCACTCATGGTCTTGTGGCACTCCTCTGCTAATTTGAAGAGTTCATCAGAAATAGCAGCATTGCTAGAACCCGTCACTTCAAGAGTTAGCTTTTTTACAGTCGACAGTGAGGCCGTTAATTTCTTAAATCCTTTTTCTGCTGCGCTCAAGGCTTCATTTGAAAAATCAAGCGTACTCGAGTAATGAGATTGTAACATAAAGAAGCGAACTGCCATAGCACCGTAGCCGCGTTCGAGCAACGGATGATTGCCGGCAAATAATTCACGTGGTAGAAAAGAATTCCCCAACGACTTGCTCATCTTTTGACCATTCACGGTAAGCATGTTGGAATGAAGCCAATAGTTTACAGGGGGTTTTCCATTGGCGGCCGTGGCTTGTGCGATCTCGCATTCATGATGCGGAAATTTCAAGTCCATACCTCCGCCATGAATATCAAATGTCTGTCCAAGGTATTTGGTGCTCATCACCGTGCATTCAATATGCCATCCTGGAAATCCATCGCTCCACGGTGACGGCCAGCGCATGATATGATAGGGTGATGCCTTTTTCCAGAGGGCAAAGTCAATTTTTTCACGCTTCTCATCCTGGCTATCGAGTGCTCTCCCGCTTTCAATTAACTCTTCAATATTTCTTCCTGAAAGGATTCCGTAGTGATGATGCTCATTGTACTTGCGTACATTAAAATATACGGAGCCGTTGGTTTCATAGGCAAGCCCTTTATCAATGAGTTTCTTTGTGATTTCAATTTGCTCTACGATATGCCCGGTGGCGCTGGGTTCAATGCTGGGAGGGAGGATGTTGAATTGGCGCATGACTTCATGAAAGCCTTCGGTATAATGTTTCACGATCTCCATGGGTTCAAGTTGCTCCAGCCGTGCTTTCTTGGCAATCTTGTCTTCACCTTCATCAGCATCATTTTCAAGGTGCCCCACGTCGGTGATGTTTCTTACATAGCGGACTTTATATCCCAGGTATCGGAAGTACCTGGAAACAATATCAAATGTTAAAAAGGTACGCACATTTCCGAGGTGTACATCATTGTAGACGGTCGGTCCACAAACATACATGCCCACATGACCTTCATTGACAGGTACAAAAACCTCTTTTTGAGAACTGAGAGAGTTGGTGATGGATAAAGGGTAATTTCCGTATTGCTTCATAAGATTAAATCGCCCAAAAATAACTAAAAATTGCGGGCATAAAACAGAGTAGTTAGTTGTCAGAAACAACCTTTACCTAATGACTGTTAGTATCAAATAGCAACAACTTCGCAATCGATTTCTGAAGCTGGTTAAAAAAAAACAAACTGTGCCGCAATCGATTTCTAAATTTTTTAACGAAAACGTTGTAGTAGAAATTATGGGTATTTTCATTGTACTTCATTGTTAATTAAATATTTTTACAATGATAGATTTCTACAACTCTGTTTGGTGTACATCTATTCAAAACAAATTTTTTAAATAAAACCTCTAAAACAAATTGTATGATGATGAGAAAACTCTACAAAAAGTTGAGTGCAACGGCAGTACTTATGCTGATGCTCGCATCGGTGGTCCTTGCCCAGGATCGAACTGTTTCAGGAACAGTTAAAGATGGAGCTGGGAATGGGATGCCTGGTGTCAATGTCGTGATTAAAGGCACTTCCAGTGGTACCACCACTGATGCCAGTGGGAAGTATGCACTTACAGCTGGCAATAATGCCGTGTTGGTGTTTTCGTTTATTGGCTTTGCCTCCCAGGAGGTAAACACTGGTACTCGTACCGCCATGGATATTACTATGGCTGAGGATGCCCAGCAATTGAACGAAGTAGTTGTTACCGCGCTAGGTATTGAGCGTAACACCAAGGCGCTTCAATCCTCGGTGACGCAAATTAACGGGGATAATTTTACCCAAGCCCGTGAAAACAACCTGGCCAATGCTTTGGCTGGTAGGGTTGCTGGTGTTAGCGTAACCAAAATGGCTACGGGTCCTGCAGGCTCTTCCCGCGTAATTATACGTGGAGCTAAAACGCTTGGATCAACACTGAATCAGCCTCTTTATGTTGTGGATGGTATTCCCATGGACAACACCAATTTTGGTCAGTCTGGAGTATGGGGAGGTGCCGATCAGGGCGATGGAGTGAACAGTATCAGTCCGGATGACATTCAATCAACAACAGTATTGAAGGGAGCAAGTGCCGCAGCATTGTATGGTTCAAGGGCAGCAAATGGTGTTATTCTAATTACCACCAAAAAAGGAACTAGCAGGAAAGCCCTGGGTATTGAGTTCAATTCCAATTTCGTTTTTGAAAAAGTTAATAACCTAACAGATTTTCAACACAGCAATGGTAACGGAGGCTTGGTTGGATCAACCCTTCAGAATCAAGTTGCCACAAAGCCAACCACGTTAGATGAACACTGGGGAAACTGGTGGGGATTGAATGGCTGGGGACCAAAATTTGACGGTTCAACGGCTATGCAATTTGATGGTGTAACACGCCCATATGCTTATGCAGGAGACAACTGGAACAGATATCTTGAGACAGGAACTTCCTTCACGAATAGCCTTGCCCTCACTGGAGGATCAGATAAGCAGAACTTCCGCTTCTCAGTCTCTGATTTAAAGAGCAAAGGAATTGTTCCAAATTCAGGCTTTGACCGGTTCAACGTGTCACTGGCAACCAATTCAAAATTTGGAGAAAAACTTACATTGACTTCAAAAATCATGTACTCTAATGAGGAAGCCAAAAACAGACCACGTACTTCTGACTCACCTGCCAATGGTGTACTTGCCCTGTATTACACACCAAATGATGTAAATGTGAAAGACTATATCGGAGATCCCGCTAAGCCTGGTGCTGTTCCTTCAGAACAATATCAAGCAGATCACGGTATGACGATTTATGACGGCAAAGCACCAGGAGAAGAAATGCAGGCATCCAATAACCTTTGGACACAGAATCCATATTGGGCTGCCTATCAATTTAAAAACAGTGATGTTCGCGACCGCATTATCGCATCTGGTAAGTTAAGATATGATATTACTGATTTCCTTTATGTTCATGGTCAGGTGGGCATGGATTGGTATACTAAAAGAGGTACTCAGCTGAGTCCTCAGGGAACAGGCTATGATCGCCTTGGTAGTATGTCGGAATATGAAAACCGTAACCAGGAGATTAACATGGAATACCTTGTTGGTTTTAACAAGACCTACGGTAAAATAGGAGTTAATGCATTTGTTGGAGGTAATAGAATGCGGGCTAAGGGAGAATATCTCGCAGCCAACGGAACCGGATTCAATGTGCCGTTTTTCGCAGCGATCAACAATTCAACGCAGCGCAACTACGGATATAGCATTGGAGAGGTTGGTATAAATTCTGTGTTTGCTTCGGCTGAAATTTCCTACAATAATTACTTATATGTTACTGCAACCGCACGGAAAGACTGGTTTTCAGTTCTAAACCCTAATGCCAACAATATTGTTTATCCATCTATCGGAGCCAGTTTCATATTCTCTGATGCATTCACCAGCCTTCCAACGTGGCTAAGTTTTGGAAAAGTGAGAGCTTCATGGGGACAAGTTGGAAATGCTAGTTCTGTAGGTGCGTATAGTATCAATAATACTTATTCACTGGGTAACCCCCATCTTGGCAGACCGCTTGCTGGTTTTTCATCGGGTGGCAATCTTCCCAATCCTAACCTGAAGCCGTTTACTTCAACAGAGTCTGAAGTTGGTTTTGATGTGAGATTTTTCCAAAACCGTTTAGGCCTGGATTTCGCTTATTATAGCCAGGTAACAACCAATGACATTCTTAATGCTGGAATTTCACAGTCTTCGGGATATTCTTCTACCTCAGTTAATCTTGGTGAAATTTCTAATAAAGGTGTAGAAATATTGTTGACGGGAACGCCAATAAGAGGTCCTATTACGTGGGATATCTCGTTGAACTTTGCGAGAAATAAAAATAATGTTGTTTCCCTTATTGAAGGGCAGGACAAATTGCAGGCTGAAGAGCCCAGAACCAGAACGGTTAGAATCCAGCATATCGTAGGTCACCCTTATGGTATGATTACCGGATTAAAGCAAATGACTTCACCAGATGGTAAGCTTGTTTATGATGCTGATGGCGCACCATTAACCAACGGTGAGTATCAAATTCTTGGAAATGGTGTTCCTAAATTCACGGGTGGTTTGAATAACTCGCTTACCTATAAGCAATGGACGCTAAGCGCCCTTATTGACTTCAAATCGGGTGGTCAGATCTATTCTGGTACCAACGTGCGTATGACCGAAGCTGGGTTTACCAAACAAACTCTTCAAGGACGTGCCGGAGAAGCACCATTAACTGTTACGGGAGTAACAGATGTGAATAATGATGGCGTCTATGAGCCTTTCACCAAGACACTGACTCCTGGTGAGGCCGCCAACTACTGGAACCAACTAGGTGAGCGTGCACAGGAAAACTTTGTTTATGATGCCTCCTTTATCAAACTGAGGTCCGTAACATTTGGATATAATTTCCCTAAGAGTATGCTTACAAAGACACCTATTAATTCATTGTCTCTTTCATTTGTTGGACGGAATCTTGCCATTCTGTATAAGAAAACGCCAAATATCGATCCAGAGTCATCCTATACGAGCAGTAACTCGCAGGGAATGGACTACTTCGGTGTACCGGCTTCACGTACCTATGGTTTTAATTTGAGGGCATCATTCTAACAGCTAAAAACTAAATATGAAAATGAAGTATTTAAATAAAATATTCCTTTCCGTCTTCTTAGGGGTTATCCTTGTAACCTCCTGCGATACGGAGCAACTGCATGATTTGAATATCAATCCCCAGGCGGTTAAAGAAATCAATCTGAATTTTTTCTTTACAGGATGTGAACTTGGCGCTGCCTCAGGCGGAGATGCCGGTGACAACCGGTATATCGACTGGCGTACCAACATCGGTATGTGTGCCTATGCTATTCAGCATCTGGGTCACATCAGCGGTGGAATCGCTCCTGGCGATAAATACACTGATAATTTTGAAACCTCCAGTGCCCCATTTGAATTCATGTATGGCACTCAGTTAAAGCACCTCACTGAAATCATTAATCAGACGGGAGAGGGTGGTTATGACGAAGGCAATAAGAATAACTTGCGTCAGGCATCCAGGATTTTACGTGCATTTCTGTTTCAGAGGTTAACAGATTACTATGGTAGTGTGCCTTATTCCGAAGCACTTCAGGCCAATACAGGAGGAGAGTTTTATCCTGTTTATGATAAGCAAAAAGCCATCTACACTGACCTGTTCAAGGAACTTGAAGAAGCAACTGCAGCATTGAGTGGATCAGAAGCAGATCAGGGTTTCAAAAACGCTGACATTATCTATAATGGAGATATTGCCAAGTGGAAAAGATTTGGTTTTTCATTGATGCTGCGCATGGCTATGCGGATTTCCAATGTGGATGCCGCTACAGCTGCCACCTATGTTGGGAAAGCAGTTGCCGGTGGAGTGTTTACAAGCAACAGTGACAACGTTTGGGTGCCTATGGCAGTTGGACCTTCCCTCTGGACTAACCAGAACGGGATTTCCCGTGCATTTATTGCTGGCGATGGTGGTCAACCAACTTATATGGGTAAGACACTGATTGATTTCCTTAAGGGAACCGATCAGACTACAGCAGCTGATGATGACCCAAGATTGTTGATACTCAGCGGTGGTGTTAAAGGAAATATGGATCCGCTTAAGCAAAAGGGAATACCGAATGGCAAAAACCAGACACTTTTAGAGGCGTTTGAAGGAAAGAGCCCGATTGTTCTTGCTGATGATTACTCTGTTATTAGCACTAAGTTTTTTGATAGGGATGAACCCTATATGCTCATGAACTATGGTGAAGTTGAGTTCCTTCTTGCCGAAGCAGCAGAGAGAACAATCGGAGGTGTAACGGCTGCGCAAACACATTATAATAATGGTGTGAAGGCCTCTATGCAGATGTATACTCCTTACGATGCTTCTTTCACAGTTTCTGATGCCGCGGTAACCACTTATCTGACAACATATCCTTATGGTGGACCCAAGGCTAAATTGGCTATGATTGGCGATCAGCAGTGGGCTAACCACTTCTTTAACTGGTGGGAAGCATGGTCACATTGGAGAAGAACTGGTTTGCCTGCATTAGTGGCTGTGAATTATCCTGGAAATGTTACCAATGGAACAATTCCTGTTCGTCTCAAGTATCCTAATGCTGAGGCTTCTGGTAACCCTAATTTTGCAGCTACCTCAACCACGCCTAACCTTTATACTACCAAGGTTTGGTGGGCAGGTGGTCCAGAATAATGGATTGATTTAATAATATCTCGTAGTGAGAAAGGCCTCTGAAAAATTTCAGGGGCCTTTTTTTATAAAGTCTCGCTCTGCTTCAATCAGAATTCTTCTGGAACCTTGATCCAGGAAATTCAAAATCATCACTTATGATTGTATTGTGGCACCGTTAAGTGAGTAACAAATTTCTCTTTATCATAGGATATATTGAAAGCTTCGCTAAGGAGCCATTTGTCCGATAGCTCAACGATAGCAGGGTTAAACCCAAATTATGCATTAGAATAAATTGCCGGAATAAATGAACGCAATCCAAAGGGCTTTAGCCCAAAGACAATTTTGGCTAAAGCCAGCTATTTTCTTGTTTATTTTCCCCGACCTGAAGCCTGCCTGTCCGGCAAGAAGAGCTATTGCATAATCCGCGATAAACAGATTGACAGCGTTCTTATTGAAAGCAGGAAGGGTTGCTTTAATTTAAGGAAAGTCATCCTGCCATCTTGAGTAAAGAAAATAGCTACTTTACTTTTTTATTTTTTGAAACACCAGAACACTCGCATTGTTCCTGGCAATCATTAGCCTTTTCACCTGGTTCGATTGGATCATTAACGCATCCCTAACTTCACCATCTACCTGTATTCCAGCAGTTGGATCAAACTTGAATGAGTGATTGGAATTCCCTTTCAAAAAGACTCCTTTGTTTGCATTGTGGCGACCTACCTGTGGTTTTAATGAATAGAAGTTTCCGCCAAGCCAGATATCCATAATATCATCTCCATCGAGATCATCGGCAACAATCCCAAAGACAGGGGAGACCTGCGCTTCGAAGGGCAGGGATTTCAATGAAAAGGTATTATTGCCATCGTTCCAGAGTATGGCGCTTTCGAGCGTATTCACCTCGTACCGAATCGATGTTTTGCGAATGGCTTCCGGAAACAAGGAGTCATATGTTTTGAAAGCATAATCACTATACTTTAGTATGGACTTTCTCAATGCAGGCAACTGAGAGGTAAGTTCATTTTTTGCAGCAAATGGGTAGGATATTGTATCCAGGGGTGGATACCAGTTGATAATGAATTCGCTTTTTCCATTGTTATCAAAATCATTGACGTACATGGTAAGGGGTTTTGAGGATGAAGCTTTGAGTTTACTATTAAGACCCCAGTTGCCCATCACAAAATCCATATCACCATCCTTATCTAAATCAGCAGACTGAACCCGCGTCCACCAGCCTTTGCTGTTTGGCACCACGGAAAGGTTGTTAAAATTGCCCTTTTCATTTTTGAAAATCTTTATATCACTCCATTCACCCACAATGATCAGATCCTGATCCATATCTGAATCGATATCGGCCCAACAGGCATCGGTTACCATACCACTATTATTAATTGTCGGTACGTCAATATCCAACCAATATCCTGGCTCATTTTTTAGTAAAAAACTCCTGGGAGACAATCCATAGTTGCCCGGTACAACACGTGCTCCTAAAAAGACATCCATGCGTCCATCATTATCAAAATCACTCACTTCAATGGTGGAAAAATTGCCAATTATAGGAGGGGCATTTTTTATATCCGGAGTAAAGTTACCGCGTCCATCATTCTTATATGTGCGTACTAAATAATTGGTCTTTTCCCAGGTTATTTCATTGCCACCAGAGCCAATCATCAAGTCAAGATCATGATCCCCATCATAGTCAATAAATGCCCCGCAGGTACTTTCAAAACCAGCGTCATTGTTAAATGCATTATTCTTGATGGGGGAAAATGTTCCATTACTATTTTGTGTAAAAAGTTTATCGGGATCACCTGCCGCTCCCAAAAGCAAAAAATCATCTCTTCTATCATTATTCACATCGCCCACTATTATCCGTGGGCCTTCAGTTGAAAGCATTGCAAGCATTAGAATCTCCTGATCGAAATCATTATACTGATCTTCTACATGTCTCGCTTCGCCTTTAATAACTCTTTTGCTTATCTCTTCGAAAACGGGTCTCGTTTCTTCTTTCTTGATGGATACATTAGAGGTAGCATTGCTGTAGTTAAGTTCTATGGTCAGATTGGTTTTGATATTATTAAGTGTCTGGGTTTTATGATCAGGCCAGGTGACAACCAGTTCGTTGATCTGGTCGCTGCTACCAAGTCCAAATAGCAATGAAGGTTCGATACTGCTTTCAAAACCACGGGTATTAAAATTCTCAAGCATTAGGATTCTTTCATTTGTCTTGACGGTGACATGAGCGCCAATTCCAAAGGGATTTTGTGCGGAGCCCCTGAACCTAACTTTCAAAAAGTGATGTCCTGATTTAACATCAGTTTCATTTCGATATAGAAAAGCGGTTGAATTAATGTTATTGACCACCAGATCAAGATCGCCATCATTGTCTAAATCGCCATAGGCTGATCCATTGCTAAATGATGGTTGTGCAAGGCCTAGACTGATTGCCTTATCGGTAAATTTCAGATTGTCCACCTGCTGAAAAGCATAGTTGGCCAATGGCTTCGAAGGTAAAAAGGAAATAAAATCCCGGTAATCTAATTTGCCTTTTTTTGATATAATTTCTTTTCTCTTTTCGGCATCTGCAAGAAAATCACGGAAGTCCATGGACATGATGTCTTTGTAAATTCCATTACTGACGAAAATGTCTTTGGTACCATCATTTTCGAAGTCAAAAATTAATGCGCCCCAACTCCAATCCGTTGCTGCCACTCCGGATAGTAATGCAATTTCCTGGAAGTAGCCTTTGCCGCTATTCAGGTGAAGACAATTCTGAACGATCTGGTAGTGAAAATTTGCGCGGTATTTAAGATCTTCAAGATGAAAAGGATCAAACGCAATGGTTGTTTTCAATCGCTCATTATCACCCGGCAACATATCTGTTGAAAAAATCTCAGGGCTGCCATCATTATTGATATCAGCAATATCAGAACCCATGCTTGACACCGAACAATAGTCTATGCGGTTAATTAAATCTTCTTTGAATTTTCCATTGCCCTGATTTAAATAAAGGTAGTCCCGTTCCCAGAAATCATTGCTGATGTAGATATCGGGAAGAGCATCTCCGTTTATATCACTGATGGCCACTCCCAAACCAAACCCGATATCACTGCTGTAGATACCTGCTTCCGTGGTGACATCGGTGAAGATGCCTCCGTCATTTCGCATTAACTTGTCTCCGCCTTCATCGGGTATCTCCCTGACCTTTTTATATAGTTCAATCTTGCCCGGATCTTTAAAACTATTATTCAGAATATAGCAATCCAGGTCTCCATCCAGGTCGTAATCGAAAAAAGCAGCATGTGTCGTGTAGCCGAGATTATTCAGGTTATATTTTTTTGCCTCTTCAGAAAAGGTAAGATTACCCTTGTTGATGAAAAGCTCATTTTCCTTATCAGCACCATCCACATCACCGGAGTTACTGATATAAATATCCAGCCAACCATCTGCATTTACATCGGCCATGGTGACTCCCGTACTCCATGGTTTTGAACCACCGACTCCCGCTTTCTCAGTGATATCTTCAAACACAAAATTGCCTTTATTGAGATACAGTTTGTTCTGCTTTTGATTCGCAGTGAAATAGATGTCTGGCAGGGAGTCATTATTGATATCCCCAATGGCAACCCCTCCGCCATTATAGAAATTCCGGTAAGTAAGAATGTTAAATTTCTCTCCATCCATTACTTCGTTCACAAAGTTAATTCCAGAGGATGCTGAATCAATGAGCGTAAATAGTTTTGTATTTTGAGCTGCTTCGACTGGTGTGGACGGATTATTTGAACAACGCACCAGGGCAAAGACCATCAGGAAAAAGAACAGAAGCTTCATCGGATTATGACTTACGATGATAGCTTGAATTACAGGAGTGTGGTTGATATCCGCCTTCTTTATGTTAAAAAAATTAAATTCTGAACTCATGTAGTCTTATTTATCTGAGAATATTCCGTCTCCGGCTGAACCCATGTATGCTCCCCATCGAACAGGTTTATCAATTTTTATTGGAGTTTCAATACGCTTAATACTCATTCCGAGAAAGGTGAGCAGACCGCCATAACTGTAGTACTGACAACTTATGATATCCAGGTATCCATTGCCATCAAGGTCTCCGATCCATGGAGTCGAAAATATATTTTTATAGCCCTTCGCCTGGTCAACTATCTGTGACGATTTCTTTTTGAAATTGATTGCCAACAGTTTATTCTCAATGTCCTTGATTGATTGCTCGGTAAATCCCTGAGCACAATCAAACTCATTGATACTGATAATGGCTTCATCCGTTCCATCATTGTCAAGATCATAAACAACCGGAGAGGAGAACCCCGTGCAGCCAGTGGAATCCAGGTAAGCGATATCCCCGTTTTTTCCATCCAGCATTATTTGTAACGATCCGGTGTTGTTAGGCCATTCACCTTTGCTCACAAAGGTGAAGAAATCCGGTACCGCATCATCTGTAAAATATCCTGCGGCAAAACTGTTACTCGATTCGGTATCTTTTATCTTTCGTTGCCAGCGCAGCTTGTAATCTTTTCCATCAATAGCAAAAACGGTACTCGCATGTGATATGGAAATAATGTCAAGCCAGCCGTCACCTGATATATCAGCTAGCGTGGGGGGCGCAATAAAGCCATGCGATTGCTCAGAAGCAATAATGGTGGCGTTGGAAAGTTTACCCATCACTAAATCTGAAAGTTTAGCGACATAAAGATTTCCAGCAATGGTTTCACCACCGGTGCCGAAAACGATCAGATGATCTTTACTGTCAGGCTGTGCATAACTCACAGGAGACATGTATGACTCTTTTCCATCTGGCATCGTATCCGCAGCCAGAATTTTTCCGGTTTTAATATCAAATAGCATCAGAACACCGGGATATCGGTTTGCCTCTGAACCTGGATTTGCGAGCGAGTTCCCGCCATTTACAGTAATAAGATCAGGATGACCATCATTATTTTGATCGGGAACCAGTACACTATTATTGAAATTAAATCGGGCGTGTTTTAAGATGGAATCATTTTGGTAGGTGTATTCATACTGCCATACGACTTTCCCTGTTTTACCATCGAGTGCCATGAAGTAAGGCGATCTTCCCCCAATAAACACCTCTGGTATTCCATCATCGGTGATATCATGAAATGTGGCTGAACCATACACCTGATCTGCAGCCGCTTGCTCCCAGATGATTTGGCCTGAAGCGCCATCTATTGCAATTATTCCCTGACTACTTTTCTGGGATTCATTCATTCCCGCACCCATAACAATATCAAGAACTCCATCCTGATTTAAGTCTGCCGTGCGGGGCGATGATTGTGAACCTGTAACCGGCAAGTCGTTATTCCAAATCACTTCGCTTTTCTTTTGGGTGCAGCCGGTAACGAGTAGACCGGAAGCAATGAGCATTAACGTCACCAGCAATACTGGTGAATTGATTGTTTGATTTGACATTCTTATTATTTGGTATCCCGAAAACAGCCTTGAGTCAGCTGTTTTTTCGGCACCAAAGATATAATAAAAAAATGCTCTTGTGGCAGGCATGAAAATTTTCTAATCCAGGCTAGAACCTCAAATGACAATTTTATTAGGCGCTTTGTAAGCACTCAATCGGAAACGGTCATCTGCACCGATTTGGATAACGATTAACGAATTACTTTAAACTTCGTCCACTCCGTTACGAAGTTGCCATGCCAGCCGAATTACAAATTGCAGTCGTTTGCCCGTGAAGAAAAATGAGAGCCGGAATCCCCATGCAACAGAGGTGCAAGTGATGCCATGAAAAATATTCCGTTTATTTTCAACCGGATTCCGGGTCGCGCCAGCTATCGGACGGGATGAACATTAAACCGCAAAATCTCTTTTCTAGAATTCACTTGTGGAGCTTGCCCGGAATGACAATTGCATAAGGTAGTATTAATCACTTAATTGTGAAATCCTATAAGCGATTAACTAATGTTGAGGTAATGAGGTCCACCACTTTAAAGTTAGTGGAGCCCGCAACGAAGCTGTCATCCCGGCCGAATAACTATTGTCAATCGTTAGCTCGTGAAGAAAATGAGAGCCAGGATCTCGCTCATCCAACCATCAAGAGATACTATGAAATACTTTCGTGCGACTTCAACGGGATTCCGGGTCGCACTAGCTATCGAAGCGGGCACACATTAAACTACAAAATCTCTTTTTCAGACTTTGCTTTTGACGAGTTTGCCCGGAATGACAATTTCATATGGAAGTTGTTAACACTTAATTGTTAAACCGTCATCGTCAACATTCGAATTTGATTAACGATTGAAGAATTATGAT
>JAYVTB010000064.1:0-88692 GCA_043774805.1 Cyclobacteriaceae bacterium | reverse complement strand
GCTCGATGCGCTCACCGCGCGCCGGTCGCGGCAGCCAGCGGTAGACGACCTCGTGAGGTTGTGCGCCGCCCTGGATGCACGCGGCATCGCCGAGCAGATTCAGCAGTTTCGGCAACTCGAGCGTTGCGGACATGACGAGCAGGCGCAGGTCGTCGCGTAAATGGGACTGGGCTTCCAGGCACAACGCGAGCCCAAGATCGGCATGCAGGCTGCGTTCATGAAATTCATCGAAGATCACCAGGCCAACTTCTTCCAATGAATTGTCGGTCTGGATCATACGGGTCAGGATTCCTTCTGTTACTACTTCAATGCGTGTGCTTTTACTCACCACACTTTCAAACCGCACCCGATAACCGATGGTCTTTCCCGCTTCCTCCTGGAGTTCCTCCGACATACGCAATGCCACTGATCGTGCCGCCAATCGTCTTGGTTCGAGCATAATCATTTTTTTGCCGTTCAGCCATGGCTCATTCAATAAGTGTAACGGCAACACCGTACTCTTTCCTGCACCAGGAGGAGCCTGTAAAATCACGACAGGATTTTTCTGAAGTGCTTGCTTCAGCGTGGATAAGATTTCTAAAACCGGATACTGATTAGTCACGGGGCAAAGATGTTATAAAAAGCTATGAGTTGCGAGCTTTGAGTTACGAGCGGATACTACTCAACGTCAGCGCCCTTTCTTATCTAAATATCAACATGGTATACGTCCAGCTGATTGCGCTGAATGCCCTGAATGAAAAAGCCGCCAGTCTGAGGTATATCTTCCAGCAAATCAAACACAGTGCAACCTTTTGGAAGCGCAGAAAAAATAAGCAGAAAAGAAAACTCTCCTTTTTTTGGAATCATTGTCCACATAGGTGCGTAAGAAATATTTTCTGCATGAATCAATTGAGAACGTGATCCTGATGCGCGGTCGACCAGAAAGGTAGATCGCCAGATGCGAATCAACATATCATCGGATGTATTGTTGAAATAACAATGAACATATACGCAGGAGTCTTCAAGCGATAATGGATCAATTGAGGTGAGTACATCCCTATCCACTTCAGGTTTTGTTTTTACAGGTGGTTCTTGCATACCCCTCCCCGACTTTGTATCCATCACATGAATTCTCATATCACAAAACTCAGGACTTTTTCGGAAACCTCGAAAAAAAAATTGCTCTGGCAGGTATACGATGTATATCCAGTCATTGCTGTTGTCTTAGAGTTGATTCCACCAAATAAACATCCAAAAGTTTTTATTAAATAGACGTGTTTTATCTATCCCAAAACATCCAATCGAAAGAATCCTTATTTTTAGATTACCGAATTTCTCTATATTGTACAAAGTTCAAAAGAAATTATTGCATTATGGCCGCTTTGGTAATCAGTAGCTTTGAGGAATTTGAGACTTACCGGGGCAAAGAGCTCGGAGTATCAGAGTACCTCAAAATCACACAAGAACAAATTAATATGTTTGCTGATGCCACGCTGGATCATCAATGGATTCATACCGATCCTAAACGGGCAGAGGCTGAGACCGCATTTAAAAGTACCATCGCCCACGGTTATCTCACCTTGTCCATAATACCTCATCTGTGGGATCAGATTGCCGAGTTTAAGAATATTAAAATGATGATCAACTATGGCATTGAAAAACTGAAATTCAACCAGCCGGTGTTGGTCAATAATGAAGTAAGATTGAGAGCTAAACTACACTCTATTGCTAACCTTCGTGGAATCACCAAATTTGAAGTGGACGTAACCCTTGAAATTAAAGACAATCCCAAACCTGCCTTCAATGGGATCCTGATTTTCCTCTATCATTTTCACTGACAGATACCCGCTTATCAGTCTTCATAAAATTCCTGCAAGGAAGAGAAGTAGACATCATTCCATCCATCTATAATATCCTCATAGTCATCGTCCGGGATATTGGTATGACGCACCTCTGCTGAAGTACCTTGATCATGTGTGTGAAGTTTTATAGTCACTACAGATTCTTCCACCTGATCTCCAAAATACCATTGTTGCACGATTTTGTTTGGGGGCTCCAATTCCAGAAACTTTCCCACGATGCTGCCTTCCCATAATGAAAACTCGCCACCCGGATAGGCCTGAATATCAGCCTTCTCACCAGACCAAAGTTGAAACGTTGCCTCATTGGTCAGCGCAAGATATACCTGATCTGGAGGAGCGGCAATGAGGTAGTATTTCTTAAAATCTTTCATAATCCGCTAAAGATACTTCTTTTACAAAATCCAATATTAAAGGTATTTTTGAACGTTATACCTGACCTGAATTTTTATGAACTTTTACGTAGTCATTGTAGTCATTCTTATGGCTACTGCATTGGTGGATCTCATTGTAGGTGTAAGTAATGATGCCGTAAATTTTCTTAATTCAGCCATCGGTTCGCGCGTAGCTCCTTTCAAAGTTATCTTATCGGTTGCTTCATTAGGCTTGGTACTGGGTTCACTCTTCTCCAGTGGCATGATGGAGATAGCCCGCAATGGAATTTTTAATCCTGGCTTCTTCACCTTCGATAAAATTATTATCGTATTCCTGGCGGTCATGCTCACCGACATTATTTTGTTGGATTTTTACAATTCGCTGGGGCTGCCTACTTCAACAACGGTTTCTCTTGTATTTGAATTATTGGGTGCTGCTTTAGTGACCGGATTGATGATTGCCTTTGATCGTGGCCAGGGATTTGAAACATGGTCGGAGATCATTAACTACTCTAGCGCCATCACCATTGTATCTGGGATTTTTCTATCGGTGTTCCTGTCCTTTATTTTTGGTTCCCTTGTTCAGCACATCACCCGAATCATCTTCACATTCAAGCTAAAGAAAACACTGAAACGATATGGAGCCATCTTTAGCGGGCTCGCTATTTCCGCCATCGTTTATTACTTATTAATTAAGGGAGCAAAAGGTAGCGCGTTTATTACGGATGATCAGATCAAATGGATCATGGATCATACCTGGCAGATCATGGTCGTCTCTATAGTTTCATGGTCAATTCTCATTCAGATTCTGATGTGGTGGAAAGATATCAACCCATTGAAGGCTATCGTATTGATGGGCACATTTTCATTGGCAATGGCTTTTGCCGGAAACGACCTGGTAAACTTTATCGGTGTGCCAGTAGCCGGCCTGATCTCATTTCAATCATGGTCCGCATCCGGACTTCCTGCTGATCAATATACCATGGAGATTCTAAGCTCTAAAATTGTTACCCCTTATTGGTTGTTACTCACCGGTGGTTTAGTGATGATCCTGACGTTATGGTTTAATGCAAAGAGCAAGAAGGTAACCGAAACTGAAGTATCATTGGGCAGGCAAGATGAGGGCGATGAGCGCTTTAAGTCGAACATGGTTTCCAAAGCGCTGGTGGGCGGGGCGATCTGGTTAGGTCGTAAGGCAGAGGCATTTATTCCTAAAAATATTTCTGAAAATCTAAGTCATCGATTTGAAAAAGAAGCTGCGAGTGCGTCACCGGTAGAATCCGATATGGCCTCCTTTGATTTGATTCGAGCCAGCATCAACCTGATCGTTTCGAGTGCACTGATCGCCTACGGTACTTCGAACAAATTACCCTTGAGTACTACCTTCGTTACCTTCATGGTGGCCATGGGAACCTCCTTTGCTGACCAGGCATGGGGGCGTGAAAGTGCCGTGTATCGGGTAGCAGGTGTTATCAATGTAATTGCAGGTTGGCTGATTACTGCGGTGGTTGCTCTTCTCGCCAGCGGATTATTAGCGTTCATCATGTATAAAACAGATGTAGCAGGGCCACTCGTCCTCACTGCTGTTGCCGCATTCTTACTCATTCGCAGTCATGTGGTATTTAATCGTGACGAAGCCAAAGCGAAAGAAGACAACAAGTTGCTGGAGGTAAAACAATTCAATATTCAGCTTGCCCTTAGCGAAAGTAAATTCAATACGGTTAAAGCACTGAAGACCGTTCAACTGACTATTGTTCATAGCTTAAAAGCATTGATGAATGAAAATCCAGATTTACTGCAGAAATCACGCGCTGAACTTAAAAAGCTTCAAGAGCAAAACGAAAAGGTGGATACCAAGATCATCAAGCTGGTGCGTAAAATGAACAAAGGCAACCTGCCCGTTGGCAGACTCTACATTCTCGTCTTTGATAAGATGCAGGACCTCAATCAAAGTGTCCAATTGATCAGCGATACTATTTTCACACACGTCAGCAATCACCACTCGGCTCCAAAACGCAAATATGCCGACCTGGTGAGTATCATTGAGAAATCATCAAGTGAATATATTGGACTGGTTACCCAATCCATCGAAACCGGAAAGCCGGTCAACACCGACCTTGAAGTCAAATTCAACACATTGATTTCACTGCTCAATCAATCATTGGATAATCTTATTATCGATGTGCAAAAAGACGAGATTGGAAACCGGATGGGTTTGCTTCAAACCAGGTTACTGCTTGAATTCAAAGACATTGTTGAATGCGTTCATAGTTTTCCTCCCCTTTACCAGGAACTTGATGCACAACCACCAGAAAAGCCAACCACAACCACCTAATCATTTTACACATTCAAGTTGCCCTTTCTTGAAAAACATCTGATCGTGAAAACATCGCGTCTTCCAAATGCAGGCAAAGGTTTGTTTACACGCATTGAAATTTTGAAAGGAACACGCGTTGTTGAATACAAGGGTCGTGTGCAACGCTGGCGCGAAGTGAAAGATCAGGATGGCATCAATGGCTACCTGATGTATCTCAACCAAAATGTGGTGATCAACGCTTTACCTGCAGTGAAAACATTGGGACGCTATGCCAATGATGCGCGAGGTCTTGTTCGTGTGGAAGGAGCGCGCAACAATTCAGAATATGTGAGCGAAGGCAAGCGCTGCTTTATTGAAGCCACCCGAAACATCAAAGCCGGTGAAGAAATTCTCGTAAACTATGGAAGAGAATACTGGGTCCTGATAAAAAAACTCAGGAAGAAATCCAATGCCTCTTTGTGAACCTTTGTGTCTTCGTGACTTTGTGGTTCAAATTAAATACGATCAACCTTAACAATTGCATCTTTATTAATAGGCCCAAACACATGTGGAAATAATTCATTGTTGGTTGCCGCTTCATATTTTAGAGTAGAAGAAAGCTTAGCTTCATCAATATGAAGTAAGATCAAATCCTTCACGCTTGCATAATAGCGCTGCAATACACCTGGCACCTGGTCATTGGTACTGCAATGAATAAATCCCTCTCCTGAAAAAGCTTTCGGAACATACGTTGACTCATTGAAATGGAGGTTCCAATCTTCTGCAGTAGCAATATGGAAAATCATACTCTCAGGATGCCAATTGTTTTACAATGCTCAACGCTTTATCAATTTCTTCAGGGCTGTTAAAAATGTGTGTGCAGTGCCTTACTCCAAACACATCACTGGATGCTCTTGGTCGCATGTGAGCTCTTTCCCAATACGCATCCTGAAGTTTAGTGCCTGTAAAGCCATCGATATTATATACTGTTATCCCGGCACACATCGCATTATCCTCCGGTGAATAGATTTTTACTTTGTTGATTTTGTGCAGACCTTCCCGAAGGCGATCACCTAAAAACTTGATGCGCTCATAGACACGCTCTGGTCCGATCTGGAAATAAAAATCCAGGGCAGCATCTAACCCTTCTATCATCGAGAAATTTCCCGTGCCCCGTTGGGTGAAACGAAATCCTTCGTCTTCATGATTGTCCCAACGATAACTGGCTACGGTTGTCCAGATGTCCTTGATGTACTCGGGTTTGACATACATATAACCCGTTCCAGCAGGAGCACCAACCCATTTATGAAAGCAACCCACGTAGGCATCGCAATCAATATCTTTCAGATCAATTTTAATATGTCCTGTTGTTTGCGCTCCATCCAATACCGTAAGAATGCCACGTTTTTTTGCCTCAGCACAAATTTCTTTGGCAGGAAGGATAGCCCCGCTACCGGATATGATGTGCGATAACATCAACACTCTTGTTTTAGTAGTGAATGACTTCACAATGATATCGATGACTTGCTCTTTGCTATGGATTGGCTTTGGTATCTCTACCAATTTTACGACCACTCCATCACGCTTCTCGCGGACCTTCCAGGAAGATATTCCCCCTCCATGCTCCTGGTTGCTAGAAATAATTTCATCACCTTCTTTAAGATCCAAACCCTGCGCGATAAAACTCATGGAATTCGTTGTGTTATCGGTCAGCGCAATTTCCTTGGCATCGCAGTTCAGCAGCCTGGCTACTTTATTACGAATGAATAATAAATGCTGGTATCCCGTGATAAACCGTTCAGCATTGTCATCCTTATATGCCCAATCTGCCACGTTCGTAGCAATGTAATTCATGTGCCTGGTAACGCGGTCAACCACCACTCGCGGCATCACTCCTATCGTTCCTGTATTAAAGAATACCTGCTCTTTCGAAAGCATATATTGATCACGTACTCCTTTCCAATAGGAAGGATCATTCGGATCAGGTAATGGGGTACTTAATGTTAACCCGGATGCTGATGAGCTACCAGAAAGTGCCGGCAACGATAAGGCCGACAAGCCTAACGATTTAAGTGCTTTTCTTCGTGATATCATGTGTATTTCATTTCAATCGATTTCTAAAAGGTACAAAAAAATCAATACAATGACAGTTGTCATAGAATTTTGCAATCATTCAAATTTCAGAAATTATATTTTTAGTGTCGCGCTTCAAAAGCGCTGGTAAATCAATGAAAACACTCTTCAAATACATAGCTTTGCTATCGACTCCTATTTAAGACTTTTCAGTTATGACCAACGCTATATATCTAACCACGACCGAACCTTTCTCTGGCAAATCTATCATTGCTCTTGGCCTAATGAATTTACTGGCCGGTAAAACAGAAAAGCTGGCTTACTTCAAACCTGTAGTTAGCACTCAGCGTAACCAAACAGACTCTCACCTCGATACCATTGCCAAACATTTTGAGTTAAAGACTCCCTACACTGAAATGTTTGCTTTTACGCGCGATGAAGTAGTGAAGTATCAAAACGCAGGTAAGGAAGCTTTCATTATTGATACGGTGATAGAGAAGTTTAAAAAACTCCAGGAACAAAACGACTTTGTGGTAGTAGAAGGTACCGACTTCATAGGCGGAACCACCAACCTCGAATTTGATGGTAACATCTCCATTGCTAAAAATCTTGGACTACCCGTAGTGTTAATTGTAAAGGGAGAGGGAAAGACGGTGAAAGAAATTATTGACATCGCTGTAACCACTTCAAAAAGTTTTACAGACGAAGGTGTGCAAATACTTACGGTGGTTGCCAACAAAATTGATCCTGACAAGGAAGACGAGATTAAAACTCAACTTGAGAAGTCGTTGCCAAATGGAGTCATCGCCACCACGATTCCACAAAATAAAGATCTGGGCAGTCCTACCATGAAAGAAATTCATGAATCAGTAGGTGGCGCAGTTTTGTTTGGCGAACAACAGTTAAGCAACCAGGTAGATACTTCCATTGTGGGAGCCATGCAGTTGCACAATTGCTTAACGCGCCTTCAAAAAAACACGTTGATTGTAACACCTGGCGACCGTGGTGATATTATTATTGGAGCTTTGCAAGCGAATATTTCAAAAAACTATCCGAAAGTAGCTGGATTGATTTTAACTGGCGGTCTGGTGCCCGAACCCACTATTTTAAAACTAATTGAGGGATTGGATTCGGTAGTCCCCATCATTGCAGTTACTACAGGAACATTTAAAACAGTAAATAATGTTACCAATACGCAATCCAGAATTTCACCTGACAATAAAGAAAAAATAGCACTTGCGATCAGTATGTTCGACAAGCATATTGACATCAAGACCATAGAGCGCAAAATCATCGCATTCCGAACTACCAACATAACACCACGCATGTTCCAATACCAGATTGTGAAACGTGCCAAAGAGGAAAAGAAACATATCGTGTTGCCTGAAGGCGATGACGACCGGATATTGCAAGCAGCGGATTTATTAGTGAAACAAGATGTGGTTGATATTACCATTCTTGGTATCAAAGAAAATATAGAGGCTGCTGCCAAGCGATTGAATATCTCTTTTGATTTTGATAAGATTAAAATTATCAATCCCGCCACTTCCCATAAACTGGAGGGATACGCACAAACATTATGCGAGCTTCGCAAAGCTAAAGGTCTCTCCCTTGAAATGTCACGCGACCTTATGCAAGATGTCTCCTACTTCGGCACCATGATGGTGTTTAAAGGCGAAGCCGATGGCATGGTATCCGGTGCTGCCCACACCACACAGCATACCATACGCCCTGCTTTACAATTCGTGAAAACCAAACCTGGCATTGCTACGGTGTCATCCGTATTCTTCATGTGCTTGCCAAACCGTGTTTCGGTGTTTGGAGATTGTGCCGTGAATCCAAATCCTACGTCAGAACAACTCGCTGATATCGCTATCTCGTCTGCTGAAACCAGTAAGATGTTTGGTATTGAACCAAAAGTAGCGATGCTCTCCTATTCATCGGGCACATCCGGTGAAGGAGAAGATGTTGACAAGGTGCGTAAGGCAACGGAGATTGTAAGACAAAAACGTCCAGACCTGAAGGTAGAAGGGCCAATTCAATATGATGCCGCTGTTGATCCCAGTGTTGGTAAAAAGAAAATGCCTAACTCAGAAGTGGCCGGACAAGCGAGTGTTTTGATCTTTCCAGACTTAAATACAGGTAACAATACATACAAAGCCGTGCAACGTGAAACGGGGGCACTTGCGATAGGTCCTATGTTGCAGGGCTTAAATAAACCGGTTAACGATTTAAGCCGTGGCTGCACGGTGGATGATGTATTTAATACCGTAGTGATCACCGCTATTCAGGCACAACAATAATTTCGATTTCCATTATGAATGTATTTGTTATTAACTCCGGAAGCAGTTCAATCAAATATCAGTTGATTCAAATGCCTGAGGCGATCACCGTTTGCTCCGGATTGATTGAGCGCATCGGCTTGGAAGGCTCCGTCATCACACATAAGACTTTTGTCAATGGTGATACGAAATCAAAGAAAGAGCAAATTGTTATACCCAATCATGCAACAGGGCTGAAAGAAGCAGCGCGCTTACTTACTGACAAAGAAATTGGTGTAATCGCCAGTCCCGAAGAAATAGACGTTGTAGGGCATCGCGTAGTGCATGGTGGTGAAAGTTTTTCAAACACAATAATCATTAACGATGCCGTGAAAGAGAAAATTAAAAGTCTTTTCCCGTTGGCCCCTCTTCATAATCCACCCAATTATCTGGGCATTGAAGTTTCAGAACAGGTTTTTAAATCAGCCAAGCAGGTAGCGGTGTTTGATACAGCATTTCATCAGACTATTCCTCCTCTTGCTTACCGCATTGCCATACCGAATGAGTTTTATACAAAACATGGCATTCGCAATTATGGTTTTCATGGCACCAGTCACAAATATGTTTCTGCCAAAGCAGCGGAGTACCTGAAGAAGAAAGATGCCAAACTAATCACCATACATTTAGGCAATGGCTGTAGTATGTGTGCCGTAAGAAATGGTGAATGCATTGATACTTCGATGGGCTTAGGGCCGATGAATGGATTGATCATGGGCACGCGCACGGGTGATATCGATCAGTCTGTGATCTTTCATATGGTGAACCAACTTGGTTATTCATTGGATGACGTCAACAATATCCTAAACAAAAAGAGCGGTATGCTGGGCCTTACGGGATATAGCGACATGCGCGATGTACAGGCAGAAATCAATAAAGGAAATAAAGACGCTGCGTTGGCGTATGAGATGTACGGTTATCATATCAAAAAATACATAGGCACATTTGCTGCTGTATTAAATGGAATAGATGCATTGGTCTTTACGGCAGGGGTTGGCGAAAATGATTCACTTACCCGACAACTAGCGACACAACATCTGGAATACTTGGGCATACACCTCGATCCAGAAAAAAATAAAGCCGGTGGAAAAGACATTTATGAGATCAATGCCACTTCATCATCCGTTAAAATCCTGGTCGTGCCTACCAATGAAGAGCTGGAGATTGCCAGACAATGTCATTCTTTGCTGTCTGTGTAATAAGCTATCCATTTTTTTTAGTTTCTGTTGATTCATGTCTAACTTGGCCCAAATCCCATTAATCAGTTTACATGTTCAAATCGATATTATCCCTTATTTCTGCCGCTGTATTGTCGGCTGCATGCACTGAATCCTATTATACACTAGATGACTTCAAGACAGTGGATAAAATCGATACCCACATTCATATTAATACAGAGAGTAATGCCCTTGCTGACCTGGCGAGGGAAGATAAATTTCAGTTGCTGAATGTATGCGGTGATTTTCCAGGAGAGATACCGGTGGAAGAACAAGAACGATTTTCTATCTATCAAATGAAACAAAATCCCGGACGGATCGAATATCTGACTGCGTTTACCTTACATGATTGGGACTCCTCTTATTGGGCGGATAGCACCATTGCCAAACTCAGGAGATCATTTGAGGCAGGAGCATTGGGAATTAAAATCTGGAAGAATATCGGTATGGTATATAAAGATTCTGCCGGACAATTTATTATGATTGATAATCCCCGGTTTGATCCGGTTATCCAATTCGTTATCGATCAGGGCAAGACCATCATGGGACATTTGGGTGAACCGAAAAATTGCTGGTTGCCCCTGGAAGAGATGACGGTTAACAATGATCGTAACTACTTCAAAAAAAATCCAGAGTATCATATGTATTTGCATCCTGAGTATCCAACTTATGAGGACCAGATCAATGCACGTGATCGCTTTATTGAACGTCATCCTGATATGCAGTTTGTAGGCGCGCACCTCGGCAGCCTTGAATGGGATGTGAATGAACTTGCCAAACGTCTCGATAAATATCCCAACATGGTAGTCGATATGGCCGCCAGGGTCCCGCACCTTCAATATCAAACCAACGCAGATCGGGAGAAGGTAAGAAACTTCATCATCAAGTATCAGGACCGGCTTCTCTATGGTTCTGATTCTGGAATGTCAGCCAGTTCCGACCCGGACGAAGCCAGAAAATATCTGGATGAGCAATGGCAGAGTGACTGGAAATATTTCGTCACCGATGAAACCATGACGGTTAGTGAAGTGAATGGTGAATTCAAGGGACTGAAGCTACCCAAAGACGTGATTGATAAGATCTACCGAATAAACACGCTTAAATGGTTTAAATTCGAGTAAGCTTGTTTATTTTCCCCTAGCCGGTTCGAATCCATTAAAGAATAAAAGTGAATCCTGAATATGAGTTTGCCAATATAGCCATTGATGAGCACCGGGATGCTCAACATAAGTGTGTTGGATATTTTTCGCAACTAAGTTTTGATGCAGCTTCCTGTTGAATTCAATCAAGATATCTTCTGTTCCGCAATCAAAATAAAAAGGTGGTAGCCTTTCTTTATTGATAAGTAAGCAGTCCAAAACATTTTCCTGATTTAAAACCACTTCACTTAATTTTTCAAATTCCTGTTCCTCCAAAAATATTTTCATTTGTGAGAATTCGGTTATGGATGAAAGACCAGAGAAGGAACGAAATATATCGGGATACTTCGTACCCAATCTCAATGCACCGTAGCCGCCCATAGAAAGGCCCGTGATGAAAAAATTTGATTGATCATTGACACCAACTATTTGTTCTTTGACCACGGTAATCACATCTTCCACAATCCATTTCTCATAATCTTCCTGTTGATGTTGCAGGTAGCCACTGCCATCACCATGCAAACCATCGGAAGGCATTACCAGGATCATCGGTCTAATTTTGCCTTCTTGAATTAATCGGTGGGCAGTCTTGTGCACTCCTCCATTTATAGCCCAGGCCCAGTGCGAACCATAGACTCCGTGAAGGAGAATGACTACATCCAGTACTCGACCAGCCTTAACATTAGGTGGGACATAAACGGTAATGTCAGCTCTTCTCCTTAGCGCTTTACTCTTTACCGTTATAAAACGAAGATGATCAAATTCATTTTCGGGGTTGGAGATCTCGGAGGTGAAGAAATTGGACATGATATTTAGTGTATTTATTTTTCCACGCAAAGACGCGAAGAACGCAAAGAAAAATCAATTAGAAAACAATAGCTCCTTTTGTATTCAATCCCTTGTGAATATCTGAGGTTAATTTTTCCACGCAAAGGCGCGAAGAACGCCAAGTAAAATCAATCAGAAAACAATAATTTCTTTTGTATTCAATCTCATATGCCTATCCGAAGTTAATTTTTCCACGCAAAGACGCGAAGAACGCAAAGTAAAATCAATCAGAAAACAATAATTTATTTTGTATTCAATCTCATATGCCTATCCGAAGTTAATTTTTTCACGCAAAGACGCGAAGAACACAAAGTAAAATCAATTAGAAAACAATAGCTCCTTTTGTATTCAATCCCTTGTGAATATCTGAAGTTAATTTTTCCACGCAAAGGCGCGAAGAACGCAAAGCTAAATCAATTAGAAAACAATAATTTCTTTTGTATTCAATCTCATATGCCTATCCGAAGTTAATTTTTCCACGCAAAGGCGCGAAGAACGCAAAGAAAAATCAATCAGAAAAT
The DNA here is from genome assembly GCA_043774805.1 of Cyclobacteriaceae bacterium. GTDB lineage: Bacteria > Bacteroidota > Bacteroidia > Cytophagales > Cyclobacteriaceae > ELB16-189. The sequence goes on along the minus strand of JAYVTB010000064.1, from coordinate 76,088 downwards.
AATAACTCCCTTTGCATTTAAGCCCTTGTGCATATCTGAAAAAGCGGTTTGAAGTTGTTCTAATAGATAGGTTCGGGTAACCATTTTATCCAGAATCAATTGGCCATTTTCATACAACTCCTGTAAAATCTTAAAATCAATTTGCGGTCTTGTTTTTCCATAGAGCGGGTTGATGTACACTTTGTCCCATTCAAAGAGGCGCATGTCAATTTTTATCTCTTGTTCGATGCCACTCACTTGCACAGCAACTCCTGCATTTCTTACCATGGCGAGAGGTGCAGCACCCAATGAAGGAATTGCAGTACACTCGAATGCATAATCGGCTCCACGTTCAGTAAGCAATTTTACTTCCTGGGCTGCTTTCAATAGTCCTTCGTCTTCCATTGTTGCAAGAATAGTATGTGTTGCCCCGTATTCCTTTGCCATTTCAAGTCGTTGTGGATTAATGTCTATAGCGATAATTTTAGCGGCACCAGTAATACGAGCTCCCTGTATTACATTCAATCCAACTCCACCGGTGCCTAACACCACTACCGATGAACCATGTTTTACTTTAGCAACGTTCACCACTGATCCATAACCCGTCATCACACCACAACTTATAATCGCAGCTGACGGAAATGGGATATCGACTATTATTTTTACGCAAGCTGCTTCGCGCACCAGTGCATATTCCGACATAGTGCCCAGACTAAAGGAACGCTCTATGCCAACACCATTTAAGGTGCTGCCCTGCAACCGGGCATGGCCATTACTTACTTTATTACCTGCGACTACTGCTGAATTTTCTTCACATAAATGTTGATTACCTTCCTGGCATTGAAAGCAATGGTAACAGGGAACTGCCCAATTTAAAATCACCTCGTCTCCTTCTTTTAGATTTATAACATCAGGTCCAGTCTTCACCACGATACCAGCACCTTCATGACCCATGATCAATGGCTTGCCCCATGATTGCGAATCCCAATCGGTATGACAAATGCCCGCTGCCTTTATTTGCACCAGCACTTCATCACCTTGCGGATCGTCAATCTTGATGTGTTGAATGGAAAAATTTCCTTTTCCATCCGCAATTGCTGCTTTAGCATTAACCATAAGTTTTCCTCGTCAACAGGTGAATGATGATCCAGGCCGTGAGGTACAGCGTGCCACACAAGGTAAAAATTATATTGTAGCCTCCTACTAAATTTCCACTTACCTTATACGTATCCAATAAATATCCGACCAGCATAGGAAAAAGAATTCCGCCCACGGCTCCTGCCATTCCTCCGATTCCTACCACCGAACTCACTGACTCTTTCGGAAACATATCTGAAGCAGTCGTAAACACATTGGTAGCCCATGCCTGATGTACTGCAATGGCAACACTAATCAACGCAACAGCCACCCACACATCGGACACATATTGAAGACCTATGATGGAAAGTTCAAGAGAGGCAAAAACAAGCATGGCTTTTTTTCGTGCTTTCATTGCAGGCATGCCTCGTTTAATCAGCCACGAAGAAATATATCCTCCACCAACACTGCCGACAGTAGTAGAAGCATAAATAATCATTAATGGTAAACTCGGTTTGCGCAGATCCAGACTAAAGATCGATGAGAAATAAGATGGCAACCAAAAAAGAAAAAACCAGAAGACCGGGTCAATCAGGAATTTTCCCGTGATGTATGCCCACGTCTGCGGAAGCGAAAATAATTTATACCATTTTACCTTGCTGGCATCATGTATCGACTGCCCATGAGTTTCCTGTCCCTGTTGGATGTAATCCCGTTCTTCCTGACTTACATACTTTTGCTTTGATGGTATTTCATAGAGCCATATCCAAAAGATCAGCCATACAAAACCCACGGAACCCGTAATCCAGAAAACAGATTGCCAACCATAGTTTACCAATATCCACGGAGCAATTAACAAGGCAACGATAACCCCTACACTCGTGCCGGCATTGAATATTCCTGTGGCAAGGCCTCGCTCATTTTTTGGAAACCATTCTGCTACTGATTTCATGGCCGCAGGATAATTGCCAGCTTCTCCTAATCCTAAACCCAATCGGGCAAGACCAAAACCTGTTACACTTTTGGCAATAGCATGAAGCATTCCAGCCACACTCCATAGCACTACTGAAAAAGCATAACCCACCTTGGTTCCAACTTTATCAATGAACCATCCTGCGAACAACAATCCAACTGCATAAGCAGCAGAAAAAGCCATGACGATTCGGGCAAAATCAGTTTCGCTCCAGTTAAACTCTTTCTCCAGGATTGGCTTCAGTAGTCCGATAATCTGCCGGTCGAGATAGTTAATGGTCGTTCCGAAGAATAACAGGGCGACAATAATCCAACGAAAATTTTTTATAGTAGTCAATGGCTTATTGTCTTACTGGCGTAGATGATCAGTTTAAAGGTATACTACCTGGCCCGTTCGAACAGATTCGTCACAAGCGAAAGCAATTCGTAAACTATTCACCGCGTCATTCATATGATCCGCGAGATCAATGTTTTCTGTTATTGATTTTAAGAAATAGCGTTGCTCACGATTACGTAACTCCTGATGGTCGAATTCATCTTTCAGGTTGATCCACTCATCTTCTTTGATGAACTGATTCTTATCATTCAGATCCGAATGGTGAAAACGCAACGATTCCGTTTTGGTATGCGAATCCACATTATCCGACTTGCCACTGGCGCCAGCATCTTTTGCTACAATGGAAACACACCCCTTCGGACCAATTACATCTTTCACAAAGAATGCAGTCTCACTGATCATCGGCCCCCAGCCTGCTTCGTACCATCCTACGGAACCGTCTTCAAAGCGAATCTGCAATTGACCATAATTATAATTGCCTGCGGGAATCTCTTCAGTTAATCGTGCACCGATAGCACTTACCTGCATGGGTTTACTGCGTGTCATCTGGCACATCACATCGATATAATGCACACCACAATCTACGATAGGGCTTAAGCTTTTCATCAGGCTGCGATGAACATCCCACATGTAACCATGACTTTGCTGATTGAGGTTCATACGCATCACCAATGGCTTGCCCAGCTGATGGGATAATTCAATGAACTTCTCCCACGATGGATGATGACGCAGAATATATCCCACCACTAATTTCTTTTTTGCTTTTACAGCAGCCGCTACCACACGCTCTGCACCCGCAACAGTATCTGCTACAGGTTTTTCAATAAACACATGACATCCTGCTTCAAACGCTTTTACAGCAAAACTTTCATGCGTGTCGGGATAGGTAGAAATACAAACAGCATCCGGATTGGTTTTTTCCAATGCTTCTTCAACGTTGCTGTAGAGATCATAGCCTCCGCCTAGTTTCGCATTCAATACTTCCTTACTCTTTCCTGTGGAAACGATACCGCAGATTTGAAACCCATCCAGGTTATGATAAGCAGTCGCATGCGATGCTCCCATATTTCCACATCCCACCACAAGTACACGTAACACGTTCTTCTTTGCATCCATAAGATAAATCAATTAACAGCAACAAATTGCAAGCATACGGGCTTACCAACAGAAATCCTTTTTCCGGTGTCGGTGAGCAAGCCCGTCTTTTTATCCCTTTTAAAAATCACGATCTCATCACTATTCTGATTGCCTACCAATAGAAAATTACCAGTGGGATCAATGTTGAAATTGCGAGGAATCTTTCCCATCGTTGATTGACGACCAACGAATGTCAACATTCCTTTAGCATCAATGGAGTAAATTCCGAGTTCATTGAGTTCTGCCCGCATAGATCCATAAAGAAATTTTCCATCCGGTGAAATATGAATATCAGCTCCATGAATATCTCCCGTATAACCTGCCACCGGCATCGATACGCGCTGTTTCTCTTTTAATTGACCCTTTACGTAATCAAAGGCCGTCACCTCTCCTGTATTTTCATGGATCACATAGGCAAACTTTCCATTGGGATGAAAAGTAAAATGTCGTGGACCACCGCCTACTGCAATGCTGGCAAATGCAGGACTAGCCGGAGTCAAAGGTTTTGGTTTTGTAATATCTATCCCATAGATATTCACTTTATCTGTGCCCAAATCAGGAACATACAAATACTTATTGTCGGGTGATAGCACCGCTGCATGCACGTGAGGCTTTTCCTGGTTCGGCTTAACACTTTTTCCTTCATGCTGAATGTTCTGAATATCCTGGCTTAATGATCCATCGGCATTGATAGGAATAGCGGTTACACTTCCTCCTCCATAATTTCCCGCAAAGACAAATTTATTTTTATCATCTACCGAAACATAGCAAGGGCCATTGCCACCGGAAGGTGCGCTATTCAAAAAAGTCAGCTGACCTGTAGCTGCATTAAATGAGAAAGCGCTGATCGTGCCTTCACTTCCTTCACTGACGGAATATACATGTTTGCGATCTTTTGTAATCGCCAGGTACGATGGATTCTTAACTCCTGCTGCCACCGACTTGCTGGTGAATTCTCCTGTTTCCGTATTGAATGAATACACATAAATACCCTGACTCTTGTCGGAAGCGTAGGTGCCTACCAGTAAGTTATAAATTTTGCCGGCTGGTGTTTGTGCTTTAGCCATTGAAATGAAGCAAAGCATTAATACTACAATCTGTTTCACGATACGATTGGTTTAATTTTAAAAATATACAAAACGATAATTCTATCCTCACGATTAATTATTTTGAAGCAGGCTTTCTAACTTTACTCACCTGCTGTTCACTAACGGGTTTCCTGATCTTTCCAAACCTCGCCCTGACATAGGTAATAATAGAAGCAATGGCATGATCATCCAGGTGACTGTTATTCGGCATAATGCCACTGTAAATTTTACCATTCACTTTTATTTCTCCCTGATAGCCATGCAGTACAATATCAATCAGCTTGTTCTCGTCTCCTGTTACCCACTCGGAATCCACTAATGGTGGGAATCTGTTGTTGTCTCCTTTTCCGTCACGCTGATGGCAACTGGCACAATAGGTGTTGAACAAGATACTTCCCTCCAACCGATCGCCTACGTGCAAATTATCAAGCACCTCATCAGGAGTTTTAATATAGGATCTGGATTTGCGGCTTTCCATTCCCTTCAATTCAGCTTCGCCAAATTTTTCTTTATCCCCTTTATACATCACGCGCCAGATTTTTCCTTTATTGGATTCACTGATATACAATGAACCATCCGGCCCGATGGCAAGACCCATGGGTCGATAACGTGCATCACTGGTATTCGCCACTGTATCTACTCCGGTGAAACCATCGGCAAAAACTTCCCACGTTCCATCTACTTTTCCATTTTCCATTGGGATAAAGCAGACGATGTAACCGGCCTGGGGATAAGGAGAACGATCGGTGGAACCATGGAAAGCGATAAACGCTCCTTTTTTATAACGTTCTGGAAATTGATTTCCCTGATAAAATAAAATATCCATAGGCGCCCAGTGACCAGGGAATCCCATTACAGGCGCATCGAATTCAGCAGCTCTTCCTACCATTTTTCCATCGCCACCATAACCCGGCTGCAAAACATTCTTTTCCTGCATCTGATCATAATAAGCATACGGCCATCCAAAGTCGGATCCGTCTGTAACTTTCGCAAGCAACTCTGCGGGAAGCAGGGCTGCCTGCCACGAGGAATACAAGTCAGGATAAATCGTGTGAAAATTATCAATTCCATTTACTATGGCATATACACTTTCATCGGCTGGATTCCATTGCATACCTACAATGCTCCTCAGTCCTGTGGCATATTTATAACCATCCTTTTGTGTCAGTCCTGTTTTATTAGCATCGAATTGCCAGACACCGGCATGCCATTCAAGATCCGGACAAGGATCTAATCCTTTGCCCTGCGGAATTCCAGTGGGTCCGTATAAAGTCATATCCTGACAAGCATCATTGGGAGAACCAAAAGGAACATACATATGGCCCTGGTTATCAAAAGCAAGTGGCTTGGTGGTATGCCAGTTCTTTGCTACGTTTTGATCTTCATCGGTGAGTACAATTTCCGTTTCGCTCTCCGGTACTAATTTTCCTGGCGTCAACTTATTTCGCAACACCTGGCGAACGGAACTGGTGTATAAATATCCATTATGGATTGTTACACCAACGGCAAGCCCTCCCTCATCTTTATAGTCGCCAAAGTAAGCGATCGTGTCTGCCTTGCCATCATTATTGGTGTCGCGAAGACCTACGGTTCCGCCACCACCTTTCATCGCATCATTGTAGGTCAACTTTACATAGATATCACCATTATCATTCACGGCAATGTGCCTTGCCCTCCCAATGCTATCGGTAACTACAAGGGCCTCAAAGTTTCCGGGAAGAATTAGACCACCATTGTCGGGATCGCTGGCTGGCAATTCAGCGGGCTTATTGCACCTTATAAGTCCGAATAAGGCGAGACTCAGAAGTACTGATTTTAGAAAATAGGATTCATGCATTTGGATAATGATGAGATTTCAGTGATGTACTAAATGTAATAAATGTGGATCGGCACGCAAAATGATTTGTGTTGAGCGTGTCCTCGAAAATCCTCCTAAGGTTTTTACTTTATTTTATGCGCACCAGGGAATGCTGTAAAATCACAGATGATTCACGTATGAGGATAGAAAAGGTCTCCAATCCATAAGTCCTGTTTTGAAAGCTGAATGTTAAGTTGTGATTATCCACATTTCTATCTAAATTAACCTAACAGTATAAAATATTTCCGGCATCTGCTATGCCTGCCCTGCCCGGAACGATATGAAGCGATTGAGTTTTGCTTTTAGGGATTGACGTCCATGTATTTTGGGTACCCAGAATTTATTCATGAATTTTTAATATCGCTTCACCTTAACCCCTTCTCTAATGAAAAAAACAATTCTTTATTTCGTATTCCTGTCAATATCCCTAACAGGATTCAGCCAGGATAAAAACGTAATCAGTGTTGAACGTATTTTCGCAAAGCCCGACAAAGTAGCCGAGTTTGAAAAAGCTCTTGCCTCTCACTCACAAAAGTATCACAGTGGTGATTGGAAATGGCGTGTATCTGATATTCAGTCGGGGCCTGATGCCGGTGGCTATGCTATCACAGAAGGACCAAACAGCTGGACAACCCTGGACACCCGTGGCACACTTGGTGCAGAACACACTGCAGATTATCAAAAGAATATTGCTCCCTTCACAACTGACCGGGGCGGCTCGTCTTATATGGTTTACCGGGCTGATTTAAGTACCACGCAAGTGGGAGACTTCACCGATAAGATTTCTGTTACTCATGTATTTTCTAAACCAGGTTGGACTGGTAAAGTTGAAGCACGGACAAAAAAAGTAAAAAAAGTATGGGAAGCTGCTGGTCAGACTGTGGCCGTCTATGAAGCTCATTTCTCAGGTGAACCTCAACTCATGATTGTGTACCGACATAAGCAAGGCTGGAAAGAAAAAGAAGCCAATTTCCGCAAACCATTTCCTGAAAGATACAATGCTGTAAATGGAGAGGGCTCCTATGATGAATATCTTGAAAGTGTGCAGAAATATACAGATCGCACCTACGGTGAGATGCTCATGTTGAGGGCCGATTTGAGTTCCAAGTAATTTGGAACAATTTTAAATATTGCTAAGGGGTCGGGGTTTGCATCCCCGACTTCTTCTATTAGATTATTTTTTGAATCAGAAAACAAATATGAAACCATTTACAAAAGCAGCATCGGTGTTCTTTGGTATTGGGGCATTAATTCATGTGTTCCGACTTTTCTACCCTTTTCGGATTTCGATTGGAGGTAATGAAATACCAATCATGGGTAGCGTAGGAGCAATTATAATTGCTGCCTTTTTATGTTATAAACTTTGGAAGGAATCAAATCGGTGATAGCAACGGACCGATCGGGGAACGGGATCAGAAAAAGTATGCCCATGTTAACAAAGAATCTGGCCAAACTGATCATCTCATCGTTATGCTGAAAATGACCAGCCAGAGTATTCAGTATTTTCAGAACCCACTTTCTTACAACCCTTATGTTGGAAATTTATCCAACTCAACTATTCAGTTTTACTTTCAGGCTGGCCGCCAATGAATTTGCTCCCTGCATAATAAAGACAGAATCACCACCACACGCCAGAAAGCGATATCCCAATTGAGCATACATATCATACTCATTGATATCCTGCATTAGTACACCAGCTGTCTTTCCAAACTTCTTCGCTGCTGCGGCAACATCTTTTAAGGCTTTCTGAAATACAGGATGTTGTAATTGACCAAAAGTATCAAGGGCAACTGATAAGTCTGTCGGACCAACAAATAAAACATCTACTTCATCCAGTGCCGCAATGGCCTCCACTTCCTTGAGCGCAGAAGCCGTTTCAATTTGAATAATGCCAATCAGTGTTTTATCTAACTGCTCAATATACTCTTTAGCAGTTTTACCAAAATGTGTTGCGCGTGTAATTTTTGCCATGCCTCTGGTGCCCTTGGGTGGATAGTACATGAGTTTGGTGGCATTCTTCGCTTCGGCAGTACTGGTAATTTCCGGAAACATAATTCCATGTGCACCGGAATCCAGAATCTGTTGAATCTTTCCCCGCGATGACTCACTCGTTCTCACCAACGGTGTCACATCCATCGCGGCCAATACCTGCAATTGATGAAACATCATTTCTTCATAACCAGATCCGTGCTCCATATCGATCAGCAACCAGTCGAAACCCGCATGACCCATAATGTCGGCCGAAACATGCGAACCCAGGTTGAGCCAACTTCCATAAACCGTTTCACCTGATTGAATTCTTTCTTTTAGATTTTTCATTGTTTTGAGTTGATTAAATCCCGGCAAAATAATTTATCTATTGCTTTACCCACTTCACACTGTGATCGCCCGTAACTGCAATGGTAGTGAGCGGCGATGTCTGGTGAAAGAATGACCAGGGTCCTGGAATAAATGGATACTTTTCAATGACTTGCTCATTAACCTCAATACCCAATCCATGCCCGGTCGGAACTTTCAGATAACCACCTTCAATATTCAATTTATCTTTTAATATTTCATCCGACAACGGAAATGGATACATGCCTGCTCTTCCAGGTGCTGAATAACAGGGGAACTCCAACCATTCCACCACGGATTCTTCCCGGCAAACTCCCAGTTGCGCAGCCGCTAATACTTCCAGCAAGTTGCCCCAGCTATGAAAGGCAAATTTCATTTTATGTTGAGCCCCCAGATCAAACACTTTTAAACCCATATCAAAACCTCCCTGGCAACATACATCCATCTGCAAAAAATCGGTCGCATTCAACGATACGCTGACTCAGGGTTTGTTCTAAAAGCTTTGCCGTCTGTGCATCCGATAAATTTTTGCTTACCGCATAATTGCTAAGCAACTCTGTTGAAGTAAGTGCTCCAACTAATAAAGCTCCTAACAAAAGTGCAAGAATAGGATGAAGCCTAAGCACCAGGATGCCTCCAAGAACTACCAACAGGCCAAGAATGAGGAGATAAACCGGTGTCATGAACCAAGCATAAGTTCACCAATATGACGTTTATCCTACACACCACCCTTAACAGGTAAGGATTATATTCTGCTGGTTAGTGCTTATCAGGAGCATGACCATCCGGCACCGGCATCACCTTTTTGCTCGAGAACGGCTTTGATCTATTCACCAACTCCGGTTTGTGTTTGGATTTTAAGTAGTACATTAGAAATCACTATGCTACTATTCATCATCCTTATTGCGCTGACCCTCATCATCGTGGCCATCGTCAAATACGATATTCATCCGTTTCTGGCCCTCTTCATTGGCGCCATCGTCTATGGATTCATGGCGCAAATGCCAGGCGAATTAATTCTTCAATCCATTACCGATGGCTTTGGAGGAGTAGTGGGAAAGATTGGCCTGGTCATTTTATTAGGAATTATTATCGGTACTTTTTTAGAGAAGACCGGTGGCGCCATGGTGATCGCACAAAAAGTTTTATCATGGATTGGAGAAAAGTCAGTGATGTTGGCGCTGATGATAACGGGTTGGATTTTATCCATTCCTGTTTTTGGTGATAGTGCGTTTGTGATGATGAGTCCGATTAATAAGTCACTCTCTCTAAAAAGTAAAGTTCCATTTGCTGCTACCACCGTTGCCTTAACGTTAGGGGTGACCGCTACTCATTCCCTTGTTCCGCCAACTCCGGGTCCCATTGCCGCAGCCGGAATTATCGGGGCAGACCTCGGTGCCGTAATCTTTTGGGGCATCATTGTCAGCTCCATAGCTTTAATACCGTGCTTTTATTTCGTTAAGTATTTTGTTTCCAGATTTGATTTGAGTCCACAAATGGTGGATGTTGATACAAATGCACATATAAAAAAATTTCCTTCATTTGGTAAATCAACGTTACCCATAATTGTTCCCTTATTGTTAATCGTATTTTCTTCCATTGCCAATTATCCAACTCATCCCTTTGGTGAAAATACAATTGCCTCCATTATTATTTTTGCCGGCAATCCCATCATCGCTTTGACAATAGGTGCATTTTTGTCATTTGTTCTTCCTGAGAAATTCGATCGAAAAATACTTTCCTCAACGGGCTGGATCGGAGAAGCGTTGGTATTGGCGGCCCCTATCATTTTGATAACCGGTGCTGGTGGAGTCTTTGGTAAGATGCTGCAAAATTCAGGAATATCAGAATTGGTAAGCCAAAATCTCGATGCGGCTAACTGGGGAATATTCTTGCCATTCATTATGGCATTTGCCTTGAAGACTGCTCAAGGCTCATCCACCGTGGCCATGATTACAACTGCATCGGTGGTTGCTCCTTTATTATCAACACTGGGATTAGATACAGAAACGCTACGGGTGTTTGCAGTGCTGGCCATTGGTGCCGGTGCCATAGCGGTTTCCCATGCCAATGACAGCTTCTTTTGGGTGATGACCCAGATGACTGGGATGAATATTAAGATGGGTAATCAAACGCATAGTTTAGGTACGGTTATACTTGCCTTCACGGCCATCGGTATTATTTATCTGCTTACCTTTTTTGTATAGGGTAACTTGCAGTATAGCTACCGTGCCGTCCAGCCTCCATCTACCACCAGCATTGAACCGGTTACATAACTGGCCGCATCGCTCGAAAGAAAAATGGCAGCTCCCTGAATTTCGCGAAGTTCTGCCCAACGTCCCAAGGCAGTAGCTCCAACCACTAATTTCTTACCTTCCTCTGTGTCAGCGATAGGCAAATTCATTTCAGTCAGAAAAGGGCCGGGACAAATTGCATTCACCATGATATTAAAAGGAGCCAACTCCAGTGCAAGAGCGCGCGTCATTTGCACCACCGCTCCCTTACTTGAAGTATACGGAGTACGATTGGCCAGGCCAACTAGGCCAAGTGTACTCGCCAGGTTAATAATCCTTCCCGACTTATTCTTTTTCATGTGTGGTGTTACTGCCCGGTTGCAAAGCCAGGTTCCGTTTACATTAATGTTCATCACTTTTTGAAAATCTTCTGGTGATACCTCATCAATAGCACCACGGATATTGATACCAGCGCTGTTGATCAGGATATCAATTTTGCCAAAGGCATCAATTGCCGACTGAACCATGTCTTCAGCCTGCAGCTTTTGAGAAATATCGGCAGCAAATGAAAGTACGGTTGTTCCAAAGGCATTATGTAAGTCCTTCGCGGCTAATTCACCTTCTGCTTTATTTCGGTTTACCAACATTACCTTGGCACCAGCGGAAGCAAGTCCTGCTGCCATACTTAAACCAAGCCCCTTGGATCCGCCCGTTATAATGGCGGACTTACCCGTTAGATCAAACTGCTTTACTCCAGGGAATTTTTCTTTATCCATATCAAGAGGTGATAGAAATTTTTTATGCAAATGTCAAATGAGTCCTAACTTCTCGCGACTGTAACTTAATGATGAAATGATATTATCTTCTTCGGTTGCTAATCTCTCCTCAGTGGTTAGCTGAGAAACCCGTGGAAGAGATGATTTGTATTTATTCTTTCGTATCACCTTCAGGCTACTAGCCAGTTCAGACGCTGGAATATTCTCAAATGTATTCCAGTAGTTCGGAGCAAGGCAAGGTATTTCCAATGGATCGCGTGTAATCATCTCCAGGCTGAAGGTAACATCAGGATTGTGCTTCCTGCACATGTTCACCATCGCTGGCAAATCCAAATAACCATTACCTAGTGGTACTTCAGATAATAGAAATCCATTTTCATATTCTTCTACTGCCATGTCTTTTACGTGGGTACTGAAAACAAACGGCACCAGTGCTTTGATTACCTCCATGGGATCTTCCATCAGGGCAATGCTGTTTCCGAAATCCAACGTCACACCTATCCACTCACTGTTCAATCGTTTTATGAGTGCGGCCAGTTCATCCGCTCGCCAGTCCTTATGATTTTCAATAGCCAATTTCATTTTATGCTTTCGCACGATGGGTTCTGCGCGCTGAAGTGCAGTAATTGAATTCGTTTTGAATTCCTTGAAGGCTGAAAGTGAATCAAATGTTTCGTAGCGTCTTCCGCCCGGGCACACCGTTCGTAAAACAGTAGCTCCTGCCTCTTTGGCACTGATAACTTCCTTTTCAAAAGTGCTTACATCTTCCGATTTCTTAGGCATTCCAATTGAGCCTTCCAGGTAGAGCCCAAGTTTCTCGCGCCTGTCGCGGACTTTCTTTGCAAAATCAAGCGGCCAGTTATTTACTCCTACCTGAACTCCTCCAGCATCAATTTTTGCACAATGTTCAATCAGGTCGATGGCATTCATGAATCCAGGAAACTTTTTGCTCTCCACTTTTGAATTCCAGCGGCTGGCATAAGAGTGAACCACAATTCCCATACGTGTGCTTTTCACGAAATCCGGAATGGTCATGAATGACATCCCTAGTGTACCCAACGTGGCGCCTACCAAAAATTCACGTCTGTCCATACTAGCGTTTTTTAATTCCCTTCTTCTATAGACCTTAAATATTCTTCAAGGTCTTTCACTGTCCATGGTTGAATTCTTCCCTGGGCCCTGTTTCTGGCAAGACTTACCGTACGCCTCTCCACCGGGCCTGCCTGGTTACCCCATTCATTCCTAATATACATCAAAATGGAAGTTATTACTTCATCATCTAGGGTAATGTGTGCAGGCATAACCGGAAGAATCTCAGGGATATCATACTGCTTTCCATTCACCTGAATGGCGCCCTCCATTCCATGCAGAATGATTAATGCCAAACGTTTTTCACCTCCCAAAACCCATTCAGATCCAATCAACGTGGGAGCAAATCGGGAAACACCAGCGCCATCATTGCCATGACAACCGGCACAGGTTGTAAGATAATGCTGACGACCCTTAGCAAACAGGACCAGTTGCTTATCATCTAACTTATTTTCCCCGACAGCAATGGGTGAATGCGGATGGCCTGGCCATTCAAACATCGAGGCCAATATGTTGTAGGTGGTTGAGTCAAGAGATGATTTATTTCTGGTTAACAGTTTTGGCGCAGTCTGAAGTTTTATAGGTACTAGGCTATTCTTCTTTCCCTGAATGGTAAGTGCAGTCAGTATCGCCTTTTCCTTCCATGACTGCTTGCTATCTAGTTGTTTTAACAATCCTTCTAACTCTGACGAGCTTCTCTTTCGCACAATGGACGTACCAAGCATTTCTATAAAAATCTCACGGGTTGCTTTGTGCTCTTTCCAGTCAGTTGAGCTCATCATGTTTTGTAAAAAGGAGTACTCTCTATCCTGAAGACTGCTTAATACTGCATCTCTCATCAGTGAAGATGAATCGTAAAGATTAATTACCTCTCCTAGCAAATTAATGGAAGGCTTTTCATCGAGCACGCTTGCGGTTAAAGCGATCTGCAGTATTTCTTTTACCGGTGCATTCACCCATTCTTTAAGTAAGTAATTCTGCAACCGCAACCTTGTTTTATCATCTGCTTTTGCAATGGGCTCTATGACTCTTAATGCAGCAATTCTTACTATGAAGTTTTTATCTTTCAATACCTGGAAAAGAAAATTGCTGTCCAGATACTTTAAACCCTGCAGTGTCCAGAGTGCATGGATACGAGCCAAGTAGTTTTCACTTTTTAAGGTTACTTCATTTAGCAGCCGGATAGACGATGTATCATTCTTTTCCACCAATAGACGCTGGGCCATATCACGGGTCCATCCGTTAGGATTGGATAACTGACCCACCAACTCATTGGTTGATGACACAGAAAGTCTTCTAGCAGAAGTTGGTTTTGAATTCTTTGACACAATACGCCAGATTCTTCCGCAATGTATAGGTTGGTCTAACTTCCTTGAACGTGTCTGTTCACGAAGATAAGGTGTGGCATAAGTTCCATATTGAATCAGACCCTTGTACATATCAGCTACGTAGAGCGCGCCATCAGGGCCAGAAGTCAGAAAGACAGGACGAAAACGCTCATCCGTGGAAGCTAAAAATTCTTTTCCCGGAGTTGGGTCATGTGCGGAAAGACTAAATCCATTTTCAATCACCACATTTCGCTTGATCAGATTTCCAGAAGGCTCACACACAAACGCATTTCCATAATAGACATCGGGTAAAGCATTACCTCTAAAATAAAATGGCGAGCAGGCAGCGGTGAACTCAATCAACCGTCCTTCCGGATCGAGGACACCAGGTACGTATCCACGGTTCACAGCGGGATTTGCCCGTATCGGAAAAATCCTTCTTTCTGTAGTTAGACCATGATCAATGCCTGTCGTTGGAGTGTGATTTTTATTCCGCAACAAACTGTTTGGCGGAACCAGGTCGGCATGAAGTTGTGACCAGTTGTAGTTATAGAAAAGCCGTCCTTCATCATCATGACTCATCCCCCACTGACCACGAAACTCCGTGCTGTCCCTTTTCCATTGGCCATCCTCAAAATAGTACCTCAATCGCGACTTAACATTATAATATTTATTGTCCACTCCGCGCCATAGTCCGTTGCCCGAATGTTCCGGAAGCGAACTTCCTGCATAGTCAGGATCGATTAATATTTTAGAATCGGCATGCAGATCATGATCAACGTCCCCGGTCAACCACAACGCACCATTCTCAGCAATGAGCGCACCTCCACGAACAATGGCCATAGCTCTTGGCATGATCAGACTATCAAGGTAAATGGTGCTCTTATCCATTCGCCCATCACCATCGGTGTCTTCAAGCACGGATACTCTTCCTGATTTTTCTTTTTCCCCATTGCCATCAATATCAGGCATGAAGCCTCGCATCTCCACTACCCAAAGTCTCCCATCTTCATCAAAATTGATCACAACAGGATCCTGAATCATCGGTTCCGATGCAACCAATTGAATGCTTAAGTCGGGAGAAATCTCAAATGAAGTTAGTTCCTCTTCAGGTGTTTGAGCCGGTGAGGGGCCGCGATTATCATTTCCCGTACATGCCATCATCCCCAATAGCAAAATACATGAAAATAATTTACCTGAATTGCTAAACACGGATTTTGCCTTTGAGTGGAGGGCTTCCTCTAAAAATAGCATGAATAGGCAAGGATGTCAACAACAGATGATGCTAACCACTAGCAAACATGATAAGACCTCCCTCCTATTATTTTAATATGGCACGATCAAGAGGTTATTAATTTATGATCTTTTTATCAGAAACAGTTTATATTTACTTAAAGAGCACCTTTCTCAAGGATCATTATATTTATTCAGTCTCCGATCTCAACTTAAAACTATGCAGTTAATCTTCAACAATAAAAAAGAAGTCCAGGCCTGGTGTATGTATGATTGGGCCAACTCAGTTTATAACCTCGTTATTACCACCACCTTCTTTCCGATTTATTTTCTGGGTGTAACCAAATCTACTTTTGGTGAAGATACCGTTCCATTCCTGGGTAGAACATTTAAAAACTCATCGCTCTACGATTTTACCCTGGTGTTTGCCTATCTGTTTATCGCCCTACTGCTTCCCATTCTTTCGTCTATCGCTGACAGCCGGGGGAGTAAGAAAAAGTTTATGCAATTCTTTTGCTATCTGGGTGGCCTCGCCTGTATTGGTATGTTTTGGTTCAAAGGCCCCAACCTTACGTGGGGACTGACCTGCTTTGTACTTGCCGTGATTGGATACTCCGGCAGCCTTGTGTTTTATAATTCATACTTACCGGAAATTGCTGCCATCGAAGATCGAGACAAAGTAAGCGCACGCGGCTTCATGATGGGATACATTGGTTCAGTGATTCTACAATTGATCGGCTTTGGATTGGTACTTTATTTTCAGTCTACCGGTAATAATACCCTAGGTCCTCTTGTTACTTTTCTGTTGGTTGGAGTCTGGTGGATTGGTTTTGCACAAATTCCCTTTGCGTATTTACCAGAAGGAAAAGCTAACGCTCACAAGGAAGGAGCAAATTTTTTAACCGATGGTTTCATTGAACTCAAGAAGGTGTTTAAACAGGTTGTTGGTGAAGGAGTATTGAATTGGTTCCTCGCTTCGTTTTTCTTGTATAGCATGGGGGTTCAAACCGTAATGCTCGTAGCTTCTATGTTTGGAAGCAAAATGCTTGGGCTTCCCCCAACGAAACTTATTGTAACATTGGTAATCATTCAACTGGTTGCTGTTGTCGGTGCTACGTTGATTGCAAGAATGTCGGGCAAGTTTGGCAATCTGAATGTGTTGATGGGTATTGTCATCTTATGGATAGGGGTTTGCATTGCCGCTCATGAAGTTGCCACACTCAAAGAATCGGGTGTGAATGTGGAAAATTATTTTTATGGAATTGCCGTCTTTGTTGGATTAGTGATGGGTGGCATACAGTCATTAAGCCGAAGTACGTATAGTAAGTTAATACCGGTAACCAACGATAATGCTGCCTTTTTCAGTTTTTATGATATGACTGAAAAAATTGCCATTGTTGTTGGCATCTTCATCTTTGGATTTATTGATGAGATATTGGGGATGAAAAATTCCGTGCTGGCACTTATTGTATTTTTTGTACTTGGATTTATCGCTCTTGGCATTACACGATATAAACAGATAAAGTTAACTGCCACTAGAAATTGAAACCGTACAGATTTGAAAGCATTGAAATTCTAGGTGCAAATTCTTACGATGTAACCCTGTTCTTATTGAACGATAGTCTGTTTCAAAAAATAATTCCAAACTAAGCAAACTACTTCTTGAGAATCAATTTCTGTGCTTGCTTTTGGGCTTTCAATGCAAGTTCGGTGGCCAGAAAACAATGGTCTTGTGTCATCGCGGTTTCCGTTCTATTAACAATATCGCTCACTAATTGAGATCCGTAAGGAAGGGCCTGATCTGAACAGTCGATATATTTTGTTTCTTTATTATCCACCAGGAAAAGATGATTGCCTCCCGTGCGGCCGCCAATGTCAGTATATTTTCTTAACTCCATGTATCCATCGGTTCCGAGAATAGTCAATCGTCCGTCACCCCAGGTGTTCAGTCCATCGGGTGTAAACCAATCTACACGTACATACCCAGCGCCTCCATTTCCACGCAACATGGCATCACCAAAATCTTCAAACAGCGGATACTGGGGATAATGAACATTGCCCACCTGCGATGAAATTATTTCTGCCTGAGTTGACCCTGTAAAAAATAAAAACTGATCAAACTGATGAGAGGCGATATCGCAAATGATTCCACCATAATATGCTTTGTCAAAGAACCACTCCGGCCTCGATTTAATATTCATTCTATGCGGCCCCAAACCAATCGTTTGAATGACCTGGCCAATCGCTCCCTCTTTTACCAACTCTCCAGCTTTAACGCTTGCTTTATTTTCAAGTCGTTCACTATACGTGATTGAATAAATGCGTTTGGTTTCCTTTTGGACTTTCCTTACTTCTGCAAGTTGTTCAAGCGTTACAATCCCTGGTTTATCCACCATGAAGTCCTTGCCATGCTTCATCGCCTGAATGCCCACCTTGGCCCGATCGATAGGAATGGAGGCACTTATAATTAACTGTGTTGATTTATCTTCCAATACCTCCTTCTCGCTGCCTGCGCGCTTTGCCTGAGGAAACCGTTTAATGAAGGCAGTCGCGAGATCATCTTCTTTGGCATAGAATGAAACAAATTCACCACCTCCCCGAATTACCGATTCCACCTGACTATTAATATGACCATGATTAATACCAATTACTGAGAAGCGAATGGAAGGATTGGCATTCGAGATAATATTAAAGGACTCTGTGTGTTTGTTCATCGCGGGCAATGCGCCATAGCTTTCAGGAATGGTCGATACGGCAAGGCCTGCTGCGGTAGTTAATGAAAGCTTAATGAATTGACGTCTGTTATTACCCGTTTTCATGATAATGAGTTTTATGATGCTATTGTCATGACGAAAAAAATAGGCAGTTCCCCTAAATGATTTTTTTAATAAATCTTAATGAGGCATTTATCTCTCGTATAAGATCGGGTTGATAGGACTATCAATTATCTCGCCAACCGGTACTCCAGGGCACCAGGTATTCCAATCGGCTACCTGATTATCATTTTCAGGTTGTTTCAACCTGATATCTTTGTCCATGTAGATGATCGTCATCACTTTGCGCATTGTATTCGTCATATTAGGCCCTGCGCGGTGAAACACCCAACCCATGTGAAAACTCACTTCGCCTAAGTCGAATGGCTCGACTACTTGTTTAAAGTCGCGTAACGTTAATTTTTTTTGAATCTCTGCTTCACTCTCGTCACTGATCTTCAGATTTCTTCCCTCGGTTATCTGCTGACTGCCAGCACTGAATTCCAAGGGACCTAATTCCATATCTGTTTTTTGAAGTGGAATCCAAACCGTTACCGCTCTGTCAGTGCTCAACGGCCAGTAATATTGGTCGGCATGCCAAGGGGTGTGACCACCACTTGGTTCTTTGAATAAAGCCTGGTCGTGATACATTCTTACACCACTTACTTCCATTAAATCGGCAGCAATTTTTGCCAATCGTTTACTAAAAACAATTTCTTTGACTGCTGGTGACTTAACCCAGATGTTCATGATTTGCAAAAATGCTTTGCCGTAAGTATCGCGTTGTTCCATGGGCAGATGCTGCGTGTTGAGACGCTTCACTTCAGAAGAGATGATATCATTCATATACTGAATGGCTTCCGCAGATAACACATTCTTAAGTTTTACAAATCCATTTTTCTTAAAGAAGTTGATATGTTCTTCCGCAACCAGGAAGGGTTCATCTAATACTTCAAGAGCTTTGTTGGTCATCGTGTTCATACTATTTTATTATGTTTTAAAACTGATGTTCAATTTACAGATTGTTTGGTAATCTTAAACTTAATTTCCGTTGGCCGGTATTGCTTCCATCAATAACGTGTAGGCTTTATTAAGGGACTCATCTCCGGCCTTTGCGCCTTTGAAATGTCCTAATCGAACAATGACGAGATCATGAGAAGGAATAATCGTAGTGGATTGACCACCGGCACCCAACATCATATAGGCCTCCTTCGGAATCGGTCGTGCACCATCTCCATTGATCCAGAAAAATCCTCCATAGATCGGGCGTCCATCCTCGACCCAGGCGGGAGCAAGTGTGCTCACGAACTTTGTGTAGCCTTCGGGCAAAATGCGCTCGCCATTCCATACCCCGTCCTGCAAATACAAATTACCTAGGCGAGCCCAATCCCTGGCCGATGCAAATTCATAACCCTGTGTTAAAAAATTTCCGTAAGTATCTGTTTCCATTACCATACTACGAATACCAATCTTATCAAAAAGAACACGCTGCGGAAAGGTGTGATATTGTTCTCCTCTTCCTTCCACACCCAATCTCACTAGGTAATTCGTTAATACCGGATCAACATTTCTATATCGTCCAACCGTATTTGGCAACCATTGCTGTGGAAGAGAGGCGGCATATTCAAAGGAGTTCACACCTCCGGTATACAAATACAAATGATCAGGATAACCCAATGAAGGATCATAATCCGGATCTTGTGGAGCGCGGCAATACAATCCGCTAGACATATGTAGGATATCCATGATTTTAATTTTAGCTCTTCCATCACCTTCGCCTTTCCATTGAGGAAACGGAGCCGGTTGATCGAGCGTATATACGCCATCCTTAATAAGAATACCGAGCAACGTTGCTGTTAAACTTTTCCCCATTGACCAACTCTCCAATGGAGTATCTTTGGTAATTCCTTCGGCATAGCGCTCAGCAATAATCTTTCCTCTATAGGTAACTATGAAAGCGGCCGTTAATGCCTCTGCCGGATGAAAGGCGGAATCAATGGCCTGCTTTACTTTTACCATATCCACTCCAGATAGTGCCTGTTCATCACCTAACGCATCTCCCATCGGCCACGGAGTGGTGTTAAGGTCAGGCAGATGGCGAACTACTTTTAGGGGTTTATAAAATAATGAATCCGATCCTTCCGATAAGCATACACAACCCTGATCACCGGTGTAAATTGCAGTGCGAGTAACACCATTTGGTAACGTGATGGAAACTGATTTCTTTTCATAATCAATCACCGGCTTACCTACTTTAGCGCGCTCGGCATACGGACTGGTAAAATAGCCCACATTCTCCGCGGCAAATTCCGGCTGAAGTCCCGTAATGAAAACAGCTGAACACATAATTTTTGCAAAGCCAGCTGTATGATGAGAAAGTGCATCGCCAGGAGGTGGGTTGTATTTCGTTCCCAGTTGTAATTTGGCCGCACGCTCAATCATTTTAGCGCGCAACTCCTCTTTGCTTTCTTCTTTTTTGTTGGTGCAACCCGAAAGAAATATGACGAGATAACATACCGATAGAATACGGGTCGAATAGAGTAATTGGATGATTCTCATAAGTCGCGGTTTAAAGAAAGTTACAAAGACCAACTTTCCTTTACCATACTATTATATAAATGGTTGCCCTCGCGTATCAGAAGCTTACCTGAAATCCGAGCAATCGTTATTCAAGAATCCGATAGAAGTTAGATTCTACTATGAGAGCTTCACTTCACGAGGCACATCTTCTAATCGATAATAAATTTTCAGTCCCCTTTCTTTAGCAATGCGCACATCTTCATCAGCGCCTTTGGAAGCACCTTCCAGCCGAAGGACAGCATCACACTTCATCAACAACCGGTGAGCCACCGGGTATTGAATTTCTTCCCAGGCGGCATCACCTGGTTTTTGTGAACCCGCGAGATGCAGCAGTGGCAAGGCCACCCACTCACCGATCATAGGAATATGACCAAGGCGAAAAAGAGGCAATGCCACTGACTCCAGTCGATCCATGTTTTGTTTGATCAAGTTAGGATCATCGTTGGTGCCACTTCGATACGGGCCTGCAATAAGTATGAGCATAATGGTTTTCTTTTTTACAAAGAACGCAGATGTAATTACAGAAACGCTTAATGTATCTTAAGAAATTACTTCTTGCTTTTGTTCGCACGAACTGTACTTAAAAATTCTGGCGTAACACCCAGATAAGAGGCGATTTGTTTTTGCGTAACCTGCTTTGCCACCTGCGGATATTTTGAAAGAAAATTATGATATCGTTCTTCTGCAGAAAGGGATAAGTTTTGAATTATTCTCAACTGTTCGCGTATGTACGCGTTCTGCATAATGATGCGAAAGAACCTTTCAAACTTGGGCACCTCTACATACAGTTTATCCAAATCCGTCTTCTTCAAATTGAAAATGTGACTATCCTCTACCGCCTGAATGGTAAGCATGGCGGGTTTCTGATTAATGAAACAATACATATCGGTAATCCACCAATCTGCCACGGCAAACATGATGGTGGCTTCTTTATCTTCTTTGTCGAGGTAATAAGCTCTGAGTAAACCATTATTGACAAAACTGATATACTGACAAAGCTGACCTTCCTTTAGAACAAAATCTTTCTTTACTATCTGCTTCTCCTTTAATAGTGAAGTGAAGAATGAAATCTCCTTTTTTGTCAGTGAGATGTGCTTACCTACATTACTCAACATGAGGTCATAGATCATGTTCAATCTTTGTTTATGGCCAATCGCAAACTGAATAGGCAAAGTAAAAAGGTTAAGGGCGTGAATAGCAATCGCTCTAAATCATTATCCGAAAAAATATTACCGATGCTGTTCAAGAAGAACAACCCAACCATGAACCACAAGGCCGCCTTAATAATTACCGGACGAATGCTCACATTTACATATCGGGCATTAAAAACCACCACCATCAACATGACCCCATTCAACAATATGGACACCATCTCAAAATAAATCATTTGCTGCTGATCTTTTAGTCGTCCACCCCATACCATGTCGTAGGGGATAGTTCCAAAGAGTATAAGAGCATGGAAAATTATCACTGCTAAAAAAATCAGGATTACGGCAATCGTTGCAAATCGCTTTGAAATAATATTCAGCATGGAAGATAGTACCGCTATTTTTGCCCTTGAGATCTGTTGTATTTTCTGACACCTTTTTTTAAATCCCGCAAGGCATCCTGCAACGCACTTTTCATAAGGTTAAAATCAGAATGCCCTAACCAAAAAATAAACCCTGACTTGTCATTTTGTGGCTGAAATTCATCTGCCAGAACACTTTGTTTATAAATAATATTTCTCGTATCCAGATCAAATATTACAATATCAACAGCGACAGCTTCATTTAACGGAGAAAGACTGGGTTTCGCAGCACGTACACTCAACAAGTAAGTATAGGAAGTGGTCCTTCTTATCGTATCAAGTTGCTCTGTACTCACTTCAAAAGGTATCTTTTCTTTGAACCGGGAGGAGGGAATCGTATTAATGTACACAACTGAATCGCCAAATACTTCATCCAATTGCTTTGCCAAAAGACTGGTAAGTTTCGCCTTGTGCCTTGAAGAAACATCGGCCTCAATTTCATTTACGAGGCATTTTCCAATGGATAAGTCAATCAATTGAGGTGATGGATTAGCCCTGCTCAACGAAACCTCCGTTCTGTCAATATCGCAACCCGAACACGAACATAGCCCCAGGAACAGAATAAAACAAAAATGATGAATGTTGATACTTTGTAGTTTCATTGCAAAGTTGTTAGAGTAGAATCCTTTAGACGCCTTCCGCCAATTCAATCCTTACTAAGATACAATCATCATTTAAACTCCCTATCATCTGTTAGCTTAATCTTTTTCTTATCTGTATTTTTGGACTCTCTATCTGAATTGTAAATGAGTACAGAAACCCACCCGGCTGAAAACAAATCCAAGACACAGGCCTTGGCAGGACACCAGGCTCCTCCTCCTTATAAGCCGAAAAATAAAGTGCGTATTGTTACAGCCGCCAGCTTGTTTGATGGACATGATGCCGCGATCAACATCATGCGCAGAATTATTCAGGCTACGGGTGTGGAGGTAATTCATCTTGGACACGACCGCAGTGTGGAGGAAGTTGTGAACACGGCCATTCAGGAAGATGCCCAGGCCATTGCCATGACCAGCTACCAGGGCGGACACAATGAATATTTCAAATACATGTATGCCTTGCTTCAGGAAAAAGGCGCAAGTCAAATTAAGATATTTGCTGGTGGTGGTGGTGTGATTTTACCCGAAGAAATTAAAGAGTTAATGGATTACGGTATCACGCGCATCTACTCACCGGATGATGGTCGTGCGATGGGATTGCAGGGAATGATTAATGATCTCGTTGAAAAAAGTGATTACCCCACTGGAGAAAAAGTAGGCAGTAAGCAGGTGACAGTAGGCAGTTATTTAGAGATTGCCCAATTGATCTCCGCGGCCGAGAATTATTACGATAAGCATAAAGGCATCTTTGAAGAGATCAATAAGAAAGCAGCGACATCAAAAATTCCAGTGCTGGGTATTACCGGAACTGGCGGTGCCGGAAAATCTTCGATGGTGGACGAGATTGTAAGAAGATTTTTGATTGACTTCAAAGATAAAAAATTGGGGATCGTTTCAGTTGATCCATCCAAACGCAAAACAGGAGGCGCGTTATTGGGCGATCGTATCCGCATGAATGCGATTAACAATTCGCGTGTATATATGCGCTCATTGGCAACGCGACAATCCAACCTGGCACTGTCAGCGTATGTAAAAGAAGCCATCAATATTTTGAAAGCGGCTGGATTTGAGCTCATCATCCTGGAAACATCGGGCATTGGACAAAGTGATACAGAGATTCTGGATCACAGCGATGTGTCGTTGTATGTGATGACGCCAGAATATGGTGCCGCCACCCAACTGGAGAAAATTGACATGCTCGACTTTGCCGATGTAATTGCGCTCAACAAATTTGATAAACGCGGAGCATTGGACGCGTTGCGTGATGTAAAAAAACAATATCAGCGCAATCATCAGTTGTGGGATACGAAAGTGGAAGAAATGCCGGTATTTGGTACGATCGCCTCGCAGTTTAATGATCCGGGAACGAATCAACTCTACAAACATCTGATCGATAAGATTGTGGAAAAGACCGGAGCGAATCTCAAATCAACTTTCGAAATCACACGAGAGATGTCGGAGAAAGTGTTTGTTATTCCTCCGCATCGCACACGTTATCTGAGTGAAATCTCAGAGAATAATCGAAAGTATGACGCCTGGGTGATTGATCAAAAAGAAGTTGCTCAGAAGTTGTATGCGATGAAGAAAACCATGGAGTTGTTTGCCAACGATGCAACGACCACCAAAATACTTCTGGCAGAGTATGGTCGGCTGAAACTAAACCTCGATCCAAAAAACCAGAAACTCATTGACGAGTGGCCAACGAAAGTGGAACTATACAAAAGTCCGGTTTTTAAATTCAAAGTGCGCGATAAGGAGCTAGGGATACAGACCCATACCGAGTCGCTTTCTCATTTGCAGATTCCTAAGATCGCGCTACCAAAATATGAAGCATGGGGCGATTTACTCCAGTGGAATCTACAGGAAAATGTGCCAGGAGAATTTCCCTATACAGCTGGCATCTATCCATTTAAACGCGAAGGAGAAGACCCTACACGAATGTTTGCGGGAGAAGGAGGACCCGAACGCACCAACCACCGGTTTCACTATGTGAGTATTGCCATGCCGGCAAAGCGGTTGTCCACAGCTTTCGATTCAGTAACGCTGTATGGAAACGACCCCGACTATCGTCCGGATATTTATGGAAAGATCGGTAACGCGGGGGTGAGCATTTGTTGCCTCGATGATGCCAAGAAACTTTATAGCGGGTTTAATCTGTGCGATCCAAAAACATCAGTATCCATGACCATCAATGGCCCGGCCCCGATGCTGCTGGGTTATTTTATGAATGCCGCCATCGACCAACAATGCGAATTGTACATTAAAAAGAATGGGCTGGAAAGTGAAGTAAAAAACAAAATCAGCACACTCTACAAAAATCATGAAGGGGAACATCCCTCTTATCAGGGTTCGCTTCCAAAAGGAAATGATGGGCTGGGGTTAATGTTGTTGGGTGTTACCGGAGATCAGATATTGCCACCAGAGGTGTATCAAAAAATAAAAGCAGAAACACTATCACAAGTACGTGGCACAGTGCAAGCTGATATTTTAAAAGAAGACCAGGCGCAGAACACCTGTATTTTCTCTACTGAATTCGCTTTGCGCCTGATGGGAGATGTGCAGCAATACTTTATTGAGAACAAAATACGCAACTTCTATTCGGTTTCTATTTCAGGGTATCATATTGCCGAAGCCGGAGCTAATCCAATCACGCAACTTGCTTTTACCTTATCAAATGGTTTCACTTACGTGGAATACTATTTGAGTCGTGGCATGGATATCAATGAGTTTGCTCCCAACCTTTCGTTCTTCTTCTCGAATGGGGTTGATCCTGAATATTCCGTAATCGGCCGTGTCGCACGAAGAATATGGGCCAAGGCGATGAAGAATAAGTACGGAGCCAATGCACGCAGTCAAATGTTGAAGTATCATATTCAAACGTCCGGCCGGTCATTGCATGCACAAGAAATTGATTTCAATGACATTCGCACTACCCTTCAGGCGTTGTATGCTATTTATGATAACTGTAATTCGCTTCATACGAATGCCTATGATGAAGCCATCACGACACCTACCGAAGAAAGTGTGCGGAGAGCGATGGCTATTCAATTAATTATCAATAAAGAATTGGGTCTCGCTAAAAATGAAAATCCTACGCAGGGATCATTTATTATTGAAGAACTGACGGACCTGGTGGAAGAAGCTGTACTTACTGAATTTGATCGCCTCACAGAACGTGGTGGGGTTTTGGGTGCGATGGAAACCATGTATCAGCGGGGAAAAATACAAGAAGAAAGTTTGTATTACGAAACATTGAAGCACACCGGAGAATATCCCATTATCGGTGTGAATACATTCCTGAGTTCTAAAGGTTCACCCACCATCACACCGCAGGAGGTAATTCGCGCTACCACCGATGAGAAAGAATACCAGATTACTATGTTGAAGAACCTTCATTCTTTTCAGGGCGATAAATCAAGTAGCCGTCTTGAGCAGACTCAACTCGCAGCCATTCAGAATAGAAACATCTTTAACGAATTAATGGAAGCAACCAAAGTGTGTTCATTAGGCCAGATTACAAAGGCTTTGTTTGAAGTGGGTGGACAGTATAGAAGAAATATGTAGTCCATTTTGTAGTGCCTTGACTCCCAAATATTTTAACGAACTGGAGAAAGCAAAAGAATAAAAACCTCCTGAATAGAAGAGACCTGTCGTGCGACAGGTCTCTTGATCATTTAATATTACTACTTAGAATCTAATTACCTTTGTTTCACCGGTATTATCGGTTATTTCAAAAGTAGGAATGCCGCTTACATCCTTCAGGTTATACACCAAGCCAAGGCTACCGTCCACTACACGGCTTTCGCTATGCACAAGGTTATTAAGGCCATCAAAAATTCTAATATTGATGTCTTTTCCCTTTGCTACTGAAAGCAGGTATCTGTTATCGCCAGAAATCTTAGCGATGTGAAAGATACTCTCAGGCTGCTCGATTTTGTAATTCACCTTTTGAATGAATTTTCCAAAAGAATCAGCCACTTCAATGGTGTATTCACCTGCCTCCATTTTCGTGAAGTTCACAGGACGGATGAAACCATCTGTATTAGTAATGGTCTCTTTAAAAAGGACAACACCATCCTGGTCAGAAATTTTTAGATTTACTTTTCCAGTCTGGGCTCCTTCGTAAATCAATTTGAATACTCCTGCTTCCTTTTGATTTACAATAACCACCTTCGGTCCTACAGGGTCAGCTGCTGCAGCTACGCCTGTTACCAGTGCTACAAATTAAGGCACTTACAATTAACTTTGTTTTCATAGTTGTTTTGTTTTTGTTTTCAATACAAATAACGAGAGCAACAAAACAAAAGGACGTTCATTGTAAGTAAACTTGATTTTTTATCTGAAAAATCGATTGCGGTGTTTTTGCATTGCGCTATTCACTCTTTTCACTGTAAATGCTCTGAATCAACTACCTATCACCTTCAAAATGTTTTCTATATAATCTAAATCGTTTGCGGTGTACGATATCTATTGAATTGCTTATTCGTACTTCACCGTCTTCACCAATCCATTGTTGTCTGTTACCTCAATGGTAAACTCATTGATGTTTTTCAAATTGAAAACTTCGGCAAACTCTTTATCAATAAATTTCCTTTGTGTGAGAATGAGTTCATCCTTCGCGTTATAGATATTTATATTCACATTATCGGCCGTCTTGGATGTGATGGTAAATAAATATTTTCCCTGATCGACAAGTTTCACTACGTTGATTAACTTATCAACCTTGCCGGCACCGTAAAACAGTTTTTCATCTCGCGTGCCGTTTGCTGTTTCAATTCGCATGGTGTATTCACCTTCGTCAAGTCCATCGAAATTATAAGGACGAATAAACCCACTGGTCTTTCTCAATTTCTCCGTGAATACCATCTCACCAGAACTGTTGAGAATAGAAACCTTAACATTATCCAACGTATTAGCTTTGTAATACAATTTGAATAATGACGAACCGGTTGAGTTAGTCACTGCCATAGATGAAGTTGAAGCATTTGGTTCATCTGTCCCGTTTGCGAACACTAGTGTACAAAAAAGCACACCAACGAATAACAAGCTAATTTTTTTCATAAGAGTTTTCATTTGCTCTTAGGACGACCTCATCTTTCGAATTGTTGCACCATGAAGGTTAAAGAATGTTAAATAAAATTTATACGATGAAAAAATCACCTTCAGAGAAGAAGTGTGCAGTTAACGGTAACAGCCCTATTAAGGGTTCAAAAAAGATGAGAAATCTTTATTTCGATATTAATTCAGGTGAAATATGTCTTTGGCTTTATCGACCTGCCTCATCAACTGAATTTGATATTTGATCTGGTTGATGAGAAAAGACTCTTGTTTATCGGTAGGGAGCATGACAAAGTTAAGTCGTTCATCAAAACCCAAACTCAGTTCATTAGCCACATCAAATAAGGAGACTACTTTAACAGAATGCGTGATCTTAAGCCAGACATGGTACTGGCCGAAATAGTCCTTAAGAGAATCGCTCATGGGTTTCGATCCTTCCACATTCCAAAACTTGACCTCTCCTCCGGGATAGAGCTTATCTTTATAGGTTCGGTATAACTTATTCATGGTAAATAAGTCGAGACACTTGACGATGATATCGGATTCTCCCGTCTTATATCTCTTGATTACACTTTCCAATTTAACCAATGATCCAAGTTTCTCCGTATTGGAAGTATGGTTGTAATGAATCCCAAAGGAGATATCTTTTGATTCGGCATCTTCCAATAATTGGCGATATCGTGGTTCAAAAATATGAAGTGGCACCATTTCGCCTGGCAAAGGAAAAATGGACAATGGGAACATCGGTATGCTTACAAATCCATCCATATCAGACTTTAAACAGGTATCCAATGCAATTGTTCCACCTTTCGATCATAATCACTAATTATAGGTTACCAAATAATGTGGCTTAACACCAAACCTTTCAAAAAGCAATTTCTCGCCAGGTAAAAATGCAAGATTTATAATAAAGGAGTAACCAGCAACGATTCCTCCAAGGCGTTCAATCATGTTGCCTGCCGCTGAAGCTGTGCCCCCGGTTGCCAACAAGTCATCATGAATCAATACCCGCGTGCCCTTCTCGAATGCATCCATGTGCATTTCAATAGAAGCTGTACCGTACTCCAACGAATACTCTTGCTGAATTTTATGAAATGGCAATTTGCCCGACTTCCGCACGGGAACAAATGAAACATTCAGTGCATCGGCCAGCAGCGATCCAAAAATAAATCCTCTCGCTTCTACAGCGGCCACTGCCTGAATATTTTGATCACTAAAATGCTCTGCAATTTCTTTGATCACCTGCTTGCGCGCAGCAGGGTCAGCCAGCAACGGAGTGATATCCTTGAAGATGATGCCAGGCTTCGGAAAGTCAGGTACATCTCGAAGCAGTGACTGAATATAATTGTCCTTGGCCATGACAGAAGGTCTTAAGTTTTCCAGCATTATAAGTCAATTACTTTACCATTCAAAATTATCCGCTCAACCGGATTTTTTCCAAAGCTATACGGCACCAAAGAGAAAGATGTCATCGGTTTCGTCATAAATACATTAGCAATTTTGCCTCTGGTTATGGTGCCTAATGTTGATGATAACCCTAGTGTGTACGCGGTATTAATGGTGGCGGCATTCAAAGCCTCCTCAGGAGTCATTTTCATTTTAATACAAGCCAGAGAAATCATCAACGGCATATTTCCGCTCGGTGCACTACCTGGATTGTAGTCGGAAGCAATGGCAAGTGGCAGTCCTGCATCGATCATTTTGCGTGCAGGTGTAAAAGGTAAACTCAGAAAGAAAGCGGCTCCCGGTAAAGAAACCGGCATCGTATCGCTATTCATTAGTAACTGAATCTCTTCATCACCAATGTTCTCTAAATGGTCAACGCTGATTGCCCCAGTCTTAACACCTACCTGCACCCCACCAGAACGATTCAATTGATTAGCATGAATGCGAGGTCTCATCCCAAATTTTTTCCCTTGCTCAACGATTCGTTCAGTTTCTTCCATCGAAAAGAATCCATGTTCGCAAAACACATCGATATAGTCAGCAAGATGTTCTTCTGCCACTGCCGGTATCATCTCGTTTAGGAGTTGATCGATATAATACTCTTTTTTTATTTCAGGTGGCACTGCATGAGCACCTAAGAATGTTGTCTTTACCGTCAGCGGAGTTTCTCTTCCAATTCTTCGTGCAACACGAAGCATTTTCAATTCATCTCTTGTGGTGAGACCATAACCACTTTTTATTTCTACCGCGCCAGTTCCGGATTGAATGATTTCCCACGCGCGTGGTACAGACTTCTCAAACAACTCATCTTCAGAAAGCAACTGAAGTTTTTTGGCGGAATTAAGTATTCCCCCACCACGGGCTGCAATCTCTTCATAGGTCGCTCCCTTGATCTTCAATACAAATTCTTCCTCTCGCGTAGCAGCAAATACAAGGTGCGTATGTGAATCAATGAAAGAAGGCATGACCAATCTTTCCGAAGCGTCAATGAACTGGTGGGCGTTAATGTCAGACGGAAATTCTTCCATTCGTCCATAAGAATGAATAAGTCCATCTGTGATAATTAAAAAGGCATTTGAAACAGCGGGCAGATCACTCATGTGCTTACCCTTCAGCATTACAGGAGACTGATCTCTTACCTGTAGAAGTCCTTTAATGTGGGTGATTACTATATCGTACACCAACTGATTGAACTTTTATTTACCGTAGGCGGCAACTTTATGCTCGAGCTTGGTACCAAATACAGGGAAAGCAATTTTCACCAACGCAAAAAAACCACGTCCTTGAATCGATGGGCGATACCCAATCTCTGTGCCATAGGCCCAGCCTAATTCGCGGTTAAATTTTCCTTCCATGCCCGCACGAAAACCAATGGTATTTAACTTTATGGCTTGAACCGAGTACTCGGAATTGTTATACAGCACCGGATCAAGTTTAAGCGAAGGGGAAAACATGATATCCATGAATACCGTAAAAATGCCATCATCAAATCCCTCATCATAATTGTTAAAGCTCACGGCCATATTACGAATACGAGTTAAGGAGGCCCCCAGGTAAACACTGGTCGAATATAAATTACTATATACGGTCAGGTCCTGCGTTTCACCATCTGCATCCACATAGGTGGCTGGCAAGGGCACGTTCTCGGCTGTAACCAGATCCGCGTTAGTCAAGTTCTGCTTTTCTAAGGCCCTGCTCACATCTGCTGTACTTTTCCATACAATAACACCCGCCCTTGCTCCGAATATCTTTCTGAGCCTGGCCGGCACTTCTGCATGAAGGGGAACGCTAGACGCCCACCGGTTAGCCGAAAATTTCTTTTTGTAAAGGAATACGTTGGTGGTCGAGGTTACATCAAAATCCTTAATATGATAAGTCCCTCCTATTTCAATGTAATTGAAAGCTGCCGGCACATTGTCCATGAGACTGTTCTTCAAGGCAAGCTCACGGTTTAAATCAAAAAATTTACTGCTATAGGTCTTCCTGAACTGAGCTTTAACATCAAACTTATTTACATGAAAATAGTGAGCTTCCAACCCAAACCCAGCGTTTACATTGGTGGCAAACAACTCTCCATAGAAGGGCTGAAAACTTACAAATAGTTTATTTATAGCATTGGGGTCATCGTACAATTCCTCAAACGTGAGTGCATTTTTATCGACTGCATTTTTTTGGGCATTCGATACTTGTATACAAAACAGACAAGCCAGCACTAAAATAAGTAGGCGCATATTAATCATAGAGTACCTAAAATTAGTAAAAGTAGTTGAATCCCGTGCATAGTAACTTTATAAACTTGCTCTTTTGAATATGTTGCGTCTCATAAGTGGGTGTTGTGGCCTTAAGGTGGCAATCCGATGCGACTATTATCACCATAGCTATATGACACTAAATAATTTTAAAACGTAGAAAAAGGCTTTTAATTCCTCTTCTGTAATCGTAAGGGTTTCACTACTTATATCTTGCTCCATTTTAGAGCGTTAGCCTGCTTGCATCACGAAAATAATTTCAACTACTAATCTCCATTCGTTTCTTCGGGGACATCGGTCACCTTACTATCCATAATCCAAATGAACAGTGGCTTTACCAATGGGGCTTTATCAAACGTAAAACAAATTGTATTCACATATATTTCTGATACCCGATCCTGAAAGTCTGAACTTATGATTTGAGTTACATCATTATCCACAGAGCCAACCCAGATAGGAACATCTCCATACATCTTCATTTTTAATTTGTTGGACAATTTTGTGATAACTGAAGCCGACAAAATATTGTCCACTTCCTTCAAAAATTCATGATGAAAATTAATTTTAGAGTCCATTGGTTGGCCGATGTCTCGGGTCAAGAGCTCAAAATCATGTTGGGATAAAATCAAATAGCTCTTTCCAAAAACATCTCCAAAAACCTCGGTGGTCAACAGCATATAGGATTGATCTTTATCCTGATATTGTGGATAAATACCGGCCATACTGAATGATTCCACAACGTGGTTTGCCTGGTGACAAGACTCATAAAAGACTTTCTCGTTCACCATCATGGATAATGAGTTGGCCGCGTTGACGTAACCGGACTCAAATGCTTCCATTAAAGTTTGATTGCTACTATTCACCTTGAGCATACATTTACTAGTTAACAGTCTTGCTATACTGGTTATTTACAATGGATCGGCTTTGCGCAAAATATCAGACAAAAAGATTGTCATGAATCCCAAGTCCTCAATAAGCAAGGCTCTGACTTTTGTGGCAGCCATTACATTTAAAGTGCTTTAACTGCGCTCAATAATTGATCGGAAGTAAAGGGCTTAACAATATATGCCTTTGCTCCAAGGCTCAGACCTTCCTGAATTACAGATTCCTGCCCAACGGCACTAATCATAATTACATTCGAGGAAAGTCCTTCTTCGGAATACACTTTCAAAATATCGGTGCCGATCATATCTGGTAAAATGTTATCCAGCGTAATGATATCCGGTCGTAAATCAAAAGCCAAATCAATGGCTTCTTCTCCGTTGGCGGCTTGACCAACAACACGATAACCAGCTTGCTCCAGGGCATCTTTGATTACCGTTCTCATATAAAGAGAGTCATCTACGATTAAGACATTCTTTGTCATGTTACTTATATTTAAATACAATACGTTTTTTGTTCCGATGTTGAAATTTCCAGTTCGCCCGTTGGAGTCTTGAATCTTGCTGAGCGCGAAATCATACCGCCTACATCAGTGAAAGCAATAAATTGTTAGCGCCATTATTGATCGGCTTGGATTTCCTTTCCCTATTGTTTGCCAAAGGTATGTGCTCTATTAGGTTAGTAACACCTGTTTTATTGTGTAGACTACTGTGTATTATATACTGATAGGTACTTAGGTATTTATACGGATATATAATTTTGTCACTGAAAGAGTTGAAATTCGTTTAGGTAAGTCTATTGACAGTGATGAGCAGGAGTAGGAGTAGGAGTAGAATTATCCCGCGAAGGATCACCGTTACTTTACATTATTTAGAGACAAAGTGGACACGTTTTTCTTCAGCTTCCATTTGCTGGTGGCCACCTTTCCCTTAATCGAATTTGGTATTTGGATTTTTAGTGATGTGCCTACACCATATTCAGAATTAATGGAAATAATGCCCTTCAACTTAATCACGGCTTCTCGGGTAACATATAGACCAATACCTGATCCTTTCGAAAGGCGGCTTGCGCGATAAAAAAGGTCAAATACATTCTCTACATGCGTATTGGCTATCCCAATCCCGTTATCTAAAATTTCAATAATAGCTTTCTCCTGGGTGGTTGAAATTTGGATGTCAATAAGTGGGGTCCTTTTATTCAAGTCACAGAAATCCAGCGAATTCTTGATAATCTGATTAACGATGAGTCGTATCCTAAAAAAATCAGAATAAAAAATAGAATCACTGGCGATTTCGTAGTTAATTTTTACTTCCTTGAACGAAGGGTGATCGCTCAACCGCTGTACGAGCTCAGAAAGCACTTTATTGAAATCGATTGGTTTGCTCTTAATGTCCTCGCGAATTCTCCGCAAAGGAGCTCAAATCAATTACAAAGCGATCGAGCCGATGGGCACTTACCTCCATCAGTTCAATAAATTTCTTTGACTTATAATCGGTATAATCCAACTTCATAATATTGATCAATCCCAGTATCGAGCTGATGGGAGAACGTATGTCATGTGATGCGCTATATATAAACCGGTCCAGTTCATACCTCGTTCGCTGGTATTCATTTTCCACTCCCTTGAGATGATTTTCCATCGTCACTACGGCAGTGATATCCTCTATGATGCCAGCAGCGAATTTTTTTCCACGTTCTTCCACCAATCTCACAGTAAGGTGGGCCCAAAAATTGGCTCCATCCTTTCTGATCATTAAAATGCGCTCATTACATAATTCATGGTGCTTCCGAAATTTTAGTTTCAAGTGGGTGTACATGAAAGGATCAGCCAATGGTTGATCAAAGGTCAGGTTAAGAAATTCCTTCTTCGAATACCCAAACAAACCGGGCAGCGATTTGCCAACGGAAATGAATTCACGTGATGTGGAGATTCTAAAAACCCCTACAGATAGTCCACCGCCAAAATAGTCTAAAATCTCCCTCATCGTCTCCTAGTTCGCCTATGATGTATTAGCACCCAAAGGAACAAATAGTATATAGGGATTAATATACTGGATTATACATCCAATCGTATCCGTATAAATACGTACATATCGATCCATACTTTACTTGTATCTATGCATTAGACTTTATTATTATTTAACGTTGCATGGTTGAAATAATCCCTTTATGAATCAATTTGAGTTAAAAAGTTTGTGCACCTACCTTATTGAACACCTCACCAGGTCAATTGGGCACAAGAATTTATTAAAATTAAGTATCGACATAAAACTGCCAAAGCTCTACCTGGACAACCCGGAGAAGATCACGAAGCCCATAGAAAAATTCTCACTGGAATTATCGGAGCGAATTATCAATGGCGTAATCAATATTGATATCCAGAAGTACCAGGAGCAGAACGCCAACGTCACGCTACAAGTCCAAATTGTTGCCTCCAACATCAATATCGCGAGCTATGAATTACAATATGAATTAGTTCCTCGACTGGCGGCCATCGCCTCAGAATTTAAAGAAGCTATATTCGACTTTACTCAACACTTAAATTCCAATCAACTCACCTGTTCCTTCAAATTAAACCTTCAGGCAGTTTATAAAAGCAAAGGAGTTGGCAAAAGCCTTCCGTTCGAAAGCAAGAGAATATTAATTGCGGAAGACAATGAAATAAATGCCATGGTGTTTTCATCGTTCTTAGATGAGTGGGGTTGTCAAAGCATCATTGTAGGAGACGGACTGGAAGCAGTCACCTACCTGGAGAAATCGATCGTTGATTTGATTCTCATGGATATTTACATGCCTATATTAAATGGCATAGACGCTACGCGAGAAATCAGAAAGTTTAATCCGAATATTCCAATCATTGCGTTAACCGCCTCCACACTAGAAACTGACTTGCTGAATGCACGGGCAGCCGGAATAAATGACATCTTATTAAAACCTGTTAGCAGCGCAAGCCTGTTTCAAGTATTAAGCAAATATTTATGAGCCATGGTTAAACTAGGCGAAAGGATATCAGAAGTTGCAGGATCGTTTTCATGATCAGGACAAAAAAATTGAGAACGAAAAAATTATATTTCAATTACCTGAGGTTACTGAAAAGCCTAGATTTGATCCTTCATAATTAAGGAACTTATGTCCTACCTAAATAAAGTACCCACTTCATTTACTTATTTAGGTAAGCTTGCTGTCACTGCATTGGGGTATTATGTTACCACTGAACTTACTCTCAGGTATATCACCTTTGGTGGGGTATTTAATCATGAGGATTATACCGTAGTCTGGCCAGCATCTGGTGTTGCACTTGGCTTTGTACTAATATGGGGAAGATCCATGTGGCCCGGCATTTTCATAGGTTCAGTTTTCCGCGTACTTCATGCGCAATGGTTTCTAGCGGGTGATCCAGCCTTCGGGGACGCTATCCTGATTATAATCATTTTCTCTCTCGGAAGAACGCTTGAACCGCTGGCAGGTCAATTCATTTTGAAAAGAGCAGGGACTCATACTGATCCTTTTAAAGGTATTAAGAGTATACTCTACTTTATAGTAGTTGCCTTGGTAGTTGCCACAATAAGCGCAAGTGGTGGTAGTCTTAGTACCCAGATAATCCGAAATGATTCTATTGAAGTATTGCTAATACGGGCCTTTGGCTGGTATCTAGGAAATGTAATTGGCATTTTGATGTTCACACCTTTTGTTTATGCTGTTTATTATCTTATTAGAGAAAAAAAATACGCTGAAATTTTATCCCTTATACCTATCGCACTGATCGTTGTATTAAATTTCCTTGCCATCTATGTTACCAATTCCTATTGGCCTGCATGGCATCATGTTTTAGAAGATTCGAATGCTTTTTTAATCATACCTTTTTTAATTGCGATCTCCTTTCAGTTTAATTTAGTAGTAATATCCGGCACTGTCATTATGATTTCGATAATGACGAAATTTCTTACTGCCCTTGACCACGGCCCATTTTTAGTATTTGATAACTACCATTATACGGTATTGTTGCTGCAGACATTCTTATTTGTAATTGCTATTGCGGTATTAATATTCTATGCTGCTGCTAATGAAAGGAGAAATAATCTGATAAACTTGAAAAAAGCCAAAGCCAAGGCGGAAGAATCAGATCGGTTAAAG
Source organism: Cyclobacteriaceae bacterium (assembly GCA_043774805.1). GTDB lineage: Bacteria > Bacteroidota > Bacteroidia > Cytophagales > Cyclobacteriaceae > ELB16-189. The sequence continues at coordinate 39,372 of JAYVTB010000064.1, read as the reverse complement.
TCTTCCTTTCTTGCCAATTTTTCGCACGAAATCCGCACACCGATGAATGCGGTAATGGGATTTGCTGAATTGCTCAATCGTCCTAATTTATCGCAAAATAAGTATGAAGAATTCTCTCAACTTATTCAGCAACGAAGTAGGGATTTACTGGCTATCGTGAATGACGTACTGGATATTTCTAAAATTGAATCCGGCCAATTGATATTCCGACCATCCGCAGGAAATATTCAGCAATTATTAGATCAGGAAAGAAACAATTTAGAAGCTGAAGTAAATCACCTTAACACCAAATCCATCGAGGTGAAAGTAACAAACGAATTGAAAGGCGTTGAAAACATGGTGCTGGCCGATTTCACAAGACTCCACCAGGTCTTAAGCAATTTGCTGAGCAACGCGTTGAAATTTACAGAAAGAGGTTCCATTGAATTCGGATGCAAACTTCAGAATACGGATACGCTTTTATTTTATGTGACGGATACCGGAGTGGGAATTGATCCTTCACAACATGAACTAATATTCAAGCCGTTTCAACAGGCTTCAGAGGACATTCATCAACAGTTTGGAGGCACAGGGCTCGGCCTTGCCATTGTAAAAGGACTCCTTGATCTATGGGAAGGGAAGATCTGGATAGAGTCAGAAGTAGGTAAAGGTTCCTCCTTCTACTTTACGATACCCTATGTGCAGCAGGATAAACTAACGATCATTGAAAATGCTGGCTCGGAAGGGTTAAACTGGGAAGACATACATATACTCCTCGTTGAAGATGATATTTTCAGTGCCAGCTATTTGAAAGAAATTCTCAACAACTTTCCCTGTCAACTCACGCATGTGGATACAGGAACTAAGGCCCTTGGTGTTGCCCGGCAAGAAAAGCCTTCTATTGTTTTAATGGATCTGGGACTTCCAGACATGTCTGGCATGGAGGTAATAGAACAATTAAAAAAAATATATCCCGAAATTAACGTTGTCATTATTACCGCATTTGCTACCGCCACCCATAAAGCCAAAGCCATTGAGTTGGGCTGTAGCGCTTTCCTGACTAAACCGTTAAGTCCGGCAACACTTATAAAAACACTAACAAGCCTGGCGCAAACTATCAAGGGCATAAACCCTGGTAATGCCAATTAAATCAAAATGACAAAAGCTCCTTCATATGAACAAAATACTTTGTTATTGCAGATATTAAAATGAAAAATATCCTATCCATAAAATATTACCTCACATGGGATTGCGCAAGCAAAATTTTGATAACATCAGTATTATATTATTTAAGTGCAGACATAGCCTACTACCTCAGAAGTGCTGAAGAAGTATTTAAACATCAACGCTACGCCATATACTGGCCACCATCAGGCATTTGCTTTATGCTGATGATTCTATGGGGGCCTAAAATATGGCCTGGCATTATCATTGGCTCGTTACTTCGAACCACTGACACATGGATGGATTTAAGTCACCTGGAGTTAATTTCGACAGCCCTACTCATATCTCTTTTTGCAATAGGAAGAGTACTGGAACCAATTGCCGGGCAAGCCCTATTGAAGCGAATAGGCATACATGATGCTCCCTTTAAGGGTCCTCTAAATACCTTTTATTTTATCCTGGTATCCATCGGTATTGCGATCATCAGTTCCGGTCTAAGTGCCCTGGGTGCCGAGCTACAGCACAAGGACTCTATTGAGATATTACTGATGCGAACATTTGGATGGTATATTGATAACCTGATTGCGATTTTAATTTTCGCTCCTCTCACTTATGCCATCGTGATGGCTAAGCCAAAATCATGGCTGAAACTTTCAACCATCATTCCCATCCTATTAATGACCTTGTTCACCGGCTTTGTTATTATCTACTTTCCATTGGAAAAACTATCTTCCATACACATTGTATTAGAAAGCGCCTTTCCGTTTTTAATCATTCCCTTATTGCTGTGGATTTCATTTAATTTCAATTTTGTAATCACCTCCTACTCTGTATTTGTCGTTTCCATAATTACCATCTATTTTACTTCACATGGATTGGGTCCATTTATATATAATGGTAATTATCAGCATGCCGTATGGATACTTCAAAGTTTTTTGTTCGTTATATCCATAGCTTCATTAGTATCCTATTCAGCATCGAAAGAGCGAAGAGAAGATCTTCGTCAGTTGGAAGAAGCCAAGGTTAAAGCGGAGGAATCGGACCGTTTAAAATCTTCGTTTCTGGCAAATATGTCGCACGAGATCAGGACACCCATGAACGCGGTAATGGGCTTTTCAGAACTGCTCAGCCGGCCCGATTTATCCATCACCAAACGAGAGGAGTTCGCTCACCTTATCCGTCAGCGCAGCAAAGATCTGTTGGCCATCGTCAACGACATTCTTGACATCTCTAAAATTGAATCAGGGCAAATTGTTTCAAAGCCATCGAAGGGCAATATCGCAGAACTATTGGATCAATTGTTAACCAATTTCTCAGCCGAAGTAAACCATCTTCATGGTAAAGCCATTGTGGTGAAAACTTCCAATGAGTTGAATGGAGACGAAAACAACGTGGTAGCGGATTTTACGCGGCTTCATCAGGTGATGAGTAATCTACTTAACAATGCACTGAAATTCACGGAGAGTGGATCCATTGAATTTGGGTGCAAACTCCAGAACGGTGATACACTTTTATTTTATGTGCATGACACCGGTATGGGCATTGAATCTTCTAAACATGAAATCATATTTAAACCATTTCAACAAGCTTCGGCTACTACGCATCAACAATATGGCGGCACAGGCCTTGGCTTGGCCATTATAAAAGGATTGATTAGACTTTGGAATGGAAATATCTGGGTGGAGTCAGAAATCGGAAAAGGATCGACCTTTTATTTTACGATGCCCTATCTACAGGAAGATCGTACTATGAAATTGAACCAACTCGTAGATCATTCATAATTCCATGATGGTATGAAGCTAACATTACCGAACCAATCAACGTGGAATTATCTGGGTAAGATTATCTTGACTGCCATGCTCTATTACTCAACCAGCCGGTTGGGCGATGTCCTCACTTTCATTCACTCATCCACGAATGAGCCGTTCCAGGCATTCTGGGCGCCTTCGGGCATCGCGTTCGCGATGGTCATTCTGCTTGGAAGATCAGTGTGGCCGGGAATCTTGATAGGTTCATTACTCAGAAGCCCGATAATTGCTTCTGTAATTGGAAACAATCCAGAAATGATCAATACTGGTATTGTTTCGTTAGTGGTTGCAGGAGGCAGAGCAATTGAACCATTGATTGGAAGTATCCTGTTAGACAAATTCTTCATTGGGGATAAATCTCTAAATAATGTTGCCAACTCATTGCGCTTTATTGTGATTACCCTGGTGATATCCGTTATTGGACCTAGTACATCTGCAACCATTGTCCAGGTTTTCAGGAATGACGCTATAGAAATATTCCTATCTCGTATCGTGGGCTGGTATATGAACAATGTCTTTGGTATACTGGTGTTCACCCCATTTATTATATCGCTTTATCAGATCTCAAAATTAGAATCCTCAGCAAAGAAATTAATTATTATCCAGGCAATTGTCATCATTGCTATTGCGGGCTCGCTTTTCCTGGTTGACATCAATGAATTACATCAGCGGATAATTGGTTTGAAAGTGGCGTACCTGTTTGTCATTCCTCTTTTGATATGGATATCCTACCGGTATCACCTGGCTATTTCATCCATTTCATTAATCTCTATATCCATCATTTCTGTATATTTTACTTCCAATGATGTCGGCCCATTTGTTTTGGAGACAAGCAGCGATTCGGCCATACTCCTAAAATTATTTATGGTCACCATCTCTTTCACCACTATTATTTCAGTCGGTGCTGCTAACCAGAGAAGAATCCAGGTAAGTCAGATTGAAGAGCGCGCCATGGAATTAAAAAATAAAAATGAATCACTTCTGAAAATCATGGAGGATTTAGAAATGGAAAGAACTAAAGCAGAAGAATCAGACCGGTTGAAGTCTTCGTTTCTGGCTAACATATCACACGAAATACGTACTCCAATGAATGCCATAGTGGGGTTTTCTGAATTATTGAATCGGGAAAATTTATCCACGAAAAAACGTGAAGAATTCACTGCCATCATTCGCCAGCGGAGTAAGGATCTTATGACTGTTATTAGTGATATCCTTGACCTCTCTAAAATTGAGTCGGGCCAAATCGTCTCTATGGCATCGGCAGGAAATATTGAGGAATTACTAAATCAATTAGGGAAGACGTTGACTGCGGAAGTAAATCACTTACATCATAAGTCTATTGAAGTTAAAATAAATAATGAATTGAAAGAAATGGAGAATTCGGTAATGGCTGATTTTCCACGACTGCATCAGGTATTCACCAATTTGCTTCACAACGCATTGAAATTTACAGAGAGCGGTTCCATTGAATTGGGATGTAAATTGAAAGATAGACGAACGCTCGTGTTCTATGTACGAGACACCGGCATTGGCATTGATTCATCAAACCAGGAAATCATTTTCAGGCGATTTCAACAGGCATCTTTAGACATTCATCAAAAATACGGGGGCACCGGCCTCGGACTGGCTATTGTTAGGGGACTACTTAAATTATGGGATGGAGAAATCTGGGTAGAATCAGATAAGGGAAAAGGATCTTCATTTTATTTTACGATGCCTTATTTACCTCAAATAATAAATTGAAAGCTGCAGCATGCCACTCGGGTTAATAAATAAAACGAATAATACCTGGATTTATATAGGTAAGGTTTGCGTAACCGCAGTCCTTTTTTATTCTACTGCCAATCTTGCATCCAATTTGAACTTTAGTGATATGCACAATCAGGAAGGATCTACTCTTATTTGGCCACCTTCTGGCATTGCTTTAGGACTAATGATGGTATGGGGGCGATCTATCTGGCCAGGTATTTTGATTGCCTCGATATTTAGAATATCCGGTATTCATTGGGTAAATAGTAACCACGTTGAACTGGTTAATACACTACTCCTTACATTCACTTATACGATAAGCCGGATCATTGAACCCCTAACCGGCCATTATGTTTTAAAAAAACTAGGAATTATTGAACGGCCTTTTAAAACAGCAAAAAATACTGTTTATTTTATTCTAAGCGGGCTATCCGTTGCAATCATTAGCTCAGCAATCAGTGCCATCGCTTTAAACCTGGTCAAGAACGACCCGAACAATTCGATCTTTAGTCAAACGTTCGACTGGTACATTGAAAATGTAATTGGCATCTTAATTTTCACGCCTTTTATATATGCCATCTACCACGAGACTAAAAGAAAATCGCATTTACCTTTATCCACGCTACTCATTATTACCCTCTTTACATTATTGTTTTCCGAATGGGTCTACTTCCTGAAGTTAAGTAACTCTTCGCTGCACATCATCATTGAAAATGCGATGCCCTATTTGATTATTCCAATTCTTCTGTGGATCGCTTTTAGATTTTCACTACTGATTACCACGTATACAATTTTTCTTTTTTCAATCACCTCAATCTATTACACTTACCTGGGTCATGGTCCGTTTGTCACCAATGGAGACATGTTTCAATTTACAGTGTGGTTGCTTCAGACATTCCTTTTTGTTATCTCCGTAGCTACCCTGGCATCTTATGCAATTTCTAATGAAATAATAGAAAATATAAAGTTGCGTTCAATTCAAAACGGAGAGCTCTTACATTCGCAACAAATAATACTTCAAACCATGGAGGATCTTAGTAAAGAGAGAAACAAAGCACTTGAATCGGACCGACTAAAATCTTCCTTCCTGGCCAATATGTCGCATGAAATACGTACACCGATGAATGCAATCATGGGTATTTCAGAATTGCTTGAACGTTTCGAGATGACAGATGAAAAAAGAATGGAATTAACCCACTTGATTAAAGACCAAAGTGAAAATCTCCTCAACGTTATCAATAATATTCTTCTAATCTCGCAGTTGGAAGTGAATCAAAGCAAGCCGCGATGGATCCGAACAGATTTAAATGACCTATTTAAAGAGTTGAGAGAGCAGTTTATTGTAAAAGCGAAATCGGGAAAAAATAAAGATATTGACATCATTTCTACCATTAGTCTGCCCGGCAATGATACTATTATTCTTGCCGATGAGGCCAATTTAAAAATTGTACTCACTCATTTATTAGATAATGCAATAAAATTCACAGAACAAGGTCATATTGAATTTTCTTGTTTACAAAAAGACTCTAGCACACTTCTTTTCCAGGTTTCGGATACGGGCATTGGAATTTCAGCGAACAAGTTTAATCTCATCTTCCAGCCCTTTCGTCATGGAGACGAAACCACACATCTTAAACACGGTGGCACCGGACTTGGCCTGGCCATAAGTAAAATGCTGGTCGCTAAATGGAATGGAGAAATCTGGCTCGAATCAAGCCATGGACAAGGTTCCGTCTTCTCATTTACGATGCCTTATAAAAAGGAATTTGCCCTGGGCGACAAGTAATCCACCAATCTTTTTATACAAACATCTCCAGTATCGCTACATAAAGCGACAAGAAAATCAAGATAAACCGGAATACCCACATGACTGGATCAATCAATTTTAAATACGTTTTCATATTAGAATGAATTAGTGATTTAATCCTGCCTGGGCAGTTACTTCTTAGGCAAACTCCAAACAGAATTACTTCATCAAAGGTATTTGTGATTCGCAAATCCTTCTTTACTGATTTCACACAGAAACCTGAAATTCTATACCGAGTGAACTTCGTAAAATTACGTAGTCCTCTAAAATACACTGTACCTGCCTATGGAATTCAGTAATATTACCGAGCTCCAATTAGGTATATAGAGGAGTGTTTCTTTCTCTGATAAGTCTCTTATTTGCATCCAAATGAATCAATAAAAAGTGACCAAAACCGTTGACGATACCGATCACGAAACCAGCCTCAAAAATTTAATTGAAAAGCAGAAATTGCTGGCAATCCTCTCTACGAAGTATCATGAGTTCGGAGCCTCAGATACCTCCCATCAAACCATTTGCGATGATCTGCTGATGTTGTCGGGTGCCACCTTTGCTATCCTTACGCTAATGAACCCTGAGGAAAATTTAGGGAAAACGGTAGCCGTATCCGGATCACCTGATTATATTCTGAAGGGGAAAGAAATACTAGGACATAGCTTTGTTGGCAAAGAATGGAAAATGAGTCCGTTTGATAGGTTTGCATCCGCCTCTAATAAGCTTATCAATCAAGGCGAGGTAAATGAACAAAGCTATTTTCTACCACACGAAACCGGAGAACTACTAAGGCATACATTTAATTTAGGTCAGGTCTATGCTATCCGCATTGTCAGGCGCAATACCATCGTGGGTTCAATGTGGTTGGTCATGCCCAGCGGTGAGAAGATTGAATATCCTGAGCTTATTGAATTGTTTGCACAGCAAATTGGTTGGCACTTCTTCAAGCTGGAAAACGAAAAAGTACTCGAAAAAGAACGCACTAAATTAGATGCCGTTTCAGGAAATTCCTCCGAACTCTTTGTTTTGATAGATCGATCCAGGAAGGTTTTACATATCAACCGAGCGCTACCTCAGATTAAAGAAGGCGCTATAATGGGAAATGAAATCTTCCAGCATCTATTCCATAATGATCATAGCGATTATCAGACCTGGATTGATGCTGCGTTTCAACACGAAATGCCGCTGACCAGGGAATATGCAAGTTCCGACATACATGGGGCCGAAATCCACAGCGAAGTTAAGTTCATGCCAATTATTAAAAATGGCCGGACAGAAAATGTTTTCATCATCGCTTCTCATATTACAGCTCGCAAAAAAGCAGAAAAGAAAATTGTCGAGGGTGAGCAATATTATAAGAAACTGATTTCCTATAGTTATTCAATAATCCTCCTGTTCGATTCATCGGGTAACTTTACTTATCAAAGCCCTTTTGTTAGTGATCTGGTAATGAAGCCATTTGGAGACCGTTCATTCAATATTTTTCAATTTGTTCACCCTGAGGAATTAGAAAATTTCTCCATTGAATTCGCTGAGTTATTAGCCAACCCGGGTATGTCTAAATCGGGCGAATATAGAATGTTGAATAGTGACGGCACCTATCTTTGGATTGAAGGTACGCTTACCAACTTGCTTCATGATGAGAACATCAAAGGGATTATTGGCACCTACCGCAATATTGAGGAGAGAAAGAATACCGAGGAAGCCTTAAAGGAAAGCAAGGCCCAACTTAATCTCGCCCTTCAATCAGCTGAAATGGGCGTGTGGAGTTGGGAGATTGAAAGTGATCTACTATCCTTTGATAATCAGGTCAGCGAGTTATTTGGACTGAAGTCTGCAATACTTAGCGGAAAAAGGGATGAATTGCTGAGGATGCTTCATCCTGAAGATCGATCACTTTTTACGGAGAAGTTAAAATTTACAGTTAAAAATAAATTGGCTTGCGAACATGAGTTTCGCACCATTTGGCCTGACTGGTCCATTCATAATTTAACAGCCCGGGGTAAAGTAGAATACGACCACAACGGCCTTGCTATGAAACTGAGTGGCATACTTTGGAACATGGATGATCACAAGCGTGCCGAAGAAGAGCTAATAGCGCGTGAAGAGCAACTCACTCACTTCTTCAATCACGCACCGAATGCCGTAATTATAGAAGATCAAAATGGCTTCATAACTTCCTGGAACCCTAAAGCAGAAGAAATTTTCGGTTGGAAAGCCCATGAAATTATCGGTAAGCTGATTTATGAAACCGTTATACCCGAAAGGCATCATGAAACATATCGCAAGAGGTTACTAACCCTATCAAAAAACAATAAGTTATCCATCAGTGACTCAAACATAGAAACTACAGGCTTGCGAAAAAATAAGGAAGAATTCGAAGTATCGATAAGCATCAGTTCAACCAAACTAAACGGGAAACAATATTTCATACGGTTCATCAATGATATCACCGATCGGAAAAAATCAGAAGAATTGGTAAAAGAAAGTGAACGTAAGCTGAGACAAATCAGTGAAACGATAAGTGACACAGTCTACCTATACAGCGTTCAGAATAAAACCTATGAGTATATCAGTGAGAATTGCCTGGATATATTAGGCGTACATCCTGATTTCTTTTATAGTAACCAACATTATATTGATCAGTATGTACATAAAGATGATATCGAGCTAATTTATAATGCTCATAAAGTCGTAAAGACTGGAAAGTATGAGGAAATTGAATGTCGCATTATATTAAATAATGAAGTCCGTTGGATTCAAACTAAAATGTTTCCAATTAAAGATGCCAATGGAAATGTTATAAAAGTATCTGGACTTTATACCAACATTACAAAGCATAAATTGCAGGAAGTTGAACTGATCACTGCCAAAGATCAGGCAGAGGCAGCCAACCGAGCTAAATCAGAATTTCTGGCCAATATGAGTCATGAAATTCGAACACCCATGAACGCTATCCTTGGATTTTCCGAGATTCTGAAAAACAAAATAACGGATAGTAAACAAATTTCCCAACTTAATCACATCATCAGAGCCAGCAATGACCTGATTGTTTTGATTGATGATATCCTGGATCTTTCAAAAGTTGAGGCAGGAAAACTTAGTCTCGACCCGGTAGATATTCACATAATGGAATTTATCTACGAAGTTCAAAACATGTTTGAATTGACACGGGAAAGAAAAGGACTGCTTTGCAAAACTGAAATTTCCCAGCAACTTCCGCCACACATAAAATTAGATGCGATACGTCTTCGCCAGATACTGTTCAACCTGATTGGTAACGCTTATAAGTTCACTGCTGTAGGCGGAGTGACGCTATCCATTCACCCGGTAGGCGATCATAGTGTTACGTTTTCGGTTACGGACACGGGTATTGGCATCCCCTATGACCAATTCGGATTAATCTTTGAGGCCTTCCGGCAGAAAGATGGTCAAAGTACGCGCAAATATGGAGGTACCGGTCTTGGACTCACCATTACCAAACGATTGGTTGAACTCATGGGTGGTCACATAGAAGTGAAAAGTGAGTTGGGTGTTGGTTCTACATTCTCGTTTACTATTCCCTTTGGCATGCGTAACGATCAAGCAGATGATGATAGGCATCATCCAGAAGATCTTAAGCACTATAATACTGGCAAGAACTTCACTATACTCATCGCAGAAGATAGTGAAACTAACCGGCTTATGTTGAGAGAACTCATTCTTGACTTTGAGAATGTTGAAATAATCGAGGCCAAAAATGGAGCAGAAGCAGTAGCCTTAGCTATTCAGGAAAAACCGGATTTAATTTTCATGGATTTAATGATGCCAGAGATGGACGGTTATGAGGCAACCAAAAGAATAAAACTAAGAAGCGATACGGCTCATATTCCAGTTATAGCCTGGACGGCCACCGGACTGAAGGACGATGAAGAAAAGTTAAAAAATGACTTTCAAGGACTACTAAGAAAGCCATCGCCCGTAGCGAAAGTTAAAGAAGTTCTGTTAAGGTATATTCCAAAATAGTTCACTGCCTATCAGAAGGATCCTTAATTACTATTGAATTGGCAGTTATAAATTATAAGCCAGTCAACCAAAGCAGTTTCACTTCGTTTTCAAAAGATTTGTAGTCGCCCATGGGTTTATTGGCATAGTAGGACACAATACCTTCTTTAAAACTGAGTTTTGATGCGAGGGTTCTTCCAAAGGCAAGTTCCTTATCGTGCACTACCTGATCGGCTTGTATGAGCGTTATCGCCCAATACAATAGTTCAATTCTAGTATCCGTCCCTTCGAAATAAATTGCACTTTGCAACAGATCTATATCCTCATCAGGAAGATGATCACCCAATCCCTTTTCCGCAACAAATTGTTGCAATAGTCTGCGCTCTCATTTTGCATATTTGCCATCCACCTTGGCGAGGTGTACCAGCAGATTCAATTTTCTTCTATCTATCTCGTTCATTGTTAATATAATTGATCGAGGTGGTCTATTAATATTTCAGTTTTTCAATTTTGGAAAGCAATCGCTTCACCAGTTTCAGAATTTCCCGGTTTGTTGAAGCCGCTTCGCGTGTATATTCATCCGGCCATTTATACTGGTCCATAATTTCATATAAAGGCAGGCATTCCAGGTTCTTCATAATGGGCCTCATCTTATGGATTTCACTTCGAATTCCTTTCAGGTTACCTGACTTATGATATTTTAAAAGATTTGATTCAAGTTGCTTCACGTCTTTTATCACCGTCTTCTTTATAGAGAGTAATTTCTTCCGATCATTATTAAACGCCCTTTCATAAAATGAAAATGAAAAGAAACTGGCAGCTGGCTGTGTCAGGTTGTTAATTTTATCAATAAGCTTGTCGGTATCAAACGGCTTGGTAATAACATCCTGAATGTTATGTTTAGCAATCCGGGTCTTTAATGCTTCTGAATACGGTTCTGCCGTAAAAGCTAGTATGCTTGTTTTACAATTTTTTCCACCCGGCTGCTTACGGATTTTTTCAGTTGCCTGATATCCATCCATCTTAGGCATTTGAATATCCATCAGAATGATATCATACTTCTTCATCTTGGTTAGTCGTAATGCCGCCTGTCCTGATGATACCGTCTGACACGAAATCTGGTAATCAACGAGCAGATTTTTTATCAGGAAACGATTTGACTCTACATCTTCCACATATAGGACTTCCAATTTCTTATTCCTGGCGTTTCCGTTTCGGGAAATGATTTGGCTCGGTTCTGGTAGTATCTTGCTCTCTCCAATAACTGAAAAAGGAAAATCAAATTCCAACGTAAAAACAGAACCTACACCTTCTTCACTGCTTAAACTCAACTCGCCTCCCATGATTTCCACCAGTGTTTTTACGATGGACAAACCTAATCCTGTACCTCCAAATTTCCTTGAAATACTTTTCTCAGACTGCTGAAAGGGAATAAAAATGCTGTCCATCTTATCAGCAGCTATACCAACACCAGTATCCTTTACTTTAAATAAAATTGTGCAAGCATCTGTTGAACTGCTCTTCAACTCCACTTTTAATTTTACATGACCCTGACTTGTGAATTTCACAGCATTATTCAACAGGTTATTAAATACCTGGTTAAGGCGACCCACATCTCCCATCAACATATCTGGAATACGTGGATCTTCCTGAATGGTAAAATCAAGCCCTTTTTCCTGCGCGGCCAGACTATAGGACGCATGCAAGTGCTGGAGAAATTTATTTAGACTGAACGAAATGGTTTCAAGCTCCAACTTTCCAGCCCTGATTTTATTATAGTCGAGAATATCATTGACCAGGTGCAATAAATTATCAGCCGATCCCTTTAGCGTTTTCATGATCGCCATTTGATCCTCCCGTGGGCTTCGCCTTAACAATAAATTACTCAACCCAATCACCGAGTTAAGCGGAGTACGAATTTCGTGGCTCATGACCGACAAAAACTCATCTTTGATTGAAGCCGCTTCCTCTGCTTCCTTGCGTGCCTTCTCCAACTCCTCTGTTCTATTTTTTTCCGAAGTAATTTCGCGCACTATCCCATACATTTCTACGACAACACTCCTATGATCTACCAGCACATTTCCTTTCTCATGGATCCATTTTAACTCGCCTGTAGGCATTTGAATCCTGTACTGCAATTCAAAAGGTTGATGATGTTTGTGGATTTCTTCATTTATACTATTAAATCTGTCACGATCTTCATGATATATTGAGTTTAAATAAATTTCGCGGGTAGGAGTTACATTTTTATCTATTCCGAATAAGGCAAAGAAGCTGTCCGACAAGAATAACTCTCCACTCTTGATCGACCATCTCCAACTTCCTATACCGGCCAATGATTGCGATTGATTGAATATTACATTCGTGTCTCGTAGAAACATCTGATCCGTAATATCCTGGACTGTGCCAATGGCTCCTATCGCTGTATCAAAGTCATACAAAAATTCATTTTGTTCAGCCACCCACTTGACGGTATCGCCTGCAATGATGCGATGAATCACCTCATATTTTGGAATTTTACCTTCCACTGCATCCTTCCATGATTGAATGACATAATCTTTATCTTCCGGATGGACATGGGAATAAAAATCTGCAATAGTGAGCGGCCTCTTTGTCAGTGGTACATCAAAGATTCGATAAGTTTCATCTGACCAGTGAAGAATGTCATTCACAATATCCAGTTTCCAGCTACCTATTTTGGCAATTTCTTGTGCCTTTCTCAGCGTCTGTTCACTTTCGCGAAGTGCATCCTCTACTTTAATACGATCGGTGATGTCTTGATTTACACCTGATAATTTAACTGGAACACCACGTTCATTATATGTTATCTGAGCTACCGCATGGACTACTCGCTCTTTGCCATCAGGTCTGATAATTCGATAATTTTCAACCGAATCAGATAATTTCCCATTCAAAATTTTGATGAACTTTCTTCGATCCTCTGGATGAATCAACCTCATAAAATCATCATTCGTGCTGGGTAACTCCGATTTTTTGATACCGAATATCTCATACTGCATGTCTGACCACCAGATGGTATTGGTAACCAGGTTTTGTTCCCAATACCCAAGCTTAGCAATGCGCTGTGCTTCCGCCAGTCGTTCCCTGCTTTCGCTCAGCTCTACTTCATCCTTTTTCCGTTCTGAAATATCACGAGCAACGGCAATCGTACAGCCTTTACCTTGAACAACCACATATCGTGCAGTTACGTCAACAGGGAAAACTTCTCCGGTCTTTTTGTTAAAGTAAACGCGCTCACCATTGATTGAGTCAATCTGCTTTAACCGTTCTACAAGACTATTCCAGTTCTTTCGCTCCTTAAACAAAACTTCAAAGTCAACTACATTAAAATCAGCACACACTTCCTGAGGTATTCCTAGTCGCTCTGAGGCAACTTTGTTGATGTAAATCAATGCACCCTGCTCATCGGTCACTGTGATTGTGTCCCCGGTGAGATCAACAAACTGTTCAATTTGTCCTAATCGAAGATTGGATTGCAGCAAAAGCGCTTCGTATTTTTTCCTCACGGTGATGTCCTGGTGGATAGAAAGAAAATGGGCTACCCTGCCGTCTTCATTGCGAATGGGATTGATCACGGTGTCTAACCAATATTCTGATCCATCCTTCGCTTTATTCTTAATCTCCCCCCGCCACACTTCACCATGACTGATTGTATTCCAGAAATTTTTCCAAAATCCCTTTCCATGATAACCGGAACTGATAATGTTATGATTCTTACCGAGCAATTCGTGGTCTTCATAGCCGGCTACCTTACAGAACAGGTTATTTACCTTTACGATAGTTCCCTTCAAATCGGTGATGGACACCAGGGAGCTATGATCAAGCGCATCAATAATTTCTTTCAGTTCGACATTTTTTGTCTCTAAAAGACTTTCTCTTTGCTTTATAGCAGTTTCAGTTTTTTTTAATTCCGTGATGTCAACAAATGAAGCCATCAAGGTAATCGGTGAATTACCATCGGTTAATATTTTAGCAGAAAACTTTACCATGAATTCAGACTGATCATGCCGGATAGCCGTGATCTCTCCTTCCCATTCACCACTTTCAATTACCCGTTGAGCAATTTCCTGTGCCTCCGAGGGAGATTTAAATAAACCAAAGGCTGGTTTCCCTATAATTTCACCTGGTTCAGCGATTTGCCAAAGTTTGAGAAAGGATTTATTAGCATAAAAAATAGAACCATCAATTTTCGCGAAAGCCACTCCATTGATTGACTCCTCAATCGCGTGACTCTTCAATTTCCAATCTAAAGCCAGGTTAATGTTCCCGTCAACGATTGTTTTTTCCTGATCCTTCATCACATTTCGAAATTAACTCAACGGCTAATCGGTGTTGCAACCCAACTGAATGGGTAGTCGCTGATGGGAATTTAAAATCTAATCTTTTGTTCTACGATCTTTTTGATAAGTTCTGTGGTATTTCTAAGTCCGAATTTATTAAGAACGTTAGCCCGGTGAGTTTCAATCGTTCGTGGGCTTACATCCAATTCTGCCGCAATCTCCTTACTGGAAAACCCATCCATAAGGTATTTTATCACCTCTTTCTCTTTCTTAGTTAAAAAAGGAAGACCTCGCTGCGGTTTATTATAAATATTATTAATTAACAGGTTTGAAATTTCCATGGAATAGAACTTATCCCCTTTGATCACCTTGTGCAGACCAGTCAATAGTTCATGTTCTTCAATATCCTTATGGATATAGCCATCTACGCCTACTTCGATTGCATTGACCAAATAAAACTCTTCGCGATGCCCGCTTAGTATAACCACCTTTGTTTTAGGATTACTTGATTTGATGAATTTAGCTACTTCCAACCCACTGTCTTTCCCTAAAGAAATATCCACAAGGGCGATATCCACATTCCAGGTAGGGATAAGGTGCTTCACAGTATTAAAACTGGAATACTCGCCAGATATATTAATCTTATCATCCTTCCTCAGAATCCCCACCAGCCCTATCCTAAACAAGGCATGATCATCAATTATAGCGATATTAATCATTCCAATAGCTTTTGTGTTTAAAATAAGTAATTTATAACATTAATTTATTCTGCGATTCTAAATTTTATTGGTTCGGATAAGAATTCACGACCGAACGAATCAATCGTCCTTATTCTTACACTATGTTGACCTTTAGCCACTAATCGAAGATGGTCAAGATAAATTTGCTCAGGAGCATTATCCAACTGGTAATAGATCATGCAGGGATTGCTGCCCATATCTTTTAATTCAAAGCTCAACACGGTGCCTTTTGGGAAAAGTGTATTGGCCCGGCTTTCGTTCAGTCCCTCCTTAAAATCTACCTTGAAAAGCTGTATAGACTTAAACTTGAACTTCATTTTAAGATCTATCTCAGTCAACATAAGTTCACTGCTATCTTTACTCCGCTCAGGATTGGTGAAATGATGCGTACTGAGGGTATTCAATGATCCTAATCTCACTGTATTACCATTCATAGCCATCAAACAGCTTTGAATTAAAACCAGAAAACTGATCATTGCGAATTTCCTGACCTGACCATTATTGTGTTCCATTTGCTTGTGATTAAATTCTGACGTAAAGAACTACACAAGGGGAATTGATTCCTATCCGTATTAATACGTATCTCCATCGGTAAAAAATCTAAAACTCAATCGGTGATATCCTCATTGGCATACCCCGTGGATAGTCTCACTTTTGAGAAGAATTTCAGAGGGGCGATTAGTATTCAGAGAGGTTTAAAACGACTAAGAATGAGACAAGAATTTACAAACGTATTGAATCCAGAATCGCTTATCGCAGACGTGGAGAAGCTCACTAAAGAGAATCACATGATGAGACTCAATATAGAAGAGTTATCCAAAACCAATGAGTTCCTTGTCCAGGCAACGTGGCGTGAACGGGAAATAAAAAAGAAACTCAACAGCGCGATTGAGGAGCTCAAAAATAAGAAAATCGTAGATGAGCTTAATAAAATGCTCACCGACAGTATCAACTATGCCAGCCGCATACAAGATGCGATTATACCAAAACACGCTGAATTAAAAGATAAGTTTAAGGACATCTTCATCTATCATGAAGCGAAGGATATTGTAAGTGGAGATTTTCCCTGGCTGTTTGAAAATAATGAGTATACGTTTGTCGCAGCAGTAGATTGCACGGGTCATGGTGTACCTGGCGCAATGATGTCGCTAATAGGTCATTTATTATTAAATGATTTGGCAAAACATCAATCCATTGATCCCGCTAGCGTGCTTACTCGTTTGCATTGGAGCGTTGTGAAAACGCTAAAACAAACCGAAGAAGGCAACCAAACTGCAGACGGTATGGACATCGCACTATGCCGCATTGACCATGCAAACAATGAAGTTCAGTTTTCTGGTGCTCACCGCCCACTCTATCATGTTAGTGACGGAAACCTACAGATATATAATGGAGATAAGTTTCCAATTGGAGGAAATCAATACAAAGGCAAAAACAATTTTACCAACCACAGCATAAAAGTAAAGGATGGTGATGCTGTTTACTTTTTCTCCGATGGATTATCTGACCAGTTTGGTGGACCCGTAGGGCAAAAGTTTGGTTCTAAAAGAATAAGAGAAATACTAATTGAAAATGCGCACCTCAATATGGAAGAGCAACATAACAAAATGCGCAAAGCATTTGACGACTGGAAAGGAAACAACAAACAAATCGATGACCTATTATTAATAGGAATAAAATTCTAAACTAAAATGGAAAACTTAGTCACTACATTAACAAACACTCCATTTATGGAGTTCGTTTACCAGATTCACAAAAGCATGGTAAACAACCGGATTCTTCTGGTGTACGAAGGTGAAATCAATCAAGATATCACCAAGGCCTTTACCACCATGACCCAAAAAAATCTCAATGAAGACGAACTCACCAGCGTACCTATCAAAAAACGAGTTTACCACGTCATGGTAGAATGCCTACAAAACATCGGTAAACACTCCGACAATATTGAATCAGGTGAGCCTGAGGTGCCAGGAAATGGAATTTTCATGGTGAGCCGATCAGGCGAAGGATTCAATGTGATCACTGGCAATCCCATCGCCAACTCAAAAATTGCAGAGGTTACCACCATGCTCAATAAAGTAAACCAAATGGACGAGGAGGAAATAAAGGCTTACTACAAGAAGAAGATATTGGAAAGCAGAATCTCCGAAAAGGGAGGTGCTGGACTAGGCTTTATTGACATCGTGAAAAAGACAGGAAACAAAATCGAATTCCACTTCGAAAAACTCAATGACCTCACTTCATTTTTTATTGTAAAAACACTTATAAGCTAATTAAAACCATGGACGCACTAAGAATACAATCCACCGATGAAACTCCATCCGTAGTACTGGATCCCGTAAACAAAATATTTGAATTCTCGGGAAAGTCACTACCCGAAGACGTAACCATATTCTACAGTCCAATACTAAACTGGTTGGATAAATATGCACAGACTCCCCATCAAAAAACAACCATCGATTTTAAGTTGGTTTACTTTAACACGGCTTCATCAAAGTTAATTCTTGATATTCTTTTCAAACTGGAAAGCATTCATCAGTCAGGAACCGAAATATTGGTGAAATGGCACTACGAAGGAGAAGATGAGGATATGAAGGAAGCCGGAGAAGAATATGGCGATCTGGTAGAAATTCCATTTGAATTAGAACCCATGCAGGCATAGCCGAAATCATTTACCATGTAAGAAACCGAAAAGAGGAAAAGTATGGATATGGAAAACCTAAATGCAGACGATAAGAATACCTTATATGCATTGCCCTTTTATATCGCCACCTTAATAGCATCGGCTGATGGAAATGTGGATGAGTCGGAGATAAAGCGTGCCATTACCGTTATTAATTTGCAAACAGAAAAAGAAACCTATCCGGCTCTTACAGAATTTTACAACGAAGTCAATCAGGATTTTGAGGACAAACTAAAGATCATCATTTCCAATTCACCGCTCAAGCCGCACGAACGCAATATGTTTTTATCAAAAAGAATTGCTGACGCTAATATGGTCTTGCAAAAGCTGGATCCATTTTTTGCGCTGAAGTTGTACAATAGTCTTCGCAATCTGGCCAGGCAAATAGCGAAAGCATCCGGTGGAATCTTTGGATATGGAAGTATCGGAAACGAAGAGTCAAAGCTATTGAATTTGAATTTTCTGGATATGCCCACACTCAAGTAAACTTTATCGCTATACACTATGAGTGAAGAAATATTAAGGGCATTAACACAACTTTTTGCCATCATTACAAAACAAGATGGCGGTGTCTCCGAAAATGAAAGGCAGTTCGTCATCAGGTTCTTTCAACAAGAACTAGATCACGCCTCGGTGGGTGAATATATCGAACTGTACGATGAGTTCTCCGATTATAAAAAACAAGGATCAGAAGAAATTGATAGAAACAAACTCACTTCGGTCAAGGACTCCGTAAAGACGCTCGGCATCTGTCGTAAAATCAACAAAACACTCACACAGAAGCAAAAAGTAGTTGTTCTAATCAAGTTATTGGAATTGGTTGGCTCTGATAAAAACTTCACGACTCAACGGATGGAGATTATTAATACAGTATCCAATGTATTTAATATTTCTAAGGAAGAGTACAACGTGATTGAGGCATTTGTCGTATCGACCGATACGCAGCCATTAAATTTCACGAACATCCTGATTGTAAATTCTCATTCCGCTTCACCCAATGAAAATCATAAGCATGAAAATGCCCATCTTGAAGGCGACCTGATTTTTCTCCAGGTGCAAAGCATTGACATGTATTTCACAAAATACCTGGGTGAACAGTCGAACATGCTGAATGGTTTTATCATGCCGTCAAACCGGGTCTATCTTTTTTCGCATGGCAGCACGATAAAAACACAATCCGGATCAGCCCTTTACTACAGTGACCTCGTTGCTCACTTCAATGAAGAGATCAAAACCACAAAACTTTCCTTTAAAGCTGCGATTAAAGAATTCAAATTCCCTAACGGAGCAATTGGATTGAGAGATGTAGAAATCGCTGAAGGTCCGGGAAAGCTGATTGGCATTATGGGCGCCAGTGGAGCCGGTAAAACAACCTTGCTTAATGTACTAGCCGGCCTGGAGAAATCTCCACAAGCGGATGTGATTATCAATGGCTTCAACATCCATACCCAGAAAGATAAAATTCATGGTGTAATCGGCTACGTTCCCCAAGATGATTTGTTGATAGAAGAACTTACTGTTTATCAGAACTTATACTTTAATGCCAAGCTATGTTTTTCTAATTATACAGAAGAACAACTTCAGAAAAGAACGATCGAAGTACTCGAGAATTTAGGCCTCGATCACAGAAAGGATTTGCGCGTAGGAAATGCTCTCGATAAGACCATTAGCGGTGGCCAGCGCAAACGCTTAAATATCGCATTGGAATTAATTCGCGAGCCAGCTGTTCTCTTTCTGGATGAGCCTACCTCTGGTCTTTCTTCTCGTGATTCTGAAAATGTCATCGACTTATTAAAAGAACTCTCCTTAAAGGGAAAATTAATATTTGTCGTAATCCATCAGCCTTCGTCAGATATCTATAAGATGTTTGATAAAATGGTGATCATGGATACCGGAGGATATCCGGTATACTATGGTAGTCCCGTTGAAGCGGTGACCTACTTCAAAAAAGCAACCCATCAGGCAGACTGCAATCGTGGTCAGTGTGAGATCTGCGGTAATGTCAATCCTGAACAAATATTTAACATCATTGAAGCCAAAGTGGTGGATGAGTACGGACAACCCACTTCCAAACGCAAGGTGACACCTTCCGAATGGTCAGGCATGTACGCTAAGACATTCCCAACACCCAAACTTGAAGAAGTTAAGGAAGAACCACCTAGCTCGCTACACATTCCCGGAAAACTGAAGCAAGCGATCATCTTTACCACGCGCGACTTCATCGCCAAAATAAGTAACAAACAATACTTACTGATCAACCTGCTGGAAGCCCCGCTGCTGGCAGCTATACTCGCATTTGTCATTCGTTACAAAAGTGCACCTAATGGCAAAGAATATTTGTTCCGCTTCAATGACAACATTCCTGCCTTCATCCTGATGAGCATCATTGTTGCCTTATTTATGGGACTAACAGTGAGTGCCGAAGAAATTATTCGCGATCGCAAAATCTTAAAACGAGAATCATTTCTGAATCTCAGTTGGAACAGTTACCTCCTTTCAAAATTAACCATCCTGTTTACCTTGTCGTCCATTCAAACATTATTGTTTGTGGTGGTGGGTCACCTCATTCTGGAGATTCATGGTATGACGCTTGCATTCTGGGCCATCCTGTTCACCACGTCTTGCTTCGCCAACATCCTTGGGCTCAATATTTCTTCCGCATTTAATTCAGCCGTAACGGTGTATGTTATCATACCCTTGTTATTAATCCCCCAGATGATTTTGAGTGGCACGATGTTCAGTTTCGATAAACTAAATGATGTTATCAGCACCAAGGGTAAAGTTCCATTAGTGGCTGACATGATGGCGTCCAGATGGGCATACGAAGCATTGGCCGTTTATCAATTTAAGGAAAACGAATTTCAGAAAGATTTCTTTGACTATGAGAAAGAAAAATCCATAGCCGATTTTAAAAACGCTTATCTCGCAGACGAACTTACCAGGCGAACACAATTTGCCTTAGACAACCTGACCTCCAAGAATGATTCCATTTATAATCAGGTTATCTATAACCTCCATATCATCGGTCAACTATTAAAAGTGGAGACCTTTAGAACTGGCCTCGAAAATATTCCTACACAAGACGACCTGAGCTACGCTGTCTTCACTCCTGCCAGAGGGAATCAAATCCTGAATTATGTTACCGCCTATCGGAAACATTATCAGAAAATTTACAATGACAACGTGACCATCCATGAAAAGAAAATGGAGTACTACAATAAACACGGATGGGATATCAATTGGTATAAGGATAATTATTTTAATGAAAGCATTTCCGATTTGCTCAGAAACATCAACACGATTGAGCGGATCACCGAATATAACGGTCAATTGGTTCAACTGATCGATCCGGTTTTCCAGGAAGTAAAACCTGCTCATATCCTAGATTACCGCACAGCTTTCTTTTCATCGGAAAAGAATCTGCTCGGCACCACCATCGACACCTTCTATTTCAACATCCTGATCATCTGGCTGATGTGTGGAATGCTCTATATCACACTCTACACCGAGGCGTTGCGAAAGCTGATCGACTATATAGGCTCTTTTAAACTTATGAACAACAAATAAATTAATAAATCAATAATTCCCCCGTATGAAAATCATCTATTCTCTACTCATGTGCGTGCTCCTGCTGGCCTGCACGCCTAAAAACACAATTGACGAAAAAGACTTACAACAAAGTCTGGATTCGTTGGCTACTTCAGAAGCCGTCATTGACGATGAAGTGGTGGGCAGCATCTTGGAGCAAATCCCAAGTCCTCTGGAAATCTCGGTGCTGATAAAGCAATCGGGTAACAAGTATAACAGCGATATTCTTAATGCACCCGGTAATATTAGCCGCTATAACAACAATTATAAGCAAGCGCTGAACCTGGGTATTTACGGTGCCGATCTGGGCTATACCAACATCTACAGCGAAAGCATCGATGGCATTCGCTATTTATCTTCCATTAAGTCACTGGCGGATGAACTAAGTATTGGTCATTTCTTCGATATCAGTACCATTAGCCACTTGGCCTCTAACAGCAATAACCTTGATTCTTTGCTCCTGGTAACTACACAAAATTTCAATTCCATCAATCATTACTTACAAACCCAAAACAGATCTAACTTAAGCGTATTATTGCTGATTGGTGGATGGATAGAAGCCATGGAAATCATTTCCAACGTAGCGGTTCAAAATCCACAAAATCGTGAATTAACAGAACGGATTGGAGAACAAAAGATCATCCTTGAGCAAATGGTGTTACTGTTATCATTTTATAACAAGGACCAAAACATGGCCACTTTACTCAATGAACTACAAGGCCTGAAGACTATATTTGA
This sequence comes from Cyclobacteriaceae bacterium, assembly GCA_043774805.1. Classification (GTDB taxonomy): domain Bacteria; phylum Bacteroidota; class Bacteroidia; order Cytophagales; family Cyclobacteriaceae; genus ELB16-189. The sequence goes on along the minus strand of JAYVTB010000064.1, from coordinate 16,837 downwards.
TAAAATCAATATCACGTATACCTACAAAGAGTCTACGATGGCAATCGTGAATGGCGTGGCCGTTATAAAAGATAATAGTTCCACTACCATTAACATCACTGAGAAGGATGTAACCGATATAAAAAATAAAATTAATTTGATCAGAAGTAATATCATCAGCTAATACCACTCCCATGAAAAAAATCTTATTTAGTTCCCTTATTACTATCCTTTCCTTCACGTATTCTTTTTCGCAATGCAATTCAGATGCCCTGTGCAATACCTGCATACCGAAATTATCGCAAGGCTTCAGCTTTCTAAAGACGTACAAAATCAATGGAGAGAACGACCTGGTCAAAGTAGAGTACTCTTATGTGTTTGCGAAAGGAACCCAATACATGCTTACGCTCTGTGATCAGAACGCCAGCGCCAGTACGATTACGATATCTATTTTTGATTCCAGCCGCAACAAGGTGGCCAGTAACAAAATTGATGGGAAACTCCTTTCTGCAATCGCGTTTCCCTGCAATGCCACCGGCATTTACTACATTCAATATACGTTCGATGGCTCAACATCCCGATGCGGGGGCAGTGCTTTGGGCTTTAAGAGATCGTAAACGAAAGAGAAATAAAATTACTAAGGCGTAACCACTTGGTGGGTTTAATTCACCTTCACCAGATGGCCGCCTTTCAATGATACAAATGGCACCAGGCGGTTGTCACGTTCGGCTGAAAACGACAGACCAGAACCGAGTAAACCAGGCACGACATCACTTTCGCGGATGGTTTGAAGAAAATTTACTCCGTACTGGTTCATCAGTTGCCCCATCACCATAATAAATTCGAAGCCGATGCTGGCATATTCCGTTGGCAACACACCATGTTTGTTTACGTAGCGCTTTCGGAAATCATGAAATGCCGGGTTGGTTACGGATTTAAAATTAGGAGAAGCCAGGGCAATATTAATGCGTTGAAATTTGGTGAAGTCAACCGAGCCTTCATCCAGCCATGATTCCTGGCCTATTAATAAGACGGAATCTCTACGGGTTTCTACACTATTGATCACTTTTGAATAGATCAATTCGTTTGAAGACGCTACAAAAATACATCCGATGCTATCCTTCTTCAGTGAAAACTGAAGTGGGTTTTTCCATTCGTCAAATTCAGTGGCAGTCGCTAATTTTGATAAGATTGAGGCGGAATTTTCTTTATTTACCCGCTGCGAAAAAAGTATTTTGAAATCTAACTCTTGCGCACGGGCAATAAAGTTTGCCGCCATGATAGAATCCTTAGGGGTATCCCCATAAAATACGAAACAATTTTTCTTTTTTGCCTTACTGGCTGCCAACTCTGCAGAGCTTCTTCCAATAGTTTCATGACTGGGTTGAAATAAAAAACTGTACGGATTATTCTTTACAAAATCGGAAGTATTGGAAAGAGGATTAATAACCACATTAATCTTATTGGTGAGCGTAAAATCCAACACGGGCTTCGCTTCTTCCTGGAAGAACGGGCCTACCAGCAAATCAACCTTCCTGAGTTCTGATTCCTTTAAAATTTTCCTGGTAACATCCAGGTTGCGTTCATTATCGTAAGCAAGCAATGAAAGGTGAATACCTGAATAAGAAAGTGAATCAGCGGCCAACCTCATCCCCTGGTATAATTCCAGAATAATCTGGTTTCGTTTTCTCACTGGAGAAGGATCTAATGTTGACGCAAGAAACGGCAATACCAATCCTACCCGAATGGTATCTTTTTTAATAGGCCGAATAGCGATCTGGCTGATCAATGCTGATTTCGAAAGACCATACTGCGCCACCAATGAATTGATGAGGACGGTATCCTGCAAATGATACTCCTGCTGTCCGAGTCGCTTCACCAGGATTTTTGCGACCTCCACATCTTCCGGGTGATCTTCCAGCATCATGCGAAGTGTCTCGGGGTCATCGATCTGAGAAAGATATACTCTTTTTAAATTTTGAAGGTCGCTGACAAACTTGGGATCTCTGACCTCATCCATAATACTTCGTCCCTGGAAATATTCCTTCTGATCAAAGTAGATTTTACAAAGCAAGTAATTGACTTCATTCATCTGATCCCATTGAGGATAAAGCTTTTTGATCTGAAGTAACATGTCTTTCGCTACCGAGCCATAACCCAACCGGTATGCCGACATGGCATAATAAAAGGAAGAATATTCACTAAATGCATTGTCCTTATCATAAACGGTTAGCGACTTGAAGGCAATCATCGCCTCGCTGTATTTGCCTTGCGTAAAAAGATCTTTAGCGGTATGATATTGTCGTTTAAAATCCTGTGCCGAGGAAGAAAATACTACCAGTGCAAGAAAGAAGGATAAAAACCAGGACGACATTCTCTTTGTATTTAGCTGAATCATATGGCTAATGAATCTCCAATATAAGCAAATCAAAAATTAAGCCCCTATTCCCATTCGATGGTGGCCGGTGGTTTGGAACTGATATCATATACCACCCTATTAACGCCCTTCACCCTATTTATTATATCGGAAGATACTTCGCTGAGAAATTCATGAGGCAAGTGGGCCCAATCTGCAGTCATGCCATCCACACTGATCACAGCCCGCAGTGCAACCACCTGCTCGTAGGTGCGTTCATCGCCCATTACGCCTACGGTATAGACGGGCAATAAGATAGTGCCTGCCTGCCATACCTTATCATATAAGTCATGCTTGCGAAGTCCAGCGATGTAAATTTGATCAGCCTCTTGCAACACTTTCACTTTTTCAGGGGTGATTTCTCCCAGAATGCGAATGCCCAGCCCTGGACCAGGAAACGGATGCCTTCCCAGGATAAGGGGATCTATGCCCAATGTCTTACCAACCTGGCGCACTTCATCTTTGAATAACGTATTGAGTGGCTCCACTACTTTCATTTTCATTTTCTCTGGCAAACCTCCCACATTGTGATGCGACTTAATGGTTGCCGAAGGTCCCTTAACAGAAACCGACTCAATCACATCAGGATAGATGGTGCCTTGCCCCAGCCACTTTACGTTTTCAAGGTGATGCGCTTCCTCATCAAATACCTCGATGAACGTGCGGCCAATGGCTTTGCGTTTCGCTTCTGGCTCAGAAAGATTTTTTAAAGCAGAATAAAACTTATCTTTTGAGTCCACTCCTTTTATATTCAAACCCATTCCTTTATAGGAAGTGAGCACCTGATCAAATTCATCCTTGCGCAGCAGACCGTTATCTACAAAAATGCAGTATAGATTTTTGCCAATGGCCCTGTGGATGAGCATAGCCGCTACCGTGGAGTCAACACCACCAGAAAGCGCCATCACCACCTTATCATCACCCAATTTATTTTTAAGACCAGCCACTGTGGTTTCTACAAACTGATCCGGTGTCCAGTCCTGTGTGCATCCGCAGATGTGTACTACAAAATTTCGCAATAGATTCTTGCCTTCGAGCGTATGCGTTACCTCAGGATGAAATTGTATTCCATACACTTTTGAGTTCTTCTTTTTAAATGCAGCTACTTTCACAGAAGAAGTGCTGGCAATAATTTCGTAGATATCGGGTATGCTGGCGATGGTGTCGGCATGTGACATCCACACTTGCGAATCAAGGGAAATTTCTTTCAGCAATTCGTTGTGATGATCAACCGTGGTGAGTTTTGCCCGGCCATATTCCCTGATGTGAGAAGGCATTACTGTGCCTCCACTTTTGTGTGCCATCAGCTGTGCTCCATAGCACACCCCTAGCACAGGAATATTTCCGAACAGCGAAAAATCTACATCGGGTGCTCCGGCATCACGCACAGAACAAGGGCTTCCGGAAAGAATGACTCCCTTTATAGAAGAAGTGATTTGAGGAATATGGTTATATGGATGAATTTCACAGTACACATTCAGCTCGCGTACCCTTCGTGCAATCAGCTGGGTGTATTGCGATCCGAAGTCAAGAATTAATAATTGTTCTGCCATCCGCAAAAATACAAAAAGCCTCCACAGTTAGGCCGTGGAAGTTGAGTTTTAAAAATTTTATAACGTGCTAATCCTCAATACCGTAGCAGTATTCCTTCAGATAATCTCCGGCATCGTCCTGGCCGGCATAGAATGCTTTGCGCAGGCAGCTGCATGACTCCTCTTCTTTCTTCAACTCCATCAACGCCACGCCTTTATAAAACCAGGCATTCGCATTTGATGGCTCCAGCATGATAGCCACATTGACGTACTTAATCGCCAATTCGTAATTCGCTTCTTCCAGTGAAAATGAACCTCCATATAAATAGGCAGGTAAAAAAGTAGGCTCCAGTTCAATCGCCTTATTGATCGCCATCAAGGCACTATCTTTTTTTTCGATGGAGTAGTAAGCAAAACCGAGGTTAACTTCTGCTTCCGGGTCATCCTGTAGCTGTCGCACAAGAAGCAGGTCATCGATGGCTAGTTTAAATTCTTTTTTCTCTACTAATAATCCGGCCCGCCATTTTAAAAGCTGTGGATCTCCACCACTGAGCTCAAGTGCTTTTTCTAAGTCCTCCAATTGTTTATCCGCCTCACCTAATTCACGATAACAGAGTGCTCTCAAAATTCTGGCCTGATAACTATCCGCGAACTGAGGAATGAATCGATCAATATCACTTAATGCATTTTTGAAATCGCCCTGGCTGTAATAAGCTACACTACGCTTATACAGCGCGCGATAATCCTGCCGCTCCGTTAGCTTGCTCTCCTCAATAACTTTTGTGTACAGTTTAGTCGCCCCGGCAAAATCTTCATGGCTCATCAGTGTATCCGCTTCTGTTTCGAGGGCTCTCCACTTGTCAGTATCCTGCGCTTGGACTGCGTAGCAAATAAACGCTACAGCAAAAAGTAGTATCAATTTCTTAACCATCGATTGATCTTTACGGTTTCTTTGGTTGATTTTCAAAGATGATTGATCGCGACTTCACTTCCAAATGCAAGGGCAGTCGCGATAATGAAAGAACGGGTTCGCAATTTATCTTATTGCTTTCCGAATCGCTTGCGCTCGTTCTCATTAAGATAAATCTTGCGAAGACGAATCGACTTAGGGGTTACCTCCACATATTCATCCGCCTGAATGTATTCTAAAGCCTCTTCTAGCGTATGCTTGAGAGGCGGTGCAATTTTCATTTTCTCATCTGAACCGGACGCACGCATGTTGGTCAGTTTCTTAGTTTTGGTCACGTTAATAACCAGGTCACCACCACGACTATGCTCACCGATTACCTGACCTTCATACACAGGCTCGCCTGGATTGATGAAGAACTTACCGCGGTCTTGCAGGTTGTGCAAGCTATAAGGAATGGCCTCACCTTGTTCCATCACAATCAACGAACCATTGATACGACCTGGGATTTCTCCCTTGTAGGGTTGATATTCTTTAAAGCGGTGCGTAACCACAGCCTCACCTGCTGTTACGTTCAGCAGATAATTTCTCAATCCCATAATTCCTCTTGATGGAATTAGAAATTTCAAAATCATGCGATCTGCCTTTGGCTCCATGTTCAGCATTTCTCCTTTACGCTGCGTAACGGTTTCGATGGCTTTACCGGCAACTACTTCGGGTAAATCGATCGTCAATTCTTCTACCGGCTCGCACTTCTGGCCGTCAATCTCACGGAAGATTACCTGAGGCTGACCAATCTGAAGTTCATAACCTTCTCTGCGCATGGTTTCGATCAACACTGAAAGGTGAAGAACGCCACGGCCAAACACCATGAAGCTATCGGCCGATCCGGTGTCACCCAATCTCAACGCAAGATTTTTTTCAAGTTCTTTTTCAAGACGGTCTTTAATGTGACGTGACGTAACATACTTTCCTTCTTTTGCGTAGAACGGAGAGTTGTTAATCGTAAAGAGCATACTCATCGTTGGCTCATCAATCGCAATCGACTTCAGTGCCTCAGGTTTATCAACATCAGATACCGTGTCTCCAATCTCAAAACCTTCCAACCCCACCAAGGCACAAATTTCTCCAGCCTTCACTTCTTCCGTCTTTATTTTATTGAAGCCTTCAAACACGTATACTTCTTTGATACGGGTCTTTACAATCGCTCCTGTTTCTCTCTTAACTAATGCTATTTGCTGTCCTGCCTTTACGCTTCCGCGCTGAATTCTTCCGATAGCAATACGACCCACAAAAGAAGAATACTCTAATGAGGTGATCAGTAGTTGAGTGGTTCCTTCATCAATCTTAGGGGCTGGAATATATTCAATGATACCTTCAATCAAAGGAGTAATATCGGTTGTCGGTTTTTTCCAATCAGAACTCATCCATCCTTGCTTGGCCGAACCGTAAAAGGTGGGGAAGTTTAATTGATCTTCGCTGGCATCCAATGAATACATCAGGTCAAACACACCCTCATGTACTTCATCGGGAGTACAGTTCTTTTTATCTACTTTATTAACTACTACAATTGGTTTAAGACCCAAGTGCAGCGCTTTTTGCAATACAAAGCGGGTTTGAGGCATAGGGCCTTCAAATGCATCCACCAACAAAAGACAGCCATCGGCCATATTCAGAACTCGCTCCACTTCTCCCCCAAAATCGCTGTGACCCGGGGTATCGATTACATTGATTTTATAGTCCTTATAGCGTACCGATACGTTCTTTGCCAGAATGGTGATTCCACGCTCACGCTCCAGATCGTTGCTATCCATAATAAGTTCTCCGGGATGCTCATGGTCCTTAAAAACATGTCCTGCGTGTAATAATTTATCTACCAGGGTAGTTTTTCCGTGGTCAACGTGGGCGATAATCGCGATGTTTCTGATTTTGCTTACTTCCATAAATAGTGATTCTTCTGCTTTTTTCAGTTTGAGCGCGCAAAGATAGTCTTAATTTATGGATTTACGGGCCTGGAATCTGTTTTCGTAGATGACGCTTAGGCCTCATTAATTTCCATTTGATATTGTCGTTTTCTATCCGCCATCGTGCGTTAGCAAGACTCGTAAATAATGCTTTTATTCACACATGACTAATAACAACCTGAACATGCATAATCTCAACCGATTTGTCGTTCGGTTTTCGGTGTTGCTTACTGCTGCAATTTTTTTTTTAAACTCCTGTTCCAAAACCAGTAACACATCGCCTGTTCCAATTAAAGTCCCTGATGGTTATGCCGTTGAAATAGTGGCGGGTTCAGACCTGGTTGACTATCCCATGTTTGCCACAGTGGATGAAACGGGACGTCTTTTTGTGTTTGAGTCCATCGGCAATGTATATGAGAAAACGGACGATGCGCTCAAGGATCCCAAGTTCCGTATTAATCTTCTGGAGGATTTGAACGGAGATGGCGTATACGATAAGAGTACCATTTATGCAGATAAAGTTGGATTTCCTCAGGGCGGTGTGTTTTATAAAGGAAGTCTTTACGCTACTTCCGCACCCGATCTGATAAAGTTTACGGATACCGATGGAGATGGAGTAGCCGACAAACAGGAGATACTTCTTTCAGGTTGGGTATTGAATGTTAATGCGAACAGTGTGGTTGGCCCGTTCATGGGTCCTGATGGCTGGCTCTACCTGGCAAGTGCTATCGAGGGTTTTGACATCACTACAAAAGAAGGCGAGCGACTAAAAGGTGAAACCGCGCGTATATGGAGAGTAAAGCCGGATGGCTCGAACCTTCAATGGATATCTGCCGGTGGAATGAATAATCCCGTAGAGTTGACGTTCACGGCAGCCTCTGAAGTAATAGGAACAGAAACCTATTTCACTAATCCCAAGGCAGGGCAGCGCGATGCGTTAGTGTATTGGACTGAAGGAGGAATCTATCCCAAGCCAAACAACAACATTACCCGTGACGGATTGCCTTTAACCGGAGAACTTATGCCTGTCATTTCAAAATTCTCGAGAGTGTCTCCCGCTGGAATTACCCGTTACCGTAATAACGTGTTGGGTGATAGTTATCAGGATAATCTTTTCAGCGCTCAATTCAATACACACCGCGTTCTTCGCCATAAATTGTTTCGTGAAGGTGCTTCATTCCGCACAGAAGACGAAGTATTCTTTTCGTCAGATAATGAAGATTTCCACCCTACTGACGTACTGGAAGACGGTGATGGAAGTCTACTCGTTGTTGAAACCGGAGGATGGTTTATAAAAGGGTGTCCGCTTTCACAAGTTTCAAAACCTGAATTGAAGGGGTCGATCTATCGTGTGAGGAAAAAAGATGCGACTAAAAGCAAAGACCCCTTTGGCAATGCTATTAACTGGATATCACTGGATATCGCCACGGTTGTTAAATATCTTGAAGATCCCCGACCCTTTGTGGCCGACAAAACGGTTAACAACCTCGTAGATCGTGGACCTGAATCTGTAGGCGCACTGGCGAATGTGTTAGGATCATCGGCCAGCGTTATTGCACGAACACAGGCTGTGTTTGCTCTTTACCGGATTAATAGCAATGAATCAATCACGGCTTTGCGAAATGGACTGACCGATGTGGATGCGCAGGTGCGCATAGCCGCATCGAAATGCCTGGGCCTTGCAAAAGATAACGGTTCGATCCAGCTACTCGCAACAATGATTCAAAATGATAGTGACCTTGCCTGTAAACGCCAGGCAGTAACAGCCCTAGGCCAGATTGATGAGCCGGAGGTAATACCTGCTTTACTCAGGGCGGCTGAAGGAGTTAAAGACCGTTATGTTGAACATGCCATCATCTACGCGCTCATCTCCATGAATCAACCGGACCTGGTGAAGAAAGGACTTACCGATCCGTCTAATGAGGTGAAAAAAGCTGCGTTAATCGCACTTGATCAAATGCAGAACCGGTCCTTAAGACCAGAACAGATAACGTCTTTGCTATCTAGCAATGACAGTACCATAGCAACTACTGCCCGTTGGGTGGTTAGTCACCATCCCGAATGGTCGGCCCATGTGATTACCTATCTTCAAAAACAATTGAATAAACCGAAGTTGGAGGCCAATGAAAAGGGACAATTGAAAGACATTCTTGTTTCTTTTAGTAAAGATGTTTCCACGCAAAAATTTGTGAGCGGGCAAATGGTCGGTGCCTCAACAGATAAGAAGCTCTTTATGCTTGAAGTTATGAGTGCAAGTGATATTAAAGAGGTCCCTTCCGTTTGGATTACTCAGTTAGGTGTCGAACTAACTTCGGATGTTGATGTAGCCGTGAAGCTTGATGTATTGAAGTTTATCCGCCTGCATGGTATCACTTCGCTGAACAGCGCGATTGAAAAGGTTGCCGACAACAACCGAAACACAGCGATGCTGAGAATTAACGCTATCGGTGCTTCGCTGAATGACAGCACCCAGCTTTCGAACAAACACTTCGACTACCTTTATGACCAGTTACAGCCCGGGATTGAGGCCAGTGCGCGTCAGCAGGCAGCGGGTGTACTAGGACAAGCCAAATTATCCGATGAACTGCTCCTGAAGCTCGCTAAAGATTTTCTCAGCAAAGCAGATGCATTCTTACTTCCGAGATTGATGCCGGTATTTCAGGGGGCAACAGACATTGAAATAGGAAAGGCATTAGCCAATGCATTGGAAAGCTCGCCAGGTCAGGACAACATTACTGAAGAACATCTTCGCAAAACATTCGCCAACTATCCTGCTGAACTAAATGCGACTATAGAGAAGTTGATCGCTAAACTAAATGAGGTACGCGCAGAGCGTTTAACACGTATTAAAACCATTGAAAACGCTATAACAAGGGGAGACATTGAACGCGGAAGAGTACTGTTCTTTGGTAAAGCGATTTGTTATACCTGTCACACAATCGGTAAGGAAGGTGGCCGTTTTGGCCCAGATCTCACCTCCATCCAACGCGATCGTTCGGCACATGATCTGGTGGAAGCAATCGTTTATCCCAGCGTAAGTTTTGTGAGGGAGTATGAAACCTATAGGATCAAAACGAAGGATAACACGTACACGGGAGTTATTCAATCACAAACACCGGATATGATTCGCCTTGGAATTTCTATGCAGGAATCTGTACAGATTCAACGCAAAGATATCATGACAACGGAAATCCTGGACAATTCTATGATGCCCATGGGGCTGGATAAATTACTCACGGAACTGGAAATGGCTGATCTCATGGCGTTCCTGCTAGGACAGGATCAAGACCCTGAAACTGATTCTAAATTATTGCGCTGAATAAATACTAATACAATATATATGAAGAGACGAACATTTGTAAAAGACGGTTTGCTAACCGTAAGTGCTCTTTCGTTTTCACCCTTTGCGAGCGCAGCCGATCATAGAGATGTCGCTGGCAAAGTCTTTAACATGAAATTCTCACCCGAGTTTGGAATTTTTGCAGACGTAGCAGGTAGTAACACCGTAGATCAAATCAAATGGGGATATGATCAGGGATTCCGCGCATGGGAAAATACCATGCTCAAGTCCAGACCAGTGCAAGAACAGGAAAAGATCAGCAACACCATCCAGCAGCTGGGAATGGAGTTTGGACAATTTGTAGGGACACTGACATTTACTGATGTTACATTCGCGGGTCGCGATGGCGGATTAAGGGAAAAAGTGCTGCAGGAAGTGCGCGCCTCGGTTGAAATCGCCAAACGAATGAACACCAGATTTATTCATAATGTACTGGGTGCCGCAGACCCAAAACTTCCCTGGGATTTTCAGATGGCCAATGCAATTGAGTTGCTAAAGCGTATTGCGGAGATATATGAACCTCACGGACTGGTTATGGTCATGGAATCGATGAACCATAAGATTGACCATCCGGGAATGTTTTTACATACGATACCCCAAGCCTATGCACTGGCAAAAGCAGTAGGCAGCCCCAGCGTAAAAGTCCTGTTCGACTTTTATCATGTTCAGATACAGGAGGGAAATATTTTACCAAGCCTGGATTATGCCTGGGACGAAATCGCCTACATACAGGTAGGCGATACGCCTGGACGAAAGGAACCTACCACCGGAGAAATCAATTATCCCAACGTACTTCAGCATGTGTACGATAAAGGTTATCGTGGCTTCGTTGGATTGGAACATGGCACCAGCAAACCGGGCAAAGAAGGTGAGCTGGCTACGCTGGAGGCTTACCGAAGGATAGACCCGAAGTAAATCGAATTAAAAGTTATCCGCATATACTATTTTACAACCTTAATCAGTAAATAAACGGCTTGAAAAGCATCCCTATAATACCTCCTGATAATGAGTTTGTAAAGGATGCCTACTTACTTGCTTGGCTCTTTTCAAAAAAAGTGTGGAGCGCCTCCATGATGGCATCCGGATCGGTGAAATAATGAACGTGGCTTTGCTTCTGATTGAATTGCACCAGCGTTTGATAGTAGGTGTCTTCAGGCACCTCATACTCATTCATCAGGATTTCTTTCACATCGGGGTCGGTAATTACCTGGCGGTAGGTTTGCGTGCGATTATTCTCTTCCACCACTTTAGTGAGTTTCCGTTTCTCGCGTTCTAAACCAGAGAAATAATCGAAGGGCGATAATACTCCGTTAAGGGCATCCATCTTTCGTGGTGCTGTTTTGGTTCGTTCTTCTATTTTATTGGGATAGAGACGGGTGGATCTAATAATCACCTCGTTCAGAAAAATCCGGTCTTCGCGCATCATGACAAAAATCGCATCCTCAACAAAAAAAAGGGGCAATTCCAAGGAGATATAACCAATGGCGGAAAATAGAACTGTATCGGTGGGAGAGGCATATATCATAAAACTTCCGCTGGTGGACGTGCTGGTAATTTTTCCGGTATGCTTGACGGAAACATGCACATCGGGAATATTGGTAAGCTTCGCTGAATCTACCACGATACCAGTATACAATTGCTGAGCATCAAGTGTAAAGGACAACACCGTTACGCCTATAAAAAAAATAAACCGAATCAACACAAGATGTTTCCTGACTAGATGTAAAAGTTTCAAAAATAGTTCTATTCAACAAATTGCCCTTAAGGATGGGGAACTAAAAACTTACCCACCTCATCGAATTAAGAATTTCATCTTTATTTAATCACTATAAAAGGACCTATACAGAATTAAATTCTGCGCTGACGAAACAGGGGAAAAGTTAATCCAAAGCGGCCATTATTTTAACATAGAAAAAGTTTACATTGTCTTTGCAAATTAAACCCAAACCACATGAAGTTAACACGTTCACTTTCTCTTTTCGCAATTTCAGTCACGATGCTCATCATTTCATGTACAGATGACAACATCACCAAACAAGAAATAGCCCAACCCCGCGGAGGCGAATTCGTGCCGAACGAAGTCCTTATCAAATTTAAATCAACTGGTACCGAAGGTGCACGTGCATCGGCCAACGCTCTTTCCATCATTGAAGGAGAACTCGTTGAGACCATTGCCACCAATGCCATGAAAACAGCTGCTGCCAGTAGAAAAGGAGTTGAAGATGGTGCATTGATGTTGGTCAAAACAAAGTTAGGAACAATGGAAGCCATCGAAAGATTGAAAGGAGCTACAGATATCGTTTATGCTGAACCAAACTGGATTTATAATCATTTTGCCGTCTCCAATGATCCTTACTTTACCAATGGATCACTCTGGGGAATGAATGGAACTTATGGAAGTCAGGCAAGTGCAGCGTGGGCTGCCGGCCATACCGGTACGTCCTTAGTGTATGTTGGAATTATCGATGAAGGTTACATGTACACTCACGAAGATTTAGCGGCTAATGCAGGTACAAATCCTGGTGAAACCGCTGGCAATGGTGTTGATGACGATGGCAATGGCCTGATTGATGATGTGTATGGTTGGGATTTTGCAGGAAATGATAATACCATTTTTGACGGAACTGGTGATGATCATGGAACCCATGTTGCCGGTACGATCGGTGGTATTGGTGGTAACCTTAAAGGCGTTGCTGGTATAAACTGGAGTGTGAAACTTTTAAGTGCAAAATTTCTTGGTAGAAATGGCGGCACCACCGCCAATGCAATTAAAGCAGTGGATTATTTTACTGATCTGAAAAATAAAGGATTAAATCTCGTAGCCACGAATAACTCATGGGGAGGTGGCGGTTTCTCTCAAGGCCTGCAAGATGCCATTGGCAGAGCTAATACTGCCGGGATATTATTTATTGCAGCTGCAGGTAATAGCGGAACAGATAATGATGCCACCGCAAGCTATCCTTCCAATTATCCAAATGCCAACATTATTGCCGTAGCATCCATCACCAGCACGGGAGCCCTATCAAGCTTCTCTCAGTATGGTGCCACTACGGTTGATCTTGGTGCCCCAGGTTCTGCGATCTGGTCATCGGTGCCAGCCAGTTCAAAAGGCAAGATCATTTCTAGTTATGCAAGTTATAGCGGCACATCCATGGCAACACCACACGTCACTGGAGCAGCGGCATTATACGCATCAACTCATCCTGGTGCCTCGGCCTCTACGATTAAATCGGCTATACTTGGAAGCGTCACCGGCACTACTTCACTTGCAGGAAAATGTGTAACCGGAGGTCGTTTGAATGTGAGCACATTCTAATCTGAATTACTTCTCATTAATAAAGAGAGTCCCCAATAGTGGGGACTCTTTTTTTTGTCTCTCTTCTTGTTGAACACTAAACTTGGTATCCATTTACTTTCTTATTTCTTGACTCCAGGTTGATTTTCACGTCAGTAGGCAAGCCTCGTAGAGGCGAAATTTTGGTAGTAAAGGAATCTTACAATACAACGAGTGCCATAGGCACGGCAGTTTAAAATGTTCCGCCCCTAACCCGCCTTCCCCCTCTCCCCCCGGGATAGGGCCGGGGTGAAGCCCTACTCCCCACCAAAATTACCCGGCAACGAAATCAATGACCCAAAAAACAACGCATTCAAAAACATTTTATTCGTACCATACCATGTTCCTCTGAAGTTTGGATTATCCGCAAACAAAATCACCCTTCCCTGCCCTTCCGGGGAAAATAAAACAGCCGCTGAGTTGGCTACGCGCTTGATATCGGATTTATGAATGTATCCTCCAATCAACGGAGTGGCGGTGTATTGTGCTATGGTGTTGTACGCTGTTTTGCTAGGTTGAAGAAACGTACGACCGTTGCGATACACGGATACCTTGCGATCGGTATAACCAAAACCAATCGGGTTAGTGAGATCCAGGTCCACCTGGAAAATAGATCCTCCAATTTGTTTGGCTCCTTCCGTATCCGCTGCCCATTCAAAATCAACTCGCTTAGGATTCTTCACCGTATCAATTAGTATCATTTTTTCTTTTACGACACCTTGCTTAATGGCCCACTCCGATGCCGTCTTTAAGGTAATCAACGTTCCTCCGGCTTGCACCCAGCTTTTGATTTTATCGGTAGTGGGTTTATCAAAGGAGTACGTCCCACCTACCATCACGAGCACATTATACTCATTGAGATTTACCCTACTGAAGTTTAATAAGTCTACTTTGGTTACCGGCATACCGATACGTTGATCGAGCAAGTGCCACACTTCACCTGCCTCATACCCTGATACACCCACACCGATGGGCATCAACACTTTTGGTTTTTTTACCGTTCTGATGGCGGGAGATCCCAGGTCAATTCCTTTAGAACTCAATCCAGTCTCCACAGAAAAAACATCTACTCCTGCTGACTGGTTAACAACACGCACCGCATTGTATACAGCATCTGCATTCAGATTTTGTTGTTGCACCGGGATGACAATGGTACCATGCGGAAAATTTCGCTCGGAGCCATTGATCATCGCACTGAAGGGTTTAAAGCTGGTGCGCACAATTACATTATAAGATTGCAAACTTTGAATAGCACGATGTGCATTGTAATCGGTAATATCAATCAGGTAAGCATAATTGCTTTTCACTACCGGCATTAATGTTCTGATCGTAGCCTGCACCTGATTACCTTTAGTAAATGCTCCCTTCACTTCCGCATGCGGCATGTTAAACGCATGCACTAGCGACCACGTGGAGGCATCGTAAAACGTGCTGTCGCGATAGGTGATGTCTTTCTCGAAGGCAGACCTTACCATGATATAATTCTTCTGCTCTGTGGGCACGATGTAGGATTTTCCCTTTTCAAAGGTCTTGCCTGCAGCGGTAATATTTTGACCTGACTCATACACTTCAACCTGGTGCATCTGCAAAAGATTAATGAAGGCGGCAGTACGCGTGGCATCGTTGGGCTCACAAAATACATACGCTTTGATCGGACTTGCTTTGGCCTGCGCCATGGCAGAACTGAAAAAGTCTTTTCTCAGTTTGCGCAGCATTTCCTTTTCAGCGATCGAAGCACGAATGGTTGCTAAGGATGCTGTGAACTGATTGCGAATGGTAAAACCAAAGGTGATCGGAATGGTGGTGGTCTCCTGCACGTGTCCCCGTGAGCTGGCCTGCTCAAAAAGAATTCCAATGCCGCCATAGAAATTTACATAACTCGATCCATAGCCGGGATACAATTTATCATATGCTTCTTTGGTAAAGTACAAGGAGCCAATCGAGTTCATGCCCTGTGCAAAGTATTCTGCAAATTTTGGATGCACCACATCATATAGATAACCCGGCACTACGGGATTGTTGCTGGTATATTTTCCTGGGTCAAAATAAAAGGAAGAGTTCGAGCCCATCTCGTGATGATCGGTCATCACATACGGTCGCCACTGATGAAAGAACTTCATGCGGTTTCTGCTTTCGGGATGCACCCCTAAAAACCAGTCGCGGTTGAGATCAAACCAATAATGGTTCGTGCGACCCCCAGGCCAGGCTTCATTATGCTCGCGATCATTGGGATCTGAAACAAAAGGAGAACCTTTGTGCATGTTCGCCCAATGGGTGTGACGATCGCGGCCATCAGGATTGTAGACCGGATCAAGCAGAATTACCATATCATTGAGCCACTTTAGCGTTTCGTCATCTTCGCTGGCAGCGAGGTAATACGCAGTAAGCAAGGCGGATTCTGAACTGGACGGTTCATTGCCATGAACGTTATACCCCAACTGGATAATGAGCGGAATATCCGTTGCTCCTTCCAGGTTTTTCTTCCTGATTTCTTCCAGGCGACCATGATTAGCCGGAGATGTGATCTTAGCCACCACCTGCACACGATGGCCAATGGTGCTGCCTATCTCTTCCACTACAAAGCGGTCCGACAGATTATCCAATAGCTTGATGTATTCTACAATCTTATCATGCCGCGTATGATGAGTGCCAATCGCATATCCCAGAAATTGTTCGGGTGTAGGAATGGCATTATTCAGTTTTTTTGCAGATGGATAATAATAGTCGGCCTGCGCCTTGCTGAAGAGGGGCAGGCATAGGAGCGCTACCATGAGAATGAATTTCATAAACGGATTTGAGTTAGAAAAGCAAAGTAAGAAAAGGGGAAGGTCTTTGCGAGGCAATTTATAGGAATGTATTTTCTCTGAAATGCACAGCAGCAGTCAATTGTCATCCTGTTCTGCGACCCAAATGCGTGCGCCCTCTATTTGACGTGTCATCGCGGGCGAGGTACGAGGCCCGCGATCCCGTTGAAAGTCGTACGAACGTATTTTATAGCTGCTCGTGCGCTCTGCTTTAACGGGATCCCGGCTCTCATTTTCTCACCAAATAAGAAAAAAACCCCGATGAATCGGGGCTTTTCCAAAACGAATCGAGTGACTCAATTCATTGATTAATCGACTTGGTGTTTCAAAGGTATATCACAACAGCAACATCACGTCATGAGAATCAAAAAATATGGGTAACGAAAACCTTCCCAACGTCTAACCTATATTACTTAGCGTTCTTCGCGTTTTTGCGTGCAATACTAAATTTCCACGCAAAGACGCTGAGTAGGCAAGAGGGAATTTCACCCTCAAGCCTCTCACAGAACCGTACGTGAAACTCTCGCTTCATACGGCTCGTGTCATTTCTTTTACGTTGTA
>JAYVTB010000063.1:0-10032 GCA_043774805.1 Cyclobacteriaceae bacterium | reverse complement strand
GAATGTGCGGTCACCATATTTGTTGTTGGCAATCTTGAGACCTGTAGCAGGTGTTCCTGAATAGGTAATCGTGTAGGTGCTGCGCTGTTGTGCCGTGGAAGGTTCAGGCAAGCTGATCATTAACGCGTCATTTTCATGAGTGAAGGACAAGGCTTTGCCTGCAGAGATAACTTGGCTAACGGTCATGCCTTTGTTGCCTAATTCCAGACGGGCCTTTACCAGATCAAGTCGCAGGATGTGAACACCTTCTCCCACGTAGCGAACGTCAACCGTTGCTTCGCATTTGATTTGATCGGTGTCATCAGACAGTACAATGCGAAATGCATAGTTCAACACATCAATCTTTGGGTTTTTGGGGTAGTTATCGGCAACAGAAAGTGTAAACGTAAAAGCCAGTGCAATACACAGCAGGGAGTTTTTCATCATGATCTAAAAGTTAGTAACTATTTTTTGAGGGGAAGTTCCGTGCCGGGACGAAGTTCAATTAATCCTTTCTCTTTGATGGTGCGTTCCACATCCTCGATGAGTGAGGGAACAAAAGCACTCAGATTTTCAACTCCATCGCTTGTAACAAGAGCGACATCTTCAATTCGTATGTACAGGCGTTCTTCATGAATCCAGATCATAGGATCGATGGTGAATACCATGCCTGGCTTTAACGGGACGCCACGCACCTGACCTACATCATGAACGGCCATGCCCACCGGATGCTGGAAGTGACCACGGAATTTTATTCCATCCTCAACTGCTTTAATATGCGCTGGCTTTACAAACTTTTTGCCCACGATGTATGCTTTCATTTCTGCCGCTGCTCCATCGAGCACGTCATTGGCGGTGACGCCCGGTTTAATATACTTGAAGAGCGCATCGCGATAGGCCACGATAAAATTGTATAACTCTTTTTGTTCATTGGTAAACTTTCCGTTCACCGACCAGATGCGTGTGACATCGCTGGTATAATAGTTATAATCCGGTGCATAATCCATCAGCACGAGATCACCATCTTTCAACACATCGGTCTTGTGGAAATAATGTCCCATATACGCATTCGTTCCGCCACCGATGATGGAGGCATATCCATCTCCGCGTGCGCCTTGAAGGTAGAAGATATACTTCGCAGCTGCGTCCAGTTGATATTCATATACACCTGGCTGCGTTGACCGCATGGCTTCCATGATGCCAAGTCCTGCTATCTGAGTGGCTTTGCGGATCAGTTCAATTTCCTTTGGACTTTTTATTACGCGCATAGCATCCAGGATTGGTGAGAGATCGCGAATTTCGAACTGCGGTACCCGTTCTCTTAGTTTGGATATAAATGTGGCTTCGCGTGTGATTTGTCCATCCCATGGATCAGAAGAAGACCGCGCCTGTCCATAGAGAAGTTCATCGCGGCTGTCGTTACCATTTTCTGCCGGGCTAAATTCGGTGTAAAGAAGTGGTGCCGGAGGTTTTATCAATCCGGTACCTACCAAATCGGCCGACAGAAATTCAATACCTTTCACGTGATCCACACTGGTCAACTGTTTCACCAGATCATCATCTTCTGCCGACAAGACTTTACCCTGACCTTGTTCGGTGCCTTCATCGCGATGGGGAAGGTATATAGTGGTCTGTTTGTTTTTACCGTTGATTAATAAATAGGCATGGGGTGTCGCCAGGCCTGTCAAATAATAAAATGTGTTTGATTGTCTAAAAACGCTGAACCCAGCCACACCGCTTGACCCTTGAATTACTGCAATAGCATTGCTGCCGATGGCGTCCATGATTTTACTTCTTCGCTCAGCGAACTCCTCTTTGGAGAAGTCGGTTTGATAATGATGTTTATCCTGGGCAGTGGCGGGGACTAAAAAAAATAAAAGCAGGATGGCAGTAAGATGAATGAATCTCTTTTTCATCAGAAGGGTGATTGTTAAGCACTAAAGATAATCCTTTTAGCTTCTAGTATCGCCACCATGGGTCAGGTATCGCTAAGTGTTTCGCACGCGTGATACAGCTCATCCGAGATTGCCGGTTAGCAGAAGTTTGGGGTAATCGATAAACTATCATCGGAGCATTTCTTCTCCGATTTCTTTTCGCAATGATTCGTGCTAAAGACGGATCAAAAGCGCTACTCGCTTCTCAAAATTTCGCTCGGGTTTGTCCGTATTGTTCTCAGCCCCTGGATGAAAATTAACAGTAGTGTTGAAGCTGTAATTCCGATCAGGGCCGTTCCAAAAATCCACCACGGCATATTAATGCGGTACGCATAGCCTGAAAGCCACTGCCCAGCGCTATACCATGCAACCGGAAATCCAGCTAACGCGGATATGCCAATCAGCAGGATGAACTCTTTGCTCAGCATTCCGAGTACATGGATAACCGTTGCACCAAATACACGCTTTATACCAATCTCCTTCTTTCTTCTGAGCACATTATACGTAGCCAATCCTACAACACCCATCACAGCAATCACTGATGAAATAATGGTAAAGAACACCAGCATCGCGGAAGCAGTGCGCTCTGTCTTGTACATGTTGCCAAACGTTTCATCAACAAAGTCATACTTCATGGTGAAGGCTGGTTCAAATTTCTTATACGCAGCTTCAATGACGGCCAGTGATTCTTGTGTGGTGCCCGGTGCATATTTGATATACAGCCGTGAACATTGGAGTATGTCGTGGCTATAAAGAATAACCGGAAGTTGCTCTTGCTTCAAACTGGCGGTATGAAAGTCTTTCACGATTCCGATGATCACACATTCACTGTCGCCAATCTTAATCCGTGTGCCAATGGGCTGCTTGAGGTTCATTCGTTTTACAGCAGATTCCGAAACCACTATTTCATTTCCAATGGAGTCTGCCGGGGCTGAACCAAACATTTGTCCTTCCAGCAACGCAACACCAAAGGTTTCGAGTAGGCCTTCATTGCAACCAAGAAGTTTAAATGAAGCATTCATTCCATCGGGCATTCCAGGCCAACTCACTCCCGTTGTCTGAACAGATAAGTCCACCGGGTCAGCATTGGTAGCGGCAACTTGTTGCAGTTGTGGGTGACTAAGCAATTCGTTTTTGAAAGCATCATATTGCTTTAGGAGTTTGTACGTAGGTTCTATGTGCAACATATTTTCTTTGTCGAACCCCAGGTTTTTGTTTTGAATGAATGACAATTGTTGAAACAAGACTCCGGTGAAAATGATAATCCCCAATGAGGCCGACACTTGTACTACAAGCAGTACTTTACGGAGCTGCTGCCCTCCCCTGCCCATCGAAGTAACTGCACCTTTCAATACATGTGCAGGTTGAAAGGATGACATCACCACACTTGGATACAATCCGGCTGCAATGGTCACCACAATTAAAAAGACAGCCACCCACCCCAATACTGAAATATTGAACAGATTAACCAAGAGTGTCTCTCCGATCAGGTCATTAAAAAAAGGCAAAGAGAGTTGAGCACACACCACAGACAATACCAGCGCGACTGCCACTACCAAAAATGACTCACCCATAAATTGCATGACAATACCCGAGCGTTGCGCCCCTGTTACTTTGCGGATACCGATTTCTTTGGAACGATTAGCTGCCCGCGCTGTATTCAGGTTTACAAAATTGATAACGGCCATTATTGTAACCAGTATGGCGACAATCATGAACAGGTTTACATACTGTATGTGTCCACCTGTATTCTTCCCATTCACAAACTCGCTATGAAGGCGGGCATCCACCAACGGAAAAGCGCTGTAACTAATGTGGTCTTTTTTCAGATCTTCAGTAAGAATAGAAGTATTATTAAGTTTTGATGTGAGGGCCTCCGCGCTAATGGTTGTATTCGTCTTAAAGTATATCGTAAAGAAGTCTTTGTTATAATAATCGTGCGGAAGGCCACGCATGCTGGCGAATACTTCTATTGGCAAAACAAAGTGGAATTGCAGTGTTGAATTGGCAGGGACATCGCGAAACACGGATGCAATGGTTACCGGGAAGTGGTCATCAATTTTGATGATTTTGCCAATCGGGTTTTCATCACGATACAGTTTCGTGGCCATGCTTTCGGAGATCGCAATAGTGGTTGGGTTAGCCAGTGGGTTTTGATCACCACTAACAATAGGGAAATTGAAGATGGAGAAAAAAGTCTTCTCTGAATAAATCCCGGATAAGTAGATACAATCCGTTGCTTTTTCTTCCGTACGGAAACAGAGTTCGTTTGGCCAGCGATTGCCTGAAATAACCACCGCTTTTTCTGACACTTCAGGAATGGATGCGAGGTTAATGTTTGCAGGCGCTGCTGAATATGTTTCAATAGAGCCATCCGAATCCACATGACTCATCACCTTGAAAATTTTCCTGGAGTCCTCGTGGAAGGTATCGTATGAACGTTCATGTGCAATCCAAAGCCCGATAATGATGGCAGCTGTAAGGCTTACTGCTAAGCCAGCCACGTTGAGCATGGAATGCTTTGGATGGCGCAAGAAATTGCGAATGGCTACTTTGAAAATATTCTGTAGCATATCAACTGAGTATAGCGTGTAGTGTTGTTTCTGTCTTCGGATGTTGCGCCAGCGAAAAAAACGAATCACGTTCCAGGCAAAACTCCATTCGGCTTTGCGCTTGTTCACTTTTGCTTCACGGTAGTAAATCTCCAAGGCATCCCCCTGGATTTCTTCAAGTAATTCAGGCCGGCAATACCATTCGAGAAAGCGTTTAGCAAGCCGGGGTGGTTTCAGTTTCTCTTGTATTGCCATCTCCTGCTCTATTAGATATGAACAAACTGCAAGGCCGCTCTCGGAATCTGATTAAACATTTGATTACGGAGATCCTGAGCCTCTGCAAGTGCACGTTTTCCGGCAGCTGTCAATGAAAAAATGCGTTTGCGTCTGCCACCCCTTTCGTCAGTAGGTTTGCTCATCGAGCTTTTCAGCAATCCCTTTTCCTCAAGTCGGGTGAGAACGGCATGTACGGCACTGATGTTCAGGGTTCTGCCGGCTTGCTTCTCGATTTCATCCAGCACCGCCACTCCATAAGCATCTGGGTACAAGATCCCCACAGCTAGCAACACGAGTTCTTCTAATTCGCCTATATAAGATCCTTTCATAAAATCCGGTGGTGATTTCCTCTACAAACGTGAAACTATTGCGATATGTTTCACCTTTGTATAATTAATGCAGGAAAACTTTTCGTTGGAGATTAACTATCCTTTCTCTATCACCTGGATGATCTCATCAATTTTCGCCAGCCTTGGAACAAGTTCCTTTTGAACGGCCCTTTTATTTAAATAATAAGTAGCCACCGCTAACCCAATATTTCCGAGCAACGACTTTAAAATAGGTTTGAGTCTATCCGCTGTTATCCCAAAGCCCATGACGAATAGCATGGTGAGCGCCATGCCAGGTACAATGTACCAATAGATGACGTTGTCTAGCACCTGTTTCTGAATCAGCAGATATTCGCGCGTCTTGTAGAGATAGTCGAGATACGTTTCTGAAAACGCACCCGGTTTTTGCTTTTTCGCATTCCTCAGTTTGTAAGCGATGTATAGGCACCAACCGATAATCAATATCGAAGCCACCTTTGTGATGAGATGGGGGATTGTAATGGCCGCATACGCGATTGCGGGAATAACAATAATTATGGCGATGTATTCTCTTAAATCCCGGTATTTTATACTTCTATGGAGACGATCTATACTTGATTGCACATCTATCATCAAGCGTGACTTCTCAAACTTAATCCGCTCCTGGTTGGGAGACGATTGCCAGATTTTTATTAACTCTTCTTCCATCATAATGCTTCGTTTATACAGTTCAACAATTTCATTTTAATTCGTTTGATCTTCACCGCGATCGCGTTTTCCGAAAGACCGGTGACAGCCGAAATCTCCTTGTATGATAATTCCTCCAGGTAGAGTGTAGTCACCGCCTTGTCTGCATCATTCAGCTTTTTGATGCAGCTCCTGAGTTTTATCAGCCGTTCATATTCTTCATGGTTGGTTTCTTCATTGCTGAAATTCTCGATCGTGATGCTGTCCAATTTCCTAAAGCGGTCTTTCTTTTTTGCCTGCTTCGTTTGCAGTCGAAGGCAAACATTCAGCGTAATTCTAAACATCCATGTACTCAGCGAAGACCTTTCTTCAAAGGACGGCATGGACTGCCAGATGCTGATGAGCGACTCCTGGAAAAGGTCTCTCTTGTCGTCTGCGTCCTCGGCATATACTGAGCAGATTCTTAGGAGTTTATGCTGATTTTGTTCCAGTGCTGATAGAAAGGTATTCTCGAGCTGTTGATTCATTCTACTGGTTTGTGTCTACTTGTTTAGTTACACAAGTGTTGAAAATATGACACACCTAATTTGAATTATTTTTTCCACACACAGACGGATGTTTGTGTAATATGAAATTTTCCTCATTCCTCCAGCCAGCACACTTCAGGCATTCTGGTTCTATCCCTATTGAATAGGTGCTGTATTTTTGAATCAATTTAATTTATCATAGACTCACCAGAATACAAGCGCAAAGAGAATCTTCCTCGGTCATAAACTTTTCAGTGCATCTTTATAACCTCTTCCCACGGGAATGTTGATTCCGTTTATCTCCACCATTTCCGAATTAAATGATCGTACCTTATGAATAGCAATGATAAACGAACGGTGAATTCTTTTGAAAAGCGAATCAGGCAATAGCTCCTCAATTTCATGCGTGCTCATCTTTGTCAGATAAGAATTATCCTGCATTACGATTTTGATATATTCCTTTTGACTTTCGATATATAAAATCTCGGAGAAGTAAATTTTTACTTTTTTAAGTTGAATGTTGACAAAGAGATAGTCTTTGGTGGTTTCCTCAGTTGTGTGTTCTGATTGGCTTTGCTTTTTTACCTTATTGACCGCTGTCAGAAACCGTTCGAACTCGAAAGGCTTAAGGAGATAATCAACCACATTTAATTCATAACCTTCTACCGCATACTCATGATAGGCCGTTGTAATAATTACGGCCGGTGGATCGGTCAATGTTTTTAGAAAGGTGATCCCTTTTATTTCGGGAAGATGGATGTCTAAAAACATAAGGTCAACAGGATGGTCTCTCAGATGATCCATAGCCTCAATAGCGTCTTCGTATGAACCGTTTAATTCGAGGAAGGGAACGCGTGCAATATATCCTTCAAGGATTTGCGTGGCCAACGGTTCATCTTCAACAATAATGCATTTCAGTTTAGACATGGCTTGAAAGATTGATCGTTAACACGGCCGTGAACATGGAATCTTTCTGTTCGGTAATTAACTCAAAATTTTTGTAAAGCAGATCAAGCCTTCGCCTGAGGTTGGAAAGTCCAATGTTGTCTTTTGTTTCGTTATAGTCTGCGGAGGAATTACTTGAGTTTCTCACTACGAAGTTCAATTGTCGTTGTTGAACAACGCACTTCACCTCAACGAAGCGTTTCCCTCGCGTTACAGAGACACCGTGTTTAAAGGCGTTTTCAACAAGTGGCAGGAGCAAAAGAGGAGGCATCATTTCGGAGAAGTTCTCGATTTCATGATGGAAGTCAATGGCAACGTTCTCATTGTACCGTAGTTTCTCCAGGTCGATGTAGTCGGTAAGGATTTTTATTTCCTTATCAATGGTGATCAATTCGTTACCCGTTTCATAAAGCAGGTAGCGAAGAATCTTCGATAGTCGCAGCACGGATTCAGAAACCAGTTGAGGTTGATACTGCGATAGCGAATAGATATTATTCAAGGTGTTGAATAGAAAATGGGGGTTGATCTGTGATTTTAAGAAAAGGAGTTCCGCCTGTTTTTTTTCCAATCTGGCCTTTTGTCCCTCGTACTTTAACTGCGTGTAGTCAATAAATAGTTTGTAGACTGCGAATACGAGAAACGATCCAAGCGTAAAGCGAGCCGTATAGAAAAATGCGTCACCCGCGCTGGTGTAGCTCTTCAAGGGTTCGTAGATATGAATGAACGTGCCAAAGGCGAGCCACGCGTATAAGCCTGTAGCTAACACCGCCAGGTGAATGGCAAGGCTGGCGGGAATAGAAATAATCCGGTTGATTTTTCCGGAGGTGACGAAGGGCAAGGCGTAATCGAAATAGAGAAGGTTCACTCCCACTACATAGATCACTTGCCAAAAATTATTAAGCAGACTGACCGCAAACTTATCCGGATGTGCATCCAGGTCGTTGTACGTCCAATGGATCAGGAATCCTACTGTTATGACCGCGTATGAAATGAATCGATCTTTTCTGAGTTGACCTGCCATATGATTGTGTGCCAAGTTAATCAACAATCTCCGACTGTTAATAGAATTGGCATTGATGTGCTCCCGTTATTCATTGACCTCGTAGCGTAGTCTATTGACTACCGCTTTTTCAAGCCTCAGAAAAGTCTATTCTTGTTCAACAAGATAATCTGACTACCATGGAAGAGACTCTCCATTCAAATAACAAGACCGCAAGGCTTGCACCCTTATTGTTTTTCCTTAGTCTTCCCCTGGCGATTTGGGGCGAGGTCTATGTGCCATCGAAAATATTTGTACCGCTGGATCCCGTTGCGACCGCTAATAATGTGTTGGCGAATGAATTCATCTTTCGAGCCTCGATCGTCTGCCACATTGCCTGCACCATAACTTTTGTGGTGATGATGCTGATGTTCTACCGCCTCCTTCGGCCGGTGGACAAACATCTGGCGCGGCTCATGATACTTCCGGTACTCGCCCAGATTCCGATCGTCTTCATCCTCGAAGCATTCAACTACACAGCTCTGATGACTCTTAAAAGCGAAGCACGTCTCACTTTTGATGCGGCACAACAGCAAGAGGTTGCGTATTTCCTGATGCGCTTGCAACGGTACGTGCTTGGGCCCACCAAGTTCTTCTTCGGACTGTCTTTTATTCCTTTTGGAATATTGGTTTTGCGATCCGGATTCGCACCGCGGATCATTGGCATATTGCCGCTCATTGCGGGATCCGGCTATCTCGCTGATTCCCTCAGCTATATTCTCCTGCAGCGATCGGACTATGTGATGGTAGGTCCTTACATGAGATCTACCTTCGCGGGCTTTATGCTGGTCTTGTTGTGGTTCCTGATAAAGGGTGTGAGGGAGTCAGAGGCAAGCATTCGTTCATAAGGGTGCAATAATTCGGAGTTATGATCTTACTTATGAGGATCTTATGTAAGCTGCTGACATTCAAGCACTATGCGTTCCGACTTCAGACCGATCGAACGAATGAAAGCCGTCTTACGGCTCCAGAGCAATCATTAAAATAAACTTTGGATCATTGTTGTTAGAGAAGTCCTCCTTATCAGCTAATCAAATAATTAAGCCTGTCTGATCTCGTCTTGGATATAATAGAAATCTGAGGGGAAAAATCTAAATTGAGCGGATTATATAAAACTAACTAATGTCTCAAGTTCCGTTCTCAGTATCTGCAAGAACTGCTCAACTAATTGGGCAGCAAAATTTCTCTACCTCTGAGGGAGCTGTTATTGAATTGGTGAAAAATTGCTACGATGCTGACTCCAAGATTTCTATTGTACTCTTCGATAATCAGGACCAAGATCCAGCTAATCACTCATTGCTGATAATAGACAGCGGTGACGGAATGACTGAGAAAATAATTCTAGATCATTGGATGATGATTGGAACGGATAATAAGGAAGATGAATATGAAACCGGATCTGGGAGAGTGAAAACCGGGGCTAAAGGAATCGGTCGATTCGCAATGGATCGACTGGGGGAGATGGCAGAAATGTACACTTTGCCAAAGGACGGTACGGATGGAAATTATTGGAAAGTCAATTGGAACGACTTTAAACAAAAAGGCATTTCAATTTCCCAAGTGAATGCTACGCTTAATCCATTACCTTCATTTAATTATAAAGAAAAAATTGCGGAGCTCTCAGGTAGTTTTCAGCCGCTCATTAATTATATAACTCAAAAGAATATTGATTTTTCAAAAGGAACCTTAATTAACTCTACTTTGTCACAACAATTATACTGAAAATCAGTACGATAGCTTAACTTTGAGTGTTGAAAAAAAAAGCGGGAACCGCTCTGATTCAGA
>JAYVTB010000062.1:0-62228 GCA_043774805.1 Cyclobacteriaceae bacterium | reverse complement strand
TGAACCTTGGTGTCTTAGAGCCCTTGTGGCTATAATTTTCAAGGATTATTCTGCCACCAAGTCACTAAGACACTAAGAATTCACCAGGCTTGCGTAAGTCAAGTTACATCATAACCCTACCATTGATTAGCAGAAAGATTTCTTTTAGCCTGAAGCAGATGCCGTTCATCATGGGCGATGATGAATTGAAACACATCTCCTAATCTAAGTTTCACCCAGCTTAGAATGGAAATCGGTATTCGTATCCGGTTCATATCAGTTTTGCGGGCTTGCTTCAGATACATCAATATTTGCTCTTGTTGTAGTATGAATTCAGCTACCACCTTTTGGGCATCCAGCTCCGCTGGGGGAACATGGTTTTTAAATGCTTTGAATTTTTTCATTTGAGCACCGGGTTTCATAATACGTGTAAAGTAGCTGCCCAGCCAGGTGCTTTTAAAATCAGCGCTGGCCTGATAATTTTTGGCCAACCCCGACTTTATTTTAGGCAAGTAATAATCTCCATAGCTGTTCAGGTGCCACAGGCATTGCGCAATGCTCCAGCCTCCATTGGCCGCAGGTTTCGATAACTCTTCGGATGACAGATTTTGAAAAATCTTTACCGCTTCGTTCACATGGTTTTCAACCTGATCTTCGAGCGAATCAATCAAGGGTATTGCAGGTTGTGTTGCCATTATGCGATAGGTTTTAACTTTTTATACGACTCTAAAAGTAATACTGCAATACCACAAAGCACAGACTCTGTTACAATCCATTGATTACCAAAGTCACCCAATGGACCTTCAATCAGAATAGTGATCAAGCGGGATATGGCATAGAAGCCCCACAACAAAGTGAGAAACAATAATGCATATTTCATGTTCTTCCGGATCAGGTAAAGTAAACTGATCACAATGGTTAATCCCACTCCGCCATAAAAGCCGCGAATGGAACTGTAGGCATCATTGTTATTTAATTTAACAGAAACCAAATCCATAACAGACTGTGGGTCGATAAAGGCCATCAGGCTTACCATCAGCAAACAAAATGCGGAAAACAGGATAAAAGCAACTGCTGAACCGCGTACAATTTTTTCTTTTTTCATAATGATATTATTTAATGTTATGACACAAAGGTGCCCTCATCGAAAAAATTGATTCTTGGTTTTTACCAAGATTTTGGGAAGGAGTTAAATGCGCACGCTATTAATCAGCTTGCTGAAATTGGTGGCATCAATACCAATATAATTTGCCAGGTATTTATGAGGAATTAACTGCAAAATATGCGGGCTTCGTTTAAGTAATTTTCTAAACCGTTCTTCAGATGAGTAGCACTGCAATTCAACCAGTCGATCCAACACACCGGAGAGTGATGCAGTAACTCCCTTTCTCACCAGTTTTTCAATTGCTGGATATTCTTCCAGAAGGGTGTGAAGATCCTGATAAGATGCACGGAGAAATTTCGAAGGTGTCAATGTTTCGTAATAGTATTTGGAGGGTTGTTGCATCATGAGTGAATCGAGCACACCACCAAACGAGGGAGTGTACGTAAAAACCAAGGTTGCCTCTCTATTTTGTTCATCGAAATAATACACCCGCTGAATTCCTTCGATTACATAGTAGAGATATTTTTCCTTTTCCCCGGCAATGGTCAATTGCTCTTTTCGCTTTGCCTCACACACTGACCAGATGTTGGAAAACGCATCCCATTCTGTTTCTGCTAATGGCTGTATAGCCGTGGCAAGTTGTTTTAATTGGACGAAACTATCTGGCATGTCGTGAAAAGGAATTTTAAGAAATGGAATCAAGCGATTTTCTCGACTGGTCAATCTTGCGTGATTTTTTTAATTCAGAAGGAGTAAGTCCTGTTACTTTTTTGAATTGACCTGAGAGGTGCGCCACGCTGCTGTATCCCAACCGGTCTGCAATTTCACTTAGGTTTAATTCATCATAAAACAACAGTTCTTTCACCCGCTCAATTTTTTGACGGATTATATATTGCTCCAGGGTGATCCCCTCCATCGAAGAAAAGAGATTGCTGAGGTAGCCGTATTCATAATGGGCTTCATCAGCTAATAGAGTAGACCAATTCACTTTAAGATTTATCCGTTCCGTGTGATGAATCATTTGAATGATTTTATTCTTGATGTTTTCGATGATGCGTACCTTGCGGTCGTCAATACGCTCAAAGCCAACAGCTATCAAGGCGTCATCGATTTGTTTTTGCTGATCAGTAGAAATATTTTCTTCCTTTAGAATCACTTCACCCAGCGCAACTTTTTCAGGATGGAGTCCAAGCTTTTCCAGTTCCTGGTTCACTACCATTTTGCATCGGTCGCAAACCATGTTTTTAATGTGTAGCGTTGTCATACACTCAAAGATAATAATCGTTGTGGTTCTTATAAACGATCATGTCAATTAAGGTGATGACTAAATCTCACTTCCTCTCAGAGCCATGCCTTTGTTAATTGCCGGATATGCTATATTTGAGAATGCATCTTTTTATACATAATCGCACTCGTATATTTTTCTTCCTGATGTTCCTTCAGGCCACACTCGTCTATTCTCAAAAGATTAATTACGCCTGGTGGAATCCCGCAAAAAATCAATTTCCAGTTATAGAAGGACAAGCCTCAAGCGAGGTAAAGAATCCGAATCCGTATGACCGACTCCCGTCAAAAGCAGAAAAAACGGTAAGAGCAGACGTTTGGGATTTATCTCATAATTCTGCCGGATTGATGCTGTGTTTCAAATCCAATGCAGATCAGATTATAGTCAGATATAAAGTGACTGGTGAAAAAGCGATGCCGCATATGCCCGCTACAGGAGTTAGTGGCGTTGATTTATATGCGATCAGCACAGACGGAAAATGGTTGTGGTGTGCAGGAAGATATACCATGGGCGACACTATTGAATATCGTTTTACGGGTCTCACTCCCAATGACACGTATCATCAGAAAGGTCGTGAGTACCGATTGTATTTTCCGTTGTATAATAGTGTTCAATGGCTGGAGGTAGGAACCCCCGAGGGAACGATGTTTAGTCCGTTGCCTACGCGAAAAGAAAAACCTATCGTAGTTTATGGTACCTCCATTGCACAAGGCGGTTGCGCTTCTCGTCCAGGCATGGCATGGCCTGCCATCGTGGGAAGAAAACTGGACCGCCCATTAATCAATCTGGGATTTTCGGGCAACGGAAGACTAGAGAAAGAGGTGATCGACCTTATTGGTGAGATCGATGCTAAATTGTATGTATTGGATTGCTTGCCCAATCTGAGCGCCTCCGATGCCACTAAATCCGAACAGGTGATTGACCTTATTAAAAAATCAGTCATTGAACTTCAGCTAAAAAATCCTTCAACTCCAATTTTGCTGGTGGATCACAGTGGCTTTAGTGATGAAGCAGTTAATTCATCGAACAAAATGAGTTCCATTGCGCTTAATCAGGCACAGCGTGTTGCGTTTGAGCAACTGAAATCAGAAGGGCATAACAATCTGTATCTTTTGTCGAAGGAAGAAATTGGATTATCGATGGAGGCAACAGTAGATGGAATTCATCCAAATGATTTCGGCATGCAGGAGTATGCCATTGCCTATGAAAAAATTATTCGAACGATATTACATGAACCATCTGGTGAATATGGAACTACCCAACCTATTATTCAGAATCGGGATGCTAAGGTATACGATTGGGACAATCGCCATCAGGAAATACTATCGTCAAATAAAATCAAACCTCCGAGAATTATATTCCTTGGCAATTCCATTACTCATTTCTGGGGTGGCGATCCGAAGACATCTATTATTAATGGTGCCGATTCATGGAATCAATGGATGGAACCATTGGGTGTTAGAAATTTTGGTTACGGATGGGATCGCATTGAAAATGTTTTGTGGCGGGTGTATCACGATGAGCTTTCTGGTTATGAGGCGGCTCAGGTTGTCATCCTAATCGGAACGAATAATATTACATTTAATTCCGATAAGGAAATTATTGAGGGTCTAAGATTCCTGGTTCAAGCTATTAAAGACCGTCAGCCTAAAGCAGATATTTTATTGATGGGAATTTATCCTCGCAGAAAGGATGAGGAAAAGATTGCGGTATTAAATCAGGGAATAGTAAATGTTTCTGGAGTAATGAATGTCCGTTACCTGGATGCAGGCAAGGTGCTTCTCAACGAGGATGGTAAAATCAACGAGACTCTTTTTACCGATGGGTTGCATCCTAATGCAGAGGGATATAGAAAATTGGCGCAGCAGATGGCTCCCTATTTAAAGCCGCCTGAAAAAGTTCAGGAACTTAAAAAAACAGGTAGAAAAAAACGATAGAAAGCACATTCCGAAAATAATTAACTTTCATAATGATATCATTGAATCAACACGCTCCGCTCTACACCGATTATTATGAGTTAACCATGGCTCAGGGTTATTTTCTTTCGGGGATGGCTGAGAAGAAAGCCTGCTTCGAATATTTCTTTCGCAAACTTCCTTATAAGGGAGGCTATGTGGTATTTGCCGGGTTGGATGATCTGTTGGAAATACTTAAGGACTATACGTTTGGGAAAGAAGATATTCAGTACTTGAGGACACTTGGATTTAATGAAGACTTCTTATCTTATCTAAAGCGATTCAGGTTTAAGGGCACTATCTATTCGGTGAAAGAGGGAGAAGTTATTTTCCCCAATGAGCCCGTTTTGCGTGTGGAGGGAACTATTCTTGAAACTCAGATCATCGAGACACTCGCACTTAATCTCCTGAATTTTCAATCACTCATTGCCACCAAAGCCAGCAGGATAAAACATGCTACGGGTGATCGGAGTTTCATTGAATTTGGACTGCGCAGGTCACAAGGCCTGGGTGGTATACACGCCAGTCGCGCAGCTGTGATCGGTGGTGCTGAGGCCACCTCCAATGTCTACAGTGCATTCACTTTTGGCATTACTCCCTCCGGCACCATGGCTCATTCGTGGGTAGAAAGTTTTGATGATGAGGAAGAGGCGTTTCGGAGGTTTGGTGAAATTTATCCTGACAACTGCGTCTTTCTGGTGGATACCTATGACACTCTTCGTTCCGGTATTCCCAACGCCATCAAAGTAGCGCATGAGATGGAAAAAGCAGGACATCGTGTGAAAGGCGTTCGCCTTGATAGCGGTGACCTTGCCTATCTTAGTAAGCATGCTCGTTTTATGCTGGATATGGCAGGACTTCATCACGTGAAAATTGTTGCCACGAATCAGCTGGATGAACACATTATAAAAAGTTTGCTCGATCAAGGTGCGAAGATTGATGTGTTTGGCGTGGGAACCAGTTTGGTGATTGGGCGTGATGATGCAGCCTTGGATGGTGTATACAAACTGTCCATGTATGACGGTGAACCGAGGATCAAAATATCAGAAAATATTGAGAAGGTTCTGATTCCTGGGATAAAGAAAGTATACCGGTACTACAGCAGTGAAAATAAATTTTATGCTGATGCTATAGTAGGGGAAGCGGAAGAGGACATCGATCAGATGATTCATCCTCATCAGCAAACTAAGCGACTTCCATTAAGCGGGTTGAAAAAGGAGTCGCTGTTAAATTGCGTGATGAAGGAAGGCAGTGTAATGATTGATAAACAGACGCCCTATAAAATTGCTGCCTATGTGCAAGAGCGACTGGCGCTATTGCCGGATGAACATAAACGATTTGAATATCCACATATTTATAAAGTGGGTGCCAGTAAAGCAATACTGGAAGTGCGTGATCAATTGGTGGCGGATAGATTAAATTTTAAGGAGTCGTAATGATGAAGGCGTTGTTAATCATAGATGTGCAAAATGATTTTTGCACCGGAGGAAGCCTGGCAGTGCCCGATGGAGAGAAAGTGGTGCCGGTGATTAACAGCATCCTGGATCGGTTTACTATTGTCATTGCATCGAAAGACTGGCATCCGGAGAAGACAAAGCATTTTGATAAGTGGCCGGTTCATTGTGTGCAGAATACGTTTGGTGCCGCGTTTCATCCGCAACTCGATGCTGAAAAAATCAAGGAAGTATTTTTGAAGGGTACCGGTTCTGAAGATGATGGTTATTCCGCTTTTGAAGCCACCAGTAATAATCTTGAGCAATTCTTGCGAGGTCATCAGGTCACTGATTTATATGTGTGTGGTCTGGCTACCGATTATTGCGTTTTGTCCTCTGCAATGGATGCTTATAAAAAAGGATTCAATGTGCTTGCCATAGAGGATGCGATGCGCGGTGTAGAGGTAGTGAAAGGAGATGTGGAGCGGGCGGTGGAAGAAATGAAGCACAATGGCATCGTCTTTATTCAGTCCGATCAGGTTCCATTGAAGGAATGAGGAGTTAAGACCTTAAGGTTTTCATGAGTTGTTGATCAGTAAAACTCATTTAATAACAATGATATTCGTGGGATGACTTAGTTTATAGTCCGATTGCCGCTTATTAATGGATAGTTTTCTATTTACATATCCCTTCTTGTACACTTTCACCCGGGCCTCAAATTCAATGGTGTCTCCCTCATTTAATTTAGCTTTCTCAAATCCTTTAGTGTAGGCAAACCAGTGATGATCCGCAACCAGCGCATTGTTTTCCATATCGACCAGTTGTGTGAGTAGGATGGTAATATCTGTATATCCATTGTAATTCACCTTCTTTCCAAATCGGGTAAAAATGGCTCTGAACTTTTTGCGGAGTCCTACTTTGTCTTCAAGGTTCTTTCTCATGCGGCTAGGGAATGCAAGTATTAAAAAAGAAACTTCCTAAAAAACTCTTTGCTTATTTTTATATTGAAGGCTTCTTAAAAGCCGATTTAAAGATATGTCATTTAATGCTGCTCGAGTTGTTTCTCTCATTCAGGAATATTATGGTTTGGAGGTTGAGGTGACTCAATTGCCGGGCGAATTGGATCTGAATTTCTATGTGAAATCATCTACTGGTTCTTCGTACATTTTCAAGATAGCCAATGCCAAAGAGATTCAGACCAATCTCGAATTACAAAATGCGGTGATCAATCACCTTGCAAAAAAGAATACGGGACTCACGGTATCTTCTCTGGTGCTTACTAAGCAT
The DNA here is from genome assembly GCA_043774805.1 of Cyclobacteriaceae bacterium. Taxonomy (GTDB): domain Bacteria; phylum Bacteroidota; class Bacteroidia; order Cytophagales; family Cyclobacteriaceae; genus ELB16-189. The sequence goes on along the minus strand of JAYVTB010000062.1, from coordinate 55,184 downwards.
GGAGAAGAGATTATTTACCTCCCTGAGGTCGATCGGGTTATTCGTATGGCACGCTTACTCACCTGGATAGAAGGACGCGTGTTTGCAGAAGCAAATCCGCATACTCCTTTGTTATTACAGCGCCTCGGTGAATTATGCGGCAAGCTATGCGTTTCGCTGACTGACTTTGATCATCCCTCTGCCCATCGTTTTATGAAGTGGGACACACAGCAAACGGAATGGATAAAACCTCATCTCAATAAGTTTTCTGGTGACCGTAAAAATCTCGTTGATTATTTCTATTCGCTGTTTGAAGAAAAAGTGCAGCCTGTTTTTCAACGATTAAGAAAAAGTGTGAATTACAATGATGCCAATGATTATAATGTGCTGGTGAGCAACCATGCATTAGATCCAGTTGTTCCTGGTGTTATTGATTTTGGCGATGTGGTTTACACACAAACAGTCAATGAACTTGCAATAGCCCTGGCCTATGCCGTGATGGGCAAGCCTGATCCGATGGAGGCCGCGTGCCATGTCGTAAGAGGATTCAATAGTACCTTCAAACTTACTGAAGAGGAGATCAGTGTTTTGTTTCCCTTAATGGCCGCACGCCTGATCATTAGTGTTACGTGCTCTGAATTAAACAGAATTGATCATCCGGAAAATGTATATCTGCAAATCAGCGATAAGCCTGCATGGACATTGCTCGAAAAACTTAGCAGGATTTCTCCAGCTTTCGCGGAATATGCTTTCAGAAACGCATGTAATCTTGTTCCATGTCCATCAGAAAATACTTTTGAACAATGGGCGCAAGAGAATTTTAATAAAGTGACGTCTCCGATTGAAATCAAGAACTCATGTTGGCTTGATCTCAGCGTAGGAAGTGCTGATCTTGGAACCATGCATGATGTGCTTGATGGTGATGCCCTAACTGAGCGGGCATCGCAGATGATGCGTAAGAGGAAAGCTGACCTTGCATTGGGTCGTTATGATGAAGCACGTGCAATTTATTCAACGGCCGCCTTTGAAATAGCCGCCAACGATGGACCTCAATGGCGAAGTGTACATCTCGGATTGGATTTTTTTTGTATGCAAGGCACTTCGGTGCGAGCCGTTTATGATGGAACGATTCATAGTTTTGCCAACAACAACCACGAACGCGACTATGGACCAACTATCATCTTACAGCATCGTGTATCCAGTGATCTTACCTTTTATTCGCTCTACGGTCATTTGAATGTTGATTCATTAAAAAACCTATCCGTAGGTAAAATGATTAAAGGAGGTGAGGTCATTGCTCAGGTCGGTGACGTCACTGAGAATGGTAACTGGCCACCCCATCTTCATTTGCAAATTATGTTGGATACGTTGAGTAAGCATGGTGACTTTCAGGGAGTTTGTGCACCTGAACAACGCACCATCTGGAAAAGCATTTGTCCTGATCCCTGGTTATTGATTACGGGAAAAAAATCGCCTGCCTTGCTTTCGTTGACAAAAGAGGAGATCGTTTCTTATCGCAAAGATCATATTGGAAAAAACCTGAGCATTTCCTATCGCGAGCCAATTAAGATGGTGCGTGGTGCCGGGCAATATTTAATTGACGACACCGGAAGACGTTACCTCGATACCGTAAATAATGTAGCTCATGTAGGTCATGAACATCCACGTGTTGTGAAGGCAGGACAGCGCCAGATGGCGGTACTCAATACCAACACACGATACTTACATGAGAATCTGGTGAAGTTTACTGAGGCATTGCTCTCCACGTTGCCATCCAAATTAAATGTGGTGTTTATGGTTAACTCAGGCAGCGAAGCAAATGAACTGGCTATGAGACTCGCTAAAGTCTATACCGGACAAAAAGATATGATCGTGAGCCAAGTGGGCTACCATGGTAATACTAGTGGTTGTGTTGAAATCAGCTCATACAAATTCGATAGTCGTGCAGGTACTGGGGCGGCTCCTCATATTCATGTGGTTCCTATTCCGGATACCTATCGTGGATTATATCGAGCCAATGATCCATTGTCCGGAAATAAATATGCAGCGCATATAAAGGAGGCGATTGATAGGATGCAGGCTGAGAAAAAAAATCCGGCTGCTCTGATATTCGAATCGGTGATCAGTTGTGGAGGTCAGGTTGAATTGCCAAATGGTTTTTTGAAAGAGGCATATCAGTATGTTCGAAATGCTGGTGGTGTTTGCATTGCCGATGAAGTGCAAACCGGTTGTGGTCGTGCTGGTGATTATTGCTGGGCTTTTCAGCAGCATGATGTGGTGCCTGATATCGTTACGATTGGTAAGCCGATTGGAAATGGACATCCACTAGGGGTGGTAGTTACTACGCAAGAATTGGCGAATGCTTTTAATAATGGCATGGAATATTTCAACACGTTTGGAGGGAATCCAGTGTCGTGCGCAATTGGGCTAGAGGTGTTGAATGTAATTAAAGAGGAAGGCTTACAACAAAATGCTAAAGTGCTGGGTGCCTACCTGAAATCTGGACTTAAAAGTTTGATGAAAGATTTTCCAATTATCGGAGATGTGCGTGGGCCAGGATTATTTATTGGGTTTGAATTGGTGAAAGATCGTAATAGTCGTGAACCAGCTACAGAACAGGCTTCCTACTTAGCCAATCGTATGCGCGATAAAGGAATCCTCATGAGCACGGATGGACCGTATAATAATGTGTTAAAAATTAAGCCACCCATCGTGTTCTCTCAAGACAATTCCGACTTTCTACTTGATTCAATTTCAAAAGTATTGAAAGAAGATTTCATGAAAGTATAAGCATAAGAATCTGAATCTCCAGGTTAAAATTCTAATTGACAAGGTGCCTCAAGCAACCTGAATTAACTACTTGAAACAATTCTTGGATTGCGCTGTTATCGGAATAGCTGAATAACCTGATTGACAGAATGAAAATATTAAAGTCTAATCTCACAAGTTTACTTGTCATTCTTTCAATCGTATCACTTTTCTTATCGGGGTGTAGCAGCTCGGATGCACCCCAGCCGGTTAATTGTGAAACCTCCAATCTCGCAGTGAGTTTTAGCACTTCTGATCCCTCTTCATGTTCTTCGGTTGATGGAACCATCACGGCTACTGCTACCGGAGGTGAAGCACCTTACCAGTTTGCAATAGATGGCCAATCGTTTGGATCGGGTACAAGTTTCACAGGCTTGGGAGCAGGAACTTACTTGCTTAAAGTGAAGGATAAAAATGGGTGTGAGCGTGCCGCCACTGTATTGCTAAATCCATCCGGCTCTACATTGGCCGCAACACTGCAATTAACGGATAGCGGATGCGCAACAACCAATGGAGTAATCGTGATTAATGCAACGGGAGGCACTGGACCTTATTCGTATAAATTAAGTAATGGAGTTGCGTCAACTACCAATGCGTTTTTTGACCTTGGGGCGGGTTACTATTCAATCCAGATTACCGACAATATCGGCTGTTCAATTACACAGTCCGTAACTATCTTGACGGGAGTTAAATTCAGTGCTCAGATAAAACCGATTATTGATACGTATTGCGCAATCAGTGGTTGCCATATAGAGGGCAGTAATGTTTCATTCAAAGTACTTTCCAACATTCAGGCTAGTGCAAAGAATGTTAAATCTCGAACTCAAAGTGGTAATATGCCTAAGGGAGGACAGAAGTTGCAGCAAGCAGATATCGATGCCATTGCCTGTTGGGTAGATGACGGGGCACTCGATAATTAATTTTTTAATCAAGAGACTACACTTCCTTCTGCATATCAGCATCCACAAGCTTAGCGGACTTCGATTGTTCTTTCTATCTGATCAAAGAATGCATCTGCCCGATAGGGTTTCTTTATCCAAGCGGCTAATCCTGCATCTTTTGCATTTCTCATTAGCTCAGGGTTTGATTCTGTGGTGAGGAAAATTACAGGAATATGGGCAGTATGAGGATTTAACTTTATTTGTTTCAATAAGTCGTAACCGGTTCCATCGGGCATATTGTAATCGGTGATAACCAAGTTGATTTCTTGTTCATGCGCTAAGATCGATTGATAAGCCGTTGTCGCAGTGGCTGAATCCAGCGTAACATATCCTTTTCGATGAAGGGATTCGCAAATGAACTGCCGAATGCTGGCAAAGTCTTCAACAACCAAAATTGTCTTCTTTGTTTTCATTCGAGTATCACCTAAGATTGACCTGGTCGCTGATTCTTTCATATTCGTATCTGTGAGCTATTCTGTAAAATCGAAAATTCCGACTTTATATCCATTAGTACTATTACCAATGAGCACATGGTAGGTTTTGTTGATTAGTTAGATTTATATAACTCCATTTGAGAATCGTAGCTCATTTTCGGTATGGTAATCGTAAAATGGTGAACATCCTCCGAAGGAAAGTCTATGAGTATGGTCGACTTTAACTTCCAGGCTACTTTCTGTGCAGCAAAAATGTGAGTCAATTTAGCATACTTGATCAGGTCGGAGTACATCAGCGCTCCGCCCTCGTTTATTCCTTTTTTTATAGTGGGATCCGCGTGAAAGCCAGTGGCCTTGATGCGAATGGTTAAAATGGATGAGGCCATTTCACAGCCAATAATTACCTGATTATTCTCAATGCTTTTATCAAGTGAAAGAAGATAGAGAATGAGATTAGTGACGAGCGTATTAATCAAGATTTCATTAACACCTTTAATGCATTCGCTTACGGTACTAAAGTGCACTTCCAGAAAGTCAATAAAAGCATTTTGTTCAATCACCTTTCGTATATGTGTTTCAAGTTCATAAATACATAATACATAGCTTGGCTCGATATGCTCTTCGTCTACGTGCGCCAGATACACCAATTGCGAGAGGCGCTCATCCAGTTTTTGCGAATGAGTATTAATTAATTGAACGAAGTGATCCACTTCACTATTATCAGTCCGGACTTTCAATAAGTTTGTTAATCCTTGAATAGTGGCTAATGGACCCCGCAAATCATGCGAAGCACGGTAAATGAAATGATCGAGTTGAGCTTTGGCGAGTTGAATTTGTTGATCCAGTATACTGATTTCATGTCGGTTGTAGAATTTCAATACAATGATTCCACTGAAATCGGAAATTAATCCGAGATAAAAACCGGAAATGGAGTATCGTAATGTTTCACCTGTTTTTTTACTTAGTGAAACTTTCAAATCTGTAAAATGTCCTGAAGTAAGGTGATGACGCATCGTGTCTTCAAGCGTCCCTTCTTTTTCCAGGCAAGAAATGGATTTGCCACTAACCTCATCCTGTGAGTACCCCAGGCTTCGTTGGATATTAAGACTGATTCCAAGAATTTTAAAATTCAGATTTAGGAAAACGGAATCAGGAAATATTGAGCTTAAATGAGAATAAATATATTCTGTGGAAATTAATGTTCTTGTGATATCCCTCTCTTCTTCCTTCATCATTAGTGACGTCATCTGGTTTATTATTTAAGTCTGGTTACGTGATTAGCAATCAGGTTAAGGGGTAGAACTTTGTTTACTCCACCTAACTTAATTGCTTCTTTAGGCATTCCAAAGACTACGCAGCTTTCTTCATTTTGAGCTACTGTTTCGGCACCCGCATTTTTCATTTCGAGTAAGCCGGCAGCGCCATCAGCACCCATGCCTGTCATGATCACTCCAATGGCATTCTTGCCTGCATACTTCGCAGTTGATTTGAATAAGACATCCACCGATGGGCGGTGACGATTAATCAAGTCATGATCATTTAAATCAACATAGTATCGTGCTCCGCTTCTTTTCAATTCCATGTGTTTATTGCCAGGGGCAATCAGTGCTCTGCCCCGTATTACGCTGTCACCCTGTACTGCCTCTTTCACCGTGATATCGCAAATGCTGTTCAACCGTTCGGCAAAAGATCGCGTAAACATTTCCGGCATGTGCTGAACAATGACAATTCCAAATGAATCAATTGGCATTGCTTGCAAAAACTCAAGAATGGCTTCTGTGCCGCCTGTGGAGGCGCCTACCGCAATCACCTTGTCGGTGGTGGTTGCCATACTTTCTCTATATGGCGTTTTAATTTTTGTTTTGCGTTCGTTATTATGTTGTTGTGAACGTCTGTTTAGTTTTGCTTTACTCGCATCCTTCACTGCATCGATGATATGATGGGTATCCATGCTTATCATCGAATAGGAATCAGGTTTCTTAAGTACAGCAACCGCACCATATTCCATCGCCATAATCGCAGACTCGGTACCTCTATCCGTTAAGCTGGAAATAACCACTACGGGTATAAGGTGCTGCGACATTAATTTGCGAAGAAAAGTAAGGCCATCCATGCGTGGCATCTCGACATCCAGGGTGATCACATCAGGTACTTCTTCTGCTATTTTAGTAGCTGCGATGTAAGGATCAGCAGCCACCCCAATAACTGAAATTTCCGGATCTTGATTTAACAGCCTTGTCAGGGTTTGCCGGATCACGGCAGAGTCATCTATTATTAGTACTTTTATTTTTTTCATAATGCGTAAGCATTGAAAGTGTAGTTATTAATTTTTTTCTATGTCGATGATATTAGCATCAACAGGTTATAATTTCTGACGTCACAGAAACGAGAATTGTCATTTCTTTTCATTCTGTGAATGATTGTAGGGGACGCAATAGATTCATAAATACCCGACCTGTTTGCGTATCCAGTATAATTTTCCTTCCCTGCACACCACCTACATTTTTGCTAATAATTTTAATTCCATATTCACTTAGCAATCGTTCGGCAGTTTCGATATTGCGTGTGCCTATTTCCATGCTTTTATGTACATGTGCATGTTGATTGGCTCCACCAAAAATTTTCGCCACCAGATTTGATTTATGAGACCCCATGGATATCATTTTTTCCAATAACCTTTCGATCGCCACATCGCCATACTTTGGTGAGGGAACTCCTGTACCATTCCACCATGGAAGCATGTAGTGATTCATGCCGCTCCATTTTAATTTTTCATCTATTAAACATAATGCCACACATGACCCAAGAATGGTTTGGATCTTATACTGCTCCTTACTGACGAATAAAGTCGAAGGAAACAGGAAATGCTGGTCAATTGCTTCTAAAACCATTCCCATAGTATTAGAACTCTTCTCCGTCAGTGAATATCACTTCATTGCCATAGGCAGAAATAGACGTTGACTGTATTAGATGTGGCACAGGAAGTTGAATAGTAATGGATGTTCCGTTTTGCGCGGAAGAATTTAACTCAAATGTACCTTCCAGTATGCTGACCAATTCATGAACGATGGCCAATCCTAAGCCTTGCCCCGCATGCGATTTGGTAGAACTGGAGTCCAACTGTTTGAATCTTGTAAATAGCAGGCGTTGCTTTTCAATAGCAATCCCTTCTCCGAAGTCCACGATGTTTACGAACAATCGATTTCCATCTTTCCAGGCTTTAACATTCACCACTTTATTGATTCCACTAAATTCAATGGCATTGGCCAACAGGTTGGTGAATATGGTTTGGAGCAAGTAAGAGTCTGAAGGATGCGTCAGGGATTCGCTGATCTCTAAACTGACATTAACATTATTACTTTTTATCTTCAGACCGAGATAATCGATTTGACTTTCAAGCAGTGAGGTTAAGTTCACCTGTGAGATCATGGGATTGATGTTACCCATTTCAATTTCAGAGGCAATAATGATGTTTCTCATCTGAAAGTCTAACTCAAAGGCCTGCTGATGAATCAATGAACCCAACCGTTTTATTTTTTCTTCTTTGCTCAGCAAAGAAATGGATTCGGCAAGCCCGAGAATGGACGTAAGTGGGTTATTAATTTCGTTGCGCACATTTGAAAGGAAATCTGATTTGCCTTTCTCTGCCTCGCGCAGTTTTAGACTTAACTGTTTGATCTCTTCTTCTGGCTCTGAAAATTCATCGACCGATGTGCTTTGACTTCTTCTGTAAAGTTCATAAATAAGTTCATCATTTGTAAATTCGTTCATATTGCACATCGTTAAAATTTTTATTTCTTAATATAGACGGTAGGTTTTACCTGGGTGACCGGCAAATCAAAATTGTGAAGAGATTCAGAGTGACCGATAAAAAGATACCCGCCTGGTCTAAGCTTTTGAGCCAGTTTATTCACCACTTCCAATTGTGTCTTGCGATCAAAATAGATCAACACATTTCTGCAAAAGATGACATCTAAGTCACCTTCAATATCCAGCTTACTATCCATTAGGTTCATATATGAAAACTGAACTTTGTTTCTTAATTGAGGAACTACCCGAACGGTTTGTCGATCACCACCCTTACTTTTTAATAAGTACCGTTGCTTGAATGTCATTGGCACTGGTGCAGCATGCTCCAAATTGTAAATGGCGAGCACCGCCTTTTGAAGGACCTGTGTAGAAATATCGCTGCCGTAGATTGAGTAGGTAAAATCGTTTGTCTGCATAGCAAAATCCTGCAAGATCATCGCCAGGGTATAAGGCTCTTCTCCAGAAGAACAAGCTGAGCTCCAGACTCTGAAGGGCTTTCCTGCTTTTCCTTCATTCATAAAATCGGGAAGGAGAACATTTTTTAGGTAATCGAAATGATGCGGTTCACGAAAGAAGTCGGTCTTGTTGGTAGTGACCACATCAATCATGTGTACGAGTTCGTTTTCAATTCCATCATGACTAGTGAGGAATTCGATATAGTCTTTGAAATTACTAAAATTTAAAACTCTCAGTCTCTTGTTTAGCCGGCTTTCCAGCATTACTCCTTTACTCTCGGTAAGATTGATTCCACAATGCGCATACACTAGCCTGGATAATTGTTGAAATTCAGAGGTGGCAAGTCGAGGAGTATTGGCAAATGCTTTTACTGATCGTTCAGCGGTTAATAACATAATGGGTTGTAGTTTATTTATTAGAAAATTTAAGCTCTATAATCGGTAGTTTATTTTATGGTGATGGCAGGTAGTGAATACACAACAGCAAAGTTTAGACTGACCATTTTTGAAATGGGTGAAGCCGAGTTTGCTTTTGTATAGGCGTTAGCAGAAGAGTTATCTATACGAAACTCAGGAATGAATCGGAAGTGCGAGGAGATGAAGCTCGCAGAAAGAGTATAGGCCATAACCGAATTTTTTCCCTTGGCATTATAAGCACCAATGGCTCCTACACCTTGATTAAATTCACTAAAATATTCTGTTCGTAGACCTAGTGAAATGAAATCCGTGAACGAGAATTTTTGGTAGATAATGAATCCGTAGAAGCCATAGTCATCCTTTACGTGATTTTCTATGTCGTTGATGGTTCTCACCTGGCCGGCAGCAATCTTTCTATAGGAAGCAGATAGCCCGATATTATATTTTTTGGAAACATTCACGGTGCCAGTAATATCAAGTTGAATGGCATTTCCTTTAGACACACTTCCGGTGGAGTCGGCAGAATTTAGTTTCCCATCCGGATCACCATAAGTGGCATTTAGATAAAAACTTCCTTTTTCTTTTGTAAATCCAATTTGACCGCCTAAAGTGTAGGAATCAAACGGATTGAATTCTGTATAGTCAGTTGGGTTCATGACCGCAAGTTTGGCACTCCATCCATTCTTTAATGAAAAGTCTGCCCAAAGACCGGTATGATTAAACGGTCCATAAGAAAATAAATAGCTGGTTGAATAATGATAATTCTTGACAGGAGAAATTACTTCATAACTTAAGAAGGTGTTGAATTGACCAAAATTTAATTTTACATGTTTCGTAAGCTGATAGTAGACATACATTTGATTGATCATTTGCGCACTGCCACCTCCTCTTGAATTTTTATACAATGGAGCATTGAAGACCGCATCGGTTCCCCTCGGGCCGAAAACCAAATCAATAACTGCTCCTGTTTTCTTTGAAGTATACGTCCCTACCACATTTACCATTCCAAGACTGAACCCAGGAAGATTGGAGAATGAAGTTCTCGGAGCATTTTCGAGGGTACCGATTGATTTATGAAAGTAAGAATCAACACTACCTGTAAACGTAAGTTCTTCGGCTACATCCTGATCATTTTGTTTCTCAATTTCCTGAGCAAGCGAAGCTGTAACAGGTAAAAAAAACAGGAGGCAACTGATTATGATCTTTATCTTTTTCATGTTGAAATAAGATGGACTGTGAATTTTTGAATTAAAGGTTATCAGAAGGAGAGTTCCCGAGGGAACTCTCCGTTGAATTTCAGATAGTAATTAATTATTAGTGAGTGCGATCTAATCGTTCGCTCTGAGATCAGAACTTTTGGTAATCGGAATCTTTAGCATCATGACCATTGAGGTCGATAACAGCTCCGTTTTTTCCGTGTGACTTGGCAAATCCATTAGACTTTACAGAAGCAGAGATAGCGGGTCTTGATTTCTTGCTGGATACCTTGGTCGTTCTTGTTTGGTTTTGTTCAAGTTGAAAAAACGAAACCGTATCCTTCAAGCTTTCAGCCTGGGCAGAAAGTTCTTCCGAACTCGAAGCAATCTCTTCAGCACCTGCGGCATTTTGTTGAATTACCTGGTTGAATTGTTGAATGGCATTGTTAATTTGATTTGCACCCGAGTTTTGTTCTGAACTTGATGCTGCGATTTCCTGAACGAGCTTCGCAGTGTTTTGAATGTTAGGAACAATCTGCGCGAGTAAACGACCCGAACGGTCTGCTACAGAAACGCTGCTTGATGATAAGCCATTGATTTCCTCAGCAGCAACTTGACTGCGCTCAGCTAGTTTTCTTACTTCGGCTGCTACTACAGCAAAGCCTTTTCCATGATCACCAGCACGGGCAGCTTCCACCGCAGCATTTAAGGCAAGTAGATTAGTCTGACGGGCAATCTCTCCAACGATCCCGATTTTCTCGGCAATCATTTTCAAACTTTCTACTGCTTGGGTAACTGCAGCATTTCCTTCTTTGATATCGTCAGCTGCCTTGATGGCAATTTTTTCAGTTTGCTGGGCGTTATCGGTATTTTGTTGAATATTGGCTGCCATTTCTTCCATTGAAGATGAAATCTCTTCTGCTGAGGCGGCCTGCTCTTGAGTGCCTTGCGACATCTCTTGTGAAGTAGAACTCATTTGCAAACTAGCGGAACTTACGTTTTCTGCACCTTCCACTACTTTGGTAATGATCACTTTTAATTGTTCTGAAAGTAGAACGATAGCCCCGTAGATTCCAATTTTCTTTCTTTGGGCATCAAATTTCAATGCCAGATTTCCGTTGGCAATTTCATCTGTAATCGCTCTGATTTCGGCAGGCTCACCACCCAATTCTCTAACAATGCTGATCGTAATTACAAATGCAATAACACCAGCTAACAAGATACCAACGATGGTAATGGAATAGGTTATAAATTTTGTGTCGTTATACAAAACAGTGGCTTCGTCATTTAAGGTCTTGGACAACAACAATTGAATATCGATCAATTCACCTAGCTTTTTTGTAAACGGGTCAATTTTATCATACATCGAGCTGGTCACATATTCATCCAACAATCTTACCGTGGTGGTGTCTTTTCCTTTTTTAAGTATTTCAAGGATGTCGCTATACGCTTCATCGGCATCGGTTCTGAGACTCTTCACCTCATTGAATAGACGTAATTCATCACCTTCCATTTTGGTAGCTGCGTAGGCATCAATATTCTCATCAACCAATTTATCGGCCGCTTCAAAATTGCGAACGGCTTCTGTCCATGAAATATTACCATTCCTGGCTTTGTGTGTAGCGTCTACTACGTTAACCGCATAAGCATCCGAAATTGCTTTAAGTTGTTTCAATGGAACAACGCGATCAAAAAACATGGTGTCCATACCTGCGTTTACAGTGCCAAGATTAGTCACACCATACAGCCCTATGAAAAGCGTGATAGCAGAGGTGATCGCAATCAAAATGATCATTCGTGTAAGTACTTTTAAATCCTTCATTTATTGTTATAATTTTATTTATGTATTTGTTGTTTTTTATAAGTTGGTTTGTGCCACCGGTTGTTCGGTAATTCCCTCCAGGAGAGTTACCTCATCCGTAGTAAATACTAAATCCAGATTCAGCATCATGATAAATTGATCTTGCAACTTGATCATGCCTTTTATAAATTCTGTCTTGTACTTAGCTCCTACGGAAGGAAGAGCTTGAATGACAGACTCATCAATTTCCATCACTTCTTGTACGGCATCCACTACAGCGCCAAGCATTACTTCTTTTTCTTCGATGGAAATGCTTAAGACCAGGATACACGAATTAATAGTGTCCTCTGTAGTTGGCAAGCCAAACTTGCTACGTGTATCAATTACCGGCAGCACATTACCGCGCAGGTTTACTACTCCACGCATGAAAGCGGGAGACCGGGGAACTTTGGTGATCTTTGGAATCTCAAGGATCTCCAACACCTTGCTCACATTGGCAGCGAACATTTCATCGCCAAGCCGAAAGGACAAGTAAGAGTCTAATGTATCAATAGAATTATTCATGATAGTTTACTTTAAATTTCTGTTGTTAATTTGCGGATTAATTTATTGCTGTCGAGTACGAGTGCCACTGTGCCGTTTCCAAGAATGGTAGCGCCTGAGAATTCGTCCCGTCCCTGATAGTATGGACCAAGTGGTTTTAATACAGCCTGGTATTCACCTTCAATTTTGTCCACCGCCAATCCAACAATGGAGTTATTGTAGGGTACATTGATAATTTGACTTAATGCCGGAACTTCATCGGTGATGTTGAATTCATCGCGAAGAAATATAAACGGAGTACGTTTTCCTTCTAATGTGATCCATTGGTTAAAGGTCGTTTGAAGTAATTTTGTTTCTACTTCATAGCACTTTACTACCGAAGAAAGGGGAAGTATGAAATCAGTATTGCCGATCTTAACCAGGAGACCATCGAGGATGGAAAGGGTAAGTGGTAGTTTAATGACAAATGTGCTTCCAGCCCCAGGCTTGGTGGTAACGGAAATTTCTCCCCGGATATCACCGATGTTACGTTTCACTACGTCCATGCCCACCCCACGACCAGAAACTCCTGTTACCTGTGCGGCAGTGGAAAAGCCTGGAACAAAAATGAGATCGATGAGTTCTTGTTCACTTAATACTGCATTCGGGTCAATCAGACCACTGCTGATGGCCTTTGCTTTTACTTTTTCTAAATTGATACCTGCACCATCGTCACTTATTTCGATTACTACACTGGCACCCGAATAGTAAGATTTCAATAGCACCGTTCCTTTCGGAGATTTACCTTTTGCTTTTCTTGCCTCTGGCATTTCAATACCATGATCAATACTGTTACGAAGTAAGTGAAGCAGTGGATCGGTCAGTTTTTCAATAATGAATTTGTCGATCTTAGTATCCATTCCCTCGGCCTTGAAATCGATTTCCTTATTAAGTTCTTTCGACAAGTCGCTTACTAAGCGCTGAAAACGCACCACAATGCTATCCAGTGGCACCAGGCTCATGGTAAAGGCGGTGTCTCTTAACCTGCGCGTTATCTTTTCAATGTTTTCAGAAATAGATTCCAGTTCTACGGAAGTATTCAATGTTGAGAATAGAGCTAATCGGGCTTGAGTAGTCACCAGCTCACTGACCAGGTTCATCAGTTCATCCAAACGCTCAGCACTTACGCGAACGTTGCTTGCTTTTTGTGATGCCTTTCCGCGTGCTCCTTCTGCAAGGATTTTCTTATTAATATTCTTTTTAGCAAGTGATGCTTGTATTGAGTCAAATCCTAAAGGAGATAATTCGGTGCGCTTAGTCCAGAGTAATTCTTCTTCAGAAATGTCTTTTAAGGAATTACCGTCAGCAATTTTCTTTATGATAATGGTGCATTGGTCTTCAGCAAAAATGAAGACACCTTGAATATCAGCTTCATTTTTATCGGTACTGAGTATGACTTCGAAACCGATATAAGAAATATCTGACTCAACACTATTGAGTTCAGGTAATGTATTAAAAAATGGAAGAGAAATTCCGTGGCCTAATGCCAGCAAGTCATCGACCAGGTAAAGCGGATTGGTGCCATTTTTAAGAATATTGGCATTAGGGAGCAGGTAAATATAATACGTGCTTTCTTCCTTGGTTTTTTCCACCTCTTTCGATTGACCGTTACTGGTAATCGTTACTGCATCACCTAGTTCTTTAATGGTAACAAGCAATGACTCATGATTTGAATCAACTTCAGCTGGATTGAAACTATCATTACCCAGGAGGATCCTTAAATGGTCAAGAGTTTTGAACGTGGTTCTGAGTATGACCTCATTCATCTCTCTTTTAGCGTCACGAATATCCTGATAGATAGTCTCCAGATGGTGAGTAATGTCATTTACTTCTTTGAAGCCAAACATGCCAGCCGCTCCTTTCAATGTATGCATCGAACGGAAAATGGCACTGATTCCATCTTTGCTGTGAAGGTCGCTTTCAAGAATGAGCAGCGCCTTCTCTATATCTACGATAAGTTCCTGAGCTTCCGCAAGGAATATATCTTGTAGCTTCTCGCTCATCGGATTACTTTGTTTACAACTTGTAAAAGTTTGTCGCCAACAAATGGTTTTATGATCCAGCCGGTAGCACCAGCGGTCTTGGCTTCTTCTTTTTTGGTTGTTTGTGATTCGGTAGTGAGGACCAGAATAGGTACTGCGTTGTAGCTATCCATTTTCCTTATTTCCTTGATCACCTCTATTCCATCTTTGAATGGCATGTTGAGATCGGTGATCACCAAGTTGATTTCCCTACCATCGAAATATTTTAGTGCATCCTGACCGTCAACAGCTTTGTCTACCTGGTGGCCGGCATTTTCTAAAGTCATTCCTACTAATTCGCGAATGCTTTCTGAGTCGTCAATGACAATGATTTTCTTCGACATGTTTAAAGTATTTTATTGATTCCTGTTTTTTCCAATAATTCTGAGAGACCTCGTGCGCTGGGCAGTGTAATCGTGGCCTTGCGCCCTTGTTTTTCCAATTCTTTCTTCCATGCATAGCTGAGTTGTATGGCAGTGGCATCAAAGGCTGTCACCTGGCTAAGCACAAACTGTTCATTGCCTTTTCTTGTAAGGCTAGGAACCAGCAGTTTTTTCAACTCACTGGCATGCTGCACGGTTAGATCGCCATGGGCCACTAATGTGGTTTCTTCTTTATTTTTTTCGATTTTAAATGTTGGCTTTGCCATCGTATTTACTTTTAAAAAAGTTCTGTATTGTCGTCATCCAACTTGCTGATGGTCATTTCATAGTGATGCATCAATTCATCCAAAGTGCCGGCAGGCATTGAATTCAAAAACCAGCTCAGTACGACACGCTCACTTTCCATTGAGTAAAGCGAATTAAGAATGCGCGTCTGGTCTTCGGTAAGTGTGGGTAATGGAAGATGTTGAGTTTCTCCACCCGCAACACGCAAAGCAGCACTTGTTGTTTGTAGCCTTTCTTTAATCTGATGAGTGTTTTCAAACAGGTCCTCATCCATCCAATCGATTTTACCCACCTCAACAAAATGTCCTCTTAATTCACCTAATAAAGCTTTGACTATGGTGATCGATCTTAACAGGTCCAATTCAATTGTCAATGCCTGGAATACGTGCAAATGATAGAATGATTCCAGCAGTCCTTCAGCCAGATTTTGGTTCGCCATTCTTTCATGGGTGATGATCAGGTGATATACCCGTTGACTAAAAACATCCATGTATTGAAGGGCACTGGTCAACTCCTGAATTTTAGTGTGTATATCAGCGGATATGTCCTGTTGAGCGATTTCCTTGCCCTTACTCGAATAGTAATTTTTGAGCAGGTAATTCACGATTACAAAGTCCTGAGCGGCTATGGCCACCGATTTTTTTAAGTCTTCATTTACATTTTCCAAAAACTGCATCTGGTATCTATTTTCTGGTGTATTTTAAAAAGTGCTTTCTGCCTTTGTTGATTATGACGTAACATTCGCCACTTTCTTCGAGGATGGGTATCACCAATGATTGAATGGGCGGTTTTGCCGAGTAGATGGGAGGTCCTGCTTTTTAGGAAAAAATGGGCAGCCACTTCTTTAGACGGACTTCCAGATGACTAAGGGTTGGACGAAGCGATGACTGACCAACGTAATGGGCGTTGGATGATCTCTGAATAGGTAATCGAACGAGTTATTCGCGCTTCTAGGTTCAGGAAGCAGGTAAAGACACCTAATGGCGTTTTTCCTTGAGTAAAACTAAATCACTTACCAGTCGCGTGACATCCTTAATGATTGGTTGGCGGGATTTGATGATTGAAACGTATGAATTTGCGGATGCATGTTCTGCTCCCTACTCCTTTATTTTGATTTTTTCGAGGAAGCTCTTTTTCTTAAGCTTTGATACATCCAGGAATTTGTCATTGGTCATGACCACCTGGCCACCTTCACCACGTATATATCTTTTAATGGCATTCAGGTTAATGAGGTATGAATTATGAATGCGGAAAAAATCCTGTTCATCCAGCAGATCTTCGTATTCTTTCAACGTGCGGCTAATGACATATTTCTTGCCATCATTCATGAAAATGTTAGTATAATTTCCTGACGCTTCACAATAGATGATTTCATCAACATTGATAAATACCAACCCCTCGTGAGTAGGCAAAGCCAATTTGAAATGCTTATAGGAATTGCCTTTTAAATTTTTGGCCAATTGCTGCATTCTGGCAGATATGTTGCCCACCATTCTTTTTTGAACTTTGTCAACTGCTTTTCTTAAATCATTGATATCAATGGGCTTTAATAAGTAGTCAATGGCTGAAAATTTAAAAGCCTTAATGGCGAACTCTGAATAGGCTGTTGTAAAAATTATTTCAAAGTCAATTTTATTTAGTTTGTCCAGGATATCGAATCCGGTTTCGCGCTGCAATTGGATATCCATGAACACCACATCGGGTTTAAACATTTCGATTGCTTCAAGTGCTTCTGCTCCATCCTGGCAGACCGCTGAAACCGTGATATTTTCACAAAAACCTTCGATTAAAGCCTTTAAGCTTTCCCTGCTTTTATGTTCGTCATCTACAATAATGCAATTCGTCATAGAATTTTAACACTAATATAATTTAATTCGTATTTGAACCAAGGTTCCTACAGCCTCCGTTCCTTTTACTAAATCCTTAAAGGTGACAGCGACTTCAGAATCTGCGTTAATCAGTTTTAGCCTTTCTTCGGTGAGTTTGGTTCCCATCGATTTTTGGGTTTGCTGACTGGAATTTTTCAGTTGAAGGGCAGCATCCCGACCAATTCCATCATCCTCAATTTCAAATAAAAGGTACTGCTCATTGGTATTGATTCGAATGGTGAGTTTACCCCTGCTTATTTTGTTATAAAGGCCATGCAAAATAGCGTTTTCTACGTAAGGTTGAATAAGTAAAGAAGGCAAGCGGATGTTATCGGCATCCAATGATTTTTTATACTCAATGTGGAAATCAAATTTGTCCTCGAAACGTAACTTCTCTAAGCTGACGTAATTCTCAAGCATCTCAATTTCTTCACCTAAACTAATAGAGTCGGCTACCGAACGGGTCAATGCCATTCGCATCAGTTTTGAAAACGAAGTAAGATAATTAAGGGCATTCAATTGATCGTTTCGGGTTATGAAATACTGTATTGAGCTCAGTACATTGAAAATGAAATGCGGATTCATGGCAGCTCGCAATGCCATAATTTTAAGTCCTTCAATTTTTTTGTGGGCCTCCACCAGTTCGCGTTCCCGCGCATTTCGCTGGTAACGTTATCTGCAAATATGCTTATACCTGTTATCTGATTGTTTTCAATAATCGGACTAAGCGCAAATTTAAAGTCTATCTCGTTGCTCTTCTCCTCAAACTCAAAAATTTCTCCAACCAATACGCGCCAATAACGATCTTCCCACTTTTTAGCCGTTGAATCATTGATGAATGTACGATGGCTGGCTCCCGGCTTTATCTCTAGATTAAAATATTCTTTATTGTACCGCTCAAACGGTTCATTAAATGTTAAAAGTCTGAAGTCACGATCCAGCGACCAAATCATTATTTCCGTATTGTTGATGGTGGCCCGCAGGTTTGCCTGCGCTTTAACTAAGGCATCTTTTTCCTGTTTGCGTTCCAGGTATATTTGAAGCATTTCGGCAATCACATTTATTAGATTCCGTTCTTCGATTACGAAAGGACTCTCCACATCAATGGACTTGTCTTCAAGATAGACAACTGTAATTGTTCCGGCTAGTTCATTATGGATAGTAAGAGGCATCTCTAACATGATGGCACTGTCTTTATAATTCCGGGTTTTATATTGTTTGTCAAATACCTGAATCCGGGCTTCACATATTTCAGGATGCTGCCAACCGCGCGGCAAAATCATCACGATTTTTTCGAGGACTCCTTCCATTGTTTCATATTCCTTGCTGAGGAGTTGACTTACACGGTATAGTGTGGTGAGTTCATTAACGCGTTTATTGATCTGGTTATTGGCTGCTTTTTGTTCTGTAATATCACTGACAAATGAAAGAAAGGTCTCTAAATTTCCCTTGTCATCTCTTAACAAGGAGTAGTACCAGATGCAGTTCAACTCCTTTCCATCTTTTGCAATATTTCTTCTTTCTTTTGATCTGGTCGACAATTGGTCTCCGCGGATATCCTCCAGCAGATTTATCATTTCTTTATAATCATCGGGGTGTGCTAAAAACTCGTGCGGTTTTTTTCCCATCATCTCGTCTGCCTTCCATCCGAATAATTCTTCTGCTCTCTTATTCCAAAAGGTGACCTTTAAGTCTTTATCTCTTTCAATAACGGCAAGGGGAGTGTTCGTAATATGATAGCTTAATCGTTCGTAAGCGCGTTGCAATTCACGTTTTGCCAGATCTCTTTCATTGAAGGCATTAATGGACTTAATGGCACTTTCTACACTGGTGACAATTCTCTCCAGAATAGATACTTCGTTGAAGTCAAATGAATCCGGGCTACCTGAATAAACATTTAAGATATACCTGATCGGCTCTGCGTTTATGCAAATTCCAACCGATGAGTGAAGACCATATCGGGTTGCGTTGAAACTCCATTCTTCATGACGGGGATCATTGAGGATTTGATTGGTGACGATTGCTTTATTGGTAAGTAATGCCTGGCAGATAGGTCCATTTTGGTGGTTAGCATTCTGGAGATCAATAACCAAGTCTTGTGCATAATCAACGGCATCTCCTTTACTAATTTGAGGTTGAATGGTTTGAGATTCAAAGACAGAAGGAACCTCTCCGATCCACGCAAGTTTATAGCCGCCTTCATCTACTAATATTTCACAAATTCGATTTAACAGGCCCAGAACATCAGAGGCATGAGCAGAAGTTACGGTGATGCTATTTAATAAGGCCAGCTCCCGGTTGTACTTTAATAGTTTTCTTGCTGTTTGTTGCCGTTCTGAGATGTCACGAACAATTGCCATAATGCGATTTTCGTCTATCCTTTTAGCATTGGTCTCAACCAATAGCTTCGTTTTATTTTTGCGAAGGAAGGCGCGCTCAATAATTACCTGCTCACCGGCAATAAGTTCTTTAAATTTAATGGGAGTTGAAGCTAATTGTTCGGGACTGATCAACTTGGAAATATTGAGTTGCAACAATTCTTCCTTTTCATAGCCAAGCATTTTGCATGCACTTGTATTTACATCTACCAAATTGCCCGATATGTCTGCAATCATGATCGCATCAGAAGCTTGTTCAAAAAGTGACTGATAATTTCTTTCACTTGCGGTAATTCGATCTTCTGCTTCCTTGAAGTAAGTAATATCGTGTACGATTCCACTTGCCCCCGTAACGTTGTTATTATTGATAGTTGGATATCCAAGAATCCTCACCCATTTTATACGACCTCCGGGAGTAGTGGTTTGAAAGGTGAGGTCAATAGCTTTCTGATTGAGGAGATCAGAAAGTCCTTTTCTGATATTATTCAGCGATTCTCCGAATAGAAGTCCACTGGCGCGTTCACTGTTTACATTAAAACTCTTATCTACTTCAAAAATATGATACATCTGATCTGACCAGAACATGGAGTCAGCTTCCTGATGAAATTCCCAACTGCCTACTTTTGCAATTTCCTGTGATTTCCGTAAGGTGAATTCTCGTTTAGTCAATTCGTCAAGGTTGGCAATTAATTGATGATTGAGTTGAGACACCTCACTTACGGCCTGCTGTTTAATGATTTGATTTTTCAATTCCAGTTCGGAAATCAATTTCTGATTCAATGTATCTGCCCGATCCACAATTAATCTCAGTGAGAAACTACTACCTCCAATAATTACGTAGGCGATAAAACTTCTCACGGAAGTGAGTTCATATCCCGTAATTTGAATCCCCTTGTTCGAATAACCCACACCCGCAAAGTCGAGAATGGTATCACAAAAAAGGAGCATGAGGAAGCTTGGCAGAATACCCATCATCAACATCCATAGATTTCTTTTTCCAAGAAGCAAATACGGAATGCAACTGGTAGCCAGTAAGTAAATTCGAAGACCATCATACGTGGATGGTGGAATCGCATCGACCTGCTTCATTCCTGCAATCATTAGCCAGGTGACAAACACGGGTGGCATCAAGCATGTATACAAGCGACTCAAATTGATAAATGATTGGCTGTTTAAGAAAACAGGAAATGAGAAAATGCATATCCCAATCAAAACTTCCAGAATTCCCCGAGCACCTTTTTCTTGAGGAATAACCAAAAACACAAGAAGGATTGCTGCCGAAAGAGTTAAGGCAAGATAATTTGACAGAATAACCGTTCGCCTTTCCTGCGGTGTGTCGACATAAGGTATGCCTGATTCTATTATATTCTTAATAAGAGACATTCGATCCAACGTATACGTGAGTCAAAAATAGATGCTTTGCCAAATATATGACACACGTACTGAAATTTTGATTGACCTAAATTGGGATAACTTTGGCAAGCGATGTATGATTTTGCCGAATTAAGATGATAATTATCTTGATTTGTTTTTTTAGTATGTTATAATCCTCGTTTTTAAAACAGAATCGTGACAAATGACAACGACATACTTAAAAATTGGAAAACGTTTCTCCAATTCTCATTCACCTAGTCCAAAGAACTCATAGCGGAAGCAGCTAGTTTCTTATTTTCTACAAATTATTTTGAGTCGCTGAGTGGATTACGAAATCTTGAGTTAATCAAACTCAGGAATGACTAAAGGTTGAAGCACACGATATCTACAGATTAAACCTGACATGAGCAAAATTATGAATTGTTAGAGCTCTCATTATGACTTAAAAGCACAAAGAGATATACAAAAGATAAGTTAGGCACGCAATTAAAATGCGAGTTAAAGCTCGGTATTGTATCAAGATAAATTAATTTTGCCGAGTATATAAGTAAGGGTCGGTCAGTGTTTTACTTCTAAACACTCCGATCCTTTGTATTTAAGGACTATTTTATTTAATACTATGAGAATTTTATTAAGTGTTATTCTGATTGCTTTTTTATTCGGATGTCAACAACCAACTGCACCTGCGAATGATCAAACCGTAAGTGAAGTAATGGATGATGTGATTACCCGACTTTATAAAGATGTGCCCGAAGCACGGTATGACAGCATCAATGATGATTTTATGCTGCACTTTATTACGGGTGACGAAAAGCAAGTGCTGGCTACACGCTATCAGTACTTTACTGTCAATGTTCCGGTAACGGTTTCTTTGATGCGTCATAAATCTCAACCCACAATTCCTTTCTGGTTAGAGGAAGCCGGTTTTAAGAAAACGGATTTAGAGGTAAAAAATGAAACGGGATATGAATACGAAGTGTGGGAAAAGCAATACAATGCGGGCAAAGTAGAATTAGGCATTAATGGTTTTGATAAACACCGTCCGGTCTATTTCATTTCCGTGGGGAAAGTAAATCCTGAGGATGAATTAAAAATTACAAATCGTTATCCATCACAATATTCGCTGGATACAATGAAGGTAGGTGCTTTTACTTATCACGACTGGTCAGGACTATTATTAACAGAAGTACCGGAAAAATTGGTAGGTCAGGTACTATTCACAACGGTAAGAGGTCGGGCCAGGGAGGCTCACGTGATCGATGGATTTCGCAAAACTCCATTCCCCTCTTCAGCCAATCCCGATCAGATCATGCTCACCTATTCAGGATCACCTCTGTCAACAATTGATATTCAATGGCGGACCGATACCACTGTAACCGATGGTGTTGTGAAGTATTGGTTGGAAGGAAGTAAAGATACTTTGTATAAAGCGGCCTCCAGATTGTTAGTTCAGGATCGAATGCTTTTTAACGACCGCTATATCAACCGTCACACGGCTGGACTCACAGACTTAAAACCTGGCAATGCCTATGAATATCAGGTCGGCTCTAAAGAAAAAGGTCTTTGGTCTGGCATGAAGACATTCAAGACAGAGGCGCCAAATACAGATCGTTTTTCTTTTGTCTGGTTTGGCGACACGCACACCTTCCCGGATTCCGGAAAACTGGTATCACTGGCAATGAAGAATAATCCGGATGCCGCATTTTATTCCATCGCAGGTGACCTGGTGAGTACGGGACTGAACCGCGATGATTGGGATAAGTTATTTCATTATGGAAGTAAAATATTTGAGTATAAGGCATTAATGCCGGTGCTGGGTAATCACGACCGTCAGGATGGAATGGGTGCCCAGTTATACTATGATTTATTCAGCCTTCCGAAAAACGGTCCTGAGAAAGTGGAACCAGAAGGATCCTATTCATTCGAATATGGAAATGCACTGTACATTATGATTGATTGTACCTCTGAAGTTGATGACCATACGGCCTGGATCGAGTCTACATTGGCAAACACTAGGGCTACCTGGAAATTTGTGATGTTTCATTTTCCTCCTTACAATTTTGAAGAGCCGTACCCGGATATTCAGCAAGCGTGGGGGCCACTCTTTGATAAATACCATGTTGATATGGTGATGGGAGGTCACGTTCACTACTACATGCGTTCTAAACCTATGTTCAATGGGAAGGTGGTTGATTCGTTTGATAAAGGTACCGTGTATGCCATCTCTATTAGCATACCTTACAAGCATGATAACATCGGTGAAGAACCATATGCCGTGAAACGTTATCCGGTAGGTTATTATTATCAGCGCATGGAAATTGATGGTAAGGTGTTAAAGTACACTTCGGTGGATAGTGAGGGTGTGGTGAAAGATGAGTTTGTAATTCGAAAGAAATAGATTAGTGAGTTATGAAAAAATTAGTATTGGTTATTATTCTTTTCGTTCTGCTGACTTCGGTCGCATTTGGTCAACGTAAAAAGACTATTAAGATTGGAATATGTTCGGATGTTCATCTTCCCACCATGCATGATGGTAAGGAACGTCTAACTACTTTTCTGGACAGTATGAAAATCGCAAAACCTGATTTCATCATTCAGCTAGGCGACTTTGTCACACCCGCACCTGCCTGGACGGAGTCCTATGAGCCATGGAGAACTTATGAAGGCAAAAAATATAATGTTATTGGCAATCACGAAATGGATGGCGGTTATTCGTTAGAAAAGGCGCTCGAATTTCGCAACATGAACTCTTCCTACTATACCTTCGGCAGTAATGGTTTTCAGTTTATTGTGTTGGATGGTAACGACAAAAAATTCCCGGATCAGAAGGGTTATCGGGAATTCATGGGACCAACACAAGTGCAATGGCTAACGGAAACACTTAAGAAATCGAAAGAACCTGTAGTTATCTTTTCACACCAGGGTTTGGGAAGTTATACGGGTATTGAGAATCAAAAAGAAGTGCGTGCAATTCTTGAAGCACACAATGCTTCATCACGTAAGTCAAAAGTGATTGCCTGTTTTAATGGACACACACATGCCGATATTGCTGAGGAGATACAAGGTATCTGGTACATTACGATCAACTCTATGTCGTACCAATGGCTGGGAGAAGAATATCCATATATCCGCTATAGCGAAGAAGTGGATAAGAAATTCAAATGGATAAAATACACAGCCCCTTATAAAGATCCCTTGTTTGCCGTAGTTGAAATTTCTACCGAGGGATATATAAAAATTACCGGCAAGAAATCGGAATATGTTGGTCCCTCTCCGTGGGAAATTGGTTTTCCGGAAGAGAAGAAGCCTTACTTTAGGCCCGAGATATCTTCACGCAAACTTTCTTTTACGTTGAAGAAGAAACAGTGAAAGTAGATTGCCTTTAAGGGCATGCGGACTACAATATCTTTTATGGGTTTATTGTTTAAGATATAGAACAAATTTGTGAGTTCCAATGCCTGGTCTCGAAAGAAGAATATCCGTTTATCCTGTTTAGTCATGAGTTGAATAAAAAATTCAATGTATAAAATACAGCGAAGGATGTATATAAAAATTACAGGCAAGAAATCATAATATGTTTGGCCCGCCTACATGGAAAATTGGTTTTCCAGAAGAAAAAAAACCTTACTTTCGCCCAAAATAACCTCGCACAAACTTCAGTTTACCTTGGAGAAGAGACGTTGAAGGTAGTTAGCCTTCAAGGGTATTGAATCTAATATCATTATTGTTCGTGTCCATTTTCACTTTTCAACGTCCTTCAGGCAAAAACAGAAAAAGTTGTTCACCAGCACACAAAGAAACACTTCCCATATTTATTTATACTGATCTGGTTTGAATGAAACACTATCCCGCTAAGCACATGACATCCTTTTCCTTCGTTAGTAGATCACTACTAGGTATTGCAATTTTTGGTTTGGTCCTCTCCTGCAAACAGAGAGAAATTCCTATTGATCATGCCATTGATTTAATAACATCCTTTCAGGACACCACATTCTGGCAAGAGTATCATGAAGCGTATCCCATTAATGAGTATCCGGCAGCCAATGAGGTAAGAAGTATCGCAGTTGATCAGTGGGGAAACGCTTGGATCGCGACACCAGTGGGTATTTTTAAAAAAAAAGTGGGAATGAAAAACTGGCAACATGCCATTCCGGAAGAAGACCAAGGTCCCTCTTTCGCGGTGGAAGTTGATCAACAATCAGCCGTGTGGATGAGCACCTGGAATGCGATATACCGATTCAGAAATAATAGCCTTGAAAAAATGGTAGGCGCTCAGTTACCTATCTCTTCGCTTGGTGTTGCTCAGGAAGGCGTGTATGCGGTTGGCCCTCACGGAATATGGCTCTTTACAGAGAAGGGGTGTGAAAAAAAGGAATATAACATTTCCCGATCCGTTCGCGATATTACTTCCGATAACGCGGGTGGGTTATGGATTGGAAGTGATGTTGGCCTTTATCATAGTACACCGAAAGAAACCACGAAGTTTGTTGATGACGACAAACTTATCAGTGCCTACGTCCGGGGCGTTGCACTGGATGGCGAGAAAGTATGGGCGGCTGGCCTTGGCGGTGTTACCATTTTGGAATCAGGAAAAAAGGTGAAGGAACTGAAGCTCGAAGAAGGTATGCCTACCGTGAACGTGAATTGTATTAAGCGATCTCCGGAAGGAGTGATGTGGGTGGGCACTGATGTAGGTGTCGTGCGATACAAACACGATAATAGTCATGCACTATTGTTTAGCAGGCGTTGGCTTTTGGATGATAAAGTAAATGACATTGCTTTTGATGCCGAGGGAAATGCATGGATCGCCACTGCGAATGGGGTGAGTGCCATCAAGAAAAAGAAAATGACACTGGCCGCCAAGCAAAATTATTTTTATGATGTGTTGATGAGGCGTCACATTCGCGACCCTTGGATTGCCGGTCAGTGTCGTTTACCCATTGCCGGAGATACTACACAATGGGAACCGGAAGATGATGATAACGATGGCGAATTTGGAGGCAACTACCTCGCTATGGAATGTTTTCGTTATGCCACAACCAAAAGTGAAGACGCGAAAGTAAAGGCAAAGAAAGCATTTCAGTTTTTGAAATTGTTGCAAGAAGTAACAGGTACCGATGGATTCTTCGCAAGAACAATTGTTCCTTCCGACTGGAAATCGATGCACGATGAAAATCGCACGTATACGGAACGGCAGCTTGTTGAGGAATTGATAAAGGAACCACGATTCAAGCCAGTTACCGTGCGTTGGCATAAATCCAGCGATGGTAAATGGTTGTGGAAAGGCGATACCAGTAGTGATGAGATTTGTGGACATATGTTTGGATATTTTCTTTACTATGAATTGGTGGCCGATGCAGAAGAAAAAGCAATTGTAGGGAAACATGTCGCGAGGATTGTTGATCACCTGATGAAGAATAATTTTACATTGACGGATGTAGATGGTAAACCTACACGATGGGGCGTTTGGTCGCCCGATAAATTGAACCGCGATCCGGAGTGGGCGCCAGACAGAAGTTTGAATTCGATGGAATTGCTGTCTTTTCTGAAGCTCGCTCATTACATGACCGGAGATGAAAAGTATCAACTTGAATACAAGCGCCTTATTGATAAAGAAAAATACCTGGACAACATGGCAAACATACCAAAGCAAAACCGCGCCTGGTATATTTATTACGATGTCATTCTTGCAGCGTATGCCTATCCCATACTTATAAAGTGTGAAAAAGATCCGGAGCTGTTGAAATTTTATGAACAACATATGGATGCCTGGATGGAGAAAAGGAAGGATGATGAAAATCCACTGGTAAACTTTATCTATTGTTACTCACGAAACAAGAAAGTAGAGCTGCAATCTTCGGTGAATCTGTTAACCGATACTCCGTTGGATTTGATTGATTGGACGATTGATCATACAAAACGGGAGGATATACAAGTTGTGCAAAGACCTGTGCTAGGTGACCATCAAGTAAGTGAATTGCAGCCCGCCAGTATTCGCGCCACCATTCGGTGGGATAAGAACCCCTGGGGCATTGATGGGGGTGACCCTCATCGGGAACGCGAACCTGTATTCTGGCTCTTACCCTATTGGATGGGAAGGTACTTGAAGATGATATCTGACAAGAATTGAGAAAACTATTTTGGATCAAAATGAAATACCATTTTGCTACAAGGATTAGTAAATTTTTAATGCAATTTCATAATGACTAAATGCTTGCAATTTCTAACTCCTTTTAAAGTTAATTACACGCTTACATTCAGGCGATTATTTTATTTACAGTTTTTTCTCCTTGTCAGCTTTGCTGCAGTTGGTCAGCAAAAGGCGGATAAGTTAATAACTGAACTGTTAGATGCTTCGTCCAAAAAGGTATTGGTGGCATCACACCGTGCCACTCATAACGTCTATCCTGAAAATTCATTGATGGCGATTAAGGAGGCAATCAGGTTGGGCGTAGATATCATTGAAATCGATGTGAAAGTGTCAAATGATGGTATTCCGTTTTTGATGCATGATCGTACGATGAACCGCACAACGACTGGCAAAGGTGATCCGGAAGAATTTACCTGGGCCGAATTAAGTCAGCTTTATATTGTAGACAAGGGGAAGCAAACGCAATTCAGAATTCCAACATTGGAGGAAGCATTAAATCTGGCGAAAGGAAAAATACTGGTTGACCTTGATTTAAAAACTGATAGAATCGAGAAATTAATTGAGGTTGTTAATCGCACCAATACCAAGGAAATTGTATGCTTTTTCGACAGTGACTATAGCATATTGTCTCGTGTTCAAGCTGCTGGTAAGGATTACATGATCATGCCCCGGGCTTACTCCGTTGCTCAAGCTGATTCCGCAATCGCATTATTTAATCCACCCGTTGTCCATATTGATTTTTCATTTTATACCACAGAATGTACTCAGTTGATTCGGTCGAATAATGCCCGTGTATGGATCAACGCATTAGGAGATCCGGATAAGGACATTCGAAATGGTAAATCAAAGGAGGCACTGAACAAACTTTTGGAGAATGGGGCAAACATTATTCAAACTGATGAGCCTCGACTACTTTTGAAAGCGCTTAAAAAAGAAGGCTACCGGTAAAACGTTAATAGGTGATATCGTCAAACTGTAATAAAAAGAAAATTATTTATTTAACTTCGTTTTTGATAAACCAAAAAAATATGATCCGTCAATCAAAAGGAACTTTCTTATTTGTAAGCCTATTTCTGCTGACGACATCGCTGGCTTTTTGCCAAAAGGCCTACTCACTCAAGTCACATAAAGTATCAGTCGATGGTACCTCTTCCCTGCACGATTGGTCATCGGATGTAACCAAATTGGAATGGTCAGGGCAATTAACCCTTGAAGGAAAGAGTGTAAAGGCCATACAAAATGCCGTGGTCACCATACCGGTAGAATCCATTAAAAGTGAAAAAGGTGGTATGATGGATGATAAAACCTACGAGGCATTTAAGTTTGAAAAGAATCCAACGATTACATTCAAATTGACGAGCGCCACCATCACCGGAACCAGTATAAAAGCCAATGGAACGCTCACCATGGCAGGAGAGACAAAACCAATTGTGATGAATGTTGCCGCCAAAGTTCTGGCCGATGGTGCTGTTCACTTAAGCGGTTCACAGGCCATCAATATGAAGGATTACAAAATGACTCCACCCAAGGCGGTGATGGGAACGATCAAGGTTGGAGAAAAGGTCACGCTACTATTTGAATTAACGGTGACGCCTTAGCAAAAAATTGGAATCATCACGCGTACGAAAAAAAATTTAAAATTACAGTTCGAATTCCGGAATGAGGAACCGGCTACGATTTGGTAGTAACAATTGGATATTGGTTTATTATATTTGAATTGCTAGTGTATATTGAATAGTGGGGATTTTAAAATCTCTATTGGATACGGTACTGATTTAGATAATTGTAATTTCAGCTTCGGCTGATCATCATGAGTGCTAGAAGTAAACTGATAGTTGAGACGCTGGAGTTTGCCAAAGAAGACCGGCTTCTAAGTTGGTATTATCTGATTTCCACGTTGCTGGTTACAGTTCTCTCTTTTGCCGGAATTTATTTAGCACCAATTGCAATTCTGAAAGTGCTTTGCGGGGTACTGGCTGGGTTGCTCATAGCTAGATTATTCGTGATCTATCATGATTTTCAACATGGAGCGATCCTAAAAGACTCGATACCTGGAGCGGTCATCATGAAGGGTTTTGGCCTGTTAACGTTGGCACCATCGAATATATGGAATGAAACTCACCAACATCATCACCATTCAAATTCAAAGTTTTCTTCGTTTGTGGTTGGTAGCTTTCCGACAATCACAACCAGAACGTATCGAAGTCTCAGCAAGTCTCAGAAATTCAAATACCGAATGATTCGACATCCACTGATGATCGCATTTGCGTATATCCCTATCTTCCTGGTGTCATTTTGTTTGTGGCCATTTTTTGAGAACCCTAAAAAATATTACGACTGCGGCCTTGCAGCGTTGGTTCATGGGCTTATCGCCTATTCGCTCTTTGTATCTGGAGGTGCACACGCACTACTTTATTTTCTACTAATACCTTCCTTCGTTACTTTTTCTATTGGGGGTTATATCTTCTATGCCCAACATAATTTCCCTGAAGTAATTCTCAGGAATGACGATGAGTGGGACTATCTTGATGCTGCGCTTTGCTCCTCAAGTTTTATTCGTATGAATAAATTGATGCGATGGTTCACGGCCAATATCGGCTATCACCACATTCATCACGTTAATTCCAGAATACCTTTCTATCACCTACCCGTGGTTATGAATCACTTTCAAGAGCTTCAACAGCCACGATCAACCTCTCTTCATCCGAAAGAAATCTGGAAATGCCTTCAATTAAAACTTTGGGATGAAGAAAGAGGAAGAATGATATCCATGAAAGAGATGAAATAGCGGCCGTCATTTTGTCCATTTTAAAAATGGTGTATGATGATTATTCTCATGACTCACCTATTTAATGGTTAAATGTAGGTTTGCTACATCATGAGAGACAAGATGTTTAGGCTGTAAAGCCTCTTGTTAGACAAGCTGTTAAGTGATTTCTGGTGAGTCATTTTGTTATCGTTTGATGACTCAGCGAACCTCCCACCTTTCTATTGATTTTTTTTGGTTCTTATTGTGGTACCGTAGCCGGAACTGCCGGAGGTACCCTTGTCGGGTTTCCTTATATAATGTATGATATTACGTACAAATTCGTTATTATTGTATAATATATTATATGTTATGAAATATAAAAAAACCTCCTTACTACCCAAAATTGAGAAGATACTGGCCGAAACAGGGGAAAATATAAAATTGGCGAGGCTTCGCAGAAAACTAGGTGCCGAGCAGGTGGCCAAGAGGGCAAATATTAGCCGAATGACTTTATTCTATATTGAAAAGGGAAAGGAAGGTGTGTCCATTGGGGCCTATTCTCAAGTGCTGTTTGTACTCGGTCTTGAAAATGATTTGCTAAAGTTGGCCGGTGATGATCCACTGGGGAGAAAATTGCAGGATGCTAACCTCCTTGTTAAAGAAAGGGCGCCCAAGAAAAAAAGTAAATAAAGATGGCTAAGAATACACCAAAACGAACAATACAAGTATATGCTCATTGGGTTGAACTTAAACAGCCAACCTTAATTGGTTTTTTACATTCTACTCAATTGCGAGGTAAAGAAATTTTTTCTTTTGAATACGATGATGATTGGCTGAAGTCAGGACGTGTTCAAAATCTTGACCCTGACCTTCAACTATATTCAGGGCAACAATATCTTGCTGAAGGAAAAAGCAATTTTGGAATTTTCTTAGACTCATCACCTGACCGTTGGGGGCGAGTACTGATGGACAGACGAGAAGCTGCCATGGCAAGAAAAGAGGAACGAAAACCTAAAACACTTTGTGAAACGGATTACCTGCTTGGAGTATATGATAGTCATCGAATGGGAGCGTTGCGATTTAAAGAAAGCGAAGATGGACCTTTTCTGAATGACAATAAGGAGATGGCAACACCACCGTGGACCTCCATCCGTGAACTTGAACAAGCTAGTTGGCATGTTGAAGATGATGATATGGGTGACGAAGAGAAATTAAAATGGCTCAACATCTTGATGGCACCTGGATCGTCATTGGGTGGAGCGCGACCAAAGGCCAGTGTGACCGATACGAAGGGGCAATTGTGGATTGCAAAGTTTCCGAGTAAAAATGACAACCGAGATATTGGCGCATGGGAAATGGTCGTTCATGAATTGGCTATAGAAGCCGGGCTGAATGTTGCTGATGGTATGACCGGAACATATTATAGTAAGTACCACACTTTCTTAACCAAACGATTTGACAGAAATGCTAAGGGTGAACGAATACATTTTGCATCTGCGATGACTTTATTAGGATATACAGATGGAACCAATCATCAAAGCGGTGCAAGCTATCTTGAACTGGTTGAATTTATTACCAGACATGGAGCCAATGTTGCCCATGAGCTCGAAGAATTGTGGCGAAGAATTGTGTTTTATATATGTGTGAGTAACATCGATGATCATTTAAGGAATCATGGTTTTCTATTGACCGATAAAGGTTGGATACTTTCTCCTGCATATGATATTAATCCAGTTGACACTGGAACAGGATTGAGCCTTAATATTTCCGAAAAAGAAAATGCATTGAATTTAGATTTAGCTATTGAAGTAGCTGAGTTTTTCAGAGTTGACGGAAAAAGGGCAGAGAAGATTATTGATGTAGTGAAAAAATCAGTTGTTAAGTGGAATACTTTAGCGCAGAAGTATGGAATATCAAAAAGTGAAAGGGATATGATGAGCAGAGCTTTTAGGTACAGTGTCTAAGCGCTCGTGTGATCCCGTGAGCATTAAAAAATATTGTTTTTGGGTCGTGCGGCTAATGCGTGTAAAAGCAGCTGGTTAAAACGATATGATTCTTCCTGTCCTTTGTAATCAAACTCGATCGGTTCTTCAGTTTTGTAGCCCATCTGACTAGTCAAGAACAATTGCTTGAAGTATGATTCGGAGATTATTTCCAAGTCTTTCATTCGATAAGCAATGACCAGAATAGATATTCCACATTGTTTTTTGATTGTAGCTAGTTCGAGAATCAGGATTTAATGACGTTTACACCTACCTCTTTAATTAAAGTATCTTTTGGTAGGAGCATGGCAGCTGCAAAGTAATGGCAGTATTTTTCATTCTCTTTATCAGGTAAGCCTTCGAGATTTAGTACCAAGTGACCAAGTTCATGCCATGCAGTAAAACCGCTTTCTATCTAATGATTTTAATTTAATGCTGTTTAATAAATTACTGGAACCTGTTTGTTATTGGCCCATGCTGACAATCCATCAAAGCCATCTTCCGATGGAATCTCCATCACTTTTATGTTATTGTCTTCCAGGAGCTCAATCAAGTTGGGCTGAAGGGTTTGTTCTGACTTCAAATAAAATTCGAAATCAGTAACGAACTGATGAGACAAATCTTTAATTGGAAAATCGGAAAGCTTGTGCTTCCACTTAATAAAGGCCGCTAACGAAGAGTATACTGTTTTGAATTTCTTAAATGTACCGATTGGATCTGCCTACCAATTCTTCAAACTGTTGATTGTGGTATTTAAATACTTCGAGAAGTGTCTTCTGTCGTTCCTCCGTACCCATCAATTTATTTTTGATAGCGGATGCTGTTACATCATAACCAGCACACATGAGCTCTCTCTGTGCTTCAAATATTTTTGACTTGAAAAGATCGAGATAGCTATTGAATTGTTTGACCTCCTCGTTGTTGCCAATCATTTTTCCATCGCCACATTTTTCTGGATCGCACTCGCGCCTGGTGTGCATTTCAAAACGTTCGCCATCACCAGTGATGCGCAAATAAATTGGAAGTGGACCGCCTTTGTAGTTCTTCGACTTCGTAAGGTGAAAGAAAGTAGTGAACGTTTTAATCAGAGAATGACAGTTGAAAGGTTTGTAAAAATACCTTTGATGTCACCAGGCAATCAAGATGTTCAACAGCATGACTATGAGTTGAATATGTTGATAATTAAGAGTTTAAGGGTTCATTCGAGAGTGAATTTTATGAGGGAGTGCTCACCCCCGAATTACTCCCGATTGAATGGAGAAATATTGAATATTTCACAGGGGTATAAAAACAAAAAACCTCCTAAACATTTCATTTAGGAGGTTTCGCATTTTCTTGTGTGAACTAAAGTGATCCCGCTGGGAACCACTGATATTTTATAAGGCCCTCAAAATCAATTTAATAGAACAAGCAAACAAAATAGGTAACCGAATTGGTCACTGATTAATTTGATCCGATTTGCAATCTTTTAAAGAACGATTCAAGTCAATAAATATACCCACTTGATTAGACTTTGGCGAGAATAAATCAATGTATTTATATGAAATCTAATTTCTATTCGGAAATATATTTTAATACTTCGACTTCTTGAAGATTCATATAAGTACAAAATTCCTTGACTGAGATAGGCTGGTGTTTTTGCTTACCTAATTCTTTTCGGATTGCCCTAAGTATCTTCCTGGAATAACTATCACTTTTTCCAATGATGCGCTGGATGTCCTTGGTATAGATAACCATTCTGGTAGGATTCATCATACACTATCTATGCTTTATCATTACTGATGCCTTAAGGATCACACGAAATTACATGCGGAAGAGTTGGTATTAATGTGGTACATATGAATTGAATCGGAACCTGCTCTTTTGATGGCAAGAAGTTTTCTGTGTCTTTTGGTTAATGCTGCAGCAGGGCTTAACCAAACTGTGCCAGAACAGAATGGACAATTAATTTTTTAAGTATGGCAAGACAAAAAGGAGTCTTAAAATTTCAGGGGCAGATGGGCGGTGTGTCTTTTTATAAGACCTCGCAAGATGGTTATCTCGCTCGTGAGAAAGGCGGAGTAGATGCTGAGCGGATCAAGAACGATCCCGCTTTTGAGCGCACCCGTGAAAATGGTGCTGAGTTTGGACGTGCTGGGGCAGCTGGAAAATTGCTACGCTCCGCCATTCGAAATTTGATCATCAATTCAAGTGATGGAAGAATGGCCAGTCGGCTAACTCGCGAAATGGTGAAGGTGATCCAGGCTGATGCGACTAATCCTCGTGGTCAGCGCAACGTCATCGATGGTGAGGCAGAGCTTCTATTAGGTTTCGAGTTCAACGAAAACGGTAAACTAAATAGAACATTTTTTGCACCTTATGTGCCAACAATTGATCGAGTGATTGGAAATTTATCCATCAACATTCCAGGATTTATTCCGGGTAATATGATTGCGGCACCACAGGGTGCCACTCATTTCAAGTTGACAGCGGCAGGAGTGGAGATTGATTTCGAGAATGGTGTGTATGTAATCAACACCTCGCAGACTGCGGAGATCGTGCTGGGTTCGCAGAATGAGGCAGCTGTTGTGTTGAACAACGCAGTGACGCCTGCTTCTACGAAGCCCTTATTCCTTGCTTTCGGTATTGAGTTTTACCAATTGGTGAACGCTCAAATGTATCCGTTGAAGAACGGTGCATTCAATGCGCTCGCTCTGGTAGCCATTGACGGAGGTGTATAATGGAGCTTGAGTTATTCAGGACTTATGACCCTGAAGGAACGAATGGGGAATTAAAGCTCGTGGTGTGTAGCACCATTGAGCTCCCCTGGCTCCAGAATCAGCGAAGTGTTTCCTGTATCCCTGAGGGTCGGTATGAGTTGAAGAAACGAGTAACACAGAAACGAGGACAACATCTTTTGGTAATGAATGTAAACGGCAGAGATGGAATATTAATCCATCCCGCGAATGATGCCAGGAAAGAGCTGCGCGGTTGTATTGCTCCTGTGACTTCACTTACCGGTCCGGGGAGAGGAAGCCAATCAAGATTGGCGAATGAAAGACTGAAAGCTTTCGTGCTGGAAGTCTTGGAAAGGAATGAGAAAGTATTTATCACTATTAAATCCATGAAATCATGAAGTTGGTAGAACGAATGAAAGCACCGACACCGAAATTTTTTCGAGTGCTTCGAAATGTTGGAATAGCCCTGGCTGCGGCCGGTGGTGCCTTACTCACTGCTCCGGTTACTTTACCTGTCGCGGTAATCACCGTTGCAGGATATCTAACTGTGGCTGGTGGTGTAATGACGGCAGTGAGTCAGTCCACGGTGGATGGAGAAAAAGATTGTGTTGATGACGGCTCCTAGTAATCATGGCGGTACGGTGGCTGGCACGGCTGGCGGTACCCTCCTCACTATATTAATGAATATTCATTCTGAAGATATTGCTAAGACAATAGTACTGGCATCAATAGGGGCTGTCGTTAGTTTTACAATATCTTTAGCCATGAAATGGGTGTCAAAGAGAGTGAGAAGATCCAACTGACATTAGAAGGTCTCCGTGCGGAGGCCTTCTTTTTTTCTATTTTAACGCTTTATACATAATCGCTTGCTTTACTTGTTTGATCAGTCCTATTTGCTCCAATAAGCCATCCTGGTGAGCGGTGAGTTTGTTCAGAATTTTTATTGATTTTAGGAATGCGTCTCTTGTCAATTCGATTTTAGAATTTGTTTGGTGAATAATCTGGTTCAGTTCAATGATTCTGAGAAAGGAAATTACAGAGCCAGACAAGAAAGGGCGAAAGAAACCACCCACCCATAATCCATAACATAACCAATAGTAATATTCTTTTTCCTGAATGTTTCGTGAGATCAAGACAAAGCAATTCGGGCAAGGTTCATGCAAGGGCTTTCCTGCGTTATCACCTTTCGATAAAATGAAAAAGTGATTTTGATTTAAGTATGCTGTTTTCATGTTGTGTGTTTTGATAATTGGTGTGTTCATGGTAGGCGCTTTAAAATTTTTGCGCGCCAAGACATCATTCAAAGAGAAAAGAAAACCGAAAAAAGAAAAGAGAAAGCTATCGAAGTGGCTGGCGAGGAAAGGATGACAAGGTTTTTTAAAAAAATACTACCCGACAGCGGAGGGTGGAGATTTTTTTGAAAACCCGTAGGGCTTGACCTTGACAGACTTTGTGGAATGGAGGTGTGCGCCAGCCTAATTTTGCTTGCATCTTTTGTTTTGTTGGTGTGTCGTATAAATTCATAAAGGCGATATGTGATATCTTAAGTCATGAATGGCAGATTCTGCTTCCTAATTGTCCAAAAAAAGAGCCCCCTAAAAAGGGAGCTCTGAAATGCCAAGCTCGAGCCAGAAGACCCGAAGCCAAACCTCTTTTGCACTGCAAGAGGTGGTGCGATAATAATGAAATGGGCGAACCCATTTGAGCCAAACGCCCGCCAGCAGCCACCAGCCACCGATGCGGACACGAAATATATATTTAAACATAATGCCCTGCCACACGGGACCGGACTAAAAGGTGCAAGGGCCGCCAAAAGAAAATACTACCTGAAAGAAGGAGAGAGGAAGGAACGACTGAATGAAGGTGGAGATTTTGTTTTGAAGCGGGCGTAGCAAACCCTTGCAGCTTTTAGTTCCGCACGCCCGTAACTTTGTGTTATGTTTAAAACATTTATTGAAAGGGTTGATTATAACAACAACACGAGCGTTACAATCTATGCGAAGCAGGAAGTGATTCTAACACAGGCCTGATAGATGTTTCAGATAGTGGTTTTATAAGATAGTCGGTGACTCCTAATTCCTGTGCACGCAGTTTATCTCTTGGGCTGAAGGATGACGTGAGAATTACAATACGAATCTGCTCCTTATGAGGAATATTCAAATTCCTGAAGGCCTCAATAAAACCAAAGCCATTAAGGATTGGCATTTGGAGATCGACCAGTATGATATCAGGCATAGACTCCTTTTCTGCAGACTCAATAAACTCCAGTGCTTCTTTGCCATTTGGTGCAGTATATATTCTGGTAACGCCCTCAAATTGAAGCATTTTGGTATTTATAAAATGAAACAGCGGGTCGTCATCTACTAACAGAACATTTATTTGGCGCATCATTTCTAATTTCGGTTAGTATTTCAAATCAATGACCGTTGTTGAATTAGGCGGGCATTTCACTGACCCGTAAGAGCAAAATACACAGCAATCACCCTGTTTAGGTTTTATCAGAGTCTTGCAACGTTCGCATTCATAGAAGTATTGACAAGCATCTGTTGGCATTTCTTCTTCTTTCTTGAAGCCGCACACAGGACAAGTAATTATAGAATTGAGCGTAATGGATGTGTCCATAATTCTATTAAATCGAGGTTACTATTTCACCCAGTCTTTTAGTTAGCTCAGGGCCGCAAGAATATTTAGTTTTATCAACCCAGGGATTAGCCGTGGAATATAACTGATGGGCATAATCAAAAGGCTTTGGTAACTCTTTGCTCCATTGTGCGTCCTTGTCAAAGAACAGGTAGATGTCCCAGGCCTTTTTGCCTTGGGTGTTTAGCCTCTGGGCAACCACATCCCCAAATTCATTCTCCAAGTCGAAGAATTGAATAACGTTCTTTTCATTGAATAAGGATGCTGCATTGGAAGCGCTACTTTGATCATCTGTCTTTAGCATATTCGTCCAGATGATAATCACGCTAATGTCTTTATGAACATTAGATTTTTCTAAAACTGCCTGCTGGATAGATTTTGCACCCTGCAAACACCAGTCGCACGTTGGAGACAGGATGGCAACAAATTTTGTCTTGCCCGTTAGTTGGTTAAATGCTTTTTGTATTTCGGAGACATTTGAAATAACCCTCAGATTCTTGCTGACCTCTTTGGGTAACCTGCCGACCTGAGCGCTACAGGACGCGTTGGTGCCGCAACTTCCTGCCTGAGCCTGGAGTGTACTTGGATTTGCGGTTTGTTCTATTTTGTATCCGGTAGCATTAATAGCTTCAATGATCTTATCAGTATTAACTTTTTGTTCGTCAAATTCTATGGTGGTTGAGCCCTTTTCATAGGATGCTTTTGCAAATGAAACGCCTGGTAATATTTTAACGGCACTCTCAATATGAAGTTCGCAGGAGGTACAGGTCATCCCGGTAACCGTGAGCTCAATTTGTTTATTCTTGCTTTTTTGTTGAGTGGCCTGCCCTATAGAATTTTGTAAAAAGAATTTGGAGTATGATGGAAATATGATCAGGAGAAATGAAAAAATTGTAATGACACTTAAAAAAATCCTTGACTTCAGGAATGACTTTTTCTTTGAAGATTCACACTTGCAATCTTCTTCTTTGGTACCGGTAAACGACTGGAGCCAGGCGAAACCTAATGCCACCAAAGACACGGAGATGAAATAAGGTCTGAGAGACTCAACCCAATGTAATGATGACGCCAGGCTACCCGTGCCAGCAGCAATCGTAAGAACCGGAGTTATACAGCACAGGGATGAGCTCAATGCTGAAACAACACTTAAGGCTAGTTGTGATTTCATATCAGATCTAGAATTTTGTTGTTCGCAATAAGTTTAAAGATGGGTTTAAAGATGTTGGCATATTCGGTACTCATTGAGTAGAAAACAGTTTGCCCGGTTTTTTTCGATACAATAATTTTTCCGTCCTTCAGTTTTCTTAAGTGTTGGGAAATGGCAGAAATATTCATTCCAAGAATGTCACTTAGATCGCAGGGGCAAAGCTGCTCTTCTTCCTGAAGTAGAAATATAATTTTAAGGCGAACTGAATTGCCGGCCAGGCTAAGCGAATTTGCCAGGTGCTGAGCCGACACGTCAATGTGGCTAACTTTCTCTTTACAGTTATTGATCTGATTAATGTCGGCAAATACTCTTATGCAAGTTGTTTTCATACTTTCTTATTTAAGCAAACACTAAAATATGTTTTATACTGCATCTTTCAAACTGTGATAGAGCGTAGGTGTGTGATATACAGGTTTGGAGTTGCGAGCCGCCAAGGGCGAACGAAGAGGAACGAAGTGAGACCGCGAGCAGGAGGTAGGGTGTGAGCAAAGAGCGCGAAGAGCAGGAACGAAACGGAGCGCGGTGCGAACTATGAGGAAGTGCTTGCAGCGAGGGCATGTGTCCGGGGAAGAGGCACGCACCGAACAAGGGCTGGCGTGATTTTTTGCTTAGGTGCGGTTGGTTGTTGAAAGGAGCTGGACGTGCGTTAGCCAACAAATCAAGGTGCAAAAAGCATGACAGCCCGCAGCCCGAACGACAGCGAAGGCGAGCACAACAAGGGCAGCGGGTGTACTGCAGCCTGCTGAATGAAAGAGGACAGAATGAAACGGAATGGAGTGGAATGAGCCGCGGCTGGAGTGAATGCAGTTTGTGGTTATGTGCGGAAACCCACTATTAATCAGAGCAAAAAATCCTCATTGAGCAAATGACCCAAACGGAATGAACGTGCGTGGTGGAATGCGAACGTAACGCAATGAAGTGTAATGAGGACGACCGAACGAAGCGGGACGCAGGACACATGAGCTGCCGTGACGAATGACGCAGCCAAAGCAAAAGGCATGACAGCATGTAGCGTAGCGAAACCCGCCATGAGGCGGGCGAAAAGTTGGTGCTGTCTGTGCGGATGGAAGTGTGATTGCAACAGCACGGACTTTGAGTGCTGGCGTGATCTTTTGCGGCAAGGAAGGAGGAACACCTTATTGATTAATCAAAAGTTTAAGGCGGAAGTTTATGTGCCAATCAAAGGCAACCCGCATTACACTGTTATTCTCGGTTCAAATCTGATTTTAAAAGATGCCGAAGATTTGAGGGGAAGAGCAATACGTGCTGGAATTGACAAGGATGTATATTTATGGAGCCTGAAATAAAAAGATTCGTATGATTTGAAATGCTAATGTTGAAAACATTCTTTTGGAAATGTTGCAAGATAGAATTTCAGGTAATTAATATCTGCTTCAAAAATTTGCCTTCCTATTTTTGACTGCTGTTGAATCTCCTGTGCTAGTTCTTCCCGCGTAAATTGCTGGCCATTTAGCACAACAAGGGAACCAGGAATATTTGTAAACTGACGTTCCAGCACCAGTTTTAATAGTTGTTCCTTATTGAGGCTATCAATGGGTGTTATTTTCTGGAGGCCTTTTTCAATCTCATCGTAGTAAATAAACTCCCCTGAGCTTTTGTCAAGACTGAGGGGACGATTTTTAGCTGATTCAACAATAGACGGAAGCTTCCATTTTTTCATTACCGTAAAGATAAAAAACAGGTAGTGTCAAAAGCGCATTACCTGTTTTTTAGTTATTATATATATTATTCTATTTAAAATATACTGATAGAGGAACGTGGAAGAATACGACTGGGTATATTTTTGCCGTTTTGCTGCCCCAAGCAGAACCAGAAACTGGGGATCGAAGTAAATACTTGTCGTTAAGTAAAGTTGAAGCCGTACTAGTACCCGGGACTGATGCAATTGCGGCATCGTACTTTGCGTACGTGTCCGCAATTGCCTGTTCCACCGTCTTGCCTGCGCACATGCTAAGATCAAATTGAGAATCACATTGCCAATAGAGATTAGCATTTGCCCAATCGAAAACGAAGTTTTCTGTATAACCAACGTATGCTTTCGAACCATTTGATACAGTGTTAGGGCCAAGGTCGCGCCCTGTTTCACAGCTTAAGTAGTGAATTACTTTACCCTTTACCTCGTTTGCGTTGTAATGGCCTACCTCTAAGATATGATTAAACGAATGGCCTGTATACGTTGTGTAGCTACCGTGACCAATACCCCCTAAGTAAACAACCCATGCTTTTTCTGCCTGAGGTATAAAATTGGAGCGAATGTCATTTACCCCTTGTAGGGAAATTACATCAAAGCCTTTATCTTTAAATGCCTTGTGGACATTTGCTATTCTATACGTTGCTGCCGGGGTTGTTACTCCGTCTGTTGTGTTTTCACAAAATACCACTGTTGTCTTGAAAAATTTCCATTGCTTGCGAGGAACCCACTTCCATTCTTTTGGTATGCGAGGTATTTGGGGAATAATACGGGACGGTGGTATGGGTGGAAGACCAGGGCTTCCGAGCATTTGCTGAGTAAAGAACTCGGCATATTTTGTTTCAATATCAACTAACTCCAGGCCAAGGGAAGTTTCACCTTCTATGTGTCTTATTATTTCTTTTTTTGAATAGCGGCCAACTTTGTTCAGAACACCCAGTTCGAAATCAGGCTCTACCTTTATCCTAGCCAACGCCAATTTGATTTTGTTTTCCTTCGTGGCCAAGGAAATGCCGAAGGATGGCGCTACTTTTTTGGTCACCAATTCGCTAGCATAAATGAGGTCGCCATTGCCGCGAATGCCCACTGGCTTGTCCGTTACATATTGGGCAACTGACAATTTTCCGAGTTTTACAGTTTTCATGGGGTCATTATTTTGTATGCCTACTCTGTTTTAGGATTTTCGGCTTTCTCCATTTCTAAAGATTATCCGCCAAGCATTTTAAAAATGCCTTTCGATCACGCGGAGCCCGAATTGTTTTGCAACAGTGTGTGATGGCTTGTTCAACCCGAGACCTACTTGCGTAAGGAAAATGTTCCGTGATCGTATCAATGATGTATTTCCTTTCGTACGGCTCTTCGCATGACACAAAATTTTTATCAAACTTTTTTTTGTGTTTGTCATCGACTTGTTCCCAACTCATAATTTTCTTTTTTAATGCTTACTCTTCCTGGGATTTTCGGCTAACTCCCTTACGATTCATCTCTTGATGATAAAGCCTTCAATAAAATCAGTACCAGCGTATCCTGCCGTAATCAGGGCAATGATTGTGCTTTTATCGAGAACAAAACGGTTTGAAGATACGGCCACCATTATTCCTGCGACACCACCTATCACCATGGCTATGAAGAGACTCAGTGCTATGGCACGCGTGTTATCAGAAAGAATTGTTGTGATTTTTTTTCCATTTTCATCCTGCGCATTTTCTTTTACTTTTTTGAGGCCTGCAATTACCCGGATTACCTGACCACACATGCCGAGAATCGCTGATAATAAAATAATTTGTAATAGTTCACCCGGATCCGAGGATGGAAGATTCTCAAACCTGGAATGATCGATTTGAGAGCCGCTATTATCGCCTGTTGATGCAGTGAAATATACTGGAGACGTTGACTCTGATGGGCTACTTTCTGTTTCGGACATTGGATCGTCTAATATTTCAATGGCTGTTACTGGGTGAATTTCCCAACTTGTTGCTCGCCAATTTTGCGGATCGTGGGGATCTGTGTTTTCGGAATCATGCAGGTGACGCCAATCCCAAAGCATCCAACCCGTAAACGAAACCAACTTGCCTTCAAGGTCCTGAAGGGTTTCACTCGTCCAATCAACTCCCTGATCCGCCATTATGGCTCTCATACGCGGAGTGACCTCCACGATCACTCGTTGGCTTTTGGCCCCATGAGTTCGGTCAATTACTA
The DNA here is from genome assembly GCA_043774805.1 of Cyclobacteriaceae bacterium. Lineage (GTDB taxonomy): Bacteria > Bacteroidota > Bacteroidia > Cytophagales > Cyclobacteriaceae > ELB16-189. The sequence continues at coordinate 13,096 of JAYVTB010000062.1, read as the reverse complement.
CTTCAATATGAGTATCTGTGAACAATGGGTCGGTTTCATGACAATTGCAGGTTTCACTGGATCCGCGTTTACTCACATGGATAACATAACCTGTAATTGTTGCAGCCTTACTTTCAGAAAACCGACCTTCATCATTGCCTGGGGCAAGCATACCCGCCAAAGAAACTGAAGCGTCAATATCCTCCGGCTTTGGAACCAAGTAACGGTTCTTCAGTCGATTTGTGCGCTTGTCGGCATCTCCTTTAGCGTCACCTTCCATGGGGCAGTTATTGAAGGTCTCATAATTCTGTGCGACCGATGAAAGGGATATTAGAACGAAAAAGGTCCTTAACAGTATTTTATTGGTTTGCATGCGCGTGAATTTTAAATCAAGTCAATCCCTGGCGCAACCCGAATGGATATTGCTAGATGCGGATTGATCAAAATTCCCTTTACTATAAGCTGTTTTGATTACGTGTAGTAATCATACTTTAAATAATGGCATTAGTTTGTGTGGGATGGGAATTAGTCCCATGTAAATGCGTGTATGGCTTGAACCAAGGCGAGTTGTACGGGCCAAGATGCTGATACAAAAGATGGAGACATGCGGAAGTCGGTCGACCGAACTGAGCAATGAATAATTTAGAGAAAGAGAATGAGACTTCCTGTAGCCGATTGGCAGTAAAAATAAATAAAAGATTTTCTTCAGAATACTTACTCGTCTTTTGAACTTGATGGTGGAATTGGGAAATAGAAGATCTGGCAAGGAATCTTGACTATCTTACAAATACACACATTGATCAATTGGAACGGGCAATATTAAATAAATAGCCAAAAGTTGTGGCTTCTGAATTACTTCCACTGGGTGAAGCAATCGTTGCCACCGTGATAATGAAATATTGGTTGACAATGGTTTGGAAAAGAATTTGGCAAATAACATGTTAATTATGAGGAGCACCATATTAACCTGCCCTATAAGATGAAAGCAGAATTATTGGTGGTGATTACGTGTAAATTTCTTACAAAAATGGCTTTAACAAGTCAATATTGGTGGAATTTTTTAGCTGCAGTTTAGTTTGGTTGTAAAAACATTTGTCAACCACCCCATAGCGAATTTGCTACGCGTACAAAAGTCTGACTGTTACAGAATTCACAGTTGGGATTGGTTCCCAAATTTTGTTGCAAGCGATAATTCAAGTTTGCCCAAGGACTAAGACGCCAATAATTAAAGTCTCTGATTTCAAGGTGCGTTTGGACAAGCATGAGCGCTAAAAATGCTCCTGCTAAAGCCGATACGAATGCCAGAGGAGCAAGAACCTGATTATTTTGCGCAGTCATCAACTTCCCCTCACCACAAAGTTGTTTAAATAGAGTATCATAAGGAATTCCGAGAATGTTACTTTGGTCAATTTGATATTTTAGTGCGATCAATTCGGCAGCCTCTTCGTCAATAAATTGTTGTTTAACCTTATTCAAAGAAACACCCAGTGCTTCTGCGATGTGATTTTCATGTGCTTCCTCTTGCTTTTCTTTCACATAAATGCAACCCATGCAAGCGCCTTGAAGTGGTCTTTTGTGGTGATGGACCACTATTTCTGATATTCCCGTTGTCGATGAATCAAAGACTTCTCGAGGGATTTCGCCTTGAAGATTCCTTCTTGCTCTTCGACTGTCGACACCAACGATAAGCTTATCCAGCCAGGCTCCTCCGACATTGTCGGGAATATTTGCCAATGTTTGAGTCAATGGAATTAGTTTAAGATTCTTCAAATACGGTTGTATTTTTTGAACAAGGACATCCGATTTATTTTGTTCTATATCGCTGTCCTCAAAAAGAAGACATCGGTTTAAGTTGCCAGCACTGACAAAATCAGGATCAACAACCTTTAATTCACCTTCGACCTGAAAAGTACTCAGTGCGTAGAGAAATGAATTTCCAATTGCGCCTGCACCGGCTAAGTAGGCTTTGCCTATGCTAATTTCTTTTTCAAAAATACTTTTGTTCATAACAATCGCATCAACATCAAGTAAGATTTCATCATCGACTTTAACCGGAAGTAAATTGGTTAACTTTCTTAATACCATCCCGGAGACATAGCAGGCCATAACGAAATATAAAAAAGAGTGAATATTCTCAGGTAAGGACTTGGTTGGGGGATGCATTGATACAACTAAAACACCACTAGATTTTTGTCCCAGAAAAACATATGGTCCTTTGGTTCTTCTGTGAGAACTATTTGCAATAATTTCACATGAATACCCAAGACCTTGCTGTGGATCAGTATGAATGGTTTCAAAAGTCCTTCGCAGGATTGTGCTTAGGAACTCGACAAGCCTTGGGTGCTCTCCTGTTGCGGATATAAGAACGGAGGAACCAACTATTTTCTCAGATGCTGCTTCATTTAACCCTAGCAGTTTTTGAAGCGTAAGCTTATTCTCAGTGACCGCCTGCGTGTTCATTTTATAACAATATTTGAATTATCCGTTTCTTCCCAGGAATTGAATTCATCTAGAACGAAAGTTGCAATGGTTTCATGGAAGTTGCTTACATCTGTTGCAGCACAAAAATTTGGAACGACCAAAGAATATGCACCTATATGTCTCACAATTGCCCAAGTGTCGTCTGCCAAAGAATGGAACGCCTCTCTCGGATGAGTGTGAATTTGGGCAACAATCATTTTACGCTCCGATCTTAGTTTGTTCATGAGTTCATCCATGCCTTCTTCGGGAATGCGAAAGAAATCTTCATCCGCTATTTGGATTGGAGTGAAAACTTCATCAACAACATAGCCTTGTTCGGATTTTCTTCCAAGCCATAGCAAAACCTTTTCCGCAGAGGATGAGGCTTTCAGTTCATCTACAGATTTAGTGATCAGTACCCTGCTGATATTAAGCAACATCTTTTGCTTTAAGCCACGCATTATGTATTTGGGTTAGCATTCCTCCAAGATGATATTCAAGCTTCCCTTTGTAGTTCTCCCAAAGATCAGTCAGATGACTCGGGTGTGAGTGATATTCAAATGATCCCGGACTACAGATAAAAGGTCTTTGTGTCTTATTATGTTTCCCTCCATTTATAACACCTGAGCCCTTTGGAACCTTGGTGAGATATGTACCATCCTCTCCCAGTAACTCAAATGATGACGGTACCTCATCGTAATTTTCACAAATCATTCTTACGCGGAATTGCTTTCGCCCTGGACGGGAAAATGTCACATCCAAAATCGGATATGACATTTTATTCACCGTCCATTCTCTCAATTCCAGCAGTCGTTCAGAAAAATGTTTGGTTTGATCATCAAACAATCCTTTTGATAGTGCTGAATTCATGCTCCGCCTCCTCCTTCCCTTGGCCCATAGTCAATTGTTACTTTACCTGTTAGGTGGTTGTCCTCATAGCTAAGTTCAGGATTGATTTCCTTTCCCTGAACTTTCGCTATCCACTTATCGGTTGACACAATTTCCAGCTTGTCGGCCGCCTTCTTGAGGAACACCTTAACTTTCTGGTGACTTGGCGTTTTTTCAAAGTCATGCTCCGGATAAGACCCACTGGTAGTCACAACAGCGACCTCAACGTGATTTTCATTTTGTTCTTTTTCACTTTGCGTACTCATATTCTTAATTGTTTAATCGTTACTAAAAATAAATGCGGCTAAAAGAAGTCCTGCAGCAATCGAGAGTCCCCAGCTTTTTACCTGATTGCTTTCCCTGATGCCGCACTGAACGTAATTGGCCAGGTGTTCGCAGTTGAACTCAGTTAGACTGTATGACTTTCCGAGTTCTTCCTTCGCACGTCCAAGAGCAAGGTGCCGCTGTCGGTCATTGCCCTTGAACTTTCGAATCTTTACCGGTTCGAAATCCTTAATAAGAGCTAAGACTTCAACTTCATTGAACCACTTAACTCCACCGTTCGCATCATTAGCGATGAATAAAGGCTTACCAAATTTCATTCCCATGTAAATGATAAAATGATCGAACACACCCCATCCTCGTTTCTTAGCGATTATTACATCGGCCTCCTGGAGACCATTTGTGTAGATAAAATTCCTTAACATTTTTAATCCTCCTTTCTCACCCCTTTAAAGGGTTTGTTATCTTGTTTTTGATCAATAAATTTTCCGGTGTCGGAGTCGCGTTTGACCCAGTTACCAGTTTTAGGATTGAAGGTCTGTGACCTGTCCTTGACGGCTCCGTTTCGGTGACCGTCACCTGTTGGCTTATTAGTTGCCATTCTTGAATTATGATTTTATTTTAAACTAACCCTCTGTTTTTTCGACTATCTAGAGGACTTCGAAAGTCAGGGTGCAGCTCTTGTGGAAAAGGCTATTGCGTTTGAATTAAAAACGCTTAGTTTTGGAACAAGAACTAACGGAAAGAACAAGCAGGGTGATAAGCCCCTTGTATGAGTAAGTGTCGGAAACCTTATTTTACTTTCCAGTCATGGCCAGTTGTTACCCCCGTAACGACTGGCTTTTTTGTTTTATCTCATTGTTGGTTTATCATTTAACATTTAACCCATTCGTAGTGCTAGCAAATATAGCGATTTGGTTGACGAAAAACAAAATTTTATACAAAACGTCTACCTGATCGGTTTTTACGTTATCTTTGTACTAGTATCCATAAAGGGACTAGATTTAGCTTTCTTGGAAGGTTTAGATGCCATTTGCCATAGCGTTCTACCAATGAGAGAACTAAAACCCATGAACCATGATAAATTTTTCTGAACGCTTAAAATCCGCGAGGATCATGAAAGGCTATTCCCTTCAGGATTTAGCCGAACAGTTGGACAAACAGCTAACAAAGCAGGCCCTAAACAAGTATGAAAAGGGTCTTATGAGACCAGACACTGAAATCCTTCTTATGCTTTGCAATGCGCTGGGCGTTCGCCCGGATTACTTCAGCCGTGAGACTGTGGTAAAGCTTGAAAATATTGAATTTAGAAAACTCAAAAAATTGTCTTCCAAAGAGGCGGCAAGAATTAAAGAGAATGCCGTGGACATGCTGGAGCGGTACTTTGAACTGGAAGACATTCTTGGAGTGGACGAAGTGTTTATAAATCCTATTGCCGACATAGAAATTAACACCAATGATGATGTAGAAAAGGCAGTAAAAAAATTGAAAGAGAAATGGAAACTTGGTGAAGATCCTCTAAACAATGTCATCGAACTGTTGGAGGATAACAACATCAAGGTAATCGAGATTGAGTCGGGTCCAGAGTTCGTTGGGCTTTCAACCTGGAAGGGAATAAAAAATCCCGTTGTCGTGGTCAATTCTACTCAGGTCTTGGATAGAAAGCGATTTACTGCACTCCATGAACTCGGTCACATATTAATGAACGTGAATCATCACCCCGAAAAAGAAAGAGAGCACTTCTGCCATTTCTTTGCTGGTGCGATGTTAATTCCAAAAGATGTATTGATTAAGGAATTGGGTAACTCAAGGTCACGTATTTCAATTAATGAACTCATCTATCTTAAGAAACAATTTGGAGCTTCCATTCAATCGATTGTAATCAGAGCCAAGAATCTAGACATCATAACTGAAAGCTACTATAAAAGTTTTATGACCTTTTTTAGTATGCGCGGATACAAGAAAAACGAACCTGGTGAATATAAAGGTTACGAAAAGTCGAATCGCTTTAAGCAACTACTACACCGGGCGGTGGCAGAGGAAATTATATCAACGTCAAAAGCAGCAGCCCTTGATAATAAAAAATTATCCGAATTTCGTGATGAGCTTGCGCTTATTGATGCATGAAAATTGCCATTACAGATGCTAACATTTTCATAGACTTAATCCACATCGAATTGCATGGATGTCTTTTTGATTTGGACTTTGAAGTGCATACATCCATAGACGTTTTCGATGAATTGAACGATGCGCAGCAAAAGTCCCTGCACAAATTTGTGAAAAATGGTTTGACGCTTCACGATTGCAAGGACATTTCCCCAATTGGTTCAGTTAAAGCTATCAAGGCTCTGTCTGACTCGGACAAGACGGTACTATACCTTGCGTCCTATCTCAATGCTTTCGTATTGTCCGGTGATGGTGTGATTCGTAGAATAGCGGGCATTCAAAAAGTAGAGATTCATGGCATCTTTTGGCTTCTCGATAAATTTCTTGCGAGTAAATTGATTACTAAAAAACAGGCCAGTCAACGGTTAAAGAAATTGATGGATTACAATAAGAGGTTGCCTACGGAGGAGTGTGAAAGTCGGTTATCAGTCTGGAAGTAGCAATTTCAAATTTTAGCGACCTCGTAATTCACTTTGAAGGTTTTATCCGGCTGAGAAGTATTAGTTTCGGAGGTAATGCGTTGCGTTCATTTGATTCGCTTTTGGCCATGTGCTGCTTCGGAACAAAGGCCTGCCATTAAAAATGAAATTGAAGCTAGCCCCGCATTTGGCACTGTCAGAACTAAAGCATTCCCAGTCGAAAGGCTCTTTAACGAGATTGGTTTGATGAATAAATAATTCAATATGGAAGTGATAATTTAGTAAGGTTATGAAATACAACGGCCATTTTTGGCTTGCAGCCACAGACCTCTCCAATCATTTAAGCTGTAATCACCTTACCCAGCTTGAACGAAAAGTAGCATTCGGAGAAATTAAGAAACCAAGTTATCGCGATCCGTCTCTCGATGTTTTAATTCAAAGAGGCCAGGAACATGAGGCTGCTTATGTCGGGTATCTATCTCAGAAAGGTCTGAAAGTCGTTGATTTAAAAAATCAATCCATTGAGGCCACCCTGAAAGTAATGGCACAAGGGGTTGATGTAATTGTTCAGGCTAAAATTGAGCATGGTCCATGGATGGGATATGCAGATATACTTTTGAAAGTATCGGGAGAGAGCAAGTTTGGTAACTGGTGCTATGAAGTGCAAGATACAAAGCTTGCTCAGAACACCAGGGCAGCTACAATACTTCAACTCTGCCTCTACACCGATTTGCTATCAATCATTCAAGGTACGGCTCCTGAAAAGATGTATGTAGTTAAGCCGGGTGAAAGCTTTCCTACTGAGTTATATCGATTCGCAGAATTTCAGGCATACTACCGGCTGCTTAAGAAAAACTTTGAAAGCATTATAGCTGACTCGGAGCAGCAAACGTATCCTGACCCTGTAGAACATTGCAATATTTGCCGGTGGTGGCAAGTGTGTGATAAGAAACGACATGATGATGATCACCTTTCACTGGTGGCAGGCATTAGGTCTCTGCATATTGGTGAGTTGCAACGGCAAAAGATTCAAACCCTTGAACAATTTGCCACTGTTGAAAAACTTGAAAAACCGGAACGCGGCAATCGCGAGACGTTTCTTAGAAAGAAATCACAGGCCGAAGTGCAATTGAAAGGCCGACAAAAGAATAAGTTGCTGCATGTAATGCTTCCCATAGAAGCTGGACGCGGACTTAACCGATTGCCAGAACCCAATGAAGGTGATATTTATTTTGATATTGAGGGCGATAAGTATTTTGAGGATGGCGGTCTTGAATACATCCTCGGTTATGCCTTCAGGGAAAAGCGTAATCTGACTTACAAAAGACTTTGGTCAACTAATCGTCTGGAAGAGAAAAAAGCATTTTCGCAATTTATGCAGTTCGTACTGGATCGCTGGAAGGGGTTCCCCAAAATGTACATCTATCATTTTGCTCCTTATGAGCCCGCTACTATAAAGCGACTGGCCCGTGTTCATGCCTTATTCGAGAAGGAAGTGGATGACTTGCTTCGTGCAGAGCGATTTATTGATTTGCATTCTGCTACAAAGGAAGCACTGCTGGCCAGCGTGGAGAGTTATTCTCTGAAAGAGTTAGAGCGGTTTACAACGTATACGCGAAAAGTTGATTTGCATGATGCCAGCGTTGCCCGGAAATCCGTGGAGATAGCCCTTGAACTTCATGACTTTCAATCGTTCGCAAAGGAAAAAATACAATTTGTAGAGCAATACAATGAAGATGATTGTCTCGCCACGGAAGCCCTGCATCAATGGCTTGAAAACTTGCGAGGTAAACTGGTGAAATCAGGACAAGAATTTATCAGACCTGAATTAAAAACCGGTGAGGCCAGTGACAACGTACAACAATTGGACACAAGAGCACAAGCTTTATTTAAGGGACTTACAGAAAAACTTCCAGAAGATCGTGCCACTTGGAATGATGAGCATAGAGCAAAGTGGTTACTGGCTAATCAGATTGAATATTTCAGAAGAGAGGATAAAAGTGCCTGGTGGGAATTTTTCAGGGTACACGAACTGGAACACGAAGAACTTCTGGATGAGCGTAAGGCAATCTCAGGTCTTCAATTCATATCGGTACTTCATAAAGTTGGCAAGGAAAGAAATGTGACACATCGCTACACTTATCCTCCACAGGAAGTTAGTATTGACGAAGGCGATGACGTAATTGAAGTGAAAGGTGAAAAGGTTGGCTCAGTGAGATCAATCTCACTTGAAAACTACACGATAGATATAAAAAAGACAGCAACCACTGAAAACGTTCATCCCCATGCAATCCACGTATCTGAACGAGTTGATCCGGGTTCGTTAGCTACCTCGCTCATGGATCTGACTGCTGCTGTTGACGAGTATGGATTGGATCACAACTGGCCTTTCCATGCGTCAAAGGATTTACTCATGAAGCGAAAGCCAAAGTTGATTGATGGAAATGAAGGTGCATACGCGTTACCCAACGAAGACCTGGTTGCCGGAGCAGTACGCATTGCATTAGCACTCGACAGAAGTGTACTGGCGATACAAGGTCCTCCGGGTTCTGGCAAAACATACACAGGGGCAACGATGATTGCAGAGTTAGCGAAAGCCGGAAAGAAAATTGGAATTACGGCCGTAAGTCATAAAGTAATTCGGAATCTGGCAGTGGCTACCATAGAACGGGGCAACGAATTAAACATAAAATTATCCTTTGTTCATAAAAACAGTGAAAAGAGTGATACCCTGCCTGACGAAATAATTGAGGTAGACAAATCCGATAAGGCAAGAGCTGCATTGAATGAGGGAAAGATAGTATGTGGCACAGCATGGTTGTGGGCAGAAGACAATTCAAGAGAAGTGCTTGATTATTTGTTTGTGGATGAAGCCGGGCAAATGTCACTCTCGCAAGTGCTGGCGGCTTCACGTGCAGCGAAGAATCTTATCCTCTTAGGCGATCCCCAACAATTAGAGCAACCCCAACGCGGATCACATCCGGAAGGTAGTGATGTTGCCGCGCTCACGTATTTACTTGATGGACATCCCACCATGCCGGAAGGTAAAGGTTTGTTCCTAGGTGTTACCCGAAGATTACATCCTAAGATTCGTGAATTTACTTCTGAACTATTTTATGAGGGTCGTTTGACATCATTACCGGGCTTGGAGAAACAACTTATTGGAGGTAATACACCCTTTGATGGTGCCGGACTTTTTTATGTACCTGTTGATCATCGTGGCAATCAAAATAAATCTTCTGAGGAAGTGAAAGCAGTGGCGGATATTATTGCCAAACTTCTTTCGGGCGGACAATGGACAAATAGTAAAGGGGAAACTAAGCCGTTACGAAAGGAAGATATATTAATAGTAGCACCCTACAACGCACAAGTGGCAGCATTGATAGAGAAGCTCCCTGAAATGCGAATAGGAACAGTAGATAAATTTCAAGGGCAGGAAGCACCAGTTGTCATTTACAGCATGACCGCTTCATCTGTTGAAGATGCACCAAAGGGAATGACTTTCCTGTTTGATCCTCACAGATTTAACGTTGCCACCAGTCGGGCGAAGAGTATTTGCATTTTAGTGGCTTCTCCTAAACTGTTAGAGCCGGAGTGCAATACCATTGATCAAATGAGGATGGCTAATTCATTATGCGCCTTTAAGGAGATTGCAAAAGAAGTAAGGCTGGTCGGTTAAATCAGCCAACTCTATTTTCCCTATACTGATTTTTTATGTAGGCTAGGAAATACTTTCCGATTGAACCACTTCCCATCATTTCGTTATAAACATTTTCAGGAACGTCATAGTACTGCCAAACCTCACCATTTTTTTTAAATTCTATCTCCAAGGTTGATGTGCTTGAATCGTAACCAACGCAGTTAGCCATTGATGAGTCTACATTTTGTCTTTCCATCACTTAAAATTTTCGTTGTCTTATTTTCGTGACTACAGTTTTGTAATCGTCTGAAGCCTCCTGAAATTCCTTCCCCCAAGCACTTACTAGATCCGGATCATTACTTGTTGGACGTGGGTTATTTAGTTCAATCCTCACACGCGAAGGAATTTTTATTGCTTCACCTGTAACAATTGCTTCCCCAGTTCTTAAGGCAGGTAACAAATCAATTAAGCTGACCAAATTATCAGGTGCAGACGACTTCACAATGGACTGGTCACTTGAATTTGTTAGCCTTAGAGCTATGTAAGTTCCAACCTGAGCCAATATAGTTTCTGATATTTCAGACGGTCGTTGTGAAATGATCAAAGCCCCTAAGCCAAACTTCCTTCCCTCTTTAAATACTTGTTCTACGGCATTCTTCGAGTAAACACTATTATCATTCCTATTCAAGTAAGTGTGAGCCTCTTCAAACGCTAGTAATAATGGTCTTTGCTTTCCTGTGTATTCCTCATTTCTTCCCCAAAACATACTGTCATATACAAATCGGGTAATAAGGCCGATTGTAATATCTAACACTTCAAATGGGACTCCGCTTAAATCTAAAATTCCCATATTGCTGCTGCTTCCAATCCACTCTTTTAACAGATCATGCAAATCTCTTTTTTCTATATCCCCGGTATAATCACCGGGATTGAATAAGAAATTGAAACGACTATCCTTCAATCTTGAGAAAATCCTCTTTTCATAAGGATATAATTCTGAATATTTCGACTTGAATGGTGCTTTATTACCAATCGCATAAGCCTCAAACTTTGCTCCTATCAATTTTTCATAATCACCTTTATCAGTTTCCTTAGCCTTATCTCTTTTTTGATCATCCTTCATTGTTTCGGAAAATGTTGCATTGAGCCACCAGTTAATTTCGTACCAAAGCTCCTTCAAATTGAAAGGTATCGGTGAATCTGCCGTAATTTGATCAGGGTCAATATCTCCAGATCGGAGTTTAAAATTCTTTTTCTTAAAATCTACGATCATTTCACGTAATAGTCGATGCTCAGTCCTCTGATCATCGGACGGTTTCGCTCCAACTAGAAAGAATGCCAGCTCATCAAAATTCATTAGCCAAAATGGAATAAAGAGAGGATTTGCGGTATCATTGATTTTGAAGATTTTGGCTTTTGGAAAGGCTGATGAATATTCCCCATGAGGATCAACAAGAAGCACTCTCGAACCCTTATAGTCCTTAAGGGCTGCTTTCAGAATACTTACAGTTGTATTAGATTTCCCGCTTCCTGTCGATCCTAAAATAGCGCAGTGTCTCAGAACCAATTTATGAAGATCAACATAGACTGAAAGGTTTTCCGATGAAGAATGCTTCCCAATTTCAATCGATCCTTCTTCACGTTTTCCATATATGTCATACAGATCGTTCTCAATTACCAAGTGTACTTCGTCATTTATTGTTGGGTAGGTCCCAATACCTTTCTCAAAGTCACTATCTCCAATTTTTTCTCCGACAAGCTGAATTGATAAGAACCTTGAGCCAAAACTATACTTCAACTGTGATTCGTCTAGGCTATTGGGGGCATTGCTAACGGATGAGACAATACCATAGAGGATAATGTTTCCGATCGGGATTTTAACAAAAGTTCCTATCTGACCAATTTTATATAATCTTCCATTTATGATAGGGGCTGCTGATGGGATGTCATTAGACACTTCGACTTCAACGGTACCAGAGTCTACACGGATGATTTTACCTAAATAGGTGATATCAGTTTTCATTTTATTGAAGTGTCAATTGCTTCCTTCTTCCCTGAATTTATAATAAGAAAATCTACCAATTTATTAAAGTCACCTAACGTAAAACTGCTGTCGGTTTCATTCCAATAATGGTCAAACGGTTTATTATCTTTTTTGAAGTCTGCAAATTCAGAGAATTCCCATTCACCCAAAACGCCATTTACTATGGCTTTTTTGGGGCCAAAAACATTTAAATTCATATAGGTTGATGTTTCCTTATGTAGCTTCTCTACTTCTTCATCCTTGAAAAAAAAGACCATTGCGAATAAGCGGCTATTTTGCCGTAAGCAATTGAAAACTATTTCATTGATATGTTGATCTGAGAATGAGTACCCAGTAAATACGAATAGGAGCTCACCATTCAATAAATAGTTTTTCAATCTGTCAAAATATGCAACAAAAGGTTGCTTACGAGATGCATCATATTTTTCTTTTGATGGATATATTACTAACTCATTATCCATTTTTTTGATGTCCTCAATTTTGCCTACTCGAATAATATTTTGAGCCTTTGTTTTGCTATCAAGTTTCCAAAACCAACTTAATGAACCATGTATCTTCCATAGTCTAATCCAATTTTTGGTTAGGTCTTCCTTGCCAATAAAAGTGTCAATGCTATCAGGCCAGAAAAATGGCTCGTACGAGCCCACAAATCCATCAAAAAAAGGAATGTGACTTTCTTCGAGCGATTTTTCAATTATCAAATCATAATTAGTTGTGAAAACTTCTTTTGAAAATTCTCTGTTAAGAATATTTAGCCAAGCAAAGAACCTCTTTGGATTTTGTAAATCAGCTGCCTTTTCTTTTTCAAATATTTTATCATAGATCTTTGTACAAATTTCCTTATCCAGTTCCTTAGCGCCTTTCCCTGTTACTTTGATATAGTCCTTATCACTCTCGCCTGTAATTTCCCTTATTCTGCGAGTTTGGTTCAAAATATCTTCAATGTTTACCTGTCTATCTGTTATTGTTACAGCTAAATCATCCTTTATAAGTGAGAAGTTCCTTTTTGAGTCTCCGGCAAGATCACCTTCAATTGCCTTTGTAAGCATGTCAATATTTGGAATATTAAGAGCACACGAAGTGCCTGCACCAAAGAAAAATCCAATGTTCTTTGCATAGGCTAGTGCTAAGTTAATCATGAATTGACGGATAAAGTCTTTTGAGCTTTATTCGGGCTTCCTTATTTGTGAACTGCCAGTCTATTTTACGGCCCTTGTT
>JAYVTB010000061.1:0-15852 GCA_043774805.1 Cyclobacteriaceae bacterium | reverse complement strand
TTTCTGAATCAGAGCGGTTCCCGCTTTTTTTTTCAACACTCAAAGTTAAGCTATCGTACTGATTTTCAGTATAATTGTTGTGACAAAGTAGAGTTAATGCACTAGTTTTTTTGCGTTCCTTGCGCCTTTGCGTGCATCCTGCATTCTGTCTTTCTTTGCGTTCTTCGCGCCTTTGCGTGCAACTGCATTCTGTCTTTCTTTGCGTTCCTTGCGCCTTTGCGTGCAACTGTACCAATGACAGAAGAAATGAACTTTCTAAAATAATCGTCAACTATGCTTTTACAGCTTGTTCCAAGGATGGCTTCTCCTGTAGAGGGATAAAAACCGAATACGTAATGATCATCAACAAACCAAAATCAACCAAGCCCAGAAAGAAGATTATTCCGAGATGAAATAATATCCCTGCTATCAAAAGCGGGCTACGAAGTTTTCTGAACCAAATGAAGATTGGGAAAGCCAATTCAAAGCTGATGATTCCCCAACTTAGTAATAGACAGATTGATTCACTGAATTCTATATTAACCATGACCAACGGGTTTTGATAAAAATCAAGATGAATGATAGAATAAACAGCAGCTCCAGATCGCCACATCTCACTGAATAATTTGTCAAATCCAGAAAGAAAATATATTAATGCCAGTTCAACACGCGCTAACAAAATCCCCGTCACGGAAATATAATGCTGAATAGCTCTTTTATCGGATTGTGATGATGCCGGCCATATTGGAATTAACAACGCAATCAAGAGAAAAACATTAAGGATTAAGTCGGATCCATTTAAAAGGGGGAATGACAATCGGGTTAAAGAAATTGAAAACCAATAAATCAAAAAAGCACTTATATAATTGATCCTAAAAAAAAGAGAAACAATTAAAATACATATAAAGCAAACGAGATAGACACTATAGTGAATATGTGTCAATGCCAACGGGGCATAAAATAAGTAGGACTTCCAGGAATGAAATGAGAATTTTAAATATTCATTAATGGTACCAACCATTGTCCAGTTGAACAAAATCTTCAACACCAAAAAACCATAGAGGGATTTACAAAAGAAGGATACCCAGAAATCATTTCTTTCTGGCAATAAAGCGATTACATCGAATTTGCGATTCCCCGATATCATTTAAAAAAGCACGTTACCAATAGTGTCAATATGAGTAGTAAAATCACGTGTATCTTTCCGTATAAAAATAAACCTGGTTGAATCCGCATCCCTGCGATTATAGCGCTGATTGAAATACCTCTTAACCACTTCCCATTTCCTCCCCACTGCACGAGGTGAAAATGTCGAATCTACAGGCCCGATATAACTTTTATAAAAAAAACGCTCTAATCGCGACTGATTCAATTTTTCAATATTGCCACTAGTAATGAAAGACGTGTAATTTATCAAGGAAGTATTTATTGGCACTGACCAGGTGCCTTCCATTTTCCATTGCACCAGCATATGGACAGATTCTGTAATCGTTTCATCTGTGAAAAATGGACCTGGTACCAGGTACCAATTATAGGTTCTTGCAAATCTACTGGTAGGATTAAAGACAGAATAAATAACATTACATAAAGAAATCGTCACGTAAATCCCAACGAGAAGCACTCCAATCTGTCCAAATCTCTGCACTTTCATGATCTGCTATCTCTTTGATTACCACTGCCGCATATTATCTTTGCACAAAATATGAAAAAAGTCGCTTTTTATACGCTGGGTTGCAAACTCAACTATTCCGAGACCTCTACGATCTCGCGAAAATTTGAGGAAAAAGGCTACCAAAAAGTCGACTTTACGGAGCAGCCCGACATATTCATTATCAACACCTGCTCCGTTACCGAAAATGCCGATAAGAAGTGCCATAAAATTGTACGCGAAGCCAGGAGCATTTCTCCCAATGCCTATGTGGCCATCATCGGCTGCTACGCACAGCTAAAACCAAAAGAAATTTCTGAGATCCCTGGTGTGGACGCAGTGTTAGGTGCCGCAGAAAAATTCAGATTAGTAGAGTTGCTGGATGGTTTCGTAAGACCAGATAAACCTAAAGTCTTCGCTTTTGATATCGAGCAGGTAAATACGTTCAACACCTCCTACTCCATGCATGACCGCACACGCACTTTTTTAAAGGTGCAGGATGGCTGTGATTATTCGTGCTCATTTTGTACAATACCACTAGCCCGTGGATCAAGTCGTAGCGACAGCATCACCAATATTATCAAAACGGCTGAAGAGATTGCCCTTACAGAAGTAAAAGAGATCGTGATCACCGGAGTGAATACCGGTGACTTCGGCTTGCAGCAGGGTGAGCGCAAAGAACTGTTCCTTGATCTGATCACTGCACTCGATCAGGTGGAAGGTATTGATCGTTTCCGAATCTCATCCATCGAGCCGAACTTACTCGCGGATGAAATCATTGAGTTTGTTGCTGCTTCAAACCGATTTGTTCCTCACTTTCATATTCCGCTTCAATCGGGATCGAATAAAGTACTTAAGCTTATGCGAAGACGCTATCAACGCGAGTTGTATGCGAGTCGTGTAGAGAAAATAAAATCATTGATGCCGCATTGTTGTATTGGTGTGGATGTGATTGTGGGATTTCCCGGAGAAACGCACGAAGACTTTTTAGACACCTATCAATTTCTGAACGAACTCGATATCTCCTACCTGCACGTATTTACCTATTCGGAAAGAGAGAACACCCTGGCAGTAACCTTGCCTGATGTAGTTTCAAAAAAAGACAGGAGCGAACGATCACGCATGCTTCATAGCCTGTCAGATAAAAAGAGAAGATACTTCTACGAGCAACATCTCAACACCACCCACACGGTGCTTTTCGAAAATGATGTGGAAGATGGAATGATGCATGGCTTCACCGAAAATTACATCCGCATTGCCGCCAAATACGATCCCCTTCTAATCAATGAACTGAAAAAAGTAGTGCTTACTTCCATCAATGAAAAAGGACACGTGGAAGTTACTGAGTCTTTAGTGATGAGTCTTGAGTAACAAAACTAAGGACTAACGACTAACGACTCAAAAAACCATTCTCCCATCCTTAATCTCAATACCTTGTATTTCTTTGCGTTCTTAGCGTCTTAGCGTAGAAGTATTTTGCACGCAAAGGCGCAAAGCACGCCAAGCTGTTATTGGAACCATCAATCTATGATCACAATCATCATCCATTAATCCTCCCATCCTTAATCTCAATACCTTGTGTTTCTTTACGTTCTTAGCGTCTTTGCGTGGAAGTATTTTGCACGCAAAGGCGCTGAGTAGGCAAGAGGGGATTTCACCCTCAAGCCTCTCACAGAACCGTACGTGAAACTCTCGCTTCATACGGCTCGTGTCATTTCTTTTACGTTGTAACAGTAATGCTTTTGCCAATGATAAACAGTCGGGGGTTGGCACGCTGAGCTGATAGTAGTCGGTTCTGTGCAGCCCGATAACCTTCCTTATGCTTATGCGCTAACCACTTAGTCAGTCGTGCATCAACATGAAGTAACGTTTGTCGAAGGCTACGCTTGCCAAACAATCCAAAGTAGTTAATCCAACCTCTCAATTTATTATTGAGTGCCTCCGCAATATCAGTCATCAGCATCTTTGTGTCGTTCCAGTTTACACTTGTTTTGATCGTTTCTCTGATCTTCTTCTGGTTCTCTCTACTAATCTCTGCTGTAAAACCCATAAAGCTCGTGCCTGGCTCTCTTTTACTTTGTACTGCCCGTGGTTGAAAACTGAATCCCAAAAATACAAATCGAACTTTCTCTTGCTCCTGCTTTCTTCGGTAATCTTTACAGTACACAAGTCGGGTCTTTTCATGGTTCAGCGACAGACCAACTTCTTTCACCCGATCATGAACCGCTTTCAGGACTTGCTCCGCCTCTTCTTTGCTCCCGCAATGTAGGATGACATCATCTGCATATCTGACAAAGGGCACTGTTGGATAATGCTTCTCAAGCCAGTAGTCTAAGGTGAAGTGTAAATACAGATTGGCCAGCAGCGGGCTGATAACTCCTCCTTGAGGTGTACCCTTTTCCCTTGCATACCGTTCTCCATCTGCTTTTTCTCCTTTCGCCTTCAACCAGCGCTCTACATACATGCTTACCCATTTATCCCCTATCACATGCTCCACTGCCTTCAGCATTAGCCCATGATCGAGCTCATCAAAGAAGTTGCTGATATCAAGATCGATTACCCAATCTTTCTCCAAACAATTCTTATGAACTTCTTCAAGTGCTTCATGACTGCTCTTTACTGGACGGTAGCCATACGAGTGTTCATGGAATAGGTGATCTATTTTTATTTCCATGTAATTCCGTACCACTTCCTGTGCGATTCTGTCTCGTACCGTGGGAACTCCTAGCCTGCGCAGTTTTCCATTCTTCTTCGGTATTTCGATCTCTCGCACCGCTGACGGATGGTAACTTCCTGAGGACAGTCTGTTCCATATCACATACAGTTGCTTTTCAACTCCTTGCTGGGCGAAGTCTTCCCAACTCTCACGATCTACTCCTGATGCTTTTCCTCCTTGTTTTACTTTTTGATACGCTCTGGCAACCATCTCATAAGTGATGGGTACTGTCCTTGGTACGTGTACATCCATTTTAAATCATCCTCCTTTGAAGTTGTCTAATTTAATGTCACTGAAATAACCCAAGCCCTTCGCTCCATTCGAGTTACCGAACTTCTTCGCTACTATGGCTTAGTCCGACTTCCTGATAGCTCAACCTCTTTTCCTTTCCGTGAGTCCTCGTCCTTTTTCTCTTCTTGAACGCTCGTTTCGGGTCTCAATGTCAAGTTCCCTCTCAGGATCTCCCATGTTCTCCTTTAAAGCCTGTATTAACGTCATGCTGTCTGTATAGCGGTGGGCATGTGTCCAGTATAATTCAGGTGTCCGACACACTCTTAACATCTCCTCTGCAAAAGATGGTTTTGCTCCACAACTTTGCGATTTCGTTACTTCATCAACAGTTCGTTTTCACTCATCTCGTTAACACTTACATGCCTCGTTTTCCAAGGCTTTTCCCTGTCCGTTCAATACCACCTTCTTACGAGGACAGCACCGCAGGGTAGTTTGACAATCATGCCTGTACACTATTGTCGAGGGTCCTTCCCTCATCTTTAAAAGAACTTCATGGCACAAGCAAAGGCGCAAAGCACGCCAAGCTGTTATTGGAACCATCAATCTATGATCACAATCATCATCCATTAATCATCCATTAATCCTCCCATCCTTAATCTCAATCTTCCGATCCGTCATAGCCGCCAACTCCTGATTGTGGGTGACAATGACAAAGGTCTGACCGAACTCGCTTCTTAATTTAAAAAACAACTGATGTAGCTCCCGTGCATTGTTCGAGTCCAGGTTGCCGCTGGGCTCATCGGCAAACACGATCATCGGGTTATTGATCAGCGCCCGGGCTACCGCTACTCGCTGCTGTTCACCACCGGATAGCTCAGAAGGTTTGTGTTCTGCCCGATTGCTAAGTCCTAGTAGTCCAAGCAGTTCGTTGCCACGTTGTTTCACACTCTTCTCATCACGATGAGCGATGAGGCCCGGGATCATCACATTTTCGAGCGCAGAAAACTCCGGCAACAGGTTGTGAAACTGAAATACAAAACCCAGGTGCTTATTCCTGAATTCCGACAAGCCTCTCGAAGTTTGTCCAAATACACTCTTCCCTTCCATCTCCACAGTTCCTTCATCAGGTTTATCCAACGTTCCGAGAATATGAAGTAACGTGCTCTTGCCGGCACCAGAAGCCCCCACAATGGATACCACTTCGCCCTTATGTATTTCGATATCAACTCCTTTCAATACCGGCAATGATCCGTACGATTTTTTTAATCCTTCTGCCTTGAGCATGTGTCTGTATTTATTCTTGAATTAAAGGTTTAAAAAAAGTAGCTTGCCTCCAAAACTAATCTTTTATGAACATCCACGAATATCAGGCAAAAGACATTCTAAAAAAATATGGTGTTGCCGTTCAGCGCGGTATTGTAGCTGACACTCCCGACAAAGCAGTGGCGGCTGCCAAACAGCTACACGTGGAAACAGGATCAAAATGGTTCGTGATAAAATCACAGATTCATGCAGGTGGCCGTGGGAAAGGTACCGTACAGGAAACAGGTTCCAGGGGTGTGGTAATAGCCAAAAGCATGGATGAAGTATTTGAAAAGTCTAAGGCCATTCTGGGCGGCACGTTGGTGACCATTCAAACTGGTCCTGCCGGAAAGAAAGTAAATAAAGTACTAATAGCAGAAGATGTGTATTACCCTGGCGAAAGCGAACCTAAGGAATATTACATGAGCATATTATTGGATCGCGCCACCAGTAAGCCGGTGATCATGGTCTCTACCGAAGGCGGGATGAACATCGAAGAAGTTGCTGCCACGCATCCTGAGAAAATCGTGAAGGAATGGGTAGATCCAACCATTGGCCTGCAACCTTTTCAGGCACGCAAGATTGCCTTCTCACTCGGTTTGGAGGGCAACGCCTTTAAAGAGATGGTGAAGTTCGTAAACTCCTTGTATTCAGCCTACATGGGCCTCGATGCTTCAATGTTTGAAATAAACCCTGTGCTGAAGACAAGCGACAATAAAATCATAGCCGTAGATGGCAAGGTGAACCTTGACGACAACGCATTATACCGTCATAAAGACCTGGAAGAACTGCGCGACCTCTCCGAAGAAGATCCATTGGAAGTGGAAGCTGGAAAATCGGGCCTGAATTATGTGAAGCTGGACGGCAACGTAGGGTGTATGGTAAACGGGGCCGGGTTGGCGATGGCTACCATGGACATCATCAAACTTTCCGGTGGTGAGCCTGCCAACTTTCTGGATGTGGGTGGTGGCGCCAATGCTGAGACCGTGGAAGCTGGTTTCAGAATCATATTGAAAGACCCCAATGTAAAGGCCATTTTGATCAATATTTTCGGAGGCATCGTTCGGTGCGACCGTGTGGCGAATGGCGTAGTAGAAGCCTATAAAAAAGTAGGCAATATTCCTGTGCCGATTATCGTTCGTTTACAGGGTACCAATGCCGAAGAAGGGGCAAAAATCATTCAGGAATCAGGCCTGAAAGTATATTCTGCTATTTTATTGAAAGATGCCGCAACCAAAGTAAGTGAAGTATTAGGCTAGGGTAATTTTAGGTTTGCATCCTTTTCCTTATTTTAGCCCATTGAAGCATGAAGTTGATGAGTTATAAAGGTCTGTTCACGTTCGTCATCGTGATGTTCTTAGTCACTGAAAGTATGGCCCAGGCCTTCTATGCTGTGAGAAGAGACCATGACCTGATTGTTTCTGTGGGGACAGGTACCTCTACCTATTTTGGTGAATTCGCCAACCCTGGAGATAATTTCGATGCCAAACCAAGCATCAATATTGGTGCGCAAATATTTGTTGCCCCTAAATTCCTGGAGAACCGACTTAGTGCAAGGGCCGAACTAACCTGGTTTTACCTGAAGGGCACCGATGCCACGGCAGATGATGACCGCGTAGAGCGAAACCTCAATTTCAAATCCAGCAACTGGGAGTTAAATACCGTTGGATTACTTCACGCCTTTAAGCAGGACAAGAAGTTTTATAAGCGATCCTACTTCAATATGTATGGGTTTACCGGAATTGGCTTGATGTTCATGAATCCAAAAACCGAATATCAGGGTGAGAAAGTTGCCTTACAACCCCTTCAAACAGAAGGTATAAAGTACAGTCGCTTTCAGTTTGTGATTCCCTATGGCATGGGTATAAAATTCCGGCAAGGGGTGCTTTACAATATTGCTATTGAAGCCGGATGGAGAAAAACATTCACCGATTATCTGGATGATGCCAGCAGTGTAAGGCATCCAGATCCGACAACCCTGAAAAGTGACCTGTCGCGGGCACTCTCTGATCGCAGAAGAGAACGCGATCCAAACTATCCTATTAAACCGGGCCTTGGAAAACGAGGTGATCCAGACCATAAAGATTCCTACATGTTATTGAACATTAAACTGGAGTACTTCCTGCCTATCGACCTCTTCACCGATTCAGGCAAATTAATGTGGATCAAGCGCAATAAGCCAAGAAGAAGATAATATTGGAGTTGCTATTTTTAGTTTGAGTATTGTATTCCTTCCAACCCTTTAATTAAAACCCCAATCCAGAGCGACCACCAAAACCCGATAGCACATAAGGATTCCGATAATATCTTTAATCATTGACTTCACACCAGCAAAGGATCCCCCAAATCGTAACCCGGTTTATCTATTGGGAGATCCTTCGCTACTGCGAGAATCTTTATTAGTGTAGTGCTGCTTTAAAATTTATTACGCTACTAGCATTTCTCCTCACTGCCCGCTCTGGATTGGAGTCGCCTTTTTTAAGCGGAGTGTAATGTTCCAATCCACCCCTAATGAAACCCCAATCCAGAGCGGCCATAAAAACCCGATAGCACATAAGGAAGTCGATAATAGGGTGGGTCATTCATTGACTCTACGCCAGCGAAGGATCCCCCAGATCGAAGCACAGTATCTCTATTGAGAGATCCTTCGCTACTGCGAGCATCTTTATTGGTGTAGTGCCGCTTTAAAATTTATTACGCTACTAGCATTTCTCCTCAATGCCCGCTCTGGATTGGAGTCGCCTTTTTTGTTTGGGGTCGAAGTAAGGTAGACGTGTTGGTGAAAACACCAACTCGGGCGATAACCCTTAATGAAACCCCAATCCAGAGCGGCCACCAAAACCCGATAGCACATAAGGATTCCGATAACATCTTTAATCATTGACATCACACAAGCGAAGGATCCCCCAAATCGTAGCCCGGTTTCTCTATGAGGAGATCCTTCGCTAGTGCGAGCATCTTTATCAGTGTAGTGCTGCTATAAGGATTTATTCTTCTAATAACATTCCCCTCACTGCCCGCTCTGGATTGGAGTTGCTATTTTTTCGGGCGTGGGGTAGTAAGTGTGGTTAACGTGTTGGTGAAAACACCAACACGGGCGATACCTCTCACTTCTCACTTCTCACTTTTAACTTTAAACTTCCTACTCCTCACTTCTCATCCAGCACCTCATACCTCGAATACGTACTCCTGAATTCCGGCACAATCTCCTTCATCAACGCCACCATCTTCAACTCATTCTTATCGTAGGCGAGATCCTGGAACAACGAAATCATGGAATCGATATAAACGTAGTCATACTCCGTCACGCGGGCTTTGAGTATCTTTTCATGGTGAGTGGGGATCGTGTTCTCTTTGTCATTCAATAGTTCTTCGAAGAGCTTCTCTCCTTCCCGCAATCCGGTGAACACAATCTCAATATCCTTTCCTGGCTCAAAGCCGGATAGTCGTATCATTCGTTTCGCCATGTCGTAAATGCGAACCGGCTTGCCCATGTCGAAGATAAAAATCTCACCACCCTTGCCCATAATTCCTGCCTCTAATACCAAACGGCAGGCCTCGGGTATGGTCATGAAGAAGCGGGTAATCTCAGGGTGAGTTACCGTTACCGGCCCACCGTTTTCAATTTGTCTTTTGAAGGTAGGGATAACCGATCCATTCGATCCCAATACGTTGCCAAAGCGGGTGGTAACAAAGTGTGTGCGACTAGCACTCTTCTTTGTTGCGTTCAGGTGAAGTTGCAACGACTGCACATAGATTTCCGCAATGCGTTTGGAGCACCCCATCACGTTGCTGGGATTTACTGCTTTATCCGTAGAGATCATCACGAAGCGATCTACTTCAAATTCCGCAGATAGATCGGCCAGTAGTTTAGTACCTAAAATGTTATTCACTACAGCCTCCGAGGGATTGCTTTCCATCATGGGCACATGTTTATAGGCCGCGGCATGCAGCATGATGTGCGGACGAAACTCCGACAATATCTTTCGCATGCGGGGTTCGTGGGTGATGTCGGCTACAAACACCATTATCTTTACATCCGGGAAAGACGCCTTAATCTCCATCTCAATGTCATGTAAGGGGCTTTCTGCCTGATCGATGAGGATCACAGAGCGCGGGTGGTAGTTAATCACCTGGCGCACCAGCTCAGAGCCAATGGAACCGGCCGCTCCGGTAATACAAATGCGTTTATTACTGAGCTCTGCAAATAAACTGTCTTCATCCAGTTTGATAGACTCTCTGCCTAGCAAGTCTTCGATGTTGATGGTTTTCAGTTGCTTCACCGTAAACTCACCCTTCACCCACTTATCAGCCGGAGGCACGATTCTCAACTTTACTTTTTTATTCAGACATATCTCGGCAATCTCACTTTTACGCTCTGGCGTTAAATCTTTAATGGCAATGATGATTTCAGTCAAATCGAGTTTGCTGATCTGCTCGGCAATCTCCTGGGCATCATAGATCTTGATGCCATTGATCACCTTCCCGGTCTTGGTGACATCATCCTCAAAGAAGGCCACCACTTTGAATTTGCTGGAGGTATCCGTCTCCAATATATTACGCGTGATCAATCCCAGCGAAGCGGCACCAAAAATAGCCACGTTGGCTTTGGTGGCTACCTCTCCTTTGTAATGCTTGAAGATCGTCTTCACCAGCAACCGGTAATAGAATAGAAATAAGAAGGATGCAAAGAAGGTGATCAGCAATACCGAAAAGGGTACGAGGTTTTTGCCGTTGTTATAGTAAAAGATCAGGTTGGTGAGCGTGCCCACGGCCAGACTCAGCAACGAGGCATACATAATGCGCATGCCATCATCCACGCCTGTGTAGCGCACGATGCCCATGTAGCTCTTGGTGATCAGGATAGCGAACAGACCACTGCCTGCGGTGAGCAGAATGGCATAGCCCGGATGAAAGGATAAAGCTTGCTTCAATTCAAAATTAAACCGCAGTATGAACCCCAGCGCGGTAGAAAAAATAATCACCGCCAGATCGATAAAGATAATCACCCAGCGGGGTAAGATCGTAAGCCGATTGATGAGGCGGGAGAACAAGCGGTTTAGGTTTTAATTTTACGATTGGTCAGCATCCGCTTTACACCTAATATCGCTCCCGCACCCACCAGTATTTCTATACCACTGATGGGAACAGGGTTGGGCGGTGGCGGCCCTGGAGGCTGAGCGTTAAGCACAAGACTTGAAAACAATAAAACTAATCCGATTAAAACCCTCATCATTTTGACATCAATCAATCTTAACAATCTTTCTTGTAACTAACCCCTTATCGGTTTTAACCTTCAAGATATACATACCGGCAGGATAATTTATCATATCTATCGTTCCAATGCCTTTAAAATCAGTGGAAATATAAATCTTACCGTTTACATCCATCAAAGTTACGGAGGAATTTTGATTCATACCATATACCTCAAACTGCAACTGATTTTTTACCGGGTTAGGGAACACGTTAACTCTGGTATCTTTCGTTAGTTCTGGGTTTAATGTAAGATAAAACCGTTGTGTAACTGGTTTATCCGACTGATTAACTGTAAAAGTATACGGCTCCGGATTCTTTACCGAAACAGCAATTCCCTCCTCGCTATCTACCAGAAATAATTCTGAAAGAGGACCGTCAGTGGCGTTGCCAAATGAGATTTTATATTCTCCAGCCTCGGCAACCTGAACTCCAACTGGAATTGTAGTTCGCTCATTGAGTTCATCCAATGTATGGATCAGCAACCCATCATTTTTTGAGTCCATCAAATAGATGTTCACTTCAGGGTGCCAGAGTTTAGGCAGATTACTTTCCTGTGGGCGTTGTTTTGTATTATCGTCTTTGAGTTTAAGCAAACTCCTGTCTCCCACTTTGCCATTGTCAATGGCCAGAATTAATTCATTGAATGTATTTGATGCCTGTGTACGATAGTAATTCCCTGAAGAATTACTGCTCGCTACCAGCTTTGCTCTTTCTTTTATTTTGATGGTAGTTGCGCTGTTGGCATACATCCAGAATGATTGGCCGGTAGCGATCAAAGCGTTGGTAATTTTACCGCTTCCCCAGGTAAGCGTTGCTCCTGGACTGACATAATCATAATATTGAAAATAATTTGGATAGCCCGTGGTATAGTTATTATCGGTGATGCCTATGATGGATGAAACTATACCCCAATCAACCTCCCACTTTTGTTTTGTTGTATCTGCAGCAACATCTGTAGCATTCAGTGGGTATTGCAAGGGTGATGGAAAAGGATTGCCCACCAGATTCCATCCGGTGGCTAACGAGATCGAAATATTGTCACCCTGACCAATAAGACCTGTAACAGACCAGGCCGCATTTTCAAAAGCAGTGAGTGCAGCATAGCCGACACCCTGGAGCATAGTTCCATAATATTTATTCCACGCTCCATTGTAATAATAAAGTCGCCACAGTTCAGCAGGCATAGCTGGATCTTTAACTGCAGCGCTGACGTATCTGTATTTTTCGCCTCCAACCGTGCTCATATAGCGCTGCACATTCACGTTGCCATTCACCGCTCCTCCAGCGATGATAGGCGCGATTCTGCCATCTTTATCAGTGGTGCTACCGGTTGAAAGCAAGGTAAGGAAACCACCTGAATTCAATTGAGCATTGGATTGAATATCCAACACCTTGGCAAGGTTCAAAGCATTGCCTAATGTGATAGTAGGAGCGAGCGTTCTGCTCAGTGTTAGGTTTCCAATAGTATTTCCTGAAACAGAGAAAAATAGGTCGGTATTACCCGCCAGGCTTCCTCCAATGATCAAGGATGACGTTCCATCTGATGAAAAGACACCTGAAGCATTGGTGCTAATGGCTCCTTGTAGTGTTGCTGACTGACTCTTGAAATCAAGCGAACCTGTGCCGATTTGGGTAGTCCCGGTAACAACCAATGGTACAGTTGAAGAAGTACCGAACATTTTCAAATTACCAATGGTGATGTTCATACCACCAGACCCAACCGTGAGTGCCTTTGGAACATTCAGTAATGCAGTATTCACCCTGTTCATGGTGAAAGTTTTCAGGGAAGCAGCTGCACTGAGCGGGAAAGTATTTGTTGAATTTAAAGTTGAATCAATCACCACATTGCTATTGGCTCCAGACGAGAAGGTCATGAAACCTCCAGTTGGAGTGTCAACAAAGTTACCTTTGAAATTCACATTAGCATCCCCCGCACCACTGGTCACCGTCAAGGTTGAACTGGCGTTGGTTCTACTTACATCTCCTCTCATTAAAACTGAACGCGCGACACCCGAAGAAGTTAATGCAATACTTCCACCACTGAGTGTAGTGGTACCTTTTACAGTTAAATCATTACTTGCTACCGTCAATAATCCAGATTGAAGGGTAAGGTTCCCACCTATTGCAACAGCACTTCCGCTGGCGCTAACATCAACTCCTGTTGAATAATTTATAATACAGTGAACCCCGGTGTTCTTGGGATGACCACTTCCAATAACCTGTTTCGATGTAGTTGGAGAAGTTGTCCTTCCATACTCAATGATAGAACCAGACGCAAACGTACGGCCAGTATCTGGTATTCGAATGTTTCCAGCGTTGTTAGCAAAGGGCTGAATGGCACCATTTGAATTGGTTGACTCCACGATCAATCTTGCCCCTGCTGCAACAGTGAAAGCAGCGGAGGTGGTATTGGAACTAACAAAGGGTGAAGCATCAACAGCACGCACCGTAGAACTTGCATCAAACTGGTACAGCACTTGCCCGGTGATAGCCCCATTATTTGTAAACAAATGGGTAGCTCCAGAATTTGTAAAAACTAGTTTACCTAATTTATCACTACCCGAACTACTTGCGTCCAGGGTTGCCGGGCTGGCTATCGTTATATTTCCTGTTAAGTTTATCGTTGCTCCAGATCGTGAAATACTTCCTCCTCCATCGCTCAAATAGACTCTTCCGCTATTCAAATTCATATTACCTGATATATTCACCGTAGCCAAACCGGCTTGACAAATCCATGAACTGGCAGTGGAAGAGTAATTTAAATTTGCCAGGTTCAGAACAATTGTAGGACCGCTACCATTGCTGGGGCCAGTCGAAAAAAGGGCAGCACCATTTATATTTAAGTTTCCTGGAATGGTAAGAGTATAATCAGTGGAATTTCCCAAGCGAAGAATACCTGTGGTCCCTGTGTTTTGTATTGTAACATTACCTTGAACGCTTCTTACACTACCACTTAAAGATCCCAACAATCCATTTAAGTTAATATCGCCAGTTTGTGATGGGCAATTCCAGATGAACTCCCCAAAACTTCCGCTCCATCCTGTGGATGAAAATGTACCGCTCGCTGTTGTGTAGCCTTCAATGCTGCAAGTTGAAGTTAACGACCACGTAGATACCGGTGGTGCCCCTTCTGTGGTAGTAGATAAATGTTGATACAGGCTATTGGGTTTAAATGTCACAGCAGTCGTGGAAGTGCCGGTGTGTGTTACGCCATCTTCAAAGACCAGCGTTCCGTTGTATGCATCGCCTGATCCAAGACTCGCTGATCCTATTGTTAGTTTGCCTCCGGCTTGAATTGTAATGTCTACTCCGGTGCCATTTTTCAGTCTAAACTCCTGACCCGAAGCAATGATCAATTCACCGGTAGCACCGATAGTTAATTGATCCAATTCGAGGAGTATTGAAGATGAGGTGGCATCGTATGTAACCTGGTGATTGATGGTGATGTTACCAACATTATAATCAGGTCCGTTACCATTTGAACTCCATACACCCACTCCATCCCATAATCCTGGTGCGATGGTAAAAATTGAATTAACAACCGAAAATGTCGCAAACTCACCCGAAATACTAGTTGTGCAACTCGTGGTCGGAGATGTTATGGAATTGATGTTTACTCTATATGAACCAGCCGTACTCAATTGACCTGTCGTAAATGAACCCTGAATTCGATTATTCCTCTTGGGAACTGCTACAAACGTGATGGATTGAGTGTTGTTTATATATATTATGGTATTGGTGGCAGCATCTGTTACTGTATAGCCAACGGTATAGGTTCCTGCAGTCAGTTTCGTTGATACAATGTTTACAGTAGAACCGAGCAGGTTACCAGTATCTGTTCCGGAAGCTGAAGTTGTCAGGTTAGTGCTGGAGGCATCTGGAGGTGCATTATTAACAGATGACCCGGTGGTATAAGATGGAGCAAGTGTTGTTGAGCATCCCCCTGAAGCAGATAGAGAGAGAATGGTCACTGTTGCTGAACTACCGCCATGAGAAACAGTCGTAAAGGTTCCTGTGCCCGGTGATCCCGCTGTAAACACCATGGAAGCTGTTTGATTATTTTGATTGCCACCGCCAGTAACATTCAAATTATAAGTAACTGTATAGGTGGCAGAGGCAAGTGTTGAAGAGGAGACCGTAACCGGGACTCCCGAAACTCCTGTACACGAACCAACTACCGTAGCCGAATAACCGGAAGCCGGTGGAAGAGGATTCGTTACAAATGCAGGAGTACTTGCACTAACTGAACTTGAACAGCTAGTGATAGTAATGGCGATCCCCGTAATATTAACAACATTGGATGCACCTGCATTCGTCAACACAGCTGTAGTGAAAGTGCCTGTGCCAGCTGCAAAGGTCATGGAGGCAGTTGTAGAGCTTACCGTATTGGTGCCACTTACATTATAGGTAACCGTATAGGTAGCATTCGTTAAACTCGATGAGGTTACGGTAACAACGGATCCGGTACCCGTACAAACAACAGATGCGGACGCGCTGAAATTACTTACATTGGGAAGAGCATTGGTGGTAAACGCTGCCGTGCTTACTGAAACCACGCTTGAACAGCCCGTGCTGGTAATGGCGATCCCGGTAATATTAACAACATTCGCTGCTCCTGCATTATTAAGAGTTGCTGTTGTAAACGTGCCCGATGTTCCAGCAAACGTCATAGATGCAGTAGTAGAACTTACTGTGTTAGTGCCGCTTACATTATAGGTTA
>JAYVTB010000060.1:0-76421 GCA_043774805.1 Cyclobacteriaceae bacterium | reverse complement strand
CCTTCAGGAGCACTCAATTGTACTTATCCGAGGTGGAAGGGTAAAAGACCTTCCAGGGGTGCGTTATCACATCGTGCGTGGTGCGCTGGATACGTCAGGTGTTAATGGCCGCCTTCAAAGCCGTTCTAAATATGGTGCAAAAAGACCTAAGGCCGGTGCTGCTGCAAAAGGAGCTCCCGCAAAAGGAGCCCCAGCAAAAGGTAAAAAATAAGTCAAAGAGCTATGAGAAAGTCAAAACCTAAAAAAAGATACTTACTGCCTGATCCTAAGTTTAGTGATACTCTTGTAACCAAGTTTGTAAACTATATGATGGAGAGCGGTAAGAAGAGTGTTGCCTATAACACCTTTTACGATGCCATTGCACAAGTAGAAAAGAAAGTGGGTGGTGAGCCAGGCTTGGAAGTTTGGAAACGTGCTATGAATAATGTGATGCCTGCTGTGGAAGTGAAAAGCCGCAGAGTGGGTGGAGCAACTTTTCAGGTGCCCGTTGAAATTCGACCTGAGCGCAAAATCAATCTTTCTATTAAATGGTTGATTGACTACGCCAGAGCGCGTGGTGAAAAAACCATGATGGATAAACTTGCTGCTGAAATTATTGCCGCATCAAAAGGCGAAGGTGCAGCGATCAAGAAAAAAGACGACACGCACCGCATGGCGGAGGCGAATAAGGCATTTTCACATTTCAGATTCTAATCCTACATGGCAAGAGATTTAAAATACACCAGAAACATTGGTATTGCTGCGCACATTGATGCCGGTAAGACCACCACTACGGAGCGTATACTCTATTACTCTGGTGTAAACCATAAAATCGGAGAAGTGCACGAAGGTGCTGCTACGATGGACTGGATGGCACAAGAGCAGGAGCGTGGTATCACCATTACATCTGCGGCAACGACAGTACATTGGAAGTACCGAAAAAACGAATATCACGTAAATATTATCGATACACCAGGGCACGTGGATTTTACTGTTGAGGTAAATCGCTCTCTTCGTGTATTGGATGGTTTAGTTTTCTTGTTTAGCTCCGTTGATGGAGTTGAACCTCAATCGGAAACAAACTGGCGTCTGGCGGATAACTATAAAGTAGCTCGTATCGGTTTCGTTAACAAGATGGACCGTTCTGGTGCTGACTTCCTTGGTGTTTGCAAGCAGGTGAAAGAGAAATTAGGAAGCAAAGCAGTTGCCTTACAGTTGCCTATCGGTGCTGAAGAAAACTTCAAAGGAGTTGTTGATTTGATTAATAACCGCGGAATCATCTGGAATGAAACGGATAAAGGGATGACTTTTGAAGAAGTACCTGTTCCGGCTGATATGGTTGAAGAAGCAAATGAATATCGTGAGAAGCTTCTTGAGGCAGTAGCTGAATATGATGAGACTCTCATCGAAAAATTCTTTGACGATCCAAATTCAATTTCTGAAACTGAAATCTTAACAGCGCTTCGCAAGGCTACAATTGATATGAAGATTGTGCCTATGGTGTGCGGATCTTCATTTAAGAACAAGGGAGTTCAGACGATGCTTGACTATGTGATGGAATTACTTCCTTCACCTTTGGATAAAGATGTAATCGTTGGTATCGATCCCGATACTGAAGAACCGGTTGAAATTCGTCCAAATGAAAATGAGCCTTTCGTAGGGCTTGCGTTTAAAATTGCAACTGATCCTTTCGTTGGTCGCTTATGCTTCGTTCGCGCTTATTCAGGCGTGTTGGAATCGGGTTCTTATATCCACAACACACGTTCAGGACAGAAGGAAAGAATTTCACGTGTGTTTCAAATGCATGCGAATAAGCAAAATCAAATTGATAGACTTCCTGCTGGTGATATTGGTGCCGTTGTAGGATTCAAAGACATAAAGACTGGTGATACACTGTGTGACGAAAAGCGCCTGGTCGTGTTGGAGTCAATGAATTTCCCTGAGCCAGTTATTGGTTATGCCATTGAGCCTAAGAAGCAGGTAGATGCTGATAAGCTAGGTATGGCGATTTCCAAATTAGTGGAAGAAGATCCTACCCTGCGTGTAAATACAGATCAGGAAACTGGGCAAACCATACTTCGTGGTATGGGTGAATTGCACCTTGAAATCATTATCGACCGTCTGAAGCGTGAATTCAAAGTTGAAATCAACCAGGGAGCTCCTCAGGTTGCTTACAAAGAAGCGCTTACCAAGTCGATTGAGCATAAAGAAGTTTACAAGAAGCAGACCGGTGGTCGTGGTAAATTTGCCGATATCCTATTCGAAATCGGACCACGCATACTTGGCCCAGAAGATAAACCAGGACTTGAGTTTGAGAACGATATCGTAGGCGGTGTGATTCCAAGAGAATTCATTCCGTCTATTGAGAAGGGATTTGCTCAAGCAATGGTCAATGGGCCATTGGCGGGATACCCGATCGATTCCATGAAAGTAAGATTGTTCCACGGTTCTTTTCATGATGTTGACTCAGATTCGCTTTCATTTGAATTAGCAGCTCGTATTGGTTTTAAAGAGGCGGCCCGCAAGTGCGGACCTCAATTGCTCGAACCAATCATGGGCGTAGAAGTAATTTCACCCGATGAGTACACCGGTTCTGTAACGGGAGACCTTAACAGAAGAAGAGGTATTATGAAAGGAATGGATACGCGTGGAGGTGCTCAGGTAATTAAAGCTGATGTTCCATTGTCAGAATTGTTTGGGTATGTGACTGACTTGAGAACGATCACCTCAGGTCGTGCTTCAGCCACGCTTACATTCGCACACTATGCTCCTGTTCCTAAGAACCTGGCCGAAAAAGTAATTGAAGATGTAAAGGGCGCTCTTGCCACAAAATAAATATCTAAAAGACGTTTAGATTATGAATCAGAAAATCCGAATTAAACTTAAGTCTTACGACCACAATTTGGTTGATAAGTCATCTGAAAAAATTGTGCGTGCAGTGAAAGCTACAGGCGCTGTGGTGAGCGGACCAATTCCGTTGCCAACAGAAAAAGAGAAATTTACTGTGCTACGTTCACCACACGTAAATAAGAAGTCTCGTGAACAGTTTCAACTTTGTACCTACAAGCGTTTGGTGGACATCTATTCCAACAGCGCGAAAACTGTTGATGCATTGATGAAGCTTGAGCTTCCAAGTGGAGTAGATGTTGAAATTAAGGTGTAGAACTACACCAACGTTTTTGTTTTCCGAAGGGCACCTGTTTTCAGGTGCTTTTTTGTTTTAAGTCATTTTTTTATGAGGAAAAATATCAGTCGGAGAAGGAGGTTGGGGCCCGATAGTAACCGCTACATTAATTGCCCGTGGAAGACATCCGCGCTATACTATAGGTTCAGTAACTCTGACAGAGTTTTTTGTTTCATTGGCCAGTTCGTTGACGTTCTTTATAACGATTGGAATCAGCCATTTGCAGATTATTATCGGATTGGTTCTGGGTGGTATTATTGCTGCCCCCATTGCAACTCATCTCAGGAGGAGACTTCCACTAAAGCGAATGATGATCTTTGTTGGCATCCGATTATTGATCAAATCAATCTCAGCCTTATAACTCATCACACCTATTTCGTCACTCTTTTTGAGATGCTATTTTCAACTATCTTCGCGTCCGAATTATGGCGCTACTCGAAAGAAAACTTATCGTAAAAATATCTTCACTGCCGGGTGCAGGTAAAGGTTTATTCACCAAAGTATTTATTCCGAAAGGAACACGAATTGTAGAGTACAAGGGAGAGATCGTAAGCTGGAAGGAAGTGGAGAAGATGGCTGATGATCGCAATGGCTATGTTTTCTTTTTTAATAATAAGCATTGTATCGATGCCTGGAAGACCAAGAAAGGAGTAGCGCATTATGCAAATGATGCACGAGGCATCGTTCGGGTGGAAGGCATAAAAAATAATTCGGAGTATGTAACAGAAAAGAGACGATGTTATATCGAGGCTACACGTGATATTCCGGCAGGTTCAGAAATATTAGTTGGATATGGAGCTGAATACTGGCAAGTAATCCGTTACAATATCAAGTTAGAACAAAAGAATAGGGAAAAGGAGGGAAAGAAAGCTAAGAAAGATGAATTGCCTCATCATAGAGCAGCGAAGCGAATCAAGCCGAGTAAGAAATAATAATACCTGTTTAAATTTTTCCAGCCTCCGCTTTCGCCTTTTCTATTGACTCGTTGATTAGTTCTTTTACCTTTTTGATTTCTTCCATTTCGGATTCAAGATAGTCGCGTGCCTTTTCCTGATCTACTGAATCGGCCAATGGATTAAACTCATGCATCCGATGCATCCAATTCATCATCTCATTGCTGGCTGAGTCAAGGTTTGAAATGACATGCTCTAACTCCTGCTTTCTTTCAATCAACATATCTGGTGAGTTCGCAATCTGCTCTTGAAGTGTACGCTTTAGCTTCATGATATCGTCCATTTTAGGCATTACTTCATCGTGAACATCCATCAGTTGGTTATACAATGTCTGATTGGGTCCCTCTTCCTGAGATTGGTCAGCATCGTGATTCATGGAAGAGTGATCACCAGATTTGGAACAGCTCATCACTAAGAATATTGTTAGTATAGAGAGTAATTGAAGAGGTTTCATAGGAGAATGGATTCAGTAAGTAAAGGTACATCAATTAAAGCGTGCTTGCCAATGACGCTAACAAGGGTTAGTTAAGGCTCAAATAGTTGAAAATTTTTGAACAGATTTTTGCAGAAGATAATTTTTTCGTCTTTCTTTCGAATTATTAAAGATATGAACAGCAACCGATTTTATTTTTTCTACTTTTTTTATCAATCCTCTGCGGGACTTGAAAGAGAATCGGTTTGTTAAAAAATAAAAACAAAGAAACTCAAAAGTCCCGGCAAAACCGGGACTTTTTGTTTTACTATAAGTTTTAAAAATGTTATGATCAAAAAGAAGAAACTTAAAATTGCAATTCAGGGTATAGCTACCAGCTTTCATGAAGTGGCTGCCTTCACTTACTTTCAAGAGCCAGTCACCACAATTGAATGTCTTTCCTTTCATGCGCTGTGCGAGTCGTTGAAGAATGAAGATGCGGACTTTGCAGTGATGGCCATTGAGAATTCAATTGCAGGCAGCATACTCCCCAATTATTTTCTCCTTCAGGAATATCATTTTTCAATTATCGGGGAAATTTATTTGCCAATTCATATGCATCTGCTGGCTTTGCCTGGGGTGGAGTTGAAGGATATTAAGAATATTGAATCTCACCCGATGGCCATTCGTCAGTGCTCAGATTATTTATATAAACTGAAAGGTGTGCAGATCATGGAAAGCGATGACACGGCACTGTCTGCAAAAAAGGTGAAAGAACAAAAGCTTAACCACACAGCCGCTATTGCCAACGAGTATGCAGCAAAGAAATTTGGTTTGAAGATTTTAGAAAAGAGAATTGAGACGCATAAGAAGAATTTTACGCGCTTTCTCATTCTTACTCGTAAAACAAAAGTGTCGATTGATAGCAACAAGGCATCCTTATCCTTTGAAGTCGCAAATGAAGTGGGAAGCCTGGCAGAAGCGTTGATGTCGTTCAAGATCAATAGCATAAATCTCACTAAGATTCAGTCTATTCCCATTATTGGTAAACCGAGTGAGTATTCGATCCATGTCGATGTGGAGTGGAAGAAAAGAAAAAGTTACGATATCGCGATCCAACAGATATTACGTCAGGTTCGCAACCTGAATATATTGGGAGAATATAAAAAAGCAAAAATTGAATACAGATGATCAAGGTCAAAACAGCAAATAGAATTGCCAATGTGGAGGAGTACTACTTCAGCAAAAAGCTGGCGGAAGTACGTGGTTTGGATTCGCCAGAATTGCGCGTAATCAATTTGGGTATTGGTAGCCCTGATCTTGCACCATCTTCATCAACCATTCAGGCGCTAATGGCAACGGCTTCGAAAGCTTCCAGCCATGGCTATCAGAATTACAAAGGAATACCTGAGCTACGTAAATCCATTGCTGAGTTTTATGATCGCACATATAATGTCACTTTAAATACCGAAACAGAAATCCTCCCCTTGATGGGATCGAAGGAAGGTATCATGCACATTGCCATGGCTTTTGTGAATGAGGGTGATGAAGTGCTGATTCCAAATCCTGGGTATCCAACGTATTCGTCAGTAGCGAAACTGGTGGGTGCAAAAATAAGAACGTACAACATGAGTGAAGAGCTGGATTGGGGTGTTGATATCGAAGCATTAAAGAAGAGTGATTTGTCGAACGTGAAAATCATGTGGGTGAATTTTCCGCATATGCCTACAGGTCGTGTGGCTTCCCGCGATGAATTGAAAGAGTTGGTGGATCTGGCACGGAAAAATAACTTCCTCATTGTAAATGACAATCCGTATTCTTTGATTTTGAATGATGCCCCGATGAGTATTCTTTCGATTGAAGGTGCGGATGAAGTAGCGCTCGAGTTGAACTCATTGAGTAAATCACATAACATGGCGGGATGGCGCATTGGCTGGGTGGCCGGAAACAGAGAATATATCGATGCGGTGCTTCGGGTAAAAAGTAATATGGATTCCGGGATGTTCCTGGGGTTGCAGCAAGCTGCCGTAGAAGCATTGAAAAATGGTAGCGAATGGTTTTCTCAACAGAATAAGATTTATAAAGAACGAAGGGACGCAGCATGCCGGCTATTAGAAACGTTACAATGCAGCTATTCATCAAGACAATCTGGCTTATTTGTATGGGCAAAGGCTCCTGCGCACGTAACTGATGTTGAGAAGTGGATTGATGAAATCCTCTATGGAACGAGGGTATTTATTACTCCCGGATTTATTTTTGGTGATGCCGGTAGTCGGTATATCCGCATCTCTCTTTGTGCCACTGTAGAAAAGTTAAACGAAGCACAGATTCGGATTGCCAATTTTGTAGCTAAAGAAAAAGTAACGCAGGCAACGGCACAAGCATGAAAGCAACTATTGTAGGATTAGGATTAATTGGAGGTTCGTTTGCCCTTGGCTTGCGAAAGTCTGGCCTTGCCACGGAGTTGATTGGTGTAGATCGCAATGCGGATCATGCCGCCAAAGCCGTTGAGTTGGGTCTGGTAGATAAAGTGCTTCCGGAAGATAAAGCGCTAGCACAAGCGGATGTAGTAGTGTTGGCAATCCCGGTAAATGCGCTGCATGTTTTTTTGCCTTACGTATTGGATACGATTAAAAAGGATGCAGTTGTTATCGATGCCGGTTCAACGAAATCTTCGATTTGTAAAGTGATCGCCAGTCACCCAAAGCGTGGACAGTTTGTAGCCGCTCACCCCATTGCTGGTACAGAAAACTCAGGACCAACTGCGGCATTTCATGGACTGTTCAAGGATAAGACCAATATCATTTGTGAATCAGCCAAATCATCCGCGCATGCGTTGGAAGTGGCTATCAGAATTTTCAACGCTCTTGAGATGAAAACTATTTTCATGGAGGCCGAAGAACACGACAAACATGTGGCGTATGTATCGCACCTGTCGCACGTGAGCTCTTTTTTATTGGGGCAAACTGTTTTGGATATTGAAAAGGACGAAAAAAATATTTTTGATCTGGCAGGAAGTGGTTTTGCTTCTACCGTACGCTTGGCAAAAAGCTCACCTGATATGTGGGCTCCGATTTTTGAACAGAACGCAGAATACTTAAGTCAGGCATTGTTGGAGTACATTATGCATCTTCAGCGCTTTCATTATCACTTGATGAAACATGATACCAAGGAGTTGCACAGGATCATGTCCAAGGCCAATGAGATACGCAGGGTACTGGATAGCAAAACTGAGAAACCAATTGAAACAAAAACAGATATTTTATCGAAAACCATAAATTAAACCTGAATTCAATAGCTAATTTTATTGCATTATGACAAAGAAAGGATTACAACTCGAACCCATCTCTTCCTGGACTAAAGTAGATCGACCATTGATCATCAGTGGCCCATGCAGTGCAGAAACAGAAGAGCAAATGGTAGCCACAGCAAAACAGATTGCTGCTACCGGAAAAGTACATGCATTGCGTGCTGGAATCTGGAAGCCTCGCACGAGACCAGGTCAATATGAAGGTGCCGGTGAAGAAGGATTGAAGTGGCTCATCCGCGCTAAGCAAGAAACAGGACTGCCGGTTGCTACTGAAGTTGCCAATGGTGCACACGTTGAAGCTTGTTTAAAAGCAGGAGTAGATATTCTGTGGGTGGGAGCACGCACCACAGTGAATCCATTTTCAGTGCAGGAAGTTGCTGATGCGTTGAAAGGAGTGGATATTCCTGTACTGGTAAAAAATCCAATCAACCCGGATGTTGAACTTTGGTTGGGCGCATTGGAGCGTATCAACAAAGCAGGCATTACTAAGCTGGCAGCTATTCACCGCGGATTTTCTTCATTTGAAAAGGGCCCTTTCAGAAATGCGCCAATGTGGGATATTGCCATTGATTTGAAGACGCGGGTGCCAGAATTAGATATCATTTGCGACCCAAGTCATATTGCAGGTAACAGGGATCTGATCTCTTTTATTTCTCAAAAGGCGCTTGATATGGATATGGCCGGACTGATGATTGAAAGTCATATCAATCCTGATGCTGCCTGGAGTGATGCCAAGCAACAGGTTACCCCTGCAGTGCTTGCCAAAATTATTGATGAGTTGGTTGTGCGTAAACCCTCTACCGATAATAAGATATTCAAAGACACGCTTAGCATTTTACGCGAACAGATTGATCAACTGGATGATGAGATTATGTCGAGGTTGGCGGCACGTATGAAAATATCCGAGAAAATCGGCCAGTACAAAAAAGAAAACAATGTGACCATTCTTCAAGTGAATCGTTGGGAAGAAATCGTTCAGACACGCATTGCCTTGTGTAAGGCGATGGGTTTGAATGAAGAATTTACCGGAGACCTGTTGAAGTTGATTCACCACGAATCCATCCAGGTTCAAACGAAGGTGATGAATAAGGTTGCAGAAAGAGTATGAGATTTCATCATCTAACGTTTAAATTCAAATTAATGTGGGTGGCCTTATGGGCCACTCCGCTTTTCATAACCGCACAACCTGTTGATAAGAATTATCTCCTTGGAAAATTTGACCCGGCTACGCACCCTAATTTTATTAAGTTGAGCGATGATCATGCCCAGGGTAGCGCAAAGGGTGCTTATCTCCGTAAAGAAACCTATCAGGCATTCACGAGGATGAGTGATGCTGCAAAAAAGGATGGTGTTGATTTGATCATCATTTCGGCCACACGCAATTTTGATTCACAGAAGAGAATATGGGAGAATAAATGGGAAGGTCGCACCATGGTGGAAGGAAAAAATCTTACAACGGTGCAAGATCCCAAAGAGCGTGCCCGATTGATATTACTTTATAGTTCCATGCCTTCCACCTCTCGTCATCATTGGGGAACAGATATGGATTTGAATTCATTAGAGAATAGTTTCTTTGAGCTTGGAGAAGGACTAAAAATCTATCAGTGGCTTACGACTCACGCGCATGAGTACGGATTTTGTCAACCGTATACTTCCAAGTCTCGTGGACGAACCGGTTATGAAGAAGAGAAATGGCATTGGTCATACCTTCCGTTGTCGGGTCAGTTTCTGGAAGATTATATAAGAAAAGTAACATATAAAGACATCAAGGGCTTTGCTGGCAGTGATGTAGCTGCATCCATGGATGTCATTAAGAATTATGTTGGTGGCGTAGCCTGTAAAAAAAAATAAGGCCATCGAAAATGAGGGCCTTATTTAAAATTGGGGAAGAGTTACTTATGAAAGTTTTTCTTCTAAGGCAGTAATCTTCGTCTGAGCTTCCTGCTTTCCTAATTGTAACGCTTTGCGATAAAGTTCCAATGCTTCTTGCTGAGTTGACTTTTTCTTACGCGGAGCAAGTTTGGTCCTGGCAGCAGCTTCTTCAAGAGCAGCAGCTTGTGCAAAATACAAGTCTCCCTCTGTTTGTTTTGCGGCCTCAGAAAAAGTCTTGAATTCCGACTCCATATTAGTTAATTCTTGTTCCTTAACCTGAATGAAGTTGTCCTTTTCAGAGATGACAGTTTCTTTCTGACTTACCGTGAGAACCAATGCTTCATTTTCAGTTTTAAGTTTGGTAATAGACTCTTCAAGCACAAGCATTTCTGCTTTTCTTGCTTCAAGATCACTCTTAAGCTTTTTGATAACAGATGCATACTGAGCGGAACCTGATTTTGCTTTTGTTAAAGAAGCCTCTAGCTCTTCAATTCTTGAACCAGTTGATTTTACATAAGAATTGATGCTTTTCAAGCGCTCTGAATAATTAGTATAGCTCGTTCCTTCAATGATATTTGAACGCAATAAATTTCTGTTCACATCAATGGAATCAAGTAACGTACCCACTTCCTGTAAAGTGGCGACCATTTCCTGGCCCGTTTTGACTTCCACAT
Organism: Cyclobacteriaceae bacterium; assembly: GCA_043774805.1. Classification (GTDB taxonomy): domain Bacteria; phylum Bacteroidota; class Bacteroidia; order Cytophagales; family Cyclobacteriaceae; genus ELB16-189. The sequence goes on along the minus strand of JAYVTB010000060.1, from coordinate 66,037 downwards.
TCAATGAATCAATCTTGGTTTTAAGCTTTGCATTCTCATCTTTTAGGCCGCAGCTCCAAAGAAGGCCAACTACAGATAAGGTTAAAAAAAGTTTCTTGATCATATGGTGTTTTGTTTGGTTGCATTGTAAAGGACGCTCAAATAATTAGCCGTAGTTCAGTCGTTTTGGCAAGTTGAGCCTGGAAACGATGGACTGTCGATAAACAGGGTTCAATAACCTCAATGGGTGGTTACTTTATTAGAAAAATACTGACACGTATCATTCACTATTCTTTTTATTTTTTGCGATATTTCATATTAGCTAAAAATCAACCCACTTTATGAGTAATATTTGGAAAAAAGCCGGCCTCGCTGCTATTATTTTCGGCATTATCGCATTTGCCGTTTTTTATTTTATTGATGGTAAGGGAAGCAAAACATTCAATTCCAGCATCAATCCTGCCTTTGGTGAATACATCTCCTCGTATACGGCAGGAGTTATTGGGTCAGGCTCTGCCATCCGAATGGTGCTTTCCAAGGATGCTGTTGATTCATCCTCGGTGGGTGACGAAACAACCGTTAAGCTTTTTGAACTAAGCCCTTCTGTTAAGGGGGTCACCGTTTGGTTGGACAGACGAACGGTGGAGTTCAGGCCTGCAGCACGACTGATGTCAGGCCAGATCTATGAGGTCAAATTTCAATTATCCCGATTACTAACCGTTTCTGATGTACTTCAAACATTTGAATATACCGTGCAAGTCATCCCTCAGAATTTTGAAGTCACCGTTGAGAATGTCAAACCCTATGTGAAAACAGATTTGAAGAGACAGAAGATTGAGGGCACACTTTTCACAGCCGACTTTGCAGAGAATGAGGGAGTAGAAAAAATGCTAAATGCACAGCAGGAAGGAAAAGCATTGAAGGTGAACTGGCGCCATACTGCCGAAGGGAAACAACATTTATTTACGGTGGAGGATGTATCTCGTAAAGAATTGGCCAGTGTTGTAAAATTGACTTTCTCCGGCTCTGCCCTAGGCGTTGAGCAAAGCGATGAAAAGGAAGTTGAGATTGCCGCATTAGGTGATTTTAAAGTAACCAATGTACGTGTGGAGCAAGGAACTAGTCAGGAGGTAGTGATTCAATTTTCAGATCCTCTAAATGAGTCGCAGAACCTTGAAGGCTTGATCGGCATTACCGACCTGAATAGCCTCGACTTTGAAATCAAAGACAATGAAGTTCGGGTTTATCCGCCCGTGCGACAGACTGGAACACGCACACTCAGTGTGGAAGCGGGAATAAAAAACATTCTGGATTACCGAATGACTACTTCAGGCACTTATGATATCGCTTTCGAACGATCTCTTCCGGCTGTTCGCTTTACGGGAAAGGGAAACGTACTGCCGTCCAGTGAAGGATTAGTCATGCCTTTTGAAGCGGTGAATTTGAAGGCAGTAGATGTGAAAATTATTAAGATATATGAAAGCAATGTTCTTCAATTTCTTCAGGTAAATGATTTAGATGGTAGCCAGGAATTGAGAAGGGTAGGTAGGCCCATATTCGAAAAAATGATTTCATTGGAAAGCGCAGGTGTTACGGATCTTGGAAAATGGAATCGTTTCACACTTGATCTTTCAAAATTTATTGCAGCCGAGCCAGGAGCCATTTACCAGGTGCAGGTCAACTTCAGGAAATCATATCTCGCTTATTTATGTGAAGGCGATGAGCAGGAGAATCAAAGCACACAATCGCGGTTTGAAGATGGGAGCGAAGAAGGTGAGGATGCAGAGTTCAGCTATTGGGATTCATATGATGATGAGTACTATGATGACGATTATGAGTGGGAACAACGTGATAATCCTTGCCACGCTTCCTATTATACTGGAAATCGTAAAATAAGAAGAAATATAATTGCTTCTGATCTTGGCATTCTGGCTAAGCGTGGTGGTGATGGCAACACTGTGATTGTTGTAAATGATTTAAAGACCACACAGCCAATTTCAGGAGCCCAGCTTGAATTGTATGACTACCAGCAACAACTGATTGGTAGTGCGTCAACAGGAGCGGATGGAAAGGCCATTATTACATCAAAGCAAAAGCCCTTTGCCCTGATTGCCAGGAGCGGCACACAACGCGGATATCTTAAAGTACTCGATGGAGAATCATTATCGCTCAGCAACTTTAATGTAGGTGGTGAATATGTGAATAGAGGGTTGAAAGGATTTTTATATGGAGAACGTGGCGTGTGGCGCCCCGGTGATTCGTTATACCTGAGTTTTATTCTTGAAGATAAACTCAAACTTCTTCCTGCCTCACATCCGGTAGTGTTTGAATTGCAGAATCCGCAAGGACAAATCACTTCACGATTGGTTCGATCCAATTCTGAGAATGGTTTTTACAAGTTTGCAACCAAAACCTCAGCCGATGCCCCCACAGGTAACTGGCTGGGTCGAGTTAAAGTGGGAGGAACAGAATTTACTCAGCCAATTAAAATTGAAATGGTGAAGCCTAACCGCCTCAAGATCAATTTAGATTTCGGAGTAGATAAGCTTACCGCGAATAAAAATAATATTTCAGGTGATTTAAAAGTGAATTGGCTGCATGGAGCACCAGGAAAAAATTTGCATGCCCAATTTGAAGTGATGCTTACTAAAGGGGTTACCCATTTCGATAAATATTCTGAATATACATTTGATGATCCCTCCATCGATTTTTATAGCGAGTCAAAGCCTGTTTATGACGGATATACAGATTCGGAAGGAAAGGCAAAAGTAACAGTTGATATACCGGTTTCAGAGCAAGCACCAGGAATGCTCAATGCCGTTTTCAGAGGTAAGGTATTTGAGGAAAGTGGCAACTTTAGTATAGATCGATTTAGCATCCCGTATTACCCATATCCATCGCTTACGGGTATTCGCCTCCCGCAAGGTGATAAAGCTCATGGTATGTTACTCACCGACACCACTCATCGGGTAGATATTGTAACGGTTGATGCAGATGGTAATCCGTTGTCCAGAAGTATTGAGTTATCTATTTATAAAATCAACTGGCGCTGGTGGTGGGATGGCTCGGATGGTGGAGTCAATTTTATGTCTGGCAATTATGCTCAACCAATTTCAGTTGGTAAAATTCAAACAGTGAATGGAAAAGGAAGCTGGAATTTTAAAATCAAATATCCGGAGTGGGGAAGATTTTTCGTGAAGGCATTTGATCCGCAGTCTGGTCATAGTACCGGCAGAGTGGTGTATATCGACTGGCCAGGTTGGGCAGGCCGGGCAAGAAATGAATCCGAAGGAGCAACGATGCTTTCTTTTTCATCCGACAAGCCAATGTATAATATAGGTGAAAAGGCAAACCTCGTTATTCCAGGCAGTGATAACGGGCGTGCGTTGATCAGTATTGAGAATGGAAGTCGCGTATTGCAAACCTATTGGCTAGAAACCAAAAAAGGCGATAATCAATTTTCATTTGATGTAACTAAAGACATGACACCGAATGTGTTCGTTAATGTTACCCTTTTGCAACCTCACGCACAAACTACCAATGATCTTCCTATCCGTATGTATGGAATCATTCCTATCCAGGTCGAAGATCCAGAGACCCACTTGAATCCTGTTATTGCTATGCCCGAAGTTCTTGAACCCGGCAAAGAAGTAATTATAAAAGTATCAGAGCAATCCAAACGAAAAATGACGTACACTCTTGCCATGGTGGATGAAGGCCTTCTTGATCTCACACGATTTAAAACCCCAGATGCCTGGAGCCGCTTTTATTCAAGAGAAGCACTCGGTGTGAAAACGTGGGACTTATATGATCAGGTGATGGGTTCTTTTGGTGGACGCCTTGATCGCTTGCTTGCCTTAGGTGGTGATTCAGAGTTGGCCGCTAAGGAAGATGATTCAAAGGCAAACCGTTTCAAACCGGTTGTAATATTTTTTGGTCCGTTTACCCTGGATGGAGGTAGTAATGAACACAAATTCATAATGCCACAATATGTTGGTTCAGTAAAGACGATGGTGGTTGCCGGCTATGAGGGTGCCTATGGAAAGACCGAAAAGGTGACGCCCGTTCGCAAGCCTCTGATGGTGTTGGCTACATTACCGCGTGTTCTCGGTCCTGAAGAATCCGTAAGACTTCCAATCACGTTGTTTGCAGGTGAGAAAATCAACAATGTAAAAATCGATATTAAAGTGACCGGCCCAGTTAGTATAGCAGAGTCATCGCGCACGGTGTCAATGAATGGGAACACCGATATGACTGTTGATTTTGATATGTTAGTGAAAGGAGAAACCGGGAAGGCCACTATTAAGGTGACCGCAGTTTCAGGTAATTATCAGGCTACCGATGAAATTGAGATCGATGTGCGAAATCCAAATCCTCCAATCACGAAAGTACAGGATGCCATACTGGATGCTGGAAAAACGTGGACCTCGGTAGTTGCTCCTGTGGGAGTGAAAGGAACAAACTCTTCTACGCTCGAGATATCCAGCTTGCCTCCCATCAACCTTGGTCAGCGCCTAAAATATCTGTATCAATATCCATATGGTTGTATAGAGCAAACCACTTCATCTGTATTCCCGCAATTATATATTGATAAAGTGAAGACTTTGACGGAAGAAGAAAAAGCGTTGGTTCAACGAAATGTCAAGGCGGGTGTTGAGCGATTGAAAACATTTATTAATCGCGATGGGGGATTCTCATATTGGCCCGGTCATGAAGATTCAGATAGTTGGGGAACCACATACGCTGGTCATTTCCTGATTGAGGCAGAAGCGAAAGGATATTATGTACCTAATGACATGATCAGACGATGGAAAAAATATCAGCGGAGTAAAGCGCAGGCTTGGCGAAAGAGCCAGGAATACAGTAGCAGTGAACTAATTCAGGCATACCGGCTTTATACTCTGGCATTATCAGGTGATCCGGAATTAGGCGCTATGAATCGCCTCCGTGAGCAAGCTCCACTCCCTGCTACTGCAGCATGGATGTTAGCTGCGGCTTATGTCAAAGCGGGTCAGCCAGAGGCCGCCAGAAAATTGATCGACAATCTTTCTATGAATGTGAAGCCTTATCAGGAAATGGCATATTCTTATGGATCAGAGGTGCGGGATAAGGCTATCATCCTGGAGACATTACTACTCCTCAATGATCGCACAAAAGCGTTTGAGTTGGTGAAAGAAATATCAGAGCGCTTAAGCAATTATAACTATTGGATGAGTACGCAGTCGTTGGCATGGAGTTTAAAATCCGTAGGAACATTTGCTGCCGCTGAACAAAAAGGTGAATTAAAGTTTACTTACAACTATAATGGAAAGGAAGTTTCTGCGAGCACAGAATTATCGATTGCGCAGGTATCACTTCCGGTAGAAGGAGTGAACAGTGGAAACCTGAAAGTGGTGAGTGCAAGCAAAGGCGCATTATTTGTTCGGTTGATTTCAGAAGGCGTTCCAGCCCGCGGGCAGGAGGAGGATGAATCAAAAAATCTATCACTCTCAGTTTCTTATGCCGATGCAAAAGGTAATGTGATGGAAGTGGATCGATTAGCTCAGGGCACAGAGTTAGTTGCTACCGTTTCGGTATTCAATCCTGGTATTCGAGGGATATATAAAAACCTTGCCTTGAATCAGATTTTCCCTTCCGGTTGGGAGATTAACAATTTAAGGCTTACCGGAGATGACAGTACACGCCAAACCGGAGACGTGCCCACCTATCAGGATATTCGCGATGACAGGGTGTACACCTATTTTGATTTGAGCGCCAACCAACGCAAGACCTTTAAAGTATTGTTGACCGCCAGTTATGCTGGTAGTTATTATCTCCCTGCGGTAAGCTGTGAAGCGATGTATGACAATAGTGTGTACGCTCGAAAGAAAGGTAAAGTAGTAGCTGTGGTGAAAAAGACGAATCAATAAACTTATAAATATGATTCTGTACGGTATCAAAAATTGCAACACGGTGAAATCAGCCATCGATTGGTTGAATAAAAACAAGATTGCGTTTGACTTTCATGATTATAAAAAATTGGGCATCACGGAAAAGAAGCTCAGCGAGTGGTGTAAGCAAGTGGGGTGGGAGAGCCTGGTGAACAAACGGGGTACCACCTGGCGCCAATTGGACGAAGCCATACAAAAGAAAGTGAAAGATGAAAGATCCGCGATTGCACTTATGGTGGATAAGACGAGTGTAATCAAACGGCCTCTGATCGAAGAGAACGGAAAGGTTGTCATGTTGGGTTTTGATGAGGAAGAGTATAAACAAAAGTTAAATTAGCATGGGCATTTTCGATTTCATGAAATCGGTGAAGCCTGCCTATAGCGATAAAGTCTGGAAGAAAAGACCAGAGGCAATAAAGGGTATGATCACGGAGGCTCTGATGGCGATTACTCAAAATCAGGTTCCTGTTGTGTATGGTTATTTTGATGATACCATAACTGAGGTGATGGCTTTCTTAACATCAGCCGGTGTGCCAAATTTTTATTTGAACACGGAATCATTCAGTGAAGCAAGTAATCAAAATAATGTGGTGTTTGTTTGTCACACTTCAAATATCCTTTCATCAAGCGGCTTAACAGGATTTCTTAGTGCTATTTCGAAAGAGAAAAACATCCGGTTTTTATTTGCTGGTCACTATCCACTTCCTTCAAAGGAGAATAAAATCATAGAGAAATTATCAACTTCTTATCCAACATCGCCAATTGCATTCTACTCTTCCATAGACGATGCAGCATTTGAGCCTTTTGGTGCAGATCGAATTGCTGCATTACTTAACCAATTAGGATTGAAGGATGACGAATGTATTGAACATGCTATGGTGAGCAAGGCAATGGCTCGTGCGCGTGAAAAAATTGAAAGCAAGGTACAGCATGAAATAGTTGCTAAGTCTGAAAGCGAGTGGTTTTTAATGAACGTGAAAAATAGCAGGTGACTAATGTGAAAGCGTGGCTTGGAAGATATCGATATTATTTACTTTCCTCAGGACTTATTCTGCTTATCGCCTATTACTTTTCTCTTCCCAACATTCTTTTTCGTGAACCTTATTCCACCGTATTGGAAGATCATGAGGGCAAGTTGTTGGGTGCCACCATCTCGTTGGATGGACAGTGGCGATTCCCGGAAGGAAAAGAGGTGCCCGAAAAATTCAAAGAGGCAATTACCACATTTGAGGACAAGCGTTTTTATAACCATCCGGGTGTAGATTTTCTTTCGCTTGGTCGTGCAATACAACAAGATATTCAATCAGGTAAGATCATTAGCGGTGGCAGTACGCTTTCTATGCAGGTAATCAGACTTGCAAGGAAGAACAAGTCCCGTACATTTTTTGAAAAATTTATTGAGATTATCCTGGCAACCCGTCTTGAACTTCGATATTCTAAGAATGAAATTTTGAATTTGTATGCTGCACATGCTCCGTTTGGTGGTAATGTAGTTGGTCTTGAGGCGGCCTGCTGGCGATATTTTGGTCGGGATGCCTCGCAGCTAAGTTGGTCCGATGCTGCCCTATTGGCTGTGCTACCCAACAATCCATCCTTGATTCATTTAGGAAAAAATCGCGATCGATTAAAAATCAAACGCGATCGTTTGCTCAATCTATTATTGAGAGAGGGCAAAATTGATTCGATCACTTTTGATCTGGCCGCTTCAGAACCTTTACCAGAAAATCCACTAGCGCTGCCCAAGCTGGCTCCTCATCTATTAAGTCGAATTTCAAAAGAAGGATTTTCACAGAAGCGGGTTCAATCCACATTGCAAGAAGCATTGCAAAGCAGAGTGAGTACTATCATTGATCAGCATCATCAATCCCTAAAGGGAAATCAGGTATTCAATGCAGCCACGTTAGTCATGGAAGTAAAAACCGGAAACGTATTGGCTTATGTAGGCAACACTAATTCAGGCCGCGAACATAGCGAAGAAGTAGATGTGATTATGTCGCGCAGAAGCACCGGAAGTATTCTTAAGCCATTCTTATTTGCGGCACTCCTGGATGAAGGGAAATTATTACCTGAAATGTTGGTGCCTGATATTCCTACTATGATCAATGGTTTTTCGCCAAAGAATTTTTCCAAGCAATATGATGGAGCTGTGTCGGCCAGCCAGGCATTGATACGTTCATTAAATGTTCCAGCCGTATATGAGTTAAAGGAATATCGGTATGAAAAGTTTTATGAGTTATTAAGGCAGATCGGCCTCACCACATTAAATCAACCAGCAGATCACTACGGTTTATCGTTGATATTAGGTGGAGCAGAAGGAACACTATGGGATATTACCGGAGCTTATGCTTCCATGGCAAGGACTTTAAATAATTACTTTGAGTCGCCCGGAGAAAATCGATATTCAAAAAAAGATTTCCATTCACCCGTTTATGTCGTTTCTGATTCGGTGAATCAACCAATAAAGGAAAGCAACTCGTGGCTAAGTGCTGGATCAATTTACCTTACTTTGGATGTGCTCAAAGAAGTGTATCGGCCTGGGGAAGAAACGGGGTGGCGTAATTTCAATAGCTCCAGGAAAATTGCATGGAAGACCGGCACAAGCCACGGATTGCGTGATGCCTGGGCTGTTGGAGTCAATGGTGATTATGCGATAGGAATTTGGGTTGGCAATGCAGATGGTGAGGGTCGCGCTGGACTTACTGGAACCGAATCAGCAGCACCGATCCTATTTGATATTTTTTCGCAGTTGCCGGGCAATCATTGGTTTCAACAACCTTTATCAGAATTAAATAAAATTGAAGTATGTGCTCAAAGCGGGATGCGGTCAACTACGTTGTGCAATGAAACAAAGGAAGTATATGTTACACGGGCAGGTTTGCAGCAAGTTCCATGCAGGTATCATCGCAGCATGCACTTATCATCTGATGGAAAGTTCCGGGTTCACAGTGACTGTGAGGCGTTGAGCAAGATGCAATCTGTTTCCTGGTTTGTATTGCCGCCTGTGCAAGAGTATTATTTCAGAGTAAAAAATTTGAGTTATAAATCGCTGCCTCCTTTCCGAAAGGATTGTGCAGTTCCGGCCAGCCTTTCTTCAATGGATTTGATTTACCCAAAGCTAAATGCCCGGATTTTTATCCCTCGTGAACTGGATGGGCAACCGGGCAGTGCTTTGTTTGAAGTGGCTCACCGCAATTTTCAAACTACCGTTTATTGGCACCTGGATGGAAATTACGTAGGTGCTACCCGGGGAACCCACCGTATTGCGGTCGCTCCAAACTCAGGCAAGCATTTGCTCACGTTGGTCGATGAACAGGGCGAGGTACTTGAACGTAACTTTATTATCACGGACAGCAATTTGCCGTGACGAAGCAAGGGGATTCCAATGGTGCGGCTTCGCTCTTACCTGCTATGGAAATGAACTAAGTTACGAGTTGAAGGGCAATGTCATTAAGTTAAAGGACTAGGATTTTTAAGAGAGCCGTAAGCTCGGATAATATAGTAACAACGGATTTTAATCCGTTGAAAAATGCGCGAAGAAGGAATGAGAGCCGTAGGCTCGAAACATTTTAGGGCTTGCATGAAGTTGATATGAACCGAGCCTACGGCTCTCGCCCAGAATTTTGCATGTTCAACAACGGATTTAAATCCGTTGTTATAATATGAAATCGAGCCTACGGCTCTTAACTTAATGACATTGGTCGAAGGGATTAGATTATGCCTGGGCTATAGTACTACCGATTCGTCAATGAGAGGGCAAAATTGTCATTCTCACGTTTGCGAATGACAATTTTGGGCTTAACTTTATCAACCCTAACGACTTTCCCATGGATAAATTTGTATACATTATTGATGATGATCCGGTCTACCTTAAATTCATGAAAGAACATTTCAAGCAGTTGGGTGGATTTCAAACCGAGATTTTTTTGAATGGAGATACAGGTATAAAAAAAATTGAAGAGCAAAAGCCTTACCTGGTAATTCTTGACAATCACCTGGAGGAACCAAATAAGAGTGGTATCTTTTATTTAAAGATCATCTCGAAAATAAGACCACGCATTCCAGTGATTTACATCACCGCAGATACGGATCCTGAACTAAAAAAGACCATAACCAAAATAGGTGTGCAAAGTTATATTCTTAAGGATAGTGCTTTTTTAGTTTACCTGCGCACCGCTCTTGATGATATTGCCAATCCACCAAAAAAAGGCTTGTTAAAGAAAATCTTTGGTTGATTGAATCTGGTTTTTCCTGACTCCATCCTGTGCAACTTACATCTCATGGGTCTTTGTATATTTGGTTTTGAACCATGACAAGGACGCGTGGATATAAAAATCAAAACGAACGATCGCTTTAAATTTCTGAATAAGTCAAGGGGCTTTTCAATCCTATTATTTTTTGTATTGGGCATAGCCCACGGTCAGGAGCGCTGTGGCACCACGGAATATACAAGGCAAATGAAGAAGATGGGGATGCTCAACGAGAGTGATGCTCAATTTGAGCAATGGTTAGCAGACAGGATTCAGAGACGAAAAGGTCTTGAAAAAGAGAAGAGGGTACAGGCCACATCTTATAAAATACAAGTAGTAGTTCATATCATTCACCGCGGTGAAGCCATTGGTGTGGGCACCAATATTTCAAATGCACAGGTGAGTTCACAGATGCAAGTGCTCAATAAAGATTTCAAGCGGCAGAACAGCGATGCAATCAATACCCCTGCTGAATTTCAAGGAGTGGCCGGGGCAACCTCAATCGAATTTATTTTGGCACGAACCGATCCCAATGGCAAACCCTCCAGCGGCATTGTAAGGGTGAAGGGCCAGAAACCAGATTATACGATTGACGATGACGAACTACTTAAGGCGCAAAGCTATTGGCCCGCTGAAAACTACCTTAATATCTGGGTCTGCTATTTGAATGATCGCTATGGCTATACGCAATTTCCGGTTTCAACTTTGCCGGGGCTTGAAAACTCATCTAAGAACCGACTCACAGATGGTATCGTTATTTCTTTCGAGGCTTTTGGTTCGTCCGACTATGGAAATTTTCTTCTTAAACCCGGTTCAGACAAGGGTAGAACCACCACACACGAAATGGGACACTTTTTAGGTTTGCGGCACCCTTGGGGAGATAAAGCTAATTGTATAGGGGACGATTATGTTGAAGACACACCTACCCAAGCCAATCAGACTATTGGTTGCCCCACTCATCCACAAAAGGAATGTCCGGCTTCTGCACCACTCAGTAAGATGTTTCAAAATTACCTCGATTATACGGATGATGCGTGTATGAACTTATTCACTCAAGGCCAGGTAGATCGAATGATCACCGTGTTGGAAAACAGTCCACGCAGAGCCAGTCTTTTATTACCCTTGTCTCCAATTCAACCGGAAGTACAATTTCCAAAACTATTTTCACCCAATGGAGATGGGATCAATGATTTTTGGCTGTGGACAAATACGTTGGATTATCTTGGTTGTAAACTGTCTATCTACAATCGTTTTGGTAAAGTCGTTTATGAAATTACTTCCTATGATAACAGTTGGGATGGGCGTTCCAACAATGGTCAACCTGTAGAAGAAGAAGCGTATTATTATGTACTGGCTTGCGAGGGGAAACAAGAGATAACCGGAGCCGTGCGAATTGTGCGGTAAAGAAGAATGAGACACCGATGGCTGATCAGTATTTTTTTCTTTTTCTCATGGCCGGCAATCGGGCAGAACTTGCCTGCATTTCGTCAGTTTTATTTTAATCCCTACTTGTATAACCCCGCCTATGCGGGCATGAATGACTATTTGGAGGTATCCGTAGTTTACCGTCAGCAATGGATGGGTTTTAATGACTCACCTTCAGCCTCTGGGTTTGCATTGCAATATCCCACACAAAACAGGGCATCATTGGCAATGAATTTTATTACCCAGCAAGCGGTGGCGTTGCGCACCACATCGGCACAGGCAACTTTCGCTTATCGGTTACCCATTACTGCCAAACAATTTTTGTTTTTTGGAATATCAGGTGTTGCCGGCTATAATGATCTCAATTTAGATGGTGCCGATTATAGTAACGACCCTACCATTCTCAGTGCTGCCTCCACTAAATTTTATGGAGATGCAAATGCTGGTTTGGTTTATCAATTAGGTAATCTTCGCGTGGGTTTTGCGTTGCCCAAACTTTTTGGCCAGCCATACTTTAGTCCTAAAGATTTGGTGAACGTACGCTACAGTCAACTGCGAAACCAACTTTATTCAATGAATTATAAATTTTATTCAGGCAACTTTTCATTTGAGCCATATGCCCTTTACCGGATGAACCGTGATCTTCAAAACTGGTGGGAAGGAGGAATGATCATGTATTTTAACGAGGAAATCTGGACCGGGGCTTCGTTCAACAGCACACAAGGACTTGGTTTTTTTCTGGGCATGGACTTCAAAGAAAAATTCAGGGTTGGATATAGTTATGAGTTGCCTCCACCCGGAGGTGGATTTATTTCTACCAGCTCGCATGAAATCCAGTTGAAACTGCGCCTCGGGAAGAAAAGAGTATTTAAATGGGCTTCACGGTTTGAAGTCAAAGATCCTTCTGAAGTAGAGTCGTTCGAGGAGGATTCACCTATTGTTCAGGACACGACTAAAATAATATCTCCGGCTTTGAAGGTCGATGAACCCATAACAGATACTGTAGTTAACAATCAGGAAAAAAAGCTGGAAGTAGAACCGAATGCACCCAGCGAGCCCACAAACCTGGTGGTGGAAAAAGAGATTGTTCCAACCCGACCACGGGTGCAACCCACACTTGCCCCTGGCATCTATGTTATTGCCGGATCGTTCAACACCCTGGATAGAGCACAACCTTTTATTACTAAGTTAACTGACCTGGGTTATACTGATATTCATGTTGGGCTGAGCGCCAAAAACAACCAGCAGTATGTTTATGTTTTCTCTTCTTATGATATTGAAGAATGCCGGAAAATGCGTGATCAGCTGCGCCTGAAAGAGGCCACCCGGCAGGCCTGGATACTCAGGATTGAGTAGCCCCAGATTATGCATTAGAATAATAGCCCCGACATTTATGTCGGGGAACAAATGAAAACAATCCAAAAGGGCTTTAGCCCAAAGATAATTTTGGCTAAAGCCAATCGCGGCTATTGCATAATTCGGGGTAGACAAATGATACATTATTGAGTATAAACTTACATCCCATTCATCGTTGACTTAGGTCAACAACTGCTCACAACTTCCGATGAAATAACTTTTTTTATGGTCGAATGGCCAAATCAGGCAAACTTAGTGGGGTGTATTTTGCTTACCAACCTTGAATAGTACATAAGTGTTTAGTTATCTTTATGGGCTTTAAAAACAAACACCATAACCAAAAAAAAGTAAAATATGAGAACTCTTAGTTGGCCCTCTCTCACCACGCATAAAGTGCTGAGAACAATTTTCACAATCGCCATGGTAGTCTTCTGGACCGCCTGCGCTGATGATTCACAAAATGTTTCACCGGATGCGAATGCAGCTTCTGGTAAACCTGCAGCCGGTGCTTTCATTGTAACATCCAGCCTGGATGGTTACACGTTGACCATTACAGTTGACCAGAGTAAAACTCAGGCAGCAAGCCATTTACTTCTTCAATTGACTGATTGTAATGGAGCATATGTAACTAATGCTGCTGTTGTTTCATCCAGTGTACCTGTTACCTATACCACTGGAATTGGAACTGGTTGTACTGTCGGTAATGATGGAGCATTTATTAAGTTTGATAACTTAGACGTTTTCCAGAATCAAACAACATTTACAATTACAATTACATTCAATATTCCGATTAATACAGGGGCTATAAAGATTAAGTCTGCACTAGGCTGTTTCCCATTTGCTCTTACATTTACTCCTAATTGTCCAATTACTGAGACACATAAGGAAACTGCATTTGCTTACGATAATACTGGCAAGGCGACATGTTTCTTGGATATGACTTTTCCTGACCCAAATTTTAAAATCAACCGTTGGGGCTGGACTAATGGTGCTTATGGTGAAGGTTCATACATACTCGATCTTTATGCAGGTGCCGGTCAGTGCGATTTGACTAAAGGCACGTTAGTTGGAAATGTTACAGTTGTTTATTCTGCAGGAACAGCAACAGTTACCTATAATGTAAATGCTCCTTATGTTTTATATGATACTCATTTATATGTCGGTAGTGCTACATTGGCTTCGAAATGCACTACTAAGAAAAATGTAACTACCTGTACACCAACAGTTGCTCCTGGTCAGTTCCCTTACATAGGTGGTTCAACTTCTTATACTGTCACCGGATTAACTGGCAATATCTATGTTGTTGCTCATGCTGTAGTAGGTGATTTTCTTCCTTAATTTAAAATAATAGATTACAAGAGGGGCTGCTTCGAAAGAGGCAGCCTTTTTTTATTAAAAAAACCAGGGCACTGTCACCTTGGTCTGTATCCTTACAGACCAACTCTCCCGTGTTTGTGTTCTTCACCAACACGCCAACTATCCACATAATGCATTTTCTACTTCAAAAATCATCATTCATCATTCTGCATTCTTAATTCAAATTCAAACTTGAATGATGACTGCTGAATACCGGTTTTAAAAATGATGAAGTGTGTGCTGTCCTTGATTTTCCACATCAACTTCAAAAATCATCAGGCGATACTCTAAATTCAAATTTGAATGGTGAATGCAGATTTGAGAATAATGAAGTGGCGCAATTTCCGCTTCAAAAAACGTAGTTCAAGAGGCTGCTCTTAAAGGCAGTCTCTTTTTTTTATGGCTAACCAGTTGAAAGTCTGACTTTTATTTTTACCTTTAACCCGGTTCAGTATTTTTTTAACTGACGAAACAATTTTTTAACCTAATAATCTCCCCATGAAAACAATCGGTTGGCGTAGTCTTGTGAGCAATAAGTTCATAGGCGTTCTTTTTATTTTTGGCCTTATCGTGGCCTCTTGTACAGATGACTCAGTAGACCTGAATGACCCCAATTCAAGTGCAGCCGGAGCATCACCTAAAAGTCAGAACACAGTTCCCTATGTAATTACGGATACATCAGATGGACTGGTTTACAACATTCACTTAGTTGCGCCTACGGGTGCGAAAGATCCAGGCCATGTACTGCTTCAGTTTCAGGACTGTGATGGCAATTACCTGGCTGGATCTTATATTGAATCAGCAACAATCAATGGAGTTGCATGGCCAATAGCATATACTACTGGTTCCGGCACCAATTGCGCACCTTCCAACACCGAACCATTTATCAAACTGGATAACCTAAGCGGTAGAGATCTGGAAATTGTCGTGACGCTTAACAGTGCAGCAGCAACAGGATCAATCATTGTAAAATCAGGAACATCTTGTTCTGCACCCACCGCATTGACTTCCACCTACTCTTGTTCCGTTTTGGAAATTTGCCAGACAGAATCAGCCTGGTCTGAAGGTACAAGATATGTTACTAGAGGCAACTGGGCTACCTACACGCCTTATAATGGAACCGCGAAGTCTGTCACCCTTTGGGCAGGTCAGACATTTAACGCAGGAACGGTAAGTTTCTCGGCAGTTTCTGGTGGCATGGTAACCATTACCATATCCTTTGCTTCCGGATGGGGATTAAATCCTACTGACGAACAGGGTGATCCAATTCTTGAAGGTGTAAAAATACAAGGCTACACCGCAACACCTCCTGCTAATAATCCAGCACCTGGATTGTTTACCACCTATAAGGGTAATAACCTTACCGTATCTGTACCTCAATATGCTTTTTACGGAGTTCATGTTGATGTTGCCTACTCTTCGGTAGATTGTCCAGACTAAGATGTTATAAAGAGGCTGCTAACAGGCAGCCTCTTTTATTTTTAACCCACATCACTTTCATTTTATTATACATGTATTTAGGTGCTAAATAACTTTCATGATCGCTCAAGTTCTTAAGTGAATAAGCTTTAATAAAAAGAATATGAAAAATCTTACCTATTTCACCGTTGCTGCCTTTCTTCTTTTTTCCGTCCCTTCAATTTCGCAAAGCCAGCCTTCTTCTGATAATTATTTTTATGTGGTGATCGGTGCCTTTGCCAATCCCAGAAATGCAAATGAATTTACCGAGAGTGCAAAAAAGAAACACCTGGATGCCCGGTCCACGTTCGTTGCTTCCCGGAAGCTTAATTATGTGTACATCCTTGAAGTTCCCGAAAAGGATAAAGCGATTTCAATGGCCATGAAGTTGCAAAGTGAATCAAAGTATTCCGATACCTGGGTTTACGCTGGTTTATTAACTGATCATCCGGTGGCCGTGAAATTTGAGAAAAAAGAAATTGTAGAGACACCAAAAGTTAATGAAGACTCAGTAAAACAGGAACCAAAGGAGACGATCACTGAACCTATAAAACCACTTGATGGAAGCAAACCCTTTGTATTCAAAATACACTCCATCGACAACGGAAAAGAGGTGTTGGGCGATATCGATGTTTATGATGCTGACATAATTAAGGGCAGAAAAGTTGTCTCGTACAGAGGCAACGATGTGGTAAATGTTAAGCCTGTCAACAAGTCTGGAAACATGTTGGTCGTGTGTGACTTGTTTGGCTATCGCAAGGTGCAGTTACCTGTGAATTTTAATAACCCTAAAATCGAGGACGCCATATCTTTAGATGGAGGTAACATTGCTGTCAATATTGAACTGGTCAGGTTAAAGAAAGGGGAGAAGGTAACGATGTATAATGTCTACTTCTTTAATCATGCTGCTATTATGCGGCCTGAGTCTCGCTATGAAGTGAACGAACTGCTGGATATGTTAAAAGA
Organism: Cyclobacteriaceae bacterium; assembly: GCA_043774805.1. Classification (GTDB taxonomy): domain Bacteria; phylum Bacteroidota; class Bacteroidia; order Cytophagales; family Cyclobacteriaceae; genus ELB16-189. Next base: position 49,320 of record JAYVTB010000060.1, on the reverse strand, counting down.
AAAGCCCACTTCCAAAATCAGGATACATGGCCACTCCAATGGGAATGCTTCCGGTAAGTTAATTACATTGGGCAATAGCAAGGATTTCTTTTCGTTATCCAAAGACAACAATGAGGACAACGGATCTGCTTTGAAATTATCGGAAGAGCGTGCCAGAATCATACAGAGTTATCTTGTCAGTCAGGGAATTGATGTGAATCGTATGGATTTAAAGGCGTGGGGTGGCAAAAAGCCAATTTATGATGAGGACCATTCGTTGGCACAGGCCAATGTAAGAGTGGAAATTGAAATTCTGGAGGATTAAAAGAAATGTTAAGTAAGTGTTGTAATCATGAAGAGGTATCTATTTTTAGTCTGCAGTTTCTTTCTTGTAAACATTGCCCATGTAAGTGCACAAACCACCTCTGAAAATGATTATTATGTAGTGATCGGTACATTCTCCAAACTAAGTGATGCAGAAAAGGTAATGGATGATGCCAACTTAAAAACATTCAATGCTCACTATGCATTGCACCTTAAGAAGCAACAGTATTATGTTTATCTGCTGCAAACACAGGATCAGAAAAAGGCCCACTCATTTATGAAGCAAATTCGGAAAGAAACAAAGTACAAGAATGCCCGCTTATACAAAGGCAAACTGGGAGAAGGCAAATAATAAACCCAAAATTGTCAACAGAATTGACATCTAATCGTCAGCACGCAGTGCAAAAAAAATGACTTTTTTGGGATAAATTCTATTGAGTAATTGCTTTCAAAATATCATGCTGGGTAATAATATGAGCTACCTTCTGATCATCACGCACCAGTAGTGCTTTGTTATTCTTATTCAGCAAGGAAGAGAGCACATCCAGTGTGCTGTCCAGTGCTACTACCTGCATGGGTTTGTCCATGATCTCACTAACGAGTTTATCTTTTAGTGAGGGGTCGTTGATAATTTTTTCTACCAGGCTGGTTGTGGTTATACTTCCAATAAATTCATTTCCATTAGTAACGGGCACCTGATCCACGCCCTGCTGATTCATAATACGAATGGCTTCCCCAATCGTTGAATTTTCAGACACCGTATAAAGACCATCTTTCCCATTTCGCCTGTTGATAATTTCACGAGCTGTTCCATACGTTCGCTCTTCGAGAAAACCATGGTCTTTCATCCACAAGTCGTTGTAAACTTTATTGAGATAACGTGTGCCGTGGTCGGGAAGAAGAATAACCATGACATCTTCTTTTTTTAGATGTTCCCTGGCGTATTCTAAAGCTCCGTGTACGGCTGACCCACTACTCCATCCTACAAACAAGCCTTCTTCCCGTGAAAGTCTGCGTGCCATGATGGCCCCGTCTTTATCAGTTACTTTAATGAACTGATCAATTACATCGAAGTCAACATTTTTGGGAAGAATATCCTCACCAAACCCTTCCGTGAGGTAAGGATAAACTTCGTTCTTATCGAAGATGCCCGTTTCTTTATACTTTTTAAACACCGATCCATACGTGTCGATGCCTACAGTAGCTAATTTTGGATTCTGATCTCTCAGGTAGCGGGCTGTTCCGCACATAGAGCCACCTGTCCCAACTGTTGCTACGTAATGAGTAATTTTTCCTTCTGTCTGCTTCCATATTTCAGGCCCGGTAGATTCATAATGTGCTTTTGCATTGGAAGGATTGTCGTATTGATTAGGGTAAATTGAATTTGGAATATCTTTATTCAATTTGCGTGCAACGGAGTAATAAGATCTTGGATCTTCCGGCTCCACGTTGGTAGGACACACGATCACCTCTGCACCCACGGCCCTCAGAATATTTATCTTCTCCTGCGATTGCTTATCGGCCATGGTAAAAATGCATTTATATCCTTTGGCCAACGCAGTTAATGCCAGGCCCATGCCAGTATTACCGGAGGTACCTTCTATGATGGTGCCGCCTGGTTTTAAAAGTCCATCTTTCTCAGCGTCTTCAATCATCTTTAATGCCATGCGATCTTTGGTAGAATTGCCAGGATTAAAGTACTCTACTTTGGCCAACACCGTGCCCTCTATTCCTCTGGTCACTTTATTGAGGCGTACAATAGGGGTATTACCAATGGTTTCAATGATTGAATTATAGATCATAAGCTATTTTATAAGGCTATAAAGGTACAGATTTCACGACTAACGAAAGTTAGCCATTCAGAGAAAAGTTATGCCGTGGCACCGGCTAATAGATAGAGTACGGCCATGCGCACGGCAACTCCATTTTCAACTTGATCGAGGATGACAGATTGTTGAGAGTCAGCAGCATCGCTGGTAAGTTCCACCCCTCGGTTAATCGGGCCGGGGTGCATGACTACAATTTGCTTTTTAAGATTATCGAGCATCTTCTTATTGATGCCATAGTAGAGTGAATATTCACGTAGTGATGGAAAATATTTGATCTGCTGTCGTTCGAGTTGTATCCGCAGCACGTTGGCAACATCGCACCACTCCAGCGCTTTTTTTACATCCAGCTCAACCTGAACACCTAGAGAAGAAATAAATTTAGGCAGCAAGGTTGGTGGACCACAGACCATCACTTTGGCCCCCAGTTTTTGCAGCGCAAAAATATTTGAAAGGGCTACTCTGGAATGAAGGATGTCACCGATGATGGCCACTTTTTTACCCTCTACCGAACCGAGTCGCTCACGAATGGAATAGCTATCCAGTAGTGCCTGTGTGGGGTGCTCGTGAGTTCCATCACCCGCATTGACAATGTTTGCCTTGATATGCTTAGCTAAAAAGTGAGGTGCGCCCACGCTGGCATGCCGCATGACCACCATGTCTACTTTCATGGCGAGGATGTTGTTGACCGTGTCTAAAAGGGTCTCCCCTTTTTTTACGGAGCTTGTAGATGCTGAAAAATTCACCACATCGGCAGAGAGCCTTTTTTCGGCCAGCTCAAAGGATAGCCGTGTACGTGTGGAGTTTTCAAAGAATATATTGGCGATGGTGACATCGCGAAGGGAAGGTACTTTTTTTATAGGACGGTTGATGACTTCTTTAAAAGTATCAGCTGTTTCAAAAATCAACTCAATGTCTTTTCGGGTAATATTTTTTATTCCTAATAAGTGCCGTTGACTTAGTGTTGACATTGTGTTACTTCTTATTAATTAACCAGATTCGATTTTGTTGATACCCCTGACCTTCCAATTCTACCAATACGCGCTGCGATTCGATTGTATTCACAAATTTTCCTACATAGTCGGCTGCAATGGGAAGATCGCGAGTGTTAGTTCGATCTACCAATACGAGCAATTCTACCTTGGCGGGTCTGCCAAAAGCAATCATGGCATCCATAGCGGCCCTTACCGTTCGGCCTGTGTAGAGCACATCATCAATGAGCACTACATCTTTGCCTTCAATTACAAAGGGCACTTTGGTTTCGCTGGCTTTGGCAGGAGTATCCCGTCTTCTGAAGTCATCGCGGTAAAATGTGGTATCCAGGTAGCCTAAGGGGATTTCCTTTTTGCTTAGTTTCTTTAATTTCTTTTGAATCATTTCGGCCAGGTAGATTCCTCTTGGCTGAAGGCCCATGATCACACAATTTTCAAAAGAAGAATGATTCTCAATTAACTGCTCGCAAAGGCGGCTAAGGGTTATATCGAGCAGGTCTGAATCAAAGATAAGTTTCTTCTGCATAAGCCTGCGCGAAAATAGCAAAAAGGAATGGTTTTCTATTGAAATTTTAGCTTGTTAATGAAAAGTACTCTCCTCCCCAAATAGTCCGTTTCATTCCTGGAATTGCCTACATTTTGAATACCATAGATCAGGAAAAATGGATCATACCAGTATTCTAAACTGCTCCCTTCAGTATTTCTTTCCCTCAAAATGTCATAATCATACTTTAATTTCAATTCATTTAGCGACTTGCCTGCCACAACCTGGTTGCGAGAGATGGTTTTGCTCCACAATTTATTTTCATACATGTACAGCATGCCTATCTTATCCCTTTGTGGAGCAAGCTTAACGTATTGTTGAATGTTGAACGGTTTTACATCATTAATTTCAAAAGTATTATCCCAAATCAGATCTCCTTTTTCATTGAACCCGACAATGACGGCATGGGTATAGCGATATCCATCAAAAACACGATCGCCACGCGCGGAATAGCCAAAAGAGCTTAGGTAATAATAGCGAGGATAATAGGCTTCTCCCAATAGTAAATATTCGTCTCCATATTGGTGCACTTCTTGTGTCAAAAACTGGTAGGTCAATCTGACCTTCTTTCCTTTTTGTTCCCTTCGCGCAATTCTTGCTTTCACCCTCGCTTCATGTGGTGGCTTCATGAATTTGAAAAAATTTTCTAAGTCACTGAAATTATGATATCGAATTTTGTTCTCATCCGATGGATTTATTTCAGCATAAAAGATCCCCTTGCTGTAGTCTAAGTTGCGCAAACTAAAATTACCTGCCACGATTTGAGTTCCGTCTGCTTTTCTGAACGACTTACCGAATAGCAGATTCCAATTAGCATCCTGAAGCACCGTAGCGTTTATAAGATCACCCTCAGGTGAATAGCTCCTGATCCAGAGCACGCTTTTCCGCTGAATATTTTTCGTGCTGACAATAATGTCGGTGAGGCCATCTTCGTACGTTTTTATCTCATTGAGTTCTCCGGGATCATTGAAGAACCCGGGCAAAAGCCTTGATCGAGCTGTTCCTAAGTTGTAGTGAAGTACGACAGGAATATCGTTAAAATATCCTCCGATAAGTAAGACATTTTTTGAGGCCTTAAATTCTGTGGTTTTCAGCGGTATAAGGTTTTTAATAACATAAGTGCTATAGTTCTGGGTAATAACATTCAAGGCAACCACCGTGATATCAAATCCTCCGTAGGCGATGGAATGTAAGAGTAGGTAAACGGTATGTTCATATGCAATGACCTTACCGATGCCCAGATTATTCTCAATAGCAATCGCTCCGTGCCAGTTTTCTTGAAGAGATGTATCAATCTTAATTAATTCAATGAAATCATTTTTTTTATCCCTAACCCTGCGATAGATCAGTGCACCATACTTGCCAACAGAAGCTACCCGGGGGTTATCCAGTCCTGGCTTAAGCAATAGTTCATAGCGATCTGATTGATTAACCTGTCCTAAGCCGGGAAGGATAATTAATACTGTTAATAGAATGCTAATTAATTCTGATTTTATTGATATAGAACACATATCGGTTTGGATCATCAGATTTCTTTTCCTGGTCTTTAATATGCTGATAGCCCCAGGCATATAAATAGTTTTGATACCAAAATCGTATGTTTCCATTATCAGAATCCGAATGCACGATCTCTCCGGGTTTTGTCAGCGAAGTTTGAAGGGTATCCAGTTTACTTCCATCTGGATTGTGACGCATCACATATATTTCTTTTTCTTTCTTATAGGCGATGGCAGCATTACCTTTATTAAATACAAAATCAGCAGTTTGCTCTAACCCGTTCACTTTTTTCTCTCTCAACACCAACCCATAGTCGTGAATCAGGTTTCCCTGAAGATCAAACACCAGCAGCGAAGAGTATAACATCCTTGCCTCACTTACCTGTGAAGGGCCACTATTATATTGGTAAGTAGGATTGTAGTAGCGGTTCATGAAGGGATTATAACCATATCCATACGGATTATAGCCTCCATAATTATAGGGATTTGAAAAGCCCGACCAATAAGGACTGGGGGCATTAGATGAGGGCTGATAGACCTCAGCCAGCATCACAAAGTTGCCGGGTTGTTCTTCCATCCGGATTACAGAAGTGTATGTTTTAAAGTCGGGGATCATTCCTGCTACCCTGGCTTGTGAAGATTTTTCTTTCAACTTGGCAACCCTTTTCGGGGAAGATTGATATTCAAGAAAATTTTGAAGGCTTCCGAAGTCATAGAATTTAATAGCCTGGTCGGAAAACGAATCTGCCGTTACGGAATAAATCCCGGAAGCTTGCTTTGAAGTCCCTTCTGTCCACGTTCCGGTAATTAATAATTCATCGTTTACGAGAGTGCTGGTGATACCTGAAAGGATGGATCGCTTTGCATCAATTTCAATGCTGTCATCAAATAACATCGCTCCAGACGAATCAAAAGTCTTAAGCATCAGCCTTTTCTTCTCTTTAGTGTTGCGATCAATAGTCAACGTATTAAATGTATTGTTTGCATTCATACGCAAGTCCAGTAGTTCCGTGTCGGAAACAAAAAAACCAGGTACGATTTTCAGATTTTCATTTTCTAAATCAAAAACTAACACAGCAGGATCCTGATTCACATAGCCGCCCAACACAACAGCTCTGCTAAGAACATTGAAGTGGGTTATTTTAAATGTCAGTTCCAGTTTAATACTGAAGCGCTTTACTTCTTGTGTCTTTGCATGGACAGTGATCAGGCTTAGATCACTTCCGTCATGGTCGTTGGTGCGGAATAACAAGAAGATCAAATGATCTTTGTAATCGTAGCCGACCAGCCGGAAGCGAGGTTCGGTATCCAATTCCATGTTCCATGCTTCTGTGAGGTCAGCGTTTAATGCGATTAATCCCCACAATTTTTTTCCGTCTTTAAATTTATCTTTGTCATTGATAATGGTCATTCCCTGATCCATCATGGGCACAAGAATTAATTCAGGGTCATTGAATTTATGCTCGCGTTCATAACGTGCCATTTGTGCAACTTGCCCAACTACGGCAGTTGCCCCCAGGAGGATAACCCCAAGTAAACAGAGTTTAGGAAAAAATGAGGAAAGGGTTAATTTCATAAACTATTTCTCACTCATGCCAACCACGAGATCAAACTCTTCCTTTCTTACCGGTTGAACAGATAGTCTTGAATTATTTACCAGCACCATATTGGTGAGTTGTTTTTCTTGTTTTATGGTGGCAAGATTTACTGATTGCTTTAATTTTTTTAAAGGCTTTATTTCTACCGCTGCCCAATCTTTGTCTTTCGGATCGGGAAAATGTTCCCTCGTAATTTCAGCAATCCCGACAACCGCCTTATCATCCATGCTATGATAAATGAAGGCGAGGTCACCTTTTTTCATGTTTTTCAAATTATTGCGTGCTTGAAAATTTCTGACTCCATCCCAAATGGCTTTTTTATCACGAACGAGATCGTCCCATGAAAAAGTGCCCGGTTCTGTTTTCATTAACCAGTAATTCATAAAAGAAGTTTAATAATTAATTATTTGTGGTCTAAAATTCTGAACGTGCAAGTCCATGCACGACCTGAAATTATTAACTCATTAAGGTAACTAAAATAGCAAATTGTATTCGTATTTTTCTGAGGTTTAGGCTGAATTGAAATTGTAAATGAAGATTTTAATTATTCGCTTTTCTTCCATCGGGGATATTGTGCTAACAACCCCTGTAATACGAACCCTGAAAACACAGCTTGAAGAAGCCGAAATACATTATGTTTCAAAAATTCAATTCAAAGGTATCCTGGTGTCGAACCCCTATATTGATAAACTGTTTTTTCTTGAAAAGAGCCTGAATACTCTTATCTATCAGTTAAGGCAGGAGAAGTATGATGTTATTATTGATCTTCACCACAACTTGCGCTCGCAAATAATTAAAACTGCCCTTTGGGCGAAGTCATACAGTTTTGATAAGATCAATTTTAAAAAATGGTTGAAGGTCGACTTGAAAATTGATCAGCTGCCACCAGTGCATATTGTGGACAGGTACATGCAGACAGTGGCATCATTAGGAGTAAAGCCCGATGCTTTGGGCTTAGATTATTTTATCCCGGAAAGCGATAATGTCCCTGTCGAATGGTTACCGGAAACTCACCAAAAAAGCTTTGTGGCCTACGCTATTGGAGCTCAACATAACACTAAGAAATTACCTTTGCCCCGCATGATTGAGCTATGCGATCGGATCAACAAACCAATTGTATTATTAGGGGGAAAAGAAGATTTTGAGACGGGGGAAAAAATAACATCGTTTTTTGAAAAGACCTCTAGTAACGAATATGAATCGGGTTTGCACGAACTCAATAAGAAAACGGTTATTTATAATGCCTGCGGAAAATTCAACTTAAATCAATCGGCCAGCCTGGTGAAAATGTCCAGTCATGTTTTTACGCATGACACCGGGTTGATGCACATTGCCGCTGCGTTTAAAAAGGAGGTATTTTCAATCTGGGGTAACACGATACCCGAATTTGGTATGTATCCGTATCGAACCAAATTTACTGTGTTTGAAAATAAGAGGATTGATTGCCGCCCCTGTTCCAAGATTGGGTATCAAAAGTGCCCGAAAGGACATTTCAAGTGTATGAATGAAATCGTACTTGATTTTTATCTTCCATGACGCAATGTTTCAGCGCGTAAGAACAAAGGAATAGAATACGTTATGTTTTTTGAGTGTCTTTAATAGGCCCTCACCAATTTTCCGTCCATGTAATTGAGGTAGGAACGATTTGCTACGCGCATGCCTCCCGTGGTGGGGAAGTCGCCAGTGAAGTACCAATCGCCAGAATGATTTGGTATGGCCTTGTGAAGATTTTCTACGGTTTGATACACTACCTCCAATTCGGCTTTCATATCGGCAGGACGAACAATGTCTGCAATCTTATCTGAGATTTCTTCATAGCCAAATTGATCATAGAGCCGCTTCACATAATTCAAAGGTTCTTCCTCCTGCTCTGAGCGTTGACATTGCTCGTAGATTTCTCCCAGCAAGAAATCTTTGCCCTGTTCTTTTATTAGTTGTATCAGGGCACGGAAGGCTACAAAATCTCCCATCTTGCTCATATCAATTCCATAGCAATCAGGGAATCGGATTTGAGGTGCTGATGAAACCACCACAATTTTCTTGGGATGCAGTCGGTCCAGCATTTTAAGAATACTTTTCTCTAAGGTGGTTCCGCGCACAATTGAATCATCTAAAATTACCAACGTGTCTTTTCCCTTATTCACCACTTCATAGGTAGTGTCATATATGTGGGCCACCATGTCATCACGATGAACATCATCCGTAATGAATGTTCTTAGTTTTACATCTTTGATTACAATCTTTTCGATACGTGGACGGAAAGATAAAATATCATCCAATGAATCAACTGTAGGTTTGCCATCTACGATAAAATCTTTTTGCTTGCTGATCAGGTAATCTTCAATGCCGGCCATCATCCCCAGGAAAGCGGTCTCTGCCGTATTGGGCACATAAGAGAAGATCGTATTTTTTAAATCGAAATTGATTGCTTTGAGAATCTGCGGAACCAATAGCCTTCCGAGTTGCTTGCGCTCCTGGTAAATTTCCGGATCGGTGCCCCTGGAAAAGTAAACGCGCTCGAAACTGCATGACTTTTTCTCACGCGCTTTTAGGATTTGCTGTTGCATGTACTCACCATTTTTATTGATGATCAAAGCATGACCTGGCTGCACCTCCTGAATTTGAGAATACTCAATATTGAATGCTGTTTTGATGGCCGGCTTTTCAGATGCGACCACGACAATCTCATCATCGGCATAAAAATAGGCTGGCCGAATGCCGGAAGGATCGCGCACCACAAAGGCAGAACCAGAACCGGTAAGACCGGCCATGGTATAGCCACCATCAAAGTCTTTGCATGCTCTGCGTAGGACACGGCCCAGGTCAAGCTCATTTTCAATGATGTCGGATACTTCGCGATTGGTGTATTGGCCTTTATACTTTTGGAAAAGTGTTTGAACCTCCTCATCCAGGAAGTGACCAATTTTTTCCATCACGGTTACCGTATCTACTTTTTCTTTCGGATGCTGCCCCAAGTCAACCAGAATGTTGAATAGCTCATCCACATTGGTCATATTGAAATTTCCGGCCATCACCAGGTTACGGCTGCGCCAGTTGTTTTGTCTTAAGAAGGGATGAACATTTTCAATGGAGTTGAGTCCATGAGTTCCATAACGCAGATGACCTAGCCAAAGCTCTCCACTAAATGCTACTTTTTCTTTCAGCCAATTTTCATCCTTGAATTTCTCTTTGCCTTCTTTTTGTGCTTTCTGATACTTCTTACCTATCTTCCTGAATAGGTGTGCCACCGGTTGAGCCTTTATCGAGCGGTATCGGCTAAAGAACCGAAAACCTGGCTTTTGATCAATTTTGATGTTGGCAATTCCGGCCCCATCCTGACCCCGATTGTGTTGCTTCTCCATCAAAATATACATCTTGTTCATGGCATAGGTGGTGCCATATTTTTCGATGTAGTAAGAAAGTGGCTTGCGCAATCGAATGAGGGCAATGCCGCATTCATGAAGGATGGGTTCACTCATAGATTTTTATTTCAAAGCCCCTGAAACTAAACGACCAGAAACACGCCTTTTTGCTTAATGCCAAAGGTTTTAAAGCACAAAGGTAATTTTATTAATCCATCCCATCAACCCACTTGGGCTAATGAAAAGATAGAATAGTACGATAACCAAAATCAGGCTCAAAAGATTGCCTGCCATGTCATTTTTTATAGCATCAGCCGCCTCTTTTCTTTCTTTTATAAACAGGTAGTATGGGATTTTCAGGTAAAAGAAAAGTGAAACTACTGTGTTTAGTAAACCGATTGCGAAAAGTGTCAGCAGCAATAAGTCTCCATTTTGCTGATAGGCTCCCCACAAAGCTCCAAAAATCAACAGCTTGGCCGTGAACCCAGCTGTAGGTGGAAGTCCGGTTAGGGAAACCAGCCCAATCAGAATAGATAACGAAGGAATTATTGAGGTAGCGCCTAAGCCTGCCAGAGATGAAATGGAGAATTGGCCGAATGTGTTTTCAAACTGATTCAGAGTATGAAAGACCAGGAAGTTCATCACCAGAAAAATAGTTGCGTAGAATAACATGAAATGAATTCCATCTATGCCGAAGGTGACCAGACCTACCAATAAGAATCCAGCCTGGGCTACGGACGAATAAGCGAGCATTCTTTTGGCATTTTGTTGTGATAAGGCGGAAAGGTTTCCTACGAGAATGGAGACGATAGACACGACAGCTAGAATCATCTGCCAGTTGTATCCGGATTGACCAAAGAGATTAATGGCCAGGGTGAATCTGGTTATCAATGCGATGCCCGCTAATTTAGGAACGACAGAAATAAAGGCTACGACAGGAGTGGGAGCTGATTCATAAACATCAGGCGCCCATAGGTGAAATGGCACGGCCGTAATTTTAAATAGTAAGCCGGCAAACGTTAATAACCCACCGATCAAAAGCAATGGTGACGATGACGAGATCAGGTTTTTTACAAAAAGTTCGGATGAAAAATCAAGCGTACCGGCAAGTCCATATAAAATCGAGAGGCCATAGATCATGCATGCGGTGGCTATTGTCCCAAATAGAAAATATTTCAGACTACCTTCCGCACCCTTTTTATCGAAGCCAAATCCGGTCAAAAGGTATGAACTCAACGAAATCAATTCCATTGAAAGCAATACCATTATGAAATTCATGCTGGAGGCAAGGAGGCAACTTCCGAGGATCACCGCATGTAACAAGAGAAAGTATTCAGCGGAAGATTTGCTGGCTTCTGGTCTATACATCCATGCCCCTAATATTCCTCCTGCTAAAAACAAAATCTTGAAGTAGGATGAAAATTCATCCACGTGCATCATTCCTTTGAAAACATCCACCGACTCCGTAGGCATTTGACGAGTGATTGCGAAGATGGAAACACCATACGTGATCAGCGCAAAGGATTTTAAAATAAAATGTTTGTTCTCCCTGAGTACAAGTCCAAGTAGTATGATGATCAGCAATGACACTGAGACAATTACTTCGGGTATCAGCAGCGAAATACTTTCGTAAACATGTTGCAGCTGATCATTCATAATGCAGCTTCATTATGGATTAATGGATGAGGCAGACCTGAAAATTAATTCTACAAACTCCTGTGCAAACGGATTGATGAAGTTAAGGAGTGGTTGAGGAAGTATCCCAAAGAATAGGGCAGCGAGCGCCAACGGCAACAGCATAGCATATTCCCTGCTATCAATATCGTTAAGCTCAGCAACAGGAACCTTCACAGTAAATGGACCATAAAACATCCGCTGGATGGTCCATAAAAAATATCCGGCTCCTAATAATAGCCCAAAAGTAGAAGTGATCGCCATCCAGATTGGAATGAGGCCGTTTGATTTTTGAGACAAGAATGCTCCAAATAAGATCATTACTTCCCCAATAAAACCTGCAAAGCCAGGTAACCCTAACGATGCGAAGAATGCCACCAATACAAAACCGGTATACACTTTCATTTTAGTTGCCAGGCCGGAGTAGTTTGAAATCAATCGATCATACGTGCGATCGTAGAGCACACCAGCTAATAAGAAAAGCATGGCCGATATAATCCCATGACTGAACATCTGATATACGGCACCGGCAACTCCTTCTACCGTTACTGAAGCTAATCCCAATAACACAAAACCCATATGTGAAACGGAAGAGTAGGCGATGAGCCGCTTGAGATCTTTTGATGATAGGGCATTGAGTGCTCCATAAATTATAGAGACAACTCCAACAAACCCAACCAGCCAACTGAAATAGACAGCGCCATCTGGAAATATTGGATAAGCAAATCGAAGCAATCCATAACCGCCAAACTTCAGAAGAAGCGCGGCCAGAATCACAGAAATGGGAGTAGGGGCCTCTACGTGCGCATCAGGCAACCAGGTATGTACGGGTACGGCTGGAAGTTTTATTGCGAAGCCAATGAAGAGTAATAAGAATGCCCAAAGCCTGAACGAGTAAGGTCCTAACAGGTTATCTGAACTTATTGATAATACCGAATCCGGGATAATATTTTCCGGATTTTGCATATGGAGCACATTAAAGGTGTGCACCAGTTGATTGCTTGAAGCAGGATCTTTTACGGAGATATAAAGGGCTATAATAACAATCAGGATCAGGATGGAACCCAATAATGTATAAAGAAAAAATTTAATGGATGCATATTCCCTTCTGGGACCTCCCCAAATCCCGATAAGGAAATACATGGGCAGCAACATGAATTCAAAGAAGACATAGAAGAGCAGAAAGTCCAACGCACAAAAGCTTCCGATAATGGCGCCATTTAAAATCAATAAAAGAATAAAATAACCTTTCTGACTTTTTTCAATAGTCCAGGAAGAGATAACGGCAATGGCCATAATGCCAACGGACAGGGCGACCATCGGAAAGCTTAAACCATCCAGCGCCACAAAATACTCAGCCTGCAATATCCCGAATTGACCTAATGCCAGGTTGATCCAGGGAAGCCGCTCGGCAAATTGAACACCGGCATGATGCTCGTATTGTAATGCGATCAAGGTCATGACCACAATCTGAATAATACTTGCTAGCAGCGTGATTGATCGGAATGCGTTTTTTTGATTTGCCGGAATCAACAAGGCAACTACGGCAGCAACGAGTGGGGAGAATATGAGGTATGAGAGTAAGTGCTGCATAAATATAAGTTCCAAAGTATAAAAATAACCAGGCCAGCCATAGCCCAAAGCAAATAAGATTGAATTTTTCCGTTGGCTATTGAGCGAGTGAGTGAGCCAATGCCCTTGGCCGAGTAGGCTACACCGTTTACCAAACCATCAATTAAATAGCGATCCGACCAGCTCGTTATGTGAGCCACACTTACCTGAAAATAAGTCAATCCATGAATAAGTTTGTCGATTACTTTGCGATCGATCCAATGTGAGAATATAGATAATCGGTCAACTATGGAATGGGTATAGTCAGCCATCCAATCAAGATAAAAATGTGGGGAAAGCAATTTATTGGATTCCTTTAGTTCATAATTTTTATAAACATAGAATCCCATGATCAATGCGATAGCGATTATTAATGTGGATGATAATGTAATGATAGCACTTGCTTCGGGATTGATTTGCAGCAGTACGTTGATGAAAGAAGATAGGTGAAAAGGTTGTAATGAGATCCATAAAGCAACAGAACTCAATGCCAGAACGAATAACGGGATGCGCATTACCAATGGAACTTCAGCCAAATTCAACTCATGCCTTGGCTTAGCAAAGAATATGAACCAGATCATCCTGAATGAATACAATGCAGTAAGAAAGGTAACGGTCCACGCGCCCATCATCACAAACCACTTCCAGGAATATCCATCTCCTGCCCACCCACTCATTTGTGTTAAGATCATTTCCTTGGAAACGAACCCCGTGGTAAATGGAAGACCAGCCAGAGCGGCAGCGCATAATATAAAAGAGAGAAATGTAATTGGTAATTTCTTGCGTAACCCACCCAGGTTGCGGATGTCCTGAACATCTATGGTCGCTTCGTGATGATATGCCTGATGCATAGCGTGAATAATGGCTCCTGCTCCCAGGAATAATCCGGCTTTGAAAAATGCATGGTGGAGCAAATGCATAAAACCTCCTTGAGCAGCCCCGGAACCTATAGCCATAACCATAAACCCTAATTGCGAAATCGTAGAGTAAGCCAATATTTTCTTTATATCATATTGAAACAATGCACCGGTCGCACCGGCCAGGGCGGTGATGGTCCCAACAATGGAAATGACAATCAGCGCATCCTCGGTAAACAAGATTTCAATTCGAATCAATAAGTAAACACCTGCGGCTACCATGGTGGCTGCGTGGATTAATGCGGATACAGGAGTTGGACCTTCCATGGCATCGGGCAGCCAATTAAAGAGCGGAAATTGTGCCGACTTGCCAATGACTCCTATAAAAATGCAAATACCTGCTGAGGTTAACCAAAATGCAGGGATGTTGGTGATATCCCAATTAGCAATATCAAGGTTGCCGGAATATGACCAGAGAATCATCAGTCCGATTAGAAAACCTAGATCGCCAACGCGATTAATAATAAACGCTTTCGTGGCTGCTTTTGCAGCTTCTGGTTTTTTGTACCAGTGGCCGATTAATCGGTAAGAACTGAAACCGACTAATTCCCAAAAGCAAAAGAGAAGTAGCAAGTTGCTGCTCATCACCAAGCCCAGCATAGCGAATGTAAAAAAACCAAGCATGCCGAAATACCGAACCAACGCAATATCTTCTGCCATATACCCAATTGAAAATAAGTGCACGAGGAATGAAACAATGGAAACAATCCATAGCATGATTAAGGCGTTGTTATCTAATAGCAAACTGGCCTGTAGCATTTTTTGATTGATGGAAAACCAGGGCCAGGAATAAGTCAAGGATTGGATATTTACGAATTTAAAAAATAAAAGTGAAGCGCAGATAACGGTTGTCAATAAGAGCATGCTGCTGACAATTGGCGCAAGCCAGGAATATTTTTCAGAGATGATGAAACTGATGAAGGCGGAAAGTAAGGGTAGGCCCAGCACGCATAGTACCAACCAAAGTGATTCCGGTGAAGATATCGCTGCTGTCAATTTTTTTCTTTTAAGTCACTGATCTGATCAGGAACCGAGGTGTGAAAATAATGATAAGCCTTAAGTATGATCGCCAGACCCACTGCTGCTTCACATACGGCCACTACAATAACAAACAAGGCAAAAAACTGTCCGTCATAATTAGTGGAGTTTTGCCGGCTGAATAAAATCAGATTTAGATTAGCAGCATTTAACATCAACTCAATGCCTAATAAAATCATGATCGCATTTCGTTTTGTAAAAACAATAAATAAGCCAGATGAAAAAAGAAAGGCTCCGAACAGGAAGAGTAAACTGTGTTCAGACATGATCATTTTTATTAATAGAGGAGGCCATTAACGCAGCGCCAATCAGGCAAACCAAAAGCAATACACCAGCAATTTCAAAGGGAGCCACATACGTGCTCATTAATTCAATTCCAATCTGATTGATAGAATTGCCCTGACTGGGTAAGTTGACCCATGGGGCAAATGAGGTCTTTTGATAAGCTACTGCAATAAGTAGAAATATACTTAAGGAAATCAAGGCACTTATAATCACGCGATGTGACTCGGCACGAAGTGGTTTACCGGCAATTCGATTTGTAAGCATGATTCCAAAAAGAATAAGAACCAATACCCCGCCCACGTAAATGACAATTTGAGTGATGGCAATGAACTCGGCATAGAGCAAAGCATAAATACCCGCCAGGCAAAGCAGACAAACAATCAAAGCAAGGGCAGCATAAAAAATTGTTCGCGTGAACATCATTACAAGCACCGAAATCACAGCGGTAAATATGAAAATGTATATGAATAAATTTCCAATGTTCATTCGGTGGAGGCGGGTGGTGAAGGAGGTTTAATCTTTGGTTTGAACACCGGCTTTGGAGTTGAAGTAGAAGATGTTGGTGAGGAAGTTGCAGGAACAGCAGCTATCTTATTCTTTTGATACTCGTCCCATTCTTTTTTCTTTGTTTCGATTTCAACAGATGACATATTGCCAAACTCAAAATTGTGTGCGTTGATATCGAACTCGGAGAAGTCAAATTCTTTAGTCATGGTAAGGCATTCCGTAGGGCATACCGTGGTGCATAACCCACAGAAGCAACACTTGCCCATATCAATGTCAAATGTTGCAGCATAGATGCGCCTGGGTGTTCCATCAGAAGTCTTGCCAAACTCTTCTGGAGATTTTATGGGTTCGATGGTGATGCAATTGACCGGGCATACCTTGACGCACTTATCACACACAATGCAATCATCAATCTCGTTATGCAATTTGTAGCGACCATTGTCAGGAACGGGTATTGATTCATGTGGATATTGCACGGTAGCAATACCGATCTGACTTTCAAAATACGATGGTGATTGAACTGAAAGAGGTGATCTGCTTTTGCGCGCTTTTAGTAAATGGGAGAACGTTAGTGATAATCCTTGTCTTAGCGTGCGTACGGCAACTCCAAAATTGGACCAATATGTAGTTGCAGGTTCCTCCATAAGCTACACAAAAATAGAAGGAAAACCCTAAACCCTATTCAGTTGGTTTCTGAATTGTGAAATAAAAAGTGCTTCCTACCCATTCCTCGCTTTCAAACCAGATTTTGCCACCGTTTTTTTCAATAAATTCTTTACATAAGATCAGGCCAAGGCCAGTCCCTTTTTCATTGGCGGTGCCACGGGTGCTATAGGAAGATGATTTGTCGAACAGAAATTTCTGCACTTCCTTACTGATACCTACACCATGATCACTCACCGCTATAACCACAAATTGTTTGTCAAAATCTTTGCAGGTGACTTCAATCTTTCCACCGATTTCAGAAAACTTAATCGCATTTAATAGCAGGTTTCTTAGAATCAGGTTCAGCATATTTGGATCAGCCCAACCGTATACCTCGGAAGACACATCTTTTTCAAAATGGATTTGCTTCATCTGCATGGCTTCCACGGTTTTTAAATTTTCTTCGATGGCTGCTGCAAGTGCAATTTTTACAGGTTGAATTTTTAATTTATCCATTTGAAGCAATGCCCAATCCAGCAAGTTGCTGATGAAAGAGCGGGCATTTTCAAATTGTTTTCTCAGGTTTACGGTAAGCTGTTTGAATTCCTCGGGAGTAAGATTCTTTTGCTCTACAAGATTTAGAATGGCCGAAAGGGAATTGATTGGTGATCGCAGATCATGCGAAACAATGGATAAAAATTTATCTTTCACCTGATTCAGCTGTTCCAGTTCCTGGCTTCTCTTCTTGATTTCCTGCTGATGCTCAATCAATAGTTTATTGATTCTGATTCTTCGTTGGCCGCTTCGATAAACTGTAAATAGCAGAATTATGGTAAGGGCCATAACGACTACCAAGATGTTGCGAAGTAATTCCTGTCGTTTTAATGTGGTGGCTTGTTCTGTCTTTACTTTACTGAGGGCCGCGATTTCGCTATCCTTTAATTCAGTTTCGAAACGAAGTTGATCCTGAAAGAGTCGGGCAAGTATCTCCTGACTATATAAACTATCTTCATATTGTTTGAAGCTTTTGTGATACTCCAGACCGCTTTGATAATCTCCCTTCTTTTCTGCCAGGTAAGAGAGCTTTTCGAAACAATCGATGGTCATTTTTTGTGCATTGTTCTTTTTGGCGGTAACAAGACATTTTTCAATCAATGCTTCGGCTTCATCAAATTTTTCCTGTTCTATAAAAATTTCACTGATGCCAAGGTTTACTTCCGCTACACCAAATTCATTGTGCCCCCTATTATGAATAACTGATGCCGAGTCATAATAGGCCAGTGCCTTAGGATAATCTTTCAATTCAAATTTCAGGAGAGCCAGTCTTTTCAAGACGCGGGGCTCGATGATAGTAAGATTCCTTTCCCGAAGAGCTTTCAATGCCGCCAATAAGTACTCCTCTGATTTTTTATAATCTTTCTTTTTTAGGTACAGTTCTCCGATTGCATTCAAGAGATAGACCTGACCATCCTTGTCATCTATTTTTTCACTGAGTTCACGGCTAAAGTTGAAATGATTTAGTGCCAGATCATATTGACCCAACTCATTCAATACCAAACCAATATTATAAATGGCAATTTCCATTTTCAGTTGATCTTTAATGGCCCGGGCTACGCGATAGGATTGCGTGAAATAATAATACGCCTCATCATATTTTCCGAGGTCGCTATAGTCGTTGCCAAGAAAGTTTAGTGTTTCGGCAATAGCAACACTGTCCTGTGTCTCCAGCCTCATCTGAAGATTCAGGTTATCATACTTCATTGCGGTTGAATAATCGCCACTAATGGTGGCCAAAAATGACAACTGGTTATAAATTTTTCCTTTAGCCCATGACCACTTATGCTTTTCTGACAACGCAAATGCCTTATCTGCATAAAGGGTCGCATTTATAAAATCGGTGTATTGTTTCTTTACCGAAAGATCAATGTAGGTAACAAAACGAACGGAGTCTGATAATTTATTCTGAAGTGTATTTTCAAGGCTATCAATATTGTTTTGACAGTATGTAAACGAGCAGCACAAAATGCCAAGAATCGTCAGGCCTAGCGTATGAATTTTCTTTTTGATCGCCACGTTACAGAAGTAATTTCCAAAGTGCACAAATAACAATTAAAATTAATGAAGCAGGGGTTAAATATTTCCAACTTAACGAAGTTAACTGATCTATTCGGATTCTTGGATAAGTCCAGCGTACCCAGATTTGTAAACAAATCATCAGAATCGTTTTGGAAATAAGCCAGAAAATGCCCCAAGCGTGGATGCTTACTGATCCATTGATCCCCGTTGTCCAGTCGGCCAGTTTTAATCCATTGATATTCGGCAATGGTGTATTCCAGCTTCCCCAGAATAAAATAACTCCAATAAAACTAACCAGCAACATCATGGCATATTCCGCCAGCATGATTACTGCCCATCGAAAGCCTGAGTATTCAGTTTGAAATCCTGCGACCAATTCTGATTCTGCTTCAGGAAGATCGAACGGAGCCCGGTTGCTTTCTGCCAGCGAAGCGATAAAGAAAATAATCCAGGCAAAAAACAGTGCTGGCATGCGAAACACATTCCAGGTCAGGAAGCCTCCATTCATGGTTACATCGATGTTAAGCTGCTTAATACCCAGGAGGTAATTTGTTTCACCATGAGAAGTATTCATTAAGATGCCCTGCTGAAATGAAATTTCCTGCAAGTCTAATGTTTGACTTAATATACATGCGCAAAGAACAGAAAGTGTGAGCGGTACTTCGTAGGAAATAATTTGGGCAGCAGACCGTATCGTACCGAGCATACTGTATTTGTTATTGGAAGCCCAGCCGGCAATGACAATGCCGATTACATCCAGGGAGATAATGGCGAAAATAAAATAGAGAGCGGAGGACAAGGCAGGGGCCGACCAGGAGGGAGTAAGCGGTAGCATGCTGAATCCAAGGAAAATGGGAACGAAAATCAAAAGGGGTGCGAGTTGAAACAAGCTTTTATTGGCACTTGCTGGAACAATATCTTCCTTTTGAAGCAGCTTAAGCAGATCGGCCACGGTTTGAAGAATTCCATAGTATCCGACTTCCATCGGGCCTAGTCTGTCTTGCATGAATGCGGAAATCTTCCTTTCTGCATAGACAACAAGAACGGTATAGATTACTAAAAAAGGAAGAAAGAAGAATAAGGTTACAAACACGGAGGTATATTCTGAATCGGTTTATAGGTCACTGAATTAATTTCTAAAATATTCATTTTTTTAAAGATAACTAAGCATGAGCACAGTTAACTTTTTGAATCAATTCCACAATGGATGTTTTTCCAACATCACTTTCTCGCCAAAGAATAAGCGTGTGGACGCTTCAAATGATTCGGTATAATCGGATACAAAAAAATGATTGACATGATTTTCAGAATTATTTAGCAACTGGTTGTAAGCGAGATAGCGTTGTAATGCCTGAGCTACCACCTGCGCTGAGTCCAGCACTGTCACATTATTTTGATAGAAATTATTGATCTCTTTCTTAATCAGCGGATAGTGTGTGCAGGCCAGCACTAACGCATCAATATTTTTCAGAGCTTCATCACTCAGGTATTGTGCAATGATTTCATGACTGATCTGGTTATTGAAAAAACCTTCTTCAATCATCGGGGCGAGCAAAGGTGTTGCCAACGATTGCAGATCGATGCCACAGTTCGCCTCTTTAATTTTGCGGGTATAAATGTCCGATTGAATGGTTCTTTTAGTACCAATTAATCCAATGTTTTTTCCCGCGAAATGCTCAGTAACAAATTCAACCATCGGGTCGATGACATTAATGATATGTGCATCTTTGCGAACATATTCTTTCAATAATTCATAGGAAGCTGAACTCGCAGAATTGCAAGCAATAACAATCACTTTACTGCCTTTTCTAAGCAGAATGTCTGCAATCCTGACGGAGTAAGCCTGAATAGCGGCTTCTGATTTGTCTCCGTAAGGCAAATGGGCCGTGTCACCAAAATATACAATGCTTTCTTTAGGGAGCAGTTGTTTGATGGCCTGTGCAACAGTAAGCCCCCCAATGCCACTGTCAAATATGCCAATGGGAGCGGTTGTGTTCTTATTCATGGGATTCAAAAATAGCGGCTGTGAGTAGGAATTTTGTAATATTGCGCAAACTTTAAAACTGAAACAACATGGCCAATAACCTGCTTAAAGGAAAGAAGGGAATTATTTTCGGAGCGCTGGATGAAAATTCAATTGCCTGGAAAACGGCACTCAAAGTAAAGGAGGAGGGTGGTGTGTTCACGCTCACCAATGCGCCTATCGCCATGCGATTGGGAACTATCAACCAATTGGCAAAAGCCTGTGAAGCTGAAGTAATTCCAGCGGATGCCACTTCGGAAGCAGACCTTACTAATCTATTCTCCAAATCTATGGAAGTGCTAGGTGGCAAACTTGATTTTGTACTTCACTCTATTGGCATGAGCCCTAATATCCGTAAAGGAAAAGAGTATGGCGATATGAATTATGACTGGTACCTTAAAACGATTGACATCTCTGCTCTTTCTTTTCATAAAGTGCTACAAACTTCTGAAAAACTGGATGCGATGAATGAGTGGGGTTCGGTGGTGGCACTTAGCTACATCGCGGCACAGCGGGCTTATCCGGATTATACCGATATGGCCCAGGCAAAAGCAATGCTTGAATCCATCGCGCGCAGTTATGGCCAACGCTACGGTTCCAAAAAGAAAGTGCGGGTGAATACGATTTCACAATCACCGACCAAGACTACTGCGGGCACAGGTATTTCTGGCTTTGATGCGTTTTTTGATTTTGCTCAAATGATGTCACCACTAGGCAATGCAACGGCAGAAGATTGCGCCAACTATTGTGTGGCCATGTTCTCTGATTATACCCGAATGGTTACCATGCAAAACCTGATGCACGATGGAGGTTTCTCTTCATCAGGTATTACCAATGAATTGATTGAACGCTTATCTAAATAGTTGATCGTTGCTGGTGTTAGTTGGTTGCGTATTTACCAACTACCAACTAGCAATTAACAACCTGGTATGGTAGTTTTTCCACATTGCAAAATTAATCTTGGTATTCACATCATCTCCAGGCGTGAAGATGGCTATCATAATATCGAAACATGCTTTTATCCCGTTCCCTGGACAGATATTCTGGAGATCATTCCCGCTCAGACCTTTTCATTCACCAGCTCAGGTTCGCTCATTCCCGGCAAGGAGGAAGACAATTTATGTATTAAAGCCTACCATCTTTTGAGAGAGCAGTTCAATCTTGGCTCAGTAAAAATACATCTGCACAAAGTTCTGCCCACAGGTGCCGGGTTGGGTGGAGGATCATCGGATGCAGCATTTACGCTGCGCTTATTGAATTCTGTTTTTGATTTAAATCTCACCGACATTCAGTTGCAACAGTTTGCATCACAACTCGGCAGCGACTGTGCTTTTTTTATAGATGATAAACCAATGCTTGGAAGCGGGCGAGGAGAACAGCTTAGGCCACTTCCATTGAGCCTAAAAGGATTTTACTTAATGTTGGTAAAGCCAGATATTCACATTTCTACTTCCGAAGCTTATGCTGGGGTAGATCCACAAGTTCATAATCAACCTCTTTCAGAAACGTTAACTCAACCGCTAGCGGAATGGAAAGTTTCTCTCGTCAATGATTTTGAAAGATCAGTGTTAAAAAAGTATCCTGCTATTGCAGCGATAAAGGAGCAGATGTATGCAGACGGGGCACTTTATGCAAGCATGAGCGGATCTGGTTCTTCTGTGTACGGAATTTTTCAATCCAAAACGGAATTATCGACTCAGTTTCAGGGAATGCAAACCTGGTCTGGTTATTTGAACTGAGTATCAGTACTTTTTTTCAGGAAGGGATAGATTGCCACAGCACTGATGATAATGATTGTACCCGCATAGAAATTTAAGCCCATCACTTCCTTTTCGCCAAATACAATCAATGCTAATGTAATTCCATATACGGGCTCAAGGTTCAACGCAAGTTGAATAAAGAACACTGACAATTTTTTGGTGAGATTGATCGCAACGGAATAGGCATATACCGAACATGCCCAAGCCATGATGGCTAGATAAATCCAATCAGACCACAGCGGAAGGAGATTTAGCTGACCACCTTCGGCCCATGTATTTTGATAAATCGGAAAGAATAAAAAGATAATCAGGCTCGCACTGGCCATTTCATAAAATGTAATGGTATGGGCATTTATGCGAACAACCAGCTTTGAATTGATAACGCTGAAAATGGCCGCTGTAAGTCCGGAAATGATTCCCAGAAATAACCCTAAAGGATATTGAAAGTCTCCGACAAAAATGATGGACAGCCCAATAATGACAACTAACCCCAGCCCGATTTCAAGTATCTGAATTTTTTTTCTTTTAGCAATCGGTTCAATCAGTGCTGCCCAAAACGAACAGGTGGCAAAGCCGACTAAACTGGTGGACGGATTTGCCACGCGGCCCGCACCAAAAAACGTAAGCCAATGAATAGCTACGATGAAGCCGGTAATCATTACTTTAATAAAGTCCGACTTTGAAACGGCAAAGGTTCCACGCGTCATTACTATTAAGGCGGCCATGCCCACGGCAGCCAGTAAGGTCCGATAAAAAACCATTTCCACGGAAGGAATAGAAATCAACTTGCCCAACACCGCAGTGAAGCCCCACAAAAAGACAAGAAAGTGAAGATTGACGTAGTCTTTGGTAGTGGCAATCACCGAGGCACGTATTTATACATTCCAATAGAAATAATACCGAACACGGTACTGGGAAGCCATGCAGCTAAAAACGGAGGTAGTGCTCCGGTTTCGGCATAGGTGCGTGTCATCGTGAAGAATAGGATGAAGATAAAGGAGAGTAGGAAGCCCAGGGCTATTTGAAAGCCGGTGCCTCCACGACTTTTTCTTGCCGAAACGATCACTCCCATGAATACCAATACAAAGACGGTGAATGGAGAGGCGAAACGAATTTGTTTTTCTACTTCATAAATTTCAACACCAGTTGCGCCCCGGAATTTCATCTTGGCAATGTGTTCAGTTAATTCATTGATCGTTAATCCATCATAGTTTCGGTTGGAGTTGTCAAAATCTTTAGGGGTTACCGACAACGTGGTATCCATACTTTCACCGTTGCTGGTTAATAGCAATGATGATGGCCCCTGTCGCACGATGAATAAACTATCCACCATTTTCTTCTTCCAGGATTTCAACGTCCATTTTTGTTTTAAGGAATCCCACTGAATGTTATCCGAAGTTATTTTGTCAACAAGGCGGTTGCTATCAAAACGCTCCAGCGAAAATTGAACGCCAATATTGGACTGACTATTAAAACTTCCCATAAACAGGTACACATTCGGTTCAATTTGCATGTGAATGTTTTGCCGGTAATATGTACTGTTGTTTTTGAAGTATTGCATTTCAAATAGCAGCCTGTCCTGGTTGGATTTTGGAATCACCCAGCCGTTGAGATAAAAGGTAATGCCGGCAATCACAAAGGAGGCCATGAGGTAGGGTACTAATAATCGTTTAAAACTAACCCCACTACTCAGGATAGCAATGATCTCGGTGTGAGCAGCCATTCGGGAGGTAACATATACAACGGATATGAAAACCGTAATGGGGGTGAGCAGCCCTGCTATCCATGGAATGAAATCCAGGTAATAACCCAGGACCATTCCGGTAGTCAGGTTATTCTTTGAAAACTTATCGACTTTTTCAGTGATATCAATTACCGTAATGATGGCAACCAGTATAAGAACCACGTAGAAAAAGGTGGTTAATATTTTCTTAATAATATACCGGTCGAGTATGGTCATGAGTGGTTACAGACGTTGCGAAACAATTTTTACCATCTTTTCTTTCCAGGGGGCAAAGGCACCTTCTTCAATTTTTTGCCGGGCTTGCCTCACCAGCCAAAGGTAGAAGGTAAGATTGTGGATGGAAGCAATTTGCGCGCCTAGAATTTCTTTCGAAATAATTAAATGACGGAGGTATGCTTTGGAGTAGAACGTACTTACATAACCTCCCACCTCAACATCCAGCGCACTCAGGTCATCTTTCCATTTTTCATTACGAATATTAATGACGCCTTGTGTGGTGAATAGCATTCCGTTTCGGGCATTGCGTGTGGGCATCACACAATCAAACATATCAATGCCAAGCGCGATGCACTCTAAAATGTTTTCCGGAGTGCCCACGCCCATTAGGTAGCGAGGTTTATCGGCTGGCAAAATGGAGCACACGAGATCAGTCATCTCATACATCATTTCGTGAGGTTCTCCAACGGATAGCCCTCCAATGGCATTTCCCGGCTGGTTTTGGTTAGCAATAAATTCTGCAGACTGTAGTCGCAAGTCTTTGTAAACACTGCCTTGCACAATCGGAAACAAAACTTGTTCGTAACCATATTTCGGTTCCGTTTCATTCACTCGTTTCACACATCGTTGCAGCCAGCGATGTGTTAGCTGCATGGATTTTTTAGCGTAGTCGTATTCGCATGGAAAGGGAGTACATTCATCAAACGCCATGATGATGTCAGCACCAATAGTACGTTCAATATCCATGACACCTTCAGGCGTGAAGATGTGTCTTGATCCATCAATATGCGATTTGAAAACTACTCCTTCTTCCGTGATTTTTCTGTTTTCACCCAACGAATACACCTGATAACCACCACTATCAGTGAGTAGGGGGCGATCCCAACCAATAAACTTATGAAGCCCACCTGCTTTCTCCAGCAAGGGGAGCCCAGGCCTAAGGTAAAGGTGATAGGTATTGCCCAAAATTATTTTTGCATCGATGTCATGTTTTAATTCACGCTGATGAACCGCTTTTACAGATCCTGCGGTGCCAACAGGCATGAATATAGGCGTCTGAATTTCACCATGATCGGTGTACAATACTCCTGCCCGGGCTTTTGAGTTAGGATCGTTGGCGGTAAGGCTGAATTTCATTCGGTCGCAAAGTTAACCGCACCAGCCGCCCACTCCAAATGCTAACGATCCGTCATGAACGGGTGGAACGTTGATGATAAATAGTTTCTCATTCCTGATAAGCATTTATCTTTGTCCCTTCAAAATCCATAGCCTTGTCCATTTTAGTTCTTATCTGTATTGTTTTAGTAGCTGTCCAGATTCTCTATCTGTCCGTTTTTCTGTTTGCTTTTTCCCGTCAGGATAATTTTGAAGGGCGAAAACCAAATCCGGTTTCTGTAATTGTGTGTGCGCATGATGAAGAGCAAAACCTGAAAGAACTGATTCCGTTGCTGTTAGAGCAAGATCATCCGGAATTTGAGGTAATCATTGTGGAGGACAGATCTAATGATGGCACCTACGATTATCTTCTTGAGGCAACACAACAAGATGGCAGGCTAAAGATGGTGCGTGTAGTGAATAAACCGGAATACATCCAGGGAAAGAAGTTTGGCATCACACTGGGTATTCGGGCCGCAAAGTATGACTGGCTTTTATTTACCGATGCCGATTGCAGGCCAATGAGCAAGCATTGGGTCAGAGGAATGATGGAACGTTACAATGATCAAACACAATTTGTTATTGGATATTCACCTTATCGAAAGGAAGCAGGTTTTTTGAATTCATTTATTCGCTTCGAATCGTTGCTTACGGGCATACAAGCGCTGGGCATGGCGTTGCTTCATAGGCCCTACATGGGTGTTGGCCGCAATCTGGCCTATTCGAAGTCATTGTTTCTGCAGAGCAAAGGGTTTAATAACTACCTGGAAGTAGTAGGTGGCGATGACGATTTGTTTGTAAACCTGCATGCAACAAAGTCAAATACGGAGGTCTGTATTGGCGATGAAGTAACAACAGTTTCTGCCCCAAAAAATTCATGGTCTGATTTTATGGATCAGAAATTAAGACACCTTTACGCAGGAAAACGCTATAAATTTTCTGATAAAATTATTTTGGGATCATTTATGATGAGTTGGATGCTTACCTGGTTTTTGGGTGTGCCCATGATGTTTTTAGCACAACCATTCTGGCCATTGTTTGTAGGGTTCATGATTCGTTGGATAGTATTGGTTTGGTTATTTAGTGAGGCTTCAAAGCGTTTGGGTGGGCATTTTGAGATATGGAAAACGCCTTTTTTAGATTTTATTTTTCCCTTTTACTATCTTGTCACCGGCCTGCGGGCGTTAGTAGTCAAAAGAATACGATGGAAGAATTAGATGGAGGTAGATTTTCACCCAAAGCACTTGAAGATTTCAAGTTGATTGATATGGCTGTAGGTGGTGATGAGAAAGCCTATGCTAAGCTACTTCTCCGATATAGGCGCCCCGTCTACATGATGGTCTTGAAAATGGTACGCAACGTTGATGATGCCGAGGATCTGATGATGGAATCCTTTTCCAAGGCATTTCGTAGTCTGCACAAGTTTAAGAAGGACTTTACGTTCAGCACGTGGCTTTTCAGAATAGCCACCAATAATACCATTGACCATATCCGTAAGAGAAAACTTAAAACACTAAGTATTGAAAACACCTACACCGATGATGATGGCCAGTCCGTATCCATCGATGTGGAGGATAGTGGATTGCTGAATCCACAAGATGAAGCGATCAAAGCCCAAAAGGAGATGATTATCCAGGAGTTTGTAAATATGCTTCCCGCCAAATACCAAAAGTTGGTCAGGCTTCGCTATTTTCATGAATTGAGTTACGAGGAAATTGCTGATGAACTGGAAGCTCCCCTTGGTACGGTTAAAGCACAATTGCATCGTGCCCGCGAGTTATTGTACGACCTTGTAAAGAATAAAAAAGAGCACATCTAGCGCCAGGACTTCAAAAAAAATGGCCCTTTCTGAGCCAGAAATCCTTACTATATTTTGAAAATTAGAATAATTGCCTACATTTCGCGCTGTGAAAAAAGGCCTTACCA
The DNA here is from genome assembly GCA_043774805.1 of Cyclobacteriaceae bacterium. Taxonomy (GTDB): domain Bacteria; phylum Bacteroidota; class Bacteroidia; order Cytophagales; family Cyclobacteriaceae; genus ELB16-189. The sequence continues at coordinate 21,622 of JAYVTB010000060.1, read as the reverse complement.
TAGTTTTACTTGTTTTATTCCTCCTCAATGTGCTGGGATACTATGGTATTTTTGTTGGTCTTCAGTTCGTTAATGAAAGAGAAATGAAGGCCCTGTTTGATGATGATAATTTCTTGCCTGAAGAGGAAATCACCATTAAGGTTCCCATCACCATTCCTTATGCCACCGACTCACGCGGGTTCACTCGTGTGGATGGAGAGTTTGAACATGAAGGCGAAGTTTATCGCATGGTGAAACAGCGGTACATGAGTGATACACTTTATATAGTTTGCATTAAAGACAACAAATCAAAAGAGATTAAACAAGCGCTCACGGATTACGTGAAGTCGTTTACGGACAAACCCTCGAATCAAAAGAGTGGTGCAAAAAGTATTCAGACCTTTATTAAAGATTATATATCAACTTCCACCAGTCTTCAAAAAGAAGAAAGTGGCTGGCACAAAGTGCTTATTCATGGCACTTGTTCGGCTGTATATGAATCCCTTGTGATTCAGCTCAACAGTCCACCTCCTAAAGCATAGACTTCTTTCGCATGGTCCTATCATAAGACCATGTTGAAAACACCACCCGTTCCTTCGAACGAGTAGCTCCTGATTAGGATTATTGTGTGCTTTTGTGAGCGTTGAAAAAACGCTCAGCATCCCATGACTCTAATCAGGTCATTCAAAACAATCATTTATTTAAACTTTTACTTATGAGAAAACATTTACAATTGTTGTTATTCCTATTACTCATTGGGCAGTTGTCGTTACATGCCCAGAATTTCACAGATGGATTGATGATGCCTAAAGGCGATTTGTGCACCGGGTTCTTATACAACCACGATCAATGGAAAGATTATTGGGAGGGAACACTAAAAAGAGAGAATCATAACATCGGAACGATCACCACACAGAACGTGATGTGGATGGGTAATTACGGAGTGAGTAACAAGGTGAATGTCATTGCCATGTTACCCTATGTAAAAACTAAAGCGAGTGAAGGTGTGCTATCGGGCATGGAAGGAATTCAAGATCTTACGATAGGAGCTAAGTACAATTTTCTTAAAAAGACGATTGGAGGTGGTGAGTTTAACTCATTTGTTCTTGGAAGCTACTCGATTCCGCTCACTAACTACACTCCGGACTTTTTACCACTTTCAATCGGAATGGCCACCCAACAACTTTCTGGTCGCATTACGCTGAACTATAAATTAGAACAAGGCTGGTATGCGAACGCTACTTCAGCATATACTTATCGAAGCAATGTTACCTTGGATCGTTCTTCTTATTATACCGATGGTCAGCAACACGCTACAAATGAAGTGTGGATGCCAAACCTGATTGATTTTTCATTCAGCGCAGGGTATCTCAAAAACTCTATCAATGTATTTCTTTCTTACACCCAACAAAGTACCCTGGGCGGAGGTGACATTCGCAGGCAAGACATGCCCTTTGTTTCGAATCGAATGAATTTTTCTAAAATGGATATTACCACTATGTATTATGTTCCTAAACCTAAAGGGCTAGCGGTTCGTGCTTTAATCGGACAAACCTTAGCTGGTCGCAATGTTGGCCAGTCGACCTATTTCATGGGCGGTCTGCTCTACACCATTCATTTTGCTAAAACATCAAACTAAGATTTTTTATGAAGACATATTACAATAAAACCATTGTCATAGTATTAGCGCTTCTGCTTTTTGGCGTGAATAGCTGTAAAGATTTAGACGTAGAATCTTTTGGACCGCTAACTCCAGCAACATTGGATGAAACAGCCGGAACATGGAAACCTATCATTCTTACCGGCAATTATACTGTTCAGGTGCCTGTGGCTGCACCAGCATTGGTTACTTCTGATGCATACAAATCAGAGTTGGTCACAATCAAAGATGCTCAACGTAACCTCACCGACCGTCAGAGAGATATTATTGAGTATTGGAGTGCAGGCGGTATGTTGCGATGGAATCAGATCCTTCGTGAATTAGTGGCCAGATATAATTTACCTCCCGCACCAACTGCGATGGGTACGTATCCTTTTCCGGATGCTGAAAATCCATTTGCAGATCCGCAATTTCCTTTCGCGAATCCGCCATATGCGGCACGTGGTTATAGTTACGTAGCCGTTGCCCAGTATGACGCTCTCAAGGCCGCCTGGTTTTATAAATATCAATACAACCGTCCTGCTCCTTATAGTGTTGATACAGAAGTTCAAGCATTGGTACCTAAAACTACTCTTCCGGCTTATCCCTCTGAAGATGCAGTTCTTTCAGGAGTTACTGCGGAAATGTTGAAGGCATTATTTCCTGCGGCAGTGGAAGAGATTACCTTAAGAGCTGCTGATCAAAGAAATGCAGCGCTGTGGTCAGGCAAAGCATCGGTCAGTGATATTTCAACTGGTCTTACCCTGGGTAAGAATGTTGCAGCAATCATTTTGGCGCCAGGAACGGGAAGATTCAGAACTGACGGTATGGGAAATGCTATTGGTACCCCTGCACAGTGGCAAGCTTTAGCAGATGCTGCAGTGGCAAAAGGAGAGATACCATGGATCAGTCGCGAAACTCCACCAAGACCTCCTATGCTTCCCAATTTTGGCAAAGTAAAAGCGTGGAATATGACCGCAGCTGATATTACGAATGAACGTCCTCAACCACCACCATCTACTTCATCGGAATTAATGAACGAGCAGGTGGCTGAAGTAAAGCATTATGCAGACAACGCAACGCGTGAGGAGTTGGCCATCGTATATAAATGGGCTGATGGAGCAGGCACCTACGCACCACCAGGTCATTGGAATGATATTGCTGAAGATTATATTGTGAAAGCGAATTTCAGCGAGGTAAGAGCGGCACGCGCATTTGCCCTGTTGAATATGGCCTTGCATGATGCTGCAGTGGGCTGTTGGGAGACAAAATATTTTTATTTTAATCCGCGTCCTTCTCAATTAGATCCTTCCATTAGAACAAAGACCGGCTTGCCGAATTTCCCTTCTTATACCTCAGGGCATTCAACCTTTTCGGCCGCAGCGGCCAGCGTGCTTTCCTATTTGTTTTCGCAAGACGCTCAATATTTTAATGATCAAGTGAAAGAAGCTTCTCTCTCCCGTTTATACGGAGCTATTCACTATCGGGCCGATATAGAGGCTGGGGTGAGTCATGGCACCAAGATCGGATCATACACTGTAAACTTTGCTTCCGGAGATGGAGCAAATTGATAAAAGATAATTGTTGTTAGTTGTTGTTATTTAGGGTAAAGGCCGGGCAGGGGTGCCCGGTCTTTTTTTTAAATGCAATCGATTTCAATCCTTCCGGCAAAAACGATCATTTGCTTCATTCACTCATGTTAGTATATTTATGAAATGTCTGTTGGAGATTTTCTTTCTGGATATAAAACGGAACCCAATGTTTGGGATGAAATGTGCTTGAAGGGTCAAGCCCGCCCTCAGTACAGACTTTTTTTTGACTCCTTAAGTCAGGATTCTTTAGCTGAGTTTTCACAGAAAGATGACCTGGCCAAAAAGCTTTTCATGAGCCAGGGTATTACGTTTACCGTGTATAGTGATGGGGAAGGAATTGAAAAAATTTTTCCGTTTGATATCATACCACGTATCATCACTGCCGATGAGTGGACGCACATTGAGCTAGGAATCAAACAACGGATCAAGGCACTCAATATTTTTCTTCGCGATATTTATCACGATCAGTTCATCATCAAGGATGGAGTCATTCCCGCATCACTCATTCATTCCGGTGGAGGTTTTCTGCGTGAGATGGTGAACGTTGATGTGCCGTTTGATATTTATACGCACATCTCAGGCATTGATCTCATCCGGGATACTGATGGATCTTATTACGTACTCGAGGATAACTTACGCACCCCATCAGGGGTGTCCTATATGCTTGAGAATCGCAATATGACGTATCGCATTTTTCCCGGGTTGCTGCCGAAGAATAATGTTCGGTCGGTAAAAGATTATCCGGATTTGCTACTTAAGAATCTTCTTGCACTTTCCAATCGCCAAAAGAGTAAACCGGTAGTGGTATTATTGACGCCTGGCGTTTTCAATTCAGCCTATTTTGAACATACTACGTTAGCCCGCCTGATGGGGGTTGATCTCGTTGAAGGCCGAGACCTGGTGGTAGACAATGCGAAAGTGTACATGAAAACTACAGCAGGTCTCAAACAAGTAGATGTCATTTATAGACGAGTGGACGATGACTTTCTCGACCCACTGGTCTTTAATCCTGATAGTATTTTAGGCGTGTCCGGAATTTATTTTGCCTATCGAAAAGGCAACGTGGCGATTGTAAATGCGCCAGGGAATGGAGTAGCGGATGATAAGTCCGTCTATCCGTTTGTTGCGAATATGATCAAGTATTATTTAAATGAAGAGCCGATATTGAAAACCGTGCCTACCTATGCGATGGATGATCCAGAACATTTCAAGCACGTGTTCGCCAATGTAGATAAGATGGTAATAAAAAAGACCAACGAGAGCGGTGGCTATGGTATGCTCATGGGTAATGCAGTGAATGAAAAGCAGATTGAGGAGTATAAAAAAGAAGTTGAAAAGAACCCCCGTCAGTTCATCGCTCAGCCCATTATTAGTCTTTCATCGGTTCCTTGTTTTATTAATGGCAAACTCCAACCCAGGCGTGTTGACTTAAGGCCGTTTGCGCTGAACGGTCCTTCGGGAATTGAGATTGTGCCCGGTGGGTTGACGCGCGTGGCGTTACGCGAAGGATCATTGGTAGTTAATTCTTCTCAGGGTGGTGGCAGTAAGGACACCTGGGTACTAGGCTGATAAATATATTTTTAAAACAGTTACCATAAGTTCATGCTAAGTAGAGTTGCCGATGCAGTTTTTTGGATGGCCCGCTACATGGAGCGCACCGATAATGTGCTGCGCGCGATGCGCACTAATTATATTGCTTCGCAGGATGAAATTCAAAATTTCGACTGGCAACTTTGGGTAGATGGCCTGGGTGTGCAGGTAAAGAATTCGAGTGTAAAAGTAAGCAACTATCGCGAGGCATTATTTCAGTTGGTGCTGAATAGGGAGAATGACAATTCGGTGCTCATAAATATTGTTCGTGCCCGCGAAAATGCACGCTCCATTCAGGATTATATTACAAAAGAAGTGTGGCAGTGCATTAATGACTATTACCATCTTATTCAGGAGAAACACACGGAGCAATTAATGCTGGAAAGTGATCCGGTAACCGCCATCGATAATTTGCAGCGTGAAAGTATCTTGTTTTATGGTACGGTGGATGTCACTATGAGCCGTGGCGAAGGATATAACTTTCTTAGCTTAGGGAAATATATTGAGCGCCCTTTGCGAAGCCTGGATATTCTGGAGCTCAAAATGCACGAGATGACCATGGGAGGAAATGAAGCCATGCACTGGAAGTATTTGTTGTATTCGCTTTCGGGGTATGAATTTCACACCAAGCATTATAAGAATGCATTGCAGATGAATGAGGTGATTCACCAGGTGTTTATGAATACACAATTTCCTCATTCGGTCCTTTATTGCTTGCAACGGTCCGAGCGATATTTTAGCAGACTCGATTCTATTTCGGTGCCGGAACATTTTAAGGAAATGGAGTTTCTGATCGGCAAATCAATCAGCAACTTGAAGTATGGCATGAATTCTCAGATTTCATCGGAAGAGGTGAAGGAGTTGATCTTAAAAACAAGAGCGGAACTCAAAGCGTTGGCTTATAAATTAGCCACGCTGTATTTTGGATATTCATAAGAGGAAAGCATGCACCATTTTCATATACTTCATCGCACCCATTACATTTACACTGGTCTGGTCATTGACTCCGTAAATCAGATTAAGCTATATCCGTTAAATGATGAACTTCAGAAAGTGAAAGAGCATCTTATCCGGATTTCTCATCAATCCATTATTAATACCACCAAGGATTATTTTGATAACACCACCGGTTTTTTTACCATCGTGGCGCCTCATAACGAACTGATCATTGATAACATCATGGAGGTGGACATCTTTCCTACGAAAAAGATGGAGTTGAATGAATCCATCACCGATGTATGGAAAGAGCTCCACAGCCAAGAAAATCAATTACTCTATCACGATTATTTAAAAGCCGAGCAGGCAAAATGCCAGGAAGAAGTGCAGAGTGCTATTCATGAAATTCTCAGCAAGGTCCAGCATCCCCTCGAAACCATTCAGGAATTATCCAATTACATCTATGATAACTTCACGTACAAGAAGGGGGTAACCAATATTGAAACGAGTGTTGATGAACTATGGAGTTTGCGTGCCGGTGTATGTCAGGATTTTGCGCATTTACTTTTGTATATGCTTCGGTTGATGGGAGTGCCAGGTCGCTACATTAGCGGATATATTTGTCCGGGTAGTAGTGAATGGCGGGGTGAAGGAGCAACCCATGCATGGGCCGAAGCCTGGTTTCCGGACGCTGGTTGGGTGGGGATCGATCCGACCAACAAATGCCTCGCGGGCGAACGTCATGTACGATTAGCTACCGGAAGAAATTTCAGCGATTGTACTCCCGTTAAAGGAACTTACAAAGGAGCAGTAGAACACAAGTTGGAAGTAACTGTCAAATTCGGACAAAAAGCATTTACCGATGCACAGTTAATAAATCCCATTCCGACATTTACGAGCGGCCAGATAGCGGATGAATCTGTTCCGCGAAATTCATACATGGCCTACATGCAGATGCAGCAACAGCAGTAGGAGTTAACGTTTTAATCCAAATGCTTTGTATAGTTCGCTTACGGTCTGTTTGCTATCAGCCATCACCAGTAAGTGGTCATCACCTTCTATTACTGTTTCACCTGATGCCGTGATGTATTTTCCATTCCGATGTATGAGCACAATGTGGGCAGTCGTTGGTAAACCGATTTGCACCACCTGTTTTCCGGCCACCATGGAATTGTCAGGGATGTCCAATTCAACTAATTCAATATCAATAGGAAATTTTCGTTTGATGCTGCCAGGAGAGGAGTCATGGAATATAACATGACTCCTCTTTTTGGTTAAGCCATTTTTAGAATCACAAAGAGCACGACAAGCATCACGCCCATCAATATAACAAACCACAGTCTTTTGACAGTTTCAATAAATTCTTTCATAGTATGATCGTGTTTACGCATGCTAAGCTATAGGCACATAAGCCCATGGAAGCACACCAATGAAAAATGAATTAATTACGCTGGTAGAAGCGGATCCTCTATTTGAAAAAAAGGATACTATGGGGCGTGAATGGTGGTGAGGACGTAGAAGGGATTGTATTCTCTCCCTGAAATATGGAGTGCCGTGTTGGTGAATAACTCTAATGCATGAATACGTGCGCTGCAAAGCCAGATTTTTTCAATGCTGTGCTGATATATAAACGGAAGGGATGTTGACAATTGTTCTGATGCCTCCCTAACCAATACGGAACTTCCGGCACCGACACAAAGAAGTGCCTTTGAATCAGAAGTTAACAACACCGCATTGCCTGATTGGCCAAGAACGGAGAACAGAATAAAAAACAGGAAGGCCGACTGAAATACAACGGCCCATAGTTTTCTTCTTTTCTGTAGGAATTCCATGTGGTAAGTTACCAATAATTTGTAAGGGATTTAATGGCTAATAAAATCTTAGCCTTCAACATTCTCTCGCAAATTGTACTTGCGAGTGTTGAAAACCAGAAAAGTACTGAATCGATTTTTTTAGAGAAAGATAAGTGCTGTCTTTCTGAACGTCTTTTGTTTGCAACTATGGAACAGAAGTTATGAAAAGTAATACAAGCAATCATTTTGTGGTGTGTTTCGTTTAATTTTGTTTGAAACAAAGTGCCCGACTTGTTTAAACGTTGGATATTTTGTCGTTAAAAGTATTGAAGCAATTTTTTAAAACTCGATTCCCTTGCAAGACACCACCACTATCCTTCACTATTTTCCAAACCTGACGGAAAAGCAAAAGAGGCAATTCGAACAGTTGGGTCCACTCTACAAAGAGTGGAATGATAAAATCAATGTGGTATCGCGAAAGGATATTGAAAATATCTATACTAATCATGTGCTGCATTCGCTAGGCATCGCCAAAGTCATGTCTTTTAAACCGGGTAGCGAAGTATTGGACGTAGGCACAGGTGGAGGTTTTCCAGGGGTCCCGCTGGCGATACTATTTCCAGAAACCAATTTTCATTTGGTGGACTCAATTGGAAAGAAAATTACAGTCGTCAAAGAGGTCGCGGCCGCACTCGGATTAAAAAATGTGAGAGCAGAACAGATTCGGGCCGAACAATTAAAAGGTAAATATGATTTTGTGGTGAGTCGCGCGGTTACGCGGATGAAGGAATTTTATAGTTGGGTGGACAACAAAATCAAGGAGAATTCAAAGAACGATCTTGATAACGGAATTTTATACTTAAAAGGTGGCGACCTTGACGAAGAAATGAATGAACTGAAGTGCCCGTACAGTATTTATAACCTATCAGATTTTTTTAAAGAAGAATTCTTTGAGACCAAGCACATGGTGTACGTGCCGTTATAGTTTGTAGCCAAAGAACGTCCCTGTGAATTGACCATCACTGGCAATAACTTCACTGAAGATGGTTACGGTTTGTCCTGCCGTAAGCTTCACCATAAATGTTGAATTGTAACTTACATTGCCTGCCACACCGGGCATTGCTACGTAGCTTAACGCGGCCACCCCACTTATTTTCAAGCTTAATATCGCTGAGAGTAGTGTAGATGTTTTATAGGTGCCTTCCACTACAAACACATAAATCCCATTGTCCTGGGCAGTGAATTTGTTTGGGGTGATCACCCCAAATGAATCAAAATCAGGAGTTGCTAAGAAGGTTATTGTTTGATTGATAAGCAATCCACCGGTTGTGTTTTTAAAATCATACCCAATTTTAAAAGCAAAGTTGCGAGCTAAGGCATTGTCTACATAAATCTTATTGGTAGCATCATTGGTTGACGTAGGCGCGCCTACGTTAGTGATTTTACTGCCCCCGGCATCGCTTCCTTTGCTAAGGACCTGCGAAAGATTCTGAAGTTCGTTAGTTGGGTCTTTGTCAAGGTCGAGTGCATTTTGAGCATCTACATAACTTTTTGTAGCTGCGTCATTCAAATCGATAGGTGCTGCCAGGTTTTTAATTTGCTTCGCACCAGCGTCATTACCGTTCGTGAGAATCGTTGAAAGATTTTGACTCGTGTTCTGTGAGTCTACGTAGCTTTTTGTTACGGCATCAGTTGCTGCTACAGGTGCTCCCAGGTTGGTAATTTTTATTCCACCCGCATTGTTACTTTTAGTAAGTACATCCGTAAGATTCTGGAGCTCATTGGTAATACTATTATCGGCATCACCGGTATTACTGATTACGCCACTATTGATGGCGATTCCTGATCCAGCCGTAAGCCCACTACCACTATTGCCTGAAGATTCGGCATAAAACGCATAGGGCACCGTCATTAATTGTTGGCTGCCGGCCAGCGTGAATGTATTTCCTCCTGCAGGATCAATTTCAATTTGCAACCATTTAGTTCCGACCGCCCAACTGATCAACGCAAAGTCTCCTGTAACTTTTGTTCCCTGTCCAATCACCAGGGTAAATAATCCAAACTGATTGGTTTGAAGGGTGTGTGTTTCGGAATATTCAACATCTCCACCCGCAACATTCTTCAAAATTCCAATTCGCACTGATATCGATTTGGATGCATAAGGTTTCCCGTTATTATCCCTGGCAACTCCCTGGTAATTGATGCCCTTAGGAACCTGCGCAAAGGCAGTAAGTACAGAGAAAAGGATAATAGTTAGAGAGGGTAGATATCTTTTCATAGGTTAGTTTGAAACCTTGGCAATTTTTATGGATTCTGTTTGGGCATTAGTGAGAAACACACGAATAAAGTAAACTCCCGGGCTGACATCACCCAGGTATACCTTGTTGTTTTTTGCAGGGCTTATGGTAGTAAGAATTCTTCCCCAAACATCGATCAGTTGCATTGACTCGATTTTAGTATCACAACCCAACGCCTCTACAATCATTTCATCATGTGTAGGGTTTGGATAGTAGGTCAGTTCATATTCGCCACATGGAATTATTTCAGGCTGAAGAAAGCCTTGTGTGAGCATAAAATCATTGTTGATGAAGGTAGCGATAGCCGGCTCGCCAACAGAAATGGTCATCACAAGATCAGAAGCTAATAAGTCAAATCCCGCCTGATTGGTAACTTGTGGCGTTACTTGCTGGGCAACACCAATATAGGGTGTAATCAACATTATGAGGATGAATAGGGGTCTCATCAGGGTTTAGTAATCAGCAACTTACAACATTCGACAAAAATAGTTCAAAAAATAGTGCTATGGCCACACGTGTTCTCCGACAAACAATCCTAAATATACGGCAAACACACAAAATAAGAGGCTGAGTGCCACATATGCAATCATAGATAGATTAAAGCCGCCCTGAATAAGATAAAAAGTTTCCTGGCTGAAGGTTGAAAACGTACTAAATCCACCACAAAAGCCTACTGTCCAGAATAATCGGGCAGATGGTGAAAACAATTGCTTGTGATCGGCAAGGCCAATAATGAGGCCCAGAATGAAACAGGCAAGAATATTCACCAGTAATGTTCCGTAAGGAAAATGATGATTGTGCATTGCATTAATCCATCGCCCTAATGAATAACGAACCGTACTTCCGAGGCCGCCTCCAATAAATACCAGGACGAGCGATCTTATCATTTCTTAAAGCGGAGAGGATGGGTTTTCTAAAATAGCACGTTCGCCTCGCGATAAATTAAGGTCGCTGGTGATGGTGTAAACGGATGGCCGAAGCAACAGGAATAAAACGATCACTATAGCTGTAAACAAAAGGAAAGAATTGTCGCCTGTGATAAAGGCGGCAACCGCGCCTACTAATCCAGGCATTTCAAAGCAGGCCGAGCGAATGAGTACTGCGGTCTGGTATTTCATCAGCTTTTCCCGCAGGGATTGTGGTGGAGGAATGGTCTGCATAAATTGTTTGAAGATGAAATATCCGGCACCCAACCCAATCGGCAATAAGCCAAAGAGCACGTAACGGAGAAGCAATGTTAATTCAGGATCTGATGCAACTTCACCCGAGACGTTTATAAAGAAAACGACTGCTCCGAAAAGAGTCAGCATCATAATCAATGAGAAGTAGATGATGTTCAATACAGAAAGCGTGCTTTTTGAAGTGGTGACCATAGCTGAAAATTACAAAGAAATCTTTGTATCAGGGGCGTCCGTCATGTGGAGCATGATGTTGAGTGTTTTCTGTTTCAGACTGGCTGTGGTTTCTCCCACTGCAATAGGGATTTCTTTCCCTACAATTATTTTGATTCGGCCAGGCCTTAGATGTATGGTACCTGGTGGCATCAGCTTTCCGGCACCGAGTACCATCATGGGTAAAAGAGGTTTCTGTGTGTCGACAGCAATGCGAAAGGCTCCATCCTTGAAAGGTTGAAGCTTCTCTTTACTGCGATTTTGTGTTCCCTCCGGAAAAATTAAAATGTTGATGCCGAGGTTTAGAATTTCTTTCAGGTAGTCGAGGCTTTTCTTTCTGCTCTCATTACTGGTGCGATCCACCACTACACAGGTGGCCCGAGTGATCCATCCGAACACGGGAATTTTAAGAAGTTCTTTTTTTGCCAATGGCCTGAACTGCCCGCGAATGGTCATAGCAATGCCTGGCAGATCGAGAAAAGAGGTATGATTGCTTACATAGATATAGGATTTTCCCTTCTCAATATTTTCTCGCCCTACAACATCGTATCGGATAAATGTGAGCATACTAAACACCCACGACCAGGCTTTCATAAAAAAATACGTAACTGAAACGGCATGCTGGCCAAAGATTGCAGGTATGATAATGCCTGGCAAAAAGAGCAACATGAATGAAGTAAACACCAGGAATACCCAGAAGATGTATAAGGAGGAGAATAGTTTATTCAGCCGCTTCAACACAATTCAGATTTAAAGGACAAAAAAATTCCCGAAAGGTGCTAAATCATTTCGGGAACTTAAAGTGTAAATCTTATAAAAAGTGATTACGAAAAATAATTGGTTTGCCCTGGAACGGCTACCGGATAGAATCCATCGGCATTTGGTAATACTGGAGGCAATGCATTGAAATCATATTTTGCCGGCTGAATGTTCATTCCAGAATTCAGCGCCTTATCAAATTCTACAACTTGACCGGTATAGGTGGCAAGTCTTCCGAGGATAGAAGTCATCGTACTCTTCGCTCCGTTTTCTGTGTCATCAAACTTATATTCTTTCTTTGCAATAGCAGCAAAAAGTTCATCATGTTCTGTTTGATAAGGATTATTTTCTTTTGTGCGATCAAACTGGTAAAGTACTTTTCCTTTGCGGTCAGTAATGTTAGCAGCTCCGCAATTGATGTTTCCTTTTGTGCCCATCATTAATTCATCCACTTTGCTCATTGTACCTTTGATATGACGGCACTGGCTGTTTAAGATACTTCCATCCGCATAGGTAAATTCCACATAGTGGTGATCATAGATCTCTCCGTATTCTTTTCCTTTTCTCACTTCGCGGCCGCCCATTCCTTGTGCTTTTACAGGGTAGCCACCTTTAAACCAGTTGATCACATCAATGTTGTGGATGTGCTGTTCAGTGATATGATCGCCACACAACCAGTTGAAGTAATACCAGTTGCGCATCTGGTATTCCATTTCGGTTTGATTGTATTTGCGTTGATTCACCCACACACCTTCATTGTTCCACCACGCTTGTGCGGAAACAATTTCACCAACCATTCCTTCCTTATACTTCTTATATAATTCGCGATAAGAGTTTTGATAGTGGCGTTGCAATCCAACCACTACGTTTAGTTTTTTCTGTCTTGCGGTAACCGCGGCATCCAATACACGCTTGATACCGGCAGGGTCAGTGGCAACTGGTTTCTCCATGAAGATGTGCTTGCCCTGGTTAACGGCTTCTTCAAAATGAATAGGACGGAAGCCAGGCGGGGTGGTAAGGATTACCACATCAGCTAACGCGATTGCTTTTTTATATCCTTCAAACCCTACGAACTTATTTTCTTCCGGTACAGAAATTTTATCAGACACGTTTCCGTCTTCGTTGTTGGGATCGCTCAACACCTTGAAGCAACTGTCAAGACGATCGCGAAAGGCATCGGCCATGGCTACTAGTTTCACATTTTGTTTGGAGAGCATAGCCTGCATGGCAGCACCCGTGCCCCGACCACCACAACCAATTAAGGCTACTTTGATGGAATCGTCCGGTGAGGTATTAAAGAACTGCGCATTGGAAACAAATGGAATGGCAGCCAGAGAGCTGGCAACCATTGAGGTTTTCTTTACAAAATCTCTGCGTGATTGGTTAGTTGGATTACTCATAGAATTTTAATTTTTTAGCCAATGATTTATTTCTTTAGCCACTAATTCACAGAATTTTTCTGATTTAATCAGTGAATCTGTAGCAACTATTTTTAACCCTTCATAAAATTACTCTTTTGATAACTAATGATGGTTCTCCGAAATTATAAATTAAACCGATTTTACATTTTGAAACTGCGAGGTAATTTAATACCTGACTGTAATGTTCATCGGCAATGCCTTTTTGAGCTTTCACTTCTACAATAATATCATTTAAAACTACAAAATCCGCGTAGAATTTATGTGGAAGGATTATTCCTTTATAGTCAACGGTATATTCTTTTTCTCGCATAAAGAGAATTTCCCTTGTTCTTAATTCCAACTCCATCGCATCTTTGTAGACAATCTCAAGGAATCCTCTACCTAAAGTTCGATGAATTTCCATGGCGATGCCATTAAGAAGGTAAGTCTCCTCTTGTAAGGGATAAGCTTCTTTGTTGAAATTTTTATTTGACATCAGGCGCAAAATTTTGGCCACAGATTCACAGATTTTTTCTGATTTAATCAGTGAATCAGTGGCTGTAATTTCTTGACTTATTTTAAATATTGGGCATAAAACTTTTCAATCTCTTCCTTCGAAGGTTGTACGAGCGGTCGCACTACGCGAAAACCCATAAACATTCCGTCTGTAAGCCACCATTTGCTCTTGGGAATTTGTGGATCCCGCTTATTCCAATCGGCATTTGAGGGGATGCGATTGGCGCAACGCAATTCCTGACTATCATCGAGGTAAGAACCACCTTTTGCGGTCTTCGGATATTTGGCTCCTGGCACCGTTGACGGATTCTTGCTTTCTATGGTCTCATAATAGTTAGCGCTGTATTGGTCGATAGTCCATTCACTCAAGTTGCCGAGCATGTCATAGAGGCCCCATGCATTCGGCTTCAACTGGCCTACGTGATGAAATTTACTTCCACTGTTTTCCTTGAAGTAACCATATTCTTTCAGGCTCTGGGCATCGTTGCCAAAAGGATAGGCGGTTTCCTTACCGGCACGACACGCGTATTCCCATTCTGTTTCGGTGGGCAAACGAAAAAATACTCCGGTTTTTGAGTAGAGCCACTTACAATACATTACAGCAGCGGTATGGCTCATACTATTGGCAGGGTGTTTTCCATCACGCCCCATTCCCCACGTGAGATCAATATATTGTGGAGTGGCACGCGTAACGCCATCTATGGTTTTGCTTTGCGGCAACGTGGCGTCTTTAAAGTACAAATCCCACTCGGCAAATGTAATTTCCTTTACACCCATCCAGAATGAAGCGAGTTCAACTTCCTTCTGTGGCCCTTCATCCGTTCCACGCCCTCGCTCGCTAACCGGGCTTCCAATTTTATATTTTCCAGCAGGTATAGCTGCCATCTTAAATGTTATTGCTGTGCCAGGAATAGCTTGATCGTAGGTTTTGAAGTCCTGAGCATAGGAGGTGGTTATCATTAGCGCCAATAGATACAAGAAAGTTTTATGCATATCTGGTGAGTTGAAAGTTAAAAGTGAAAAGTTTAAAGTTAGCTGCTTTCTACTTTAACTTTGAACTACATACTTAGTTTTTCCGCTTTATCAATGCCATATAAAATCCATCAAACCCTTCTGATGGACGGAGCCATTTTTGTTCAAGCAATTCAAATTTATCTTTTTGAGATGCTAAAAACTTCTCCACCTGTTTTTCATTTTCAGATGGAAGTAAACTGCAGGTAGAATAGACCATCGTCCCACCTGGTTTTAACATGTTGCTGTAGTCCGCCAGAATATGTTGCTGTAATTCCTTCACACGTTCGATAAACTCAGGTGTTAGTTTCCATTTTGCGTCAGGATTGCGTTTGATAACACCTAGCCCTGAACAGGGAACATCCAGCAATAAGCGATCGGCAGAATTTTCCAGTCTTTTAATAGTTTTAGAAGATTCAATCACGCGTGGTTCAATGTTTCCTACCCCGGCTCTGCGAGCGCGTTTTTTTAATTCTTCAAGTTTCCACTCTTCTGTATCCATCGCAATAATACGCCCCTTGTTTTTCATGAGCGCGGCCAGGTGCAGTGTCTTTCCACCGCCACCGGCACAGGCATCAATCACGCGCATACCTGGTTCTGCTTTTAAAAAGGGAGCAATGACTTGCGAGCCGGCATCCTGAACTTCAAACAATCCGTCTCTAAATTGCTGCCGGGTAAAAATATTCTGACGTTGCTCCAGGATCAGCGCTTCCGGAAATTCCTGAGGCGCTTCGGTATGAATATTTTCTTCTTCCTCCAGTTGAGTTTGCAAATCCTGGCGGGATATTTTTAGTGTATTCACACGCAACACGACTTTGGCTTCTTCATTCAAAGCGCTCAATTCTTTTTCCCAATCTTTTCCCAACTCTCTTTCGCCTAGTTCATCAAGCCAATCTGGAATAGATTCGCGCACCTTTC
Organism: Cyclobacteriaceae bacterium; assembly: GCA_043774805.1. Classification (GTDB taxonomy): domain Bacteria; phylum Bacteroidota; class Bacteroidia; order Cytophagales; family Cyclobacteriaceae; genus ELB16-189. Next base: position 5,801 of record JAYVTB010000060.1, on the reverse strand, counting down.
TGTTATCTTTGAGTTTTTCATAATTCGCTTCAATTTTTTTCCGACTTAAACCTTCGAATTCTTCCCAGTCAGGAAACTCGGTATTGTTCCAAAGGCACCAAACGCCTAATAATTTCCAGAAGTCATCAGCTTCTGCTTCCGCGATTTCCTTAAAAAGCCGATGCCACCGCACGATATCATAAATAGTTTCAGCAATAAAGCGCCTGTCGCGCGCGCCCCACTTCGGATTGCTCTTCAGGATTTTTTCAATCACTTTGTCGGCATATTTATTATCCGTGAAAATTGATTCAAGTCCTTGTATTACAGCTTCCGACAAATTGCGATAAAGTTTCATGTGTAAATAATTTTAAATAAGGCTATGTCGGAATCTCCTGCCCCATGGATAATGGATGGATAAATGGAATGGAGATTTCATCCGGCAAGTTAAAAACAACAGGCTCAATCACCGTATTTTAATGGAATGTTTTTAACTTGGATGTCCTTCTACTACAATATTGATGAAACGAGCATTCGTAATTGTGGATAAGCCACGCAAGGGAGAGGAGCAGAAGGTACTCCCGACAATTACAGCAAGGTAAATTGACCTCAGACTGAGCATAAGGAAACTAATTAATATTCTAAACTATACCTGAACATGAAGAGAAGAAACTTTATTCAAGCCGGACTTACTGCCCTTGCTTCCACCGCAGTGATTACACCCACTTTTTCACAAAATGCAAAACCCGCATCGGCTAAACCATTTAAGCATATTTATGCTCCGCATGATGGTATGTTTAAAAATCATGCAGGTGCAGACTTTGTAGACCAGATTAAGTTTGCCGCTGATCAGGGGTTTAAAGGAATTGAAGACAATGGTTTGCTGGGAAGACCCATTGCCGATCAGGAGCGCATCGGAAAAACATTAGCCCAACTGGGCATGACCATGGGTGTATTTGTTATTGATGGTGGCGACAACTGGAAAATATCTCTTACTACTGGTAAGCAGGAGTTCAAAGACAATTTTCTAAAGACGTGTAAGCTTTCCGTGGAGGCGGCTAAGCGTGTGAATGCAAAATGGGCTACTGTTGTACCCGGATTTTTTGAACGCAAAATGCCGATGGGTATTCAAACGGCTAATGTGGTGGATGCCCTTCGCAGAGGTGCAGAAATTTTAGAACCCAGTGGACTGGTGATGGTGCTTGAACCATTGAGTGATACACCGGAATTGTTTTTGCGTTTTTCCGATCAGACCTATGAAATCTGTAAGGCTGTTAAAAGTCCTTCCTGTAAAATTCTGTTTGACATCTATCACATGCAGCGGAATGAAGGCAACTTAATCAACAACATCAATTCCTGTTGGGATGAAATTGCTTATTTCCAGATTGGCGACAATCCCGGACGAAAGGAGCCAACCACAGGAGAGATTAACTACAAAAATATTTTCAAACATCTTTACGAAAAAGGTTATCGTGGCGTGATGGGCATGGAACATGGCAATGTGAAAGAAGGCAAGGATGGAGAGTTGGCGCTAATTCAAGCGTATCGTGATTCGGATAGTTTTTGATTGGCAATTCCAATGTTAAATTTTGAATGAGAACGGCCGTTTAGGATTTTAAAATTTGAAGGAGTATGAAAAAGCTAATTTTTGTTGGTGTGTTGTTGGCGATTTTTCCCTTGATGGCAAAAGCCCAGTTAGGTGCAATAAAAGATCGTCTCGTTGATAAGACAAAGAAAGCTGCGGGAAAAGCCGCAAAGGATAAGGGCGTAGGCACTGCTGATGCTGAACGAGATCGACTGGACTCCACGGATTTCAATTATGCGATTACAGTAATCGACAACTCAGGGATGATGAACATCCGCGATTTTGATGAGACCCTCACCAAATCAGCCTATGCTGCTTCTAATTTTTTGTTGAAGGAAGAAAAAGACAAAACACCGGCACAGAAAAGCCGTGCCATTTTAGATGCTGCTGAAAACTTTTACCAGGTAAGACAATACAAGCCTGCGGAAATCTACTTCCTGGATGCCAAGCTCAGCTACGAAACGCAAGGCATCACCAAGAATATTAATTATAGTAAGGTCCATGCCGATCTGGGCTTGCTCTATGCTACTATGGGTCGCTTCAATTCAGCTGAATATTATACGGCTGAGGCACTTTCCATTCGCGAGCAATCGTTGGGAACAACGAGCAAAGCCTATGCATCATCGCTAAACAACATGGCCGTGCTCTATCAGGAAACCGCCCGCTATAATGAATCTGAGAAGTCCTTTGATGAAGCTTTGCAGATTGTGCAAGGTCAGTTAGGCGCGGAGAGTGAAGAGTATGCCATCGTGCTGAACAACCAGGCAATTTTATTCGCCCAAATCGGCCGCATGGAACAGGCGGTAACCAAACTCAATAGTGCCATTGCCATACTGGAAAAGCTAAAGAAGAAAAACACACGCGATCAGGTTGGATTTCAATCTAACCTCGCGCTGCTCTATCAACAAACCGATAAGTTTACGGATGCTGAAGCCATCTATTTGAAACTGGAAAAAACGTTGGGAAGTAAAGATCCTTTCTATGCCGGTGTATTAAATAACCTTGCGTTGCTCTACATGCAAATGGGGCAAATGGATAAAGTTGAAAATTATCTCAAGCGATCAGCTGAAGTGTATAAGACACGGTTTGGAAATCAAAACCCCAATTATGCGAAAGTGCTGAACGACCTGGGAAATTTTTATCGCATCCAAGGACGTTTTGTGGAAGCGGAACAAAATCTGACCGAGTCATTAACAATCCGCGGAACCGCGTTAGATACGAATCATCCCGATTATGTGAAGTCGCAGGAGGACTTGGCTATTTTATATTGGAAAAAAGGAGACCTGAGCAAAGCCGAATCGAGTTATAGGATAGCGATGGACAAGTCGCTAGATTTTATCAACCGTTATTTTCCTCCTATGAGCGAAGCGGAGAAGACAAAGTATTGGGATATCCTTCAGCCTCGCTTCCAGCGCTTCTATAATTATTGTCTTGACGCAAGTGCTACTAACCCATCGGTCGTGCAAACCATGTATGATTATCAGATGGCAACGAAAGGGCTACTTCTGAATTCCACCAACAAAGTGAAGAAGGCCATCTTTGCCAGCGGCAATAATGAATTGATTAAAGATTATCTCGCCTGGCTGGATAAGAAAGAAACCCTGGCGCGTTATTACTCTCTTTCCAAGGAGGACCTGATCAATCAGAAAATTGATTTGACCACATTGGAAAAAGAAGCCAACGATATGGAGCGGGCACTCTCTCAACGCTCTTCCGATTTCTCGCAAGGATATGCCGCAGAGAAGTTGAGCTTCAAGCAAGTTGCCGCTGTGCTGGGCGATCAGGAAGCAGCGATCGAATTCATCCGCATCCGTTCTTTCGATAAGGATTTTACCAGTGATTCAAAATATGCAGCGCTGATCATCACCAAAGGAGCAACCACCCCAAAGTTGGTCGTGCTCGATAATGGCAACCAACTGGAAACACGTTATGCCAAGTTTTATCGCAATGCCATTCAACAAAAGGCGGTTGACGGATATTCTTATGATCAATTCTGGGCGCGCATCGATGCTCAATTGGTTGGTAAGAAGACATTATTCATTTCTGCAGATGGTGTCTACAATCAGATTAGTTTAAATACATTAAAGAAACCGGATGGAGATTACCTGCTTAATCGTTATGATATCATACTGGTCGGTAACACGAAAGATGTGATCGCAGTGAAAAACCAGAAGCCGGTGGCTTCTAAAAAGAATGCCTTTCTGTTGGGCTTCCCTGATTACGGCAGTGATGCCGTTGCGCCCTTGCCGGGAACAAAACTGGAGGTTGAAAACATCGGAAAGATTTTAAAGGCCGGTGGCTATCAGACCACACCTTATCTGCAGAAGGCCGCTACCGAAGCGGTGGTGAAATCGATGAAGGGCCCGGCTATCGTTCACATTGCCACGCATGGATATTTTCAGCCGGATGTAGAGCAGGCCTCGGTGGGAGTGCATCAGGAAAATGCAAAGAACAACCCGCTGCTGCGCTCCGGGCTTTTACTGGCAGGCGCCTCAGCAACGATTAAAGGTGATGTCATGCCCAACTTAGAGAGCAATGATAATGGAGTGCTCACCGCCTATGAAGCGATGAACCTTTCGCTCGATGGCACCGACATGATTATTTTAAGTGCCTGCGAAACCGGCTTAGGTGATGTGCGTGCCGGTGAAGGAGTGTATGGATTGCAGCGCGCCTTTTTAGTAGCCGGTGCAAAAGCCATGGTGATGAGTTTATGGAAAGTAGACGATGCTGCCACGCAAGCCTTGATGACCAACTTCTACACCAACCTCGCTAAAGGCACACCCAAAGCAAAAGCCTTCAAGCAAGCCCAACTTCAACTAATGACGAAATTCAAGGAACCGTATTACTGGGGCGCGTTTGTGATGATGGGGATGTAATTAAGGGTGTATAGGACATACATGACGTGTTGTCAAATGACGGCAAGGATATTTCGGTAGACGCTTTGACAATGAATAAATCTGGAGCAACTTTAAAAATAGATTGGGCGACCTAATTACAAAATCATAAAATGAGCAACACTTTTAGACATAACGCAGGTTTCGGAAAACGCATGGAGTATTTTGTAATTAGCAGAATGCTTGAGCAAGGACTTGACGTTTATATTCCTCTCATTGACGACTTTGGCATTGATGCAGTTGTTAGAAAGAAAGATGGTTCATTTGTAGAGCTTCAAATCAAAGCCCGTTCAAAAGATGTTTTATTTGGTGACGCAGCACTTTTTGCAGCAATTACTCACGAACAAAGAGACAACTATTATTTTGTTTTCTACTCTCATCGCATGGACAAGACATGGATTTTATCATCGCAGGAGTTTGTAGAAAACGCAGTTCAAAACAAAACAGGAAATAATAAGGGTAAGCGTTCAATTTGGTTTAACGGCAAGAACACAAAGAATAAAACTGAACATCCAAAACCGCAATGGGACAAATTTCTTCATACCAGCTTTGACATTTTCAAATGACAAGACAAAATGTCTTCACTTGATTATCAGGTTCCTGTTGCTGCAATTAAATGTTGTCGCACAGCCTGAGACAAAAGTCAATATTGGGAAAGATATTGTTTACGGAACTTAGTCAAGCCCGTGTGCCGCATGAATTAGTTCTGGTGAATGGCGGTGGACTCAGCTGGACCGGAGAGATGAAACAAAAGACAGACCTCCGGATGATGACATTTTTTAATAGGGAGCTAAAGAAAAAATAGCCATTTGTATCCACTCAGGTCTTCTTAAGAAAGACCATCTTCACATGATCCGCCTTATTGATGTTTTTATAAAACTCTATTAATTCATTATAAGACCCTGCAGGAAATTCTCCTTTGTTCATTTTGATCCTGCGCGTGTAAATCAACAAACCCTGATCTACTTTAAAGCCGGCCTCGTACTCACCAAAGCGTGATTTCAGAATAAATGGTTCTGGAATATATTCGGGATAGATATCCTCCGGTAATTTATAATGTATGGTATCCAAATCTATGTAAGCCATTTTAGCCACCACATTCGTTTTTCGTTCATCCAGCTTCGGGGGAATATAGGTGGAGCGGTTCATCAGATTTGGAGTTAGAAAAATTCGCTTGCCGCTGATGGAGGCAAAGCGATTCAATACATAGTCCACCTCAACGTCTGCCGTTGGAATTTTACTATTGATATTTTTAAAAGTAAACTTCTCTATTTCAAAACTTGGAATTTGCGTAGTGTTTTGAATCCACTTTTTCTGATCGTCATATTGATTGTTGATGATGAAGT
>JAYVTB010000059.1:0-6917 GCA_043774805.1 Cyclobacteriaceae bacterium | reverse complement strand
TGCTGACGGACAAATCAGGGATGAAGATTATGAGTATGGTTCATTCACGCAAAGCAAGATGTTTCACAATAACGTAAGGTGCAGCAACTGCCACAATCCACACTCCGGCAAACTGGTGGCCACTGGAAACACCTTGTGCCTCAGTTGTCATAAACCCAAATACGATACAGAAGAACACCATTTTCATAAGATCAATACTGAAGGAGCACAATGCATTAATTGCCACATGCCGGTGAAGACCTTTATGGGCAATGATCATCGCAGGGATCACACCTTTCGGATTCCGAGACCTGATCAATCCATCATATATGAAACTCCCAACACATGTATTAGCTGTCACAAAGATAAGTCCAATACATGGGCAGCCGATGGAATTAAAAAACGATATGGTCCCAACAGAGCGTACCACTTTTCAGATGATTTATTACCAGGCAGTGAACTCAATGATAAGAGTGAAAAGCATTTGCTGAAGTTATTGGCCGACACCTTACAACCGGAGATCGCCAGGGCAACGGCCGTTTCTTATTTGGGAAATATACAAACTCAAAAGAGTGCTGATGCACTTATTCACGCCTTGAACGATAAAAAAGCATTGGTTCGCTATCACGCCCTTCGCTCATTAGAAAATTTCCCCGCTGAAGTATGGCAATCAAGCGCCTGGCAAAACTTGACCTATCAGGTTCGTGCCGTTCGTATTGCCTCGGCTGATCTGTATCATCGGTTGGCGCCAAAAGCGATTCCTACTTCAGCCAGAAATTCATTTGCGTTGGCCAATGTGGAAAATAAAAAATATCTGCAATACCAAACCGATTTTTCCGTGGGCAATGTGATGCTGGCCGACTATCACCTCCAGGGTGGTGATCAACTCAACTCCATCATTTATTATGTACGTGGTTTGAAGAAAGACAGCCTGATGAATTATGCACGATTGAATTTATCGGCCGCCTATAATAGCGCTGGTAAAAATTCTGAAGCATTACAAACACTGAATGAAGCTGCCGCTATAGATCCAAAAAATGAACGGATATTCTACAATCTCGGATTGCTGCAGTATGAGATGGGAAATCTTCCTGCTACCATGGAAAGCTTTCAAAAAGCAATCCGACTAGGATCAATGGATACTGGTTTGTACTACAACTATGGCCTGCTATTACAACAACAAGGGAAACTGAAAGAAGCGGAACAAATATTATTGAAAGGATTTGCGGTGAATTCACAAGCAACCAACATCAATTATGCGTTGGCTTATTTATATTCAAATCAAAACAATATAACCAAGGCGAGAGTACATGCAGAACTGCTGCGTAAAATAGATCCCAACAATTCAGCGTACCAAGGGTTGTTCAGGAGTTTGAGGTTGTGATATGATTATACTTTCTTCTTATTATCCCAAATTATGCATTAGAAAAAATTGCTCGGCATTATATGGTGATCAAATGAAAACAATCCAAAGGGCTCTAGCCTAAAGATAATTTTGGCTAAAGCCAAATGCTTTTTTTATTCCCCCCAGACCTATATGTCGGGGGCTATTGAATAATCCGGGAACATAATATTCTGACACAGAATAAGAGGATTGATTCGTGCCTTCAGGATTACCAATAACGCAAGAAATAAGCATAAGCGTAACTCAAGTCAATGACTTATGAATGGCCAATTCCAACGAGAGAAAGTCGTTCGGGACTTCAGCCTTAAATAACCTCAACTTTCTTGAAAGACGCAGAACGTCCAAACCATTTAGTTGCCACCCAGGCAAACAATAACATAACAGGCAGACCCAGTCCTACCATAATGATGGCACGTTGATCGAGTAGCTCTACGGATAAAATTGGTGCCAACGCAGCGCCAAGATTTCTGGTGGACATGCCAATGCTGAGTATCATTTTCTGATCATGTCCCAACCCAAATCCAAACCAATAGGGAAAGCTGGTAAGTATGAAAAAGAAAACAAAAAGCGATGCAATGGCCCAGCCCAAATTAATTCCAGCTACTCCCTGTCCATAGATCATGATGCTAAGTGTACAAGCTACAATCGTGAATACGGTGGTTAGCCTCTTTACCACAGGTTGAATGTGAGATGCGCATGTTTCAGAAAAATAAAGTATAGACATTCCTGTGACAAGGGGTATAAGCATGACTACTACAAGTGGTTTGGCAATGGTCCACGCACTTACCGTTAATCCATTAAGCAACAAGGGAACTGCTATGGGCATAAAGATGACTGTGCCGACTGAAACCAGAAGCATAAATGCTGCTGTGTATCCAAGGTCACCTTTTACCCTATTTACAATCATCGGCAAAAACGGAACACCTGGGGTCATTCCTATCAGGATCAGTCCTATTCCATATGGATATTCCAGCGGAAAGATGCGGGTAATTGCAAATGCCAAAGCCGGACCTATAACAAAGCCCCATATCAGTGTATATGGTACGAAATAATAATTGCATAATCCTTTCAGGGCCTCCTTGGGGTTGAGGCGAAGCCCCATTTCCAATAAGTTCCCCGCGATGAAAATGCCGAGTGATATTTTAAAGATTATTAGCATTTACCGCTCTTTTCAACCCTTTGTTCATTCTTTGAAACGCTCACTTTTGTTTTTTGATCGGTGATTTTTTGAAGATTTTCTTTATATAGTCCTCGAGGATTTTTGCAATGTCATCTTGAACGTCTTGTTAACACTGGAGTTCCGCAACAATTTTTCGGTCACGCATCATACATGGAGTAACCCAGTGTTCCATCCTCCTTGATGGTTGAGGTGATCTTTCCGTCCGCAACATGTACAAATCCATTGGCGATGTTATTAAAATTTTACTAATATCATCATTCCCAGCGAGAAAGATAATGTCAACAGCAGGAAGGACAAAATGGTAGCAACCGAGTATTGCCTGTCAGGATAATATCCGCGCCTGTGAAACTAATCTAGCAGAGGAAACATCTCTTCATATCAGAAATATGTGCGCATTTATGTAAACCTTCCGCCCGAATTTCGTTGTATCTTGAAGATAACCCGACTCAACCCCACCGCTATGCTTGCTAACTATTTTCTTCTTGCTTTACGAAATCTGGCTAAACAGCGCGGTTATGCTGCTGTGAACACACTGGGGCTTACTATCGGTTTAGCTTCGGCTATTTTCATTTTGCTGTATGTGCGAGATGAACTTACGTTTGATACCATGCACCCGCAGGCGGCCACCACCTATCGTATGGGCTACTGGATGCAATTCAATAATGGCGAAGTTCAGACCTATCCACAGGTGCCGGCAGGATGGGATAATTACCTGAAAGATAATTATCAGGGAGTAACGGAAGTAAGCAGTTACACACAGCAAGGGATGCCCACCAGTATTCACTATCTGCCGGATGATAAAATCATTTTAACGGAAGACATTATCTGGGCGGAAGCGAATATCGGAAAACTACTCTATCTGGATTTGATTCAAGGCAATCCGGAAACTGCCCTGAAAGAACCAAACAGTATTATCCTTTCAGAGACATCGGCAAAAAAATTCTTTGGTGATGGCGAAGCGCTCAACAAGTCACTGAGCGTTTCACACATGATGACCAACAACACCAAAATTGAATTACTGGTTACGGGTGTTTATCGCGATTTACCAGCCAACTCTCATATTCGTCCGCAATACATTGCCAGTATCTATTCACTAAGCCCATTCGTGCAAAAGTTAGATCAGGCGCTCAATGAATACATGGGCGATGGTGATTATGGTATATGGACACAATCATTTTTCAGCACCACGGATGACAAGCAGATATCGCTCATGCAGGAAGATTTGCAAAAGCGATCGAATGAGATCATTGAGAAATATAAGCTTGATTTAAAGTTTCGCCCCATCATCAAAAAAATAACGGAACTTCATTTTGACCAAACCATGGATTGGTCCATTACTTCCAAGTCGGCCGATAAAAATTATCTCTATATCTTCATCACCATCGCGGTGCTGATTTTAGTGGTGGCCAGTATCAATTACATCAACCTTGCCACGGCACGATCGGCCAGGCGGGCAAAAGAGATTGGGCTGCGCAAAACATTTGGAAGCCAGCGTTCGCAAATATTCATCCAGTTCATGCTCGAATCGTTTATGTTGGTGCTGATCTCAACCGTATTGGCAGTGCTGTTGGTTGCGTTGTTGTTACCTAAGTTTAATTCCATAGCAGAAAAGACATTCAGTTTGTTCGATCTGTTCAATGTAAATATGTTCTTAATTGTAGGTGCGGTAGCCATTTTTGTAACGTTGCTGGGTGGAAGTTATCCGGCCATTTTTATTTCTGGCCTTCAACCGGCTGCCGTGCTCAAAGGTAAGTTTGCTTTCCGTAAAGGCTCTAATGTATTCAGGCAATTACTCATCGGGCTACAGTTTGCCGTAGCCGTTGTGCTGCTTATCGGAAGCATGGTATTGGTGCGACAAATGGATTTAATGCGCAACTCCAAACTTAATGAAGCGGGGAAACAAATTATATCCATCCGGTTTGGAGGCTTTGGTCAAAATGCTGCTACCGATATGCAATACAATACGTATAAAAATATGTTGCTGGCCGATCCGCAGATAGCATCGGTTACCTTGGCGAATCACTTGCCTCGTCTTGATTATTTCGGACCACTGAATATGCGCTTTCAGTTTCCGGATATTAAAGAAGAAGCTAATGAATGGTTTCAGCTCAATGGTGATTATGACTTTCCGCGCACGTTTGGATTGAAGATCATTGCCGGGCGCGATTTCGATCCTCAAAATGTAACAGACTCTACAGCAATACTCTTGAATGAGTCTGCTGTGAAAACGCTCAATCTTACTCCGCAGGAAATGATTGGTAAGACGGTCGTTCGTCCGGCACACAGCTATTATGGAGGTGTTGACAGTACGCGCGCACCAGTTAACGGGAAAGTCATTGGTATAGTAGAAGATTTTCCCTTCCGGTCGATGCAATACAAAATAGATCCGTTAGGTATTGCAGCAAGACCTCACACTGATGACCGCATTATTCATGTGCGCTTAGGCACCAAAGAAATGGGTGAAAAGATTCGCTTCCTCGAACAGGAGTGGAAAAAACTATTTCCAAACTATGGCTTTGACTACTGGTTTGTGGATAATGAGTTTGGACGCATGTATGAAAATGAAACGCGGGTTTCCGGATTAACTGAAAAGTTTTCAGCACTGGCCATCTTCATTACCTGTATTGGCTTATATGGGTTAGCTTCTTTTATGGCACAACAACGCACCCGTGAAATCGGTATTCGCAAGGCTATGGGTAGCAGCAATACTGAGATCATACAACTTCTGCTGATGGTATTTGCCAAATTACTGCTGATTGCCTCTGTGCTGGCAATACCTATCACTTATTTTCTATCTGCCAAATGGCTGGAGCGCTTCGTTTATAAAACGCCCTTGTCGATTGGGGTTTTTTCATTAGCATTATTGATACTGGTGATGATAACGCTGATTACAGTAGGGTATGAAACCTGGAAGGCTGCCAGGACAAATCCGGTGAATACACTGAGACACGAATAAGCGAAATGGTGTCAGGCCGTCTAAACGTGTAACATCCTCGGCCTTTCTAAAATCGTGAGTTCCAATCCATTTTATGATATGAACCACTCTATACCGGCTTTCAGGCCATGAATCATCGCATGCTATGAAAAATTCACGTCAGCACCGGCAGATGTTTCCATCTATGTTCAAACGTTTTCAAGTAATGTTATCTGGCTGATGCTGGGAGGTTTTTTTCTTGCCGCTGCCATGACCAAAACCAAACTGGATGAAGACCTGATCAAGATAACCATGAAAATCTGCGGTACTAATCCGAAATGGATTTTATTCGGTATGATGTCCGTATCGATGGTGGCTTCCATGTTGATTTCAAATACTGCAACTACGTCCATGGTGGTTGCTGCGCTTATGCCACTCCTGATTAGACTTGGGAAAAATTCATCTACCAGCAAAGCGCTCATTTTAGGAATTCCGATTGCCGCCACTACAGGAGGTATGGGAACAATGATCGGAAGTCCCCCCAATGCTATTGCTACCGGTGCGTTGCATAATGCGGGCAAGTCAATCGACTTTATCAAATGGATGTACTATGGATTGCCCATTACACTGATCCTTACTTTTGTTGCCTGGTGGATGTTGATTAAAGTCTTTATGAAACAACCACAATCCATCCCACAACTGACGACTGCAAATAAAGGCGAACCCATCAACAAGGTATCCAGCCTGCAACGATGGATCGTAATTACTGTATTAGGTGCAACCGTCTCAATGTGGTTAACGAGTCCTGTTCATCATTTAGGCGCAGCAGCTGTGGCCGCCATACCACTAGTACTCTTTCCATTAATGCGAATCCTCAGTGGAGAAGACATTCGTGCGATGGGCTGGGACACTTTACTTCTGGTGGCGGGTGGTTTGTCATTAGGTACTGGGCTCCAGCAAACCGGTTTGTTGGAGTTGTATGCAGGAAGAATTGCGGCCATGGAAGTTCCTATCCTGCTTTTCTATTTTATACTGGCTTATACCACTATGTTATTTTCAAACATCATGAGCAACACAGCAACAAGTACCGTGCTTATTCCGCTGGGTATGGCCATCCTTCCTCACAATCAAATTGAAGTAGCGATGATCATCGGGCTGTCTGCCTCCACCGCATTATTCCTTCCCGTGTCTACCCCACCTAATGCGATTGCCTACAGCACCGGCTTGATTGAACAAAAGGATTTCAGGATGGGAGGATTATTAATCGGCTTGCTGGGTCCCGCATTGATTGTATTGTGGGTGTTGCTGATTTCATAAATAAGAAAGTTGTACTTTACCTATATTAAATATTTGACTTATGATTGATAAAAATTCCAAAAAACTTGCCGACCTCAGCACGTTGAGTAAAAAAGAACTGATCAAGCGCGCCAAAACATTTG
>JAYVTB010000058.1:0-8877 GCA_043774805.1 Cyclobacteriaceae bacterium | reverse complement strand
TAGAAATACAAGACGAAGAACGCATCACTCATCAGGCCGATTTCTGGAACAATTCCAAAGAAGCGGAAGTCATCTTAAAAGACATTCGCATAAAAAAAGTGTGGACGGATGCTTTTGCCCAGGTGAACAAACAACTGGAAGACCTGGATGTGCTCAACGAATTTCATGAAGCCGGAGATGTAAGCGAAGAGGAGTTGGATGTCGACTATAAAAAAGTTGCGAAAGCCATTGAAGAACTTGAGTTCAAGAAGATGCTGAGTGGCGAGGAAGATCAACTCAGCGCGGTGATGGAGATAAACCCCGGTGCAGGGGGCACAGAAAGTAACGACTGGGCAGATATGATCAACCGCATGTATATCATGTGGGGGGAGAAGAGTGGATATAAAGTTTCACAAATTGACTACCAGTCGGGTGAGGTGGCTGGAATAAAATCGGCTACCCTGGAAATTGAAGGACCTTTCGCTTATGGTAAACTGAAATCAGAAATTGGAGTACATCGTCTGGTGCGCATTTCACCCTTTGATTCCAATCAACGCAGACATACTTCTTTTGCTTCGGTGTTTGTATATCCAAAAGTGGATGACTCCATTCAAATTGAAGTCAATCCGGCCGATGTTGAAATTCAAACCTCACGCTCAGGTGGTGCTGGAGGACAGAACGTAAACAAAGTGGAAACAAAAGTACAATTGACGCACAAACCTTCTGGTATTGTCATTGTATGCCAGGTAGAACGATCGCAACATGCCAACCGTGAACGAGCCATGCAGATGCTGAAATCAAAGCTGTATCAGGTGGAGATGGAGAAGCGCAACGCAGCTCGTGATAAAGTGGAAGCAGGTAAAATGAAAATTGATTTTGGTTCTCAGATCCGAAACTATGTTTTACATCCATATAAACTAGTAAAAGATGCCCGCACCGGTGTGGAGCGTCACGATGCGCAAAATGTTCTCGATGGTGATCTGGATGATTTTATCAAAGCCTATCTGTTGGAAGGTCAGGAGTCGGCCACCCGTGAGTAAATAGAATTCATTGACTAAGAAAAGTAAAGTATACGATTCTCACTTTTGGTTTCTCTGTCTGAGTTCACTACTCTTTTTTGCAAGCTTCAACATGATCATTCCCGAACTGCCGGAATATCTTACTCAGTTAGGAGGAGCGGAGTACAAAGGATTAATCATTTCATTGTTCACGATCACCGCCATGATCTCGCGTCCTTTCAGTGGAAAGTTGGCCGATACGATTGGGCGTGTGCCGGTCATGATTTTTGGAGCTGTGGTGTGTTTGATCTGCAGTCTGCTGTATCCGGTTGTCTCTTCCCTGTTTGCATTTTTTATTCTCCGGTTTGTTCATGGTTTTTCTACAGGCTTCACACCCACTGGTAATACAGCATATCTATCGGATATCATTCCTGCAGAGAAGCGCGGTGAGGCGATGGGCTTACTCGGCACGGCCGGAGCGGTGGGCATGGCTGCAGGCCCTGCGCTCGGTGGAACACTGGCTAATCAGTTTGGATTAAATGTGATGTTTTATTGCTCGTCTTTTTTTGCATTTGTTTCCATTATTATTCTCCTGAGAACTAAAGAAACAATTAAAGAGAAGCAATCTTTTTCGTTGCAGCATTTGAAAATTATCAGGAAGGATATCTTCGAACCGCTGGTCCTAACTCCTTGCCTGGTCATGCTATTGGCGGCTTTTGCTTATGGAGCCGTGTATACTATCATCCCCGACTTTGGCCAGTTCGTTGGAATTAAAAATAAGGGATTGTTATTCACGTATCTCACCGTGGCCTCACTGCTCATACGGTTATTGGCAGGGAAAGCATCCGACCGCTATGGCAGAGTGCCGGTGCTGCTTATCAGCACCATGGGTATTGTCTCATCTATGGTGATTGTTGGCACTGCACATTCTTCTCTTCAGCTTATCATTGGTATAAGTATATATGGATTAGCTCAGGGATCTACTTCACCCACCTTACTGGCCTGGGCCACAGATTTGAGTGACACTCGTTTTAAGGGCCGGGGTATTGCCTCGCTTTACATTTTCATGGAGATGGGGATTGGTCTTGGAGCGTTTATTTCGGGCTTGCTTTATGCCAATGATTCTTCACGATTCATAATCGTATTTATGACCGCGGCAAGTTTGGGAGCCTTCGCATTTTTGTACTTACTTTTAGCGAAGCGTCAGCAAAGTATGGTAGTATGAAGAGAATATGGCTCCTGTTATTTGTTTTAGTCAGTGTTGGTGAATTAGTCTCCGTGACTTTTGATTTACAGTTACTGCATTCTGTATCTAAGCCGTTGATATTACCCATGTTGACGGGTTATTTTTTAACTTCAGTTTCGACACGCAACTTCTATTTTCTGAGCGCTTTGATCTTCTGCTGGGCAGGAGATGTGCTATTGATGTTTCAAGGAGCAGAGATATTTTTCATCTTCGGATTGGTTGCTTTTTTGATCGGTCATTTGTTTTATATGATCAGCTATCGAAAACTGCGACACACTAATAGTTCAGGCGGATTGCTGAATACACAGAAATTACGTTACGCAATGCCAATCGTTTTGGCAGGAACAGGATTGGCAACAATTTTATTTCCTCACCTGGGCGGATTGAAAATTCCGGTGATGATCTATGCCCTGGTACTTACACTGATGGTGTTGCAGGCATTATTTCGTTATGGATTTACTTCAGCAAAGAGTTTCGCATTGGTTTTTATCGGAGCGCTTGCCTTTATGGCATCTGATTCAGTCTTAGCCATTAACAAGTTTATGCAACCATTGCCAATGGCCTCATTGGTTGTCATGTTAACCTATATTTCTGCACAGTATTTAATAGTGGAAGGTGCTATTCAGCACCATTGTGATTTCAAGAGTTGATCACAACTCCAGCATCTTCACTACTGTGAGTGCAGCTTCTTCTCCTTTATTACCATACTTTCCACCCGCACGATCCATGGCTTGTTTTTTATTGAGTGTGGTGAGCACACCAAAGGCAACGGGCTTGTTTGATTTCAGATTTACTTTCATCACTCCATAAGCGACTGCCTGACAGATGTAATCAAAGTGAGCCGTTTCACCCTGAATGATGCATCCAAGACAGATGACGGCATCAACCTCTTTTTTTTCAGCCATCCATTGTGCAGCCAGAGGCAATTCAAAACTACCGGGCACATTTTTGCGAATGACGTTTTTCTTTTTGGCACCAAGTTTTAACAAAGAATCAAAGGCCCCCTGGTAAAGTTGTTCTGTGATCTCTTCATTCCATTCAGCCACCACAATGGCAAATGTTTTTTTGCTCAGATCGATTTTACTTTTCGCTGAAACGGATGTAAGTATTCCTGCCATAGTCATTAAATAAAAAAGGGATAGACGACATCTATCCCTTCAAAGTTATTTCAAAATTGATTACGAATTAGCCTCCAGTTTTGCCTTAAACTTTCTGGCGGATTGAAATTCAGGGGATTCCCAATATTTATCAATAATAGTTTGATAAGCATCTATTGCTTTTTGGTTTTGATTTAGTTTCTCATAAGCCAATCCAGCCTTCATCAAGTAAGTGGGAGTGAATTCTTTATTGGGCTTGTAACCTGCTGCTTTACTGTAATACTTGGCAGCGTTTTCATAATCTTTTTGCTCCATATAAGCATCTCCCATTAAGCTATAGGCGCGGGCCTGTACCAACAGGTCGGATGAACTAAAGTCTTCGAAATGGAAAATTGCCAAAGGGAATTTGGCCTGCTTCATATAAATAGCTCCTGTGTAAAAATTGGCCAGGTTGCCGGCATCGGTCATGCCATAGTCTTCTATGATTTGAAGAAATCCAAGATTATTTCCGTCCCCATTCAACGCCAGATTTAAACTATCGGCCTCAAAATAGTGGATTGCCTGGTACATCTCTTTTTGAGCAATTCCATCCTGATTCCCCAGATAATAGCGATATCCAAAAAATCCTCCTACAATTAATAGAATGGCAGCAGTGATTCCGATGGCTGTTTTTGGGTTTTTCTCTAACCAGGTTTCAACGTCCACCAGTTTCTCCTGAATGACTTCCGCGTTTTCTAATAAATCTTTGGTTTCTTCCTTCTTTGCCATGTGATTGTATAAATAAAAAGTCCCGATTAAGAAGCGGGACGCAAAACTAAGAATTCAGTCTTATTAATCAAATCGAACCTTAATCCATGATGAAAGGATAGTCAGGTTCGGCATAAATATCCTTCATTGCTTCTGACGGATCGGGGAATTTTGATTCTTCAGCAAATTTTACGCTCTCTTCCACCTGTCCGTTTATTTTATGCTCAATGGCCTCCAGGTCGGCTTCCGTAGCAATTTTATTATCCAGGATGGTCTTACGAACCTGTTCGATTGGGTCGCGTTGTTTGTACTGCTCCACCTCTTCTTTGGTGCGGTACTTTTGAGGATCGGACATTGAATGTCCTTTATAACGGTAGGTGCGGAACTCCAGCAAAGTTGGACCTTCACCAGCACGAGCCCTGTCGGCAGCACGCGCAACGGCATCATGCACCGCTTCAACATTCATCGCATCCACAGGTTCGGAAGGCATGTCATAGGCTTCACCCAATGTATAAAGTTCATGCACGTTTGAACTGCGCGCCACGGATGTTCCCATAGCATATCCATTATTCTCAATCACAAAAATCACAGGGATTTTCCAGATCATCGCAAGGTTGAGCGCTTCATGAAAAGCTCCCTGGCGCACAGCACCATCGCCCATGTAGCAAACACAAAGATTCCCGGTCTTGTTATATTTTTCAGCAAAGCCAATTCCGGCACCTAATGGAATCTGGGCACCTACAATACCATGACCTCCATAAAAGTGATTCGCTTTATCAAAAATGTGCATTGAACCACCTTTGCCCTTCGATACGCCAGTTTCTTTTCCGTATAACTCGGCCATGATCGCATTCGGACTCGTGCCCAAAGCCAACGGATGGGCATGATCGCGATAAGCCGTAATGTATTTATCTCCCCTGCGTAAAGCAGAAATTGCTCCGGACGCGCAAGCTTCCTGACCTATGTAAAGGTGACAAAAGCCGCGGATTTTCTGCATTCCGTAAAGCTGTCCTGCTTTTTCTTCAAACTTCCTCATCAAAAGCATGCTTTCAAACCAGAACATATAAGTCTCCTTGGAGTAGGAGGCTTTTTCTTTTTTTGCCGCTGCACCTTTTGCTTGGGTAGTGGATGCCATAATTGCTAATTTTGGTACGAATGTGAGGTGCGAAAATACGGCACCCACTGACAATCGCCAAATAGGTGTAAGGGTACTTTCCAAAATTTCAGTAATCGCAATAATCTGTGTTTCTCGACCACCTCAGACTTTATAATTTTAAAAACTATGCTGAGGTAGAAGTAAGACCTGATCCTAAGATCAATTGCTTTTTAGGCAAAAATGGATGTGGCAAAACCAATCTGCTCGATGCCATCCATTACCTGGCTTTTACAAAGAGTGCCATCAACCCCTCCGATACCCAAAACATTCGCTTTAAGCAAAATCAATTTCTCGTCAAAGGCCGGTTTTCAGTAGAAGGAAGGCTAAAAGAAATTGTCTGCACCTATCAGCAAGGGCAAAAGAAAATTGTGCGGGAAGACGAGCAGGATTATCTGAAGTTTTCAGACCATGTAGGAAAATATCCAGTTGTCCTCATCACTCCACAGGATATTGAATTGATTTGGGGTGGAGGGGAACAAAGACGGAAATTTTTTGATACGCTGCTCAGTCAATTGGATCGTTTTTATCTCGAGAACCTGATCATTTATAATCACCAGATAAAACAGCGGAACTCATTGCTTCGAAAGTTTTCAGAGGCAGGAACGGTAGATTCAGACTTACTGGGAAGCTACGATCATCGCATTTGCATTGCAGGCAATTATATTCATCAGAGCAGAAAGAATTTGTTGGAAGAGTTCATTCCAAAATTCAAGAAGCATTATCGCTTTATAGCACAGGAATCTGAAGAGAACATTGATATTGAATATCGATCGGATCTGGATCAGGCAGATTTTGCTACCCAGTTAAAGGATCACATTCATAGAGACATTTTATTACAGCGCACCACCTGTGGCATTCATCGCGATGACTTTTTATTTCTTCTGAATGATGGGGAATTAAAAAAATTTGGATCACAAGGGCAGCAAAAATCGTTTCTCATAGGCCTGAAATTAAGTGAGTTCGAGGTTATTGCCGAAAAAAAAGGATTGAAACCCATCCTGCTTCTTGACGATATTTTTGATAAGCTCGATGATAGCCGCATACATCATCTTATGAAATTGGTAGCCGAGGGGATGTTTGGTCAGTTATTTATAACAGATGCCCGATTGGACCGGAGCTCCTCCATTTTGAAAGAAGCAGGGATTGAGGCAAAAATATTTGTAGTGGAAAATGGTAACTTGAAACTCAATGGCCAAGACTCCTTATAATAATGATGGAAATACCATGCACATTGGGCAGGCAATTCAACAATTGCTTAACAGCTACCATATTAAAGCCAAGTTTGATGAGGCTAATCTGATTGGTTCGTGGGAGCGAATGGTAGGCAAACCTGTTGCAAAACGCACAAAAAAGGTCTTTGTTCGCAATAAAGTATTATTTGTAGAGCTCGGTAGCCCTTCCATGAAAAGTGAACTTTCCTTTCATAAAACGGAGATCATAGAGCTGTTTCAAAAGGAGTTTGGAAAGGACATTATCCATGAAATAGTAATCATGTAAGGCGAAATGCCTCATCAATTCCAATTCTTATTTATATAAATCACGATTCCCGTTTGTCTAAACCGAAAAACCGTATAATTTTGCACTCCTATTTTTTCAGAGTAGGGTTTCGAACTGATGGAAAAAGTTCGGAAAAACGTTCTTAGAAGGATTGAAACTGTACGGGGAGATACTCAAGCGGCCAACGAGGACAGACTGTAAATCTGTTGACTTATGTCTTCACAGGTTCGAATCCTGTTCTCCCCACCAAAAAATTGGTTGATCTGTCGATCGACTTATTTGCTGATTCTGAATCAATAAATAAAGTCATCACCAAATCAACAAATAAAAGCGGGAGTAGCTCAGTTGGTAGAGCGATAGCCTTCCAAGCTATAGGTCGCGAGTTCGAGCCTCGTCTCCCGCTCTGATCGTTGTTCGTTGATCGTTATTCGTTGTTCGCAGTTCGAATAACGAAGACTAACAACTGACAACAGGATTAAAGCTGTTGTAGCTCAGTGGTAGAGCACTTCCTTGGTAAGGAAGAGGTCGTGAGTTCAATCCTCATCAACAGCTCAAAAAGTTGTTGGATTTTAAAGAGTGAGTTAACGTATTCACTCTCATTTAATTTGAAATGATTTAGTCAGGTAAAATTGACAATCACTGATGAGTAGCGACCATTGTATAAGTGACTGACGATTTTGCCTTGCCGTATGGCAAATACCTATCCGAAAGGCTTAAAATGTTTAGGGTGTAAAAGTTTTCTTAACTGAGAATTTTAAGCAGGAACTTTATAAAACAATTTATACACTTTAAACTTTAAATAGGATTCTAATATGGCAAAGGAAAATTTCGACCGCTCCAAACCGCACGTAAACATCGGTACTATTGGTCACGTTGACCACGGTAAAACTACGCTAACAGCTGCAATCACTCAGGTACTTTCTAAAAAAGGACTTGCTGCAGTTCGTGACTTCTCTTCAATTGATAATGCTCCTGAAGAAAAGGAAAGAGGCATTACAATCAACACATCACACGTTGAGTACTCAACAACCAAAAGACACTACGCGCACGTAGACTGTCCTGGTCACGCTGACTATGTGAAAAACATGGTTACTGGTGCTGCCCAGATGGACGGTGCCATCCTGGTAGTGGCTGCTACTGATGGCCCGATGCCACAAACCCGCGAGCATATTCTTTTGGCTCGTCAGGTAGGTGTGCCTGCACTGGTAGTATTCATGAATAAAGTTGACTTGGTTGACGACACTGAGTTGTTGGATCTTGTTGAAATGGAAGTTCGTGAATTGATGACTTACTATAGTTTTCCTGGCGATACCATGCCTGTAATCAGGGGTTCTGCTCTTGGTGCATTGAATGGTGAAGCAAAGTGGGTTGAAAAAGTTGAGGAATTGATGGACGCTGTGGATAACCACATTCCAATTCCTGTACGTATGATTGACAAAGATTTCTTGATGCCTGTAGAAGACGTGTTCTCGATCACGGGTCGTGGAACTGTTGCTACTGGTCGTATTGAGCGTGGTATCATCAAAACTGGCGATCCAGTTCAAATCCTTGGAATGGGAGCTGAGAACTTAACTTCTACTATCACTGGTGTGGAAATGTTCCGCAAAATCCTTGACAGAGGAGAAGCTGGTGACAACGTAGGTCTATTGCTTCGTGGTATTGAAAAAGAGCAAATCTGCCGTGGAATGGTAATCTGCAAGCCAGGCTCTGTAACTCCACACTCTAAATTCAAAGCTGAGGTTTACGTTCTTTCAAAAGAAGAAGGTGGTCGTCACACTCCGTTCTTCAACAAATATCGCCCTCAGTTCTACTTCCGTACTACTGACGTTACTGGAGAGTGTAAACTCCCTGCTGGTGTTGAAATGGTTATGCCTGGTGATAACGTGTCAATCGAGGTTGAGTTGATCAACAAGATTGCAATGGAAAAAGGTCTTCGTTTCGCTATCCGTGAGGGTGGCCGTACCGTAGGATCTGGTCAGGTTACTGAAATCCTTGACTAATTCAATTTAGCCGAAGCATTAGCCAAGGCCAAACCAGCTAACAAGCTGATAATCAAAAGCAAAGCGTTTCTGAGATTTTTCTTGGAAACGCTTTTGTTTTCTTTGGTTCTTGTTCTACCTTTGCAGTCCTTTTGAATTGAGGGTATCGGGTGCAGTT